>CAMCUB010000016.1 GCA_945878845.1 Erythrobacter sanguineus | reverse complement strand
ATAGGTGACTGGAGTTTCCAGCCGGCGAATGGTGAAGAACACCAGCCCCGCGTCGCGCGCGCGCAGGTCGCGGATCATGAGAGCTGCAAAGATCGCAGCCAGCAGGGCCGAGCCCCAGGTGCTCATGCGACCCGTGCCCCCATCGCAATCGCCGCTGCCAGATCGAGCCGTCCTTCATAGAGCGCCCGCCCGGTGATCACCCCCTCGATCCCCTCATGCGCGTGGAGCGAGAGGATGTGGATGTCGTCGAGCCCCTTCACCCCGCCGCTGGCGATCACCGGAATGTCGACCCGGCGGGCGAGGTCCACGGTCGCCTCGATATTCACGCCCTTGTGCAGCCCGTGGCGGCCGATGTCGGTGAACAGCAGCGAGGCGACGCCTGGGTCCTCGAAGCGTCGCGCGAGGTCGGTGACGGGGACGTCGGAGACCTCCGCCCAGCCCTCGGTCGCGACCATCCCGTCCTTGGCGTCGACCGCGACAACGATGCCGCCTTCCCACTCGCGCGCCATTTCTCGCACGAATTCGGGGTTTTTCAGGGCCGCCGAGCCCATCACCACCCGCGCGACGCCGAGGTTGAACCAGCCCTCGACAGCCGCCGCGTCGCGGATGCCGCCGCCCAGTTGCACATAGCCGGGGAAGGCCGCGACAATCGCCTCCACCGCCGCGCGATTCCGGCTCTCGCCCGCAAAACTGCCGTCGAGATCGACGACGTGGAGGTGCTCGGCCCCGGCCTCGGCGAAGATCAGCGCCTGTGCGGCGGGGTCATCGCCGTAGATGGTTGCGCGGTCCATGTCGCCCTCGGCAAGGCGGACGACCTGGCCGCCCTTCAAATCGATGGCAGGGAAGATGATCACGGGAACCACTCCAGAAAGCGCCGGAGCGTGGCGAGGCCGTAAGCCTGGCTCTTCTCCGGGTGAAACTGCACGCCGAGGATGTTGTCGCGCGCCACCGCCGCCACCAGCCCCTCGCCATGGTCAGTCATCGCGGCGACATCGTGCGGATCGGACGCGGCGAAGTGGTAGGAGTGGAGAAAATAGGCCTCGCCCTCCTCGATCACCGGGTGGTCCTTGGCGTGGGGCAGCATGGCGACATCGTTCCAGCCCATGTGCGGGACCTTGATGCTCGCGTCGGTGGGCGCGATCAGCCGCACCTCGCCCGGGATCCAGCCGAGGCCGGAATGCGCGCCGAACTCGAGGCCGCGATCCGCCAGCAATTGCATCCCCACGCAGATGCCGAGGAAGGGTGCGCCGCCGACATGCACACGCTCGGTCATCGCCTCGACCATGCCGGGCAGCGCGCGCAGCCCATCGGCGCAGGCGCGGAAGGCGCCGACGCCGGGGAGCACGATGCGGTCAGCCGCGCGCACCACGTAAGGGTCGGCGGTGACGGTGACCGAAGCCCCCGCCGCCTTGAGCGCATTGTGAACCGAATGCAGATTGCCCACGCCGTAATCAATCAGCGCGATAACCTCAGGCATCTTGGTTTTCCGCACCCGCCTCCGCGGGTGCGGTCCTCGCTATGCGCGCAGCACAGCTGCGCCCGCTGCGGGCGCCCGTTCGGGCTTGCGGCTGCTTCGCAACCGAATTGCTCTGTTCAGCCACGCAACTGGCCTTTCGTCGAGGGGATCGCCCCGCCCTTCCTCGGGTCGCGCTCGACGGCCTGCCGCATGGCGCGGGCGAAACCCTTGTAGAGGCTCTCGCAGATGTGATGGTTGTTGGTGCCGTAGAGCAGCTCCATGTGGAGCGTGATGCCCGCCGCTTGGGCGACCGAGTGGAACCAGTGCTCGATCAGCTCGGTGTCCCATTCGCCGAGGCGTTCCTGGGTGAACTTGGCCTTCCACACCAGATACGGCCGCCCGGAGATGTCCAAGGCAACCCGCGAAAGGGTCTCGTCCATCGGCGAATAGGCCGCGCCGTAACGCCCGATCCCGGCCTTTTCGCCCAGCGCCTGAGAAATCGCCTGACCCAGCGCGATCGCCGAATCCTCGGTGGTGTGGTGCTGGTCGACGTGGAGGTCGCCCTCGACCTTCATCGTCACGTCGATCAGCGAGTGGCGGCTGAACTGCTCCACCATGTGATCAAGAAAGCCGATGCCAGTCGAAACGTCATAGGCGCCGGTCCCGTCGAGATTGACGGCAATGGCGATCTTCGTCTCGGTGGTGTTGCGGTCTGCCGCGCCGGTGCGGGGAGGAGTGCTGGCCATGTCGGCGCTATAGTCCGCTTCGCCCGCATGACAAGCATCACCGGCACCGGCCCAGCACTGGCACCGCACCGGGAGTGTCCACTGTCAATCCGGCGTGACACATCAAATACCCTTGACCAAGTCCGCCTGTGCGGCCACGAATCCGCCTTGCCATGAACGCCGACACGCCCGACAGCCTGATCCCCTACGACGAGATCGTGCAGGAAGCTCTGCGCGCGGTTGTCGGCCGGGTGCTGGGCTCGATTGTCAGCGGCGGCGGCATGCTGCCGGGCGCGCATCATTTCTACATCACCTTCAAGACCGCCGCCCCCGGCGTCTCGATCCCGCCGCACCTGCGCGAGCGTTTTCCGGACGAGATGACGATCGTGCTCCAGAACAAGTTCTGGGATCTCGAGGTGCTTCCGCAGCTCTTCTCGGTCAGCCTCACCTTCAATCAGGTGCCCGCCAAGCTGACGATCCCGTTTGCCGCGATCACCGCCTTCGTCGATCCGGCGGTCGATTTCGGCCTGCAATTCCAGGCCGCGGTCGACGAGCTCGAGCCCGAAGCGCACGAGGATGCCGAGAATGACGGACCGGACACCGATCCGGACGGCTCCAACGTCGTCTCGATCGATTTCGGCCGCAAGAAGTAGGCTCGTCCTGATGGCAGCGGCCAGACGGACAGGAAAAGCCAAACGCGGGACACCCGCCGCGCCTGCAGCCGAGGCTCCGGCAACTGCCAAGCCCACCGGCCCCGCAGGCCTGCCGCTCCCCAGCCCTTCGGTCGGCACCAATCTCGTCATCGCCGACATCGTGCTGCGCGCGGCCGGGGGCCTGCTGCGTGACCGGCTCGAGAAGGGCCTGATCGTCAAGAGCCACGGGCAGGACAAGGCCGACAAGCTGGTTGGCAACCGCGGGCTGGCGTCGAGCCTCGCGCTTTACGGAGCAAGCCGCCTCGCGCGCCGCTCGCCGCTGGGTCTGGCGGTGATCGCGGGGGGATTGGCTGCCAAGGTGTTCTACGACCGCGGGCGCCGGCTCGACAAGAAGCGGCGTGCGGCCAAGGCCGCGCCGCCCCCTGCACCCCCGACTACCGGCGAATCCTGATCCACGCTTGATTTCCCGCGTCGCAATGGTGCAACGGAGCCCATGGGCGAATCCTCACACAATGCCGCAGACCAGCTTCACCGCCGGGGCCTGATGTTCATCCTCTCCTCGCCCTCGGGCGCGGGGAAGACCACGCTGTCGCGGATGCTGCTGGCCAAGGACGCCGAGATCAGGCTCTCGGTCAGCGCCACCACCCGCCCGCCGCGCCCGAACGAGGTCGACGGGGTGCATTACCACTTCGTCTCGCCCGAACAGTTCGAGGCGATGATCGAGGAGGATGATTTCTACGAATGGGCCGAGGTCTTCGGCCATCGCTACGGCACGCCCAAGGGCAAGATCCGCGCCGGACTGAAAGAAGGGCAGGACTTCCTGTTCGATATCGACTGGCAGGGCACCCAGCAGCTCTACCAGAAGGACCAGCAGGACGTGGTCCGGGTGTTCATCCTGCCGCCCTCGATCGACGAGCTCCACCGCCGCCTCAAGGGCCGCGCCACCGACAGCGCCGAGGTCATCGCCGCCCGCATGGAACGCGCGCGGGCAGAGATCAGCCACTGGGACGGCTACGACTACGTCATCATCAACGACGATATCGACGTGTGTTTCGAGAAGGTCCGCGCGATCCTCGAGGCCGAGCGCATGAAGCGCATGCGCCAGACCGGGCTCATTCCCTTCGTGCGCGGGCTGATGGGTTAAGGTTTTAAGCCCGGTGCCCCTCAGGCATCGTCGCCGAACTCGGCGAGGGTCTGGAGGTAGCCCATATCGCGCACCGTCAACGCACGGCCCTCGCGGGCAATCACGCCTTGCGCTTCCCAGTCCGACAGCAGCCGGCTGACATTCTCGCGCGCGAGGCCGGCAAAGGCTCCAAGATCGCTCTGGTTGGGATCGAAGCGCAGCCGCCCGTCATCGCGCGCCGGATCGATCAGCCGCACCAGCGCGCGGGCGAGGCGCGGGGCCATCGAGAAGGTGCGGTCGCTCTCGATCACCAGATTGAGCTGGCGCACCCGCCGCGCCAATTCACGCATCACGCCTGAGGCCGAGACCGGGTTGGCGGTCGCCGCGGCAAGGAAGGTGTGCGAGGGCAGCAGCAGCACCGCTGACGGCACCGCCGCGATCACGGTCGCGGTGCGCGGGCCGGAATCGAGCATCGCGATCTCGCCGACCAGCTCTCCGGGGCCGCAATAGTTCAGGATGATCTCGTGCCCGCTGGCGCTGACCATGGTGATCTTGAGCCCGCCGGTCAGCACCACCACCGCAAAATCGCCGTGCTCGTCGCCCTGCGAGATGATCGGCTCGCCGGGGCGCAGGTCGCGGCGGGTGGCCTCGCGCAGCAGCTGTTCAAGCTGTTCGGGCGCGAGCGCACGCAGCAGCGAGTCGGGCGCGAGCCGGGCGATGAGATCGTCGAGCTTATCCATCATTATGAGAGCCCCCTGTGATCGCCGTGGATAGGGGCGCTGAAGACCCCCGGCAACGGCTGACGGGGGTCAGAATAAATCGCGCCGCCGCGCAAAGCCGTGATGGCCATCACAGACGGCGCTGAGGCTATGCGCGATAGGGAAGGTGCGACCCGGGCGGGGGAGCAATTCTCCCCTGCCTCTTAGGCCCACATTCCTTGTGAGAGGGGATGTGGGCCTCTTTTTTGGGCGAGCGCCGGAGATCGGCGATCAGGTCGAAGAGTTGCGTTCGATCTCTTCCAGCAGCTCCTTTAGCTGCTCTTCGTAGATCGCACTGCTGTCACCCCCGCCATAGCTGATCGCACCGCTCGAATAGGTGGTGCCGAAGGTCTCGCCGATGGCATGGGTCTGGAGAATCCCTGCAGCAAAATCGCGGGTGGTGAGCGAGTCGAGCGGATGGATGAACGCACCCCACACAAGGCCCTGCGCCACCGCATAGCGCGCGTCGAGAGCGGTATCGAAATTGGCCTGCATCAGGCGCTGCATGCCGCCCTCGGTCAGTTCGGCGACTAGCGCGATCGGGGTGATGATCCGCATCCGCCCGGCGGTGGTATCAGTGACGACCACCTTCACCCGCTCCTGCAGCGTGAACTGCCAGCTGTTGCCGCTGCGCTCCGCCTTGGCATCGATCGCCTTGATCACCTGGTCCATCTGCTCGAGGATGGTGGTGATTTCGGGCGAGACTTCGGCAGGCGCGGCAGGAGCCTCGTCGAGCAGGAACTCCTCGTCCTTTCCGGCTGGCGGCGCTTCGGGGGACGGAGGGGGCGCGGGTGCCAGTGGGGGCTCGGCCGGTTGCTGTGCGAACACCGCCCCCGGCAGCATCAGCGCCAGCCCGCAGGCCCCGATCAAAGTCTTGGGGAATCGGAGCATTTTTGCGGCCCTCGCAACTGTGACGAGGCGTCAGTCTATGCCGAACCGGACAGGGCCGCAATCGCCGAAGCGGCGCACGAAAAGGGCCGCCGGAGCGATCCGGCGGCCCTTTTGTCTAGCGATCGCGGCGCCAATCAGTGCCCGCCGCCGCTCGGATCGGCGAAGTGATTGGGGAGCAGCGCGTTGACCACGCCGCCGTCGACCGTGAGCGTGTCGCCCACCACATAATCGCCCGCGCGGCTGCACAGGTAGATCGCGGCCGCCGCCATGTCTTCGGCGGTGCCGATGCGCTTGGCGGGGATGCCGCTCGCCGATGCGTCGGGCGCATCCTTGGCGGCCTTGTTCATCTCGGAGGGGAAAGCGCCCGGCGCGATCGAGGAGACAACGATATTGTCCTGGATCAGCCGCGCGGCCATGCGCCGGGTGAGCTGGATCACCGCCGCCTTCGACGCCTGATAGGCATAGGTCTCCCACGGGTTGATCCGCTGGCCATCGATCGAGGAGACGTGGATCACCTTGGCCGGGTGCCCCTGCTTGCCGCCTGCGACCAGCAGGTCGTGGAGCTTCTGGGTGAGGAAGAACGGCGTCTTGACGTTCAAATCCATCGTCCGGTGCCAGCCGGCCTCGGAGAATTCGAGATAGGGCTGGCCCCACGCCGCGCCAGCATTGTTGATGAGGATGTCGAGATGGCTCTCGCGCGCCTTCATTTCATTGGCGAGGCTCACCATGCCGTCCATCTGCGAGAGGTCGGCGGGGATGCCGATGACGCGATCCGCGCCGAATTCATCGATGGTCGCCTGCATCTGCTCGACCTTGCGCGCCGAGATATAGACCCGCGCGCAGCCTGCCGCGAGGAGCCCCTCGACGAACATCTTGCCGATCCCGCGGCTGCCCCCGGTGACGAGGGCGATGCGGCCTTCGAGGCTGAATAGTGATTTTAGGTCCATTTGAAATCTCTCCGTCTTCCCGGGCTTGACCCGGGATCCCGCTCACTTTTTTGCCCGCCGCGAGAAAGAAGCGGGGCCCCGGGTCAAGCCCGGGGAGACGACATCGGCCTAGTACCCGCTCAGTTCCGCCACGCGGCCCGTGTGGAAGTTGGCGTCGCCGAGGAATTCGGCCAGCGCGCGGTCGCGCTTCATGTAGAGGCCGATGTCGTATTCGTCGGTCATGCCGATGCCGCCGTGCATCTGCACGCCTTCCTGCACCGCGAGGCGCGCGGTCTTGGCGACCTTGGCCTTGGCGACGCTCGCCATCAGGTCGGCGTGGGCCGATCCGCCGTCGAGCAATTGCTGCGCCTTGATGGTCACCGCGCGGGCGATCTCGACCTCGGAATAGAGGTGGCTGGCGCGGTGCTGGAGCGCCTGGAATTCGCCGATCAGCTTGCCGAACTGCTTGCGCTGCTTGAGGTAATCGACCGTCATGTCCATCGCCCCGCGCGCGACGCCCACGCCCTCGGCGGCAGCGCCGACGCGGCCCGCGACCAGCATGGCATCGAGCACGGCGCGCCCGCCGTCGATCTCGCCGATCACAGCGTCGCCGTCGAGCTCGACGCCGTCAAACTTGGTGTGGGTGGCCATCGAGCTATCGACCAGCCGCACGGCATCATGGCTCATGCCCGCCGCGTCCTTGGGCACTGCGAAGAGCGTGATGCCGTCCGCATCATCGTCGCCCCCCGCCGTGCGCGCGGCGACCACGATCATGTCGGCGCTGCTGCCGTGGATGACGAAGCTCTTGGCGCCCGACAGCTTGAACCCGTTGCCCGACTTTTCGGCGCGGGTGGTGATGCGCGAGGGTCGGTGCTTGGCGGTCTCGTCAATCGCCACCGCAAACACGGAATCGCCCGCAATCAGGCCGGGTAGGTAGCGGCCCTTCAGGTCCGCCGACCCGTGCTTGAGCGCCGTCGCTGCCAGCACCGACGACGTCAGGAACGGCGAAGGCGTCAGATTGCGGCCGATTTCCTCGAGCACGATCCCCGCTTCGACATGGCCCATCCCGAGCCCGCCGTCGGCTTCCTCGACCAGCATGCCGGTAAAGCCCATCTCGGCCATCTGCTTCCACAGGGCATGGCCGAAGCCGTCCTTGCAGTTGCGGTCGCGCCAGTGGCGCAGCTGCTTGGCGATATTGCCTTCCTCGGCAATGAACCCGCGCGCGGTGTCGGCGAGCATCGCCTGATCTTCATTGTGATACAGGGGCATTGGTTTTCCCTCTCCCGGAAATTCTGTCCGTCATCCCGGGCTTGACCCGGGACCGCTGTGATCTTGGCGCCAAGGGCGATAGCGGCCCCGGATCAAGTCCGGGGCGACGCTTCCATCAAGCCCCCGGCAAATCGAGGATGCGCTTGGCGATGACGTTGAGCATCACCTCGCTCGTGCCGCCCTCGATCGAGTTGGCCTTGGTGCGCAGCCAGTTTTTGGCGGGCTTGCCCTTCTCGGTCGCCTCGCTTTCCCATTCGAGACTGCGCGAGCCGCCGACCGCCATCATCAGCTCGTGGCGGCGCTTGTTGAGCTCGGTGCCGGCGTATTTCATCATGTTCGGCTGCGCGGGGTGCGCCTTGCCGACCTTGATCTCGTCGAGGAACTTCTCGCCCATCGCGGCATAGGCCAGCGCGTCGACATCGAAATTGGCGAGTTCCGCGCGCAGCACCGGGTCAAGATCATCGCCGAGCTTCGCCGCATGGCGCTTCATCATCGCGCCGATCGCCGCCGCACGCTCGCCGCCGTCCGCGCCCGAGATCATCTCGCGCTCGTGGCCGAGGAGATACTTGGCGACGTCCCAGCCGCGGTTGATCGTGCCGACCTGCGCCGGGCAATCATCGCCATAGGACTTGGGCACCGAGACATTGTCGAAGAAGGTCTCGCAGAACGGCGAGGAGCCGCTGATCAGCAGGATCGGCTTGGTGGTCACGCCTTCGCTCGCCATGTCGAACAGCATGAAGGTGATGCCCTGATACTTGTCGGCCTTGTCGGTGCGGACGAGGCAGAAGATCCAGTCGGCGTGGTCGGCGTAGGAGGTCCAGATCTTCTGGCCGTTGACGACCCAATGGTCGCCCTTGTCCTCGCCGAAGGTCTGCAAGCTGACGAGGTCCGAGCCCGAGCCCGGTTCCGAATAACCCTGACACCAGCGGATTTCGCCGCGGGCGATCTCGTTGAGAAAGCGCTGCTTCTGCCCTTCCGTGCCGAAGTGCAGCAGCGCCGGGCCGAGCATCCAGATGCCGAAGGACGAGAGCGGCGGGCGGGCGTTGATGCGGCCCATTTCCTCGCGCAGCACCTTGGCTTCTGCCGGGCTGAGCCCCGCGCCGCCATAGGCCTTGGGCCACATCGGCACAGTATAGCCCTTGGCGATGCACGCCTCGAGCCACGCCTTTTGCGCATCGTTCTTGAAGGTGGCGCGGCGGCCGCCCCAGTAGATGTCGTCCTCACCGCGCACCGGCTCGCGCATTTCGGGCGGGCAGTTGGCTTCAAGCCAGCTGCGGGTTTCACTGCGGAATTGCTCAAGATCGGCCATGACCGACTCTCCTCTCTCGTCTCTCACTTGACGCTTACGTTAGGAGCAATTTGCATGGCCCTGCAAGCATCCAATATGCCTGCATCGGTTGCCGTAGCGTCAGCCTGACGGCAATTGACGCGCGGGCCAATCGGTCTAGGTTCGAAACCGAAATGGGAGAGAGCAACGTGGCCGGAATCGGCAGAATGCACTGCGACAAGGTGCGGGCCGGATGAGCATGATCACCGGGCCGCTCCCCTTGCGGCTCAAACTGATGCACGGCTTCGGCGCGGTGGCCTTCGGGGTGAAGGACGGCGGTTTCTCGTTCTTCCTGCTGCCGTTCTACAATCTGGTGCTGGGCGTGGATGCCGGGATCGTCGGCGCGGCGCTGGCGACGGCGCTGGTGATCGACGCGCTGGTCGATCCGCTGATCGGGCACTTGTGCGACCGCACCTATACCCGCTGGGGCCGCCGCCTGCCGTGGCTCTATATCGCACCGCTGCCGCTGGCGCTGGCCTGGACGCTGCTGTGGAGCCCGCCTTTCACCGGGGTGCCGGGCTTCTGGGAGATCGTTGCACTGGCGGTCGGCGTGCGCCTGCTGCTGTCGGCCTGCGAGGTGCCCTCGATCAGCATGGTGCCCGAGATCACCGCCGATTATGTCGAGCGCACCACGCTGTTCCGCTACCGCTACTTGTCGGGCTGGATGGGCGGGCTGGCTATGTCGGTGCTGGCCTTCACGGTGTTCCTGCCGACCCCGCAATCCCAGCTCGAGCCTGATGGCTATGCGCTGTTCGGGATGGTCGGGGCCGTTGTCATGCTAATCTCGGTGATCGGTTCGGCGTTGGGCCAGCACCGCTATGTCGCGCGCCTGCCCGAGACCACCTCGCCGCCCTTCTCGCTCACCCGCGCCTTCGGCGAAATCTTCGACGCCTTCCGCGAGCGCGCCTTTGTGATCTTCGCCTGCGGAGCGCTCGCGGCGCATGTCAGTACCGGGCTGTCGCTGTCGATCACGCTCTATGTCACGCGCTATGTCTGGCAGTTCAGCGAGCTCGCCTTCAAGCTCTACCCGCTGGCGCTGGGGCTTTCGGTGATCGCGATGTTCCTGATCGTCGGCCCGCTCCACCGCCGCTTCGGCAAGCCGATGAGCGGCGCGGCCGGATCGCTGGTGACGCTGGCCATCGCGGCGACGCCTTATGTCATGTTCCTGACGGGGCTTTGGCCGACCACCGGATCGGTGCTCTCCACCGCGCTGTTCATGGGCTTCATGGTCGCGGCCAATACCGCCGGGGTGGTGACGATCATCTCCGCCACCTCGATGGTCGCCGAGATTGTCGAGGCCTATGAGGAGCGCACCGGCAAGCGCGCCGAGGGGACGTTCTATGCGGGCAACTGGCTGGTCACCAAGGCCGCGACCGGCGGGGGCATTCTGCTCACCAGCCTGATCGTGCAGACCGTGGGCCTCGCGCCGGGCACAACCCAAGCGGCGGTCGCACCCGACGTGGTGCGCAATCTCGCGATTGCCTATCTGCTCGTGGCCACGGTGCTGGCGGTGACGGCGGCCTTCTGGCTTGCGCGTTTCCCCATCACCCGCGCCGATCACGAGACCCGCATCGCCGCCCGGATCGCCCGCGAGCGCGGGCTTGCCAGGGTGGTCACGCCATAGAAATGAGAGCTTGGCGGGGGCGTGAGGCTCTGCCACGGTCACGCAAAGATTCGATTACTTCTGAGGACGAGAGGAACCCCCCATGGATTTCGAACCCACCGAACGGCAGGCCTATTGGCGTGACCGCGTGCGCGATTTCATCGAGACGCACGTGCGCCCCAACATGGATGTCTACAAGGCGCAGGATGCCGAGGGCAGCCGCTGGAAGGTGATCCAGATCATCGAGGACAAGAAGAAGATCGCCAAGGAAGCGGGGATCTGGAACCTGTTCATGCCGCCGCGCAATGACAGCCACCACCACGTCGACGACACCTTCGAATTCGACGGCCCGGGCCTCACCAACCTCGAATATGCGCTGTGCGCCGAGGAAATGGGCCGTCTTGGCTGGGCGTCTGAAGTGTTCAACTGCTCAGCGCCCGACACCGGCAACATGGAAGTCTTCCATCGCTACGGCACCCGCGAGCAGAAGGAAGAGTGGCTTCGCCCGCTGATGAACGGCGAGATCCGTTCGGCCTTCCTGATGACCGAGCCCTATACCGCCTCCTCGGACGCGACCAATATTGAGACCCGGATCGAGCGCGACGGCGATCACTATGTGATCAACGGGCGCAAGTGGTGGTCGTCGGGCCTCGGCGATCCGCGCTGCAAGATCGCGATCGTGATGGGCAAGACCAATCCGGAATCGCAGCGTCATGCGCAGCAATCGCAGGTCCTGATGCCGATCGACACGCCCGGCGTGAACATCCTCAGGCACCTCCCCGTGTTCGGCTATGACGATGCCCCGCACGGTCACATGGAAGTCGAGATGAAGGACGTGCGCGTCCCCGTCGCCAACGTGCTGCTCGGTGAAGGCCGCGGTTTCGAGATCGCGCAAGGCCGCCTCGGGCCGGGCCGCATCCACCACTGCATGCGCACCATCGGCGTCGCCGAAGAGGCGCTCGCCAAGATGTGCCGCCGCCTTCAGGAGCGCGAGGCGTTCGGCAAGCCGGTCTACAAGCATTCGGTCTGGGAAGAGCGCGTCGCGCGCGCCCGCATCGACATCGACATGACCCGTCTGCTCTGCCTCAAGGCAGCCGACATGATGGACAAGGTCGGCAATAAGGCGGCCAAGCAGGAAATCGCGATGATCAAGGTGCAGGCGCCCAACATGGCGCTGAAGATCATCGACGACGCGATCCAGGCGCATGGCGGCGGCGGGGTGTCGGAAGACTACGGCCTTGCCTCGGCCTATGCCCACCAGCGCACTCTGCGCCTCGCCGACGGGCCGGACGAAGTCCACGCCCGCTCGATCGCGCACATGGAATTCGCCAAGCACGCCCCCGTCCCGGGGCCGACGGCGAACGCCCTGCGCGGCAACCACGGGCGGGCGGCCAATGACGCCCCGAGCTTCAGCTCGGGCGACATGGGCGTTGCTCGTTGATGGGGGCGCGCTGACGCCTAACTCCCCCTCCTCTTCAGAGGAGGGGGTCGGGGGGTGGTGGCGAGCGTAGCGAGCGCCGCGGCACCACCCCGCTGCGACTAGGTTCGCTGCGCTCACCAAGTCTCGCGGCCCTCCTCTCAAGAGGAGGGCGGAAATGGGAGAACACCTTTGGCAAAAGCCGCCATTCTCGAAGCCCCCGGCCAAGGCCTTCGCATCGCCGAGGTCACTTATGCCGAGCCCGGCCCGCATGAAGTCCTGATCGACACCAAAGCCTGCGGGCTATGTCATTCGGACCTGCACTTCATCGACGGGCACTACCCCCACGCGCTCCCCTGCATTCCGGGGCACGAGGCGGCGGGCGTAGTGCGCGCGGTCGGATCGCAGGTGCAGACCGTCAAGCCGGGCGACCATGTCGTCTCCTGCCTCTCGGCCTTCTGCGGGCATTGCGAGTTCTGCGTCACCGGCCGCATGGCACTGTGCCTCGGCGGCGACACCCGCCGCGGCAAGGGCGAAGCGCCGCGCATCGCCTTCACCGATGGCGCGCCGGTTGCGCAGATGCTCAACCTCTCGGCGCTGTCCGAACAGATGCTGATCCACGAACACGCTTGTGTGGCGATCGACAAGGCCATGCCCTTCGACCGCGCCGCCCTGCTCGGCTGCGCGGTGACGACCGGCGCGGGGACGATCTTCAACGCCTGCAAGGTCACCCCGGGTGAGACCGTGCTGGTGGTCGGCTGCGGGGGCGTCGGCCTTGCCGCGATCAACGCCGCGAAAATTGCCGGCGCAGGCAAGATCATCGCCGCCGATCCGCTCCCCGAAAAGCGCGCGCTCGCCGAAGTACTGGGCGCGACCCACACCGTCGATGCGCTCGCCGAAGATGCCGCCAAGCAGATCATCGCGATCAGCGGCGGCGGGGTCGATTGGGGGATCGAGGCGGTCGGGCGTCAGGCCTCGGCCGATCTCGCGGTCGCCTCGCTGAAGCGCGGGGGCACTGCGGTGATCCTCGGCATGATGCCGCTCGACTGCAAGGTCGGGCTCGGCGCCTTTGACCTGCTCAGCGGCAAGAAGCTGATGGGCGCGATCATGGGGATGAACCACTTCCCGGTCGATCTGCCGCGTCTGGTCGATTTCTACCTGCGCGGTCTGCTCGATCTCGACACGATCATCGCCGAGCGCATCACGCTCGAGCAGGTGAACGAGGGCTTCAACACGATGCGCGCCGGGCACTCCGCGCGCACGGTAGTGGTGTTCGACTGATGACTGACGCGCCCCAGATCGATTTCGACAAGGAAATGGTCGGCACGGTCGCCGTGACCGAGAAGGACGCGCTCGACCTTGCCGCCCTGACCGCATGGTTCGAGGCCCATGTCGAAGGCTTCGAAGGCCCGATCAGCTACACCAAGTTCAAGGGCGGCCAGTCGAACCCGACCTACCGGATCGACACTCCGGCTGCGAGCTACGTGCTGCGCCGCCAGCCCTTCGGCAAACTGCTCCCCAGTGCCCACGCGGTCGACCGCGAATATGCGGCGATGACCGGGCTGTTCCCGACCGGCTTCCCTGTGCCGCGCACCTATGGGCTCTGCGAGGACCCCGAGGTGATCGGCTCCAAGTTCTTCGTGATGAGCATGGCCGATGGCCGCTCGCTGTGGAACGGCGCGCTCCCCGGCATGGAGCCCGACGAGCGCCGCGAGCTGTACCACGCGCTGATCGACACCATGGCCGACCTGCACCTCAACCAGCCCGACCGCATCGGGATGGGCGATTACGGCAAGCCGACCGATTATTGCGCGCGCCAGATCGGGCGCTGGTCGAAGCAATACAAGCTGTCCGAAACCGAGCTGATGCCAGAGATGGAACGGCTGATCGAATGGCTGCCGCAGACCATCCCGCCGCAGCATGGCTCATCCGTCGTCCACGGCGACTACCGGCTCGACAATGTGATCTTCCACAAGACCGAACCCCGCATCATCGCGGTGCTCGACTGGGAGCTGTCGACGCTGGGCGATCCGATTGCGGACTTCAGCTACCTGATGCTCAACTGGTTCCAGCCCGCCGATGGCCGCGCGGGGCTGCTGGGGCTCGATCTGGAAGCGCTCGGCATCCCCACGGTCGAGCAGGCGGTGGAGCGCTATGTGGCGCGCACCGGCTTCCCCGTGCCGCCGATGGACTGGTACTTTGCCTACAACCTGTTCCGGCTCGCGGGCATCATGCAGGGCATCAAGAAGCGCGTGATCGACGGCACCGCCTCCAGCGCCCACGCTCAAGCCATGAGCGAGCGCGTGCGCCCGCTGGCCGAGCGCGCCTACCAGTTTGCGCTCGCCGCCGGGATGCCCGCGTAACACCCAGGCTGGGGGCGGTTTACGTATGCCGCCCCGCCCCATGCAGCCCCCGCTTGCCGAGCGCGCGCGGCGCGGCTAGGCGCGGCTTCGTAACCTGACGCCGGAGCACGCCCATGACCGACAGCCTCATCACCGCCATCGAAGCCGCATGGGAAGACCGCACCTCGGTCACTCCCGGCCATCCGGTGGGCAAGGCGGTGGAGCAGGCGCTGGCGCTGCTCGACAGCGGCGCAGCGCGCGTCGCCCAGCCCGACGGCAATGGTGGCTGGCAGGTCAACCAGTGGCTCAAGAAGGCCGTGCTCCTGAGCTTCCGCCTCAACGACAACGCGGTGGTCGAAGGCGGCGCGGCGAGTGCGCCGGCCTATGACAAGGTGCCGCTCAAGTTCGCCGGTTGGGGCGAGAACCGCTTCCGCGATGCCGGCTTCCGCGTCGTTCCCGGCGCGGTCGTGCGGCGCGGGGCGCATATTTCGAAGGGCGCAGTTCTTATGCCGAGCTTCGTCAACATCGGCGCCTACGTCGGCGAGAACACCATGATCGACACCTGGGCGACCGTGGGCTCCTGCGCGCAGATCGGCGCGAACGTCCACATTTCGGGCGGCGCGGGGATCGGCGGGGTGCTCGAACCGCTGCAGGCCGAGCCGGTGATCATCGGCGACAACGCCTTCATCGGCGCCCGCGCCGAAGTCGCCGAGGGCGTGCGCGTCGGCGAAGGCGCGGTCCTCTCGATGGGGGTCTATCTCGGCGCCTCGACCAAGATCGTCGACCGTGCGACGGGCGAGGTCCACATGGGCAGCGTTCCGCCCTATGCCGTGGTCGTCCCCGGCTCGATGCCGGGCAAGCCGCTCCCCGACGGCACGATGGGCCCAAGCCTCTATTGCGCGGTGATCGTCAAGACCGTCGACGCGCAGACCCGCTCCAAGACCGGCATCAACGAACTGCTGCGCGACTGAACCGGCGGCAGGCCCGCCCTGCCCCGTTTCCGCTCCGCACCAACACAGCGCAGCGAAACTTGGTCGCCGCTCTGGCATGGTCCCCTGCTTGACTTAGCAGGAGACGCGCATGCCCGATCCCAAACGCCGCACCAGCATCGACGAGACCGACGCCAAGGGCGGGAGCAATGAGGGCGTGGTGCGCTGGGTGCTGCTGTTCAGCCTTGCGGGCGCGGTCATCGCGATGACGCTGATCTGGGTCACCGGCGCGCTGACGCAGGATGCCGACGAGAGCCAGATGAATGTCGCGCGCAAGCCCGATGCCGCGGCCGATGCAGCCACGTCAGAGGACAGCTCGACCGACGGGATCACCACCCCGGCCACCGCCGCCGCCGCCGATCAATGATCGACAAATTCCGCATGGGTCAGAAGGTCTCCTGGAGCTGGGGCTCCGGCAACGCGACCGGCATCATCAAGGAACGTTACGAGCGCCAGGTGACGCGCAAGATCAAGGGCGCCGAGATCACCCGCAACGGCGATCATGACAACCCCGCCTACCTGGTCGAGCAAGACGACGGGAACGAGGTGCTCAAGCTCGCCAGCGAGCTCGCTGCGGCGGGTTGAAGCGCTCGCCTCCCGCCCTCCCACCGCCGCGCGGGAACGAATTGGCGTCCGCGCGGTTGGTTGACGTAGCGGAAGGTAGTTCCGCTACGTCAACAACAAGGGGAGAGCGACGATGGCCGATCCGAAGGACACCATCCGCATCAATGACGAAGACGCGCGCGGTGCGGTCAGCAATACCGGCCTACGCTATGTGCTGGGCTTCAGCCTGGCCTTTGCGGTGATCGCGATGAGCCTCGTGTGGATCGTCCCGGCGATCGCAATGGCACATTGATCGCCTATCACTCCGCCTTGGCGGGCGGGGTGATCAGCGTTTCGATCGGCGGCTCTCCGGCCACGCTCGCTGCGTAGGCCTCGGCCGCGCGCATCACCCGCAGGATATTTCGGCTCGCGATAAGCTCCAGCTCGGCCTGCGAATAGCCGCGCTTGGCGAGTTCGGTGAACAGCGCGGGGTAGCCGCTGACATCCTCCATCCCGACCGGGCCGATCGGCATGCCGTCATAATCGCCGCCGATGCCGATATGCTCGACCCCGGCGATCTTGCGGATGTGGTCGATATGGTCGGCGACATCGTTGATCGACGCCTTGGGCTCGGGATTGGCGGCGAGCCAGTCCGCAAACGCCTTGGTCGCGGCATCGGGATTGCCGAGGTGAACGACCTTGAGCCGCGCCAACTCGCCCGCGCGCTTCGCGTCCCACTGGCGGATATCCTCGTCGATGAAGCGCGGCAGGGCGACCACCATCACCACGCCGCCGTTCTCGGGCAGACGCGCCAGCACGGCATCGGGCACGTTGCGCGGATGCGGCGTCACCCCGCGCGCGCCCGAGTGGCTGAAGATCACCGGAGCCTTGGCCACATCCAGCGCGTCCATCATCGTGTTCTCGCTGACATGGGAGAGGTCGACCAGCATCCCCAGCCGGTTCATCTCGCGCACCACGTCCATGCCGAATGCAGTGAGGCCGCCATGCTTGGGCGCATCGGTCGCGGCATCGGCCCAAGGGATGTTGAAATTGTGGGTCAGCGTCATGTAGCGCGCGCCCATCGCGTGGAACTGGCGCAGCACGGCAAGGCTCGATCCGATCGAATAGCCGCCCTCCATCCCCAGCAGGGAGGCAACCTTGCCCTCGCGCATCGCGGTTTCGACCTGATCGGCGGTCAGGGCATAGCGCATGGTATCGGGATTGCGCGCGATCAGCCGCTTGGTGACGTCGATCTGCTCGATGGTCTGCTGGATCGCCGCCGCCTCGTTGGCGTTGTGCGGCACATAGACCGACCAGAACTGCGCGCCGACCTTGCCCTTCATCAGCCGGATGAGATCGGTGTGCATCGCGCCGTCATCGCCGCCGACGTGGTCGTGCTCGTCCATGGTGTCGGTGAAGTCGAAGGCGTTGATCTGGTTGTCGAAGCGCTGGCGCAGCTGGCCGGGCGCGTCGTTGTGCCCGTCGAACACCGGCGCGGCTTCGAGCGCGGCGTTGGCGATGGCGGCCGCGGTGGCGTCGTCGATCACGGGGGGCTTGGCCTGCTGCGCTGCGAGCGGGCTGGCAAGCAGGAGCGCGGCAAGAACGAGGCGTGAAGGCGCGGAGAGTTGCATGGGGGAGGCTCCCGAAGCTAGAGCGCCTGCACCGGCAGGTGACCGGACAGGCAGGGGGTATGCGGCATGGATAGCGCGAGTGAGCTCATCGAACAATTGGGCCTTGCGGCGCACCCCGAGGGCGGGTGGTATCGCGAGACGTGGCGTGGCGAGACGGGGCCGGACGGCCGCGCGCAGGGAACCGCGATCATCTTCCTGCTCCGCAGCGGCGAAGCCTCGCACTGGCACACGGTCGATGCGGCCGAGCTGTGGCTGTGGCAGGCGGGCGATCCGGTCGAGCTGCGGCTGGCGGCGAGCGATGCAGGCCCCGCACGGTCGGTGATCCTCGGGGCCGATGTGACGGCCGGCCAGCAATTGCAGGGCCTCGTCGCGCCCGGCGAATGGCAGGCGGCGCGGCCTTTCGGCGAGGCGGTGCATGGCTACAGCCTCGTCTCCTGCGTGGTGGTGCCGGGGTTCGATTTTGCGGGGTTCAAGCTCGCGCCTCCGGGCTGGGAGCCCGGCGCATGACAAAGACCGCCCTTCGCTGGCTGCTGGCGGTGTTCTACTTCGCCGCCGGGGTGATCCACCTCATCAGCCCTGCGCCCTTCCTCACCATCATGCCCGACTGGGTGCCCGCCCCCGAGGCGGTGGTGCTCTGGACGGGGCTGGCCGAAATCCTCGGCGCGATCGGGTTGGTGCAGCCGTTCTCCAAGCCGCTGCGGCAGGCGGCGGGGTGGGGGCTGGCGGCCTATGCCCTGTGCGTGTGGCCTGCCAACATCAACCACTTCGCGCTCGACATGGCCAAGGCTAGCGGCGGGCTCGGCCTTGCCTATCACGTGCCGCGCATGTTTGCGCAGCCGGCCATCATCTTGCTCGCGCTGTGGGTGGGCGAGTGCCTGCCATTGAGGCGCAAGGCACAGTGACAGCCGGGGAGGTGATCCTCGCCCTGCTCGCAAGCCGCGCCGAGGGCGCCACGATCTGCCCGAGTGAGGCCGCGCGCCTGCTGGCAGGGCCGCAGGGCGACTGGCGCGCCGAGATGGAGGCGGTCCACGCCGCCACCGATGCACTGGCCGAGGCAGGGATGCTGCGCCTCTCGTGGAAGGGCACAGAAACGCAAAAGCGGCGCGGACCCTACCGGATCGCGCGCCGCTGATGTGTGCAAGCTCGCACGTGCGCCAAGCGGCGCCCGGCAGGCTTAGCTCAGGTGCTTCGAGACCGCAGCGGTCATCTTGAACATCGAGATCTGGTCTTTGCCGATCACCGCGCCGAGCTTGGCGTCGGGATTGATCTGGCGCTTGTCCGTCTTGTCCTGAAGGTCGTTCGCCTTGATGTATTCCCACACCTTCGACGTCACCTGAGCGCGGGTCATCGGGCCCTTGCCGATCACAGCTTCCAGGTCACCCGAAAGGGTCACCGGCTTCTGCAGTGCGTTGGTCGTTCCAGCCATTGTCTACTCCCTTATGTCAGTGGCAGGTTGATCACAAATCATCGTCTTCCCAGTCCGCATCCTCGTCTCCGCCACCGGTGAAGGTGGCGTGGAGCACCGCGCAAGCCGTTATCGACCCTTGCAATGATGCGAGCAGTTCCGCCCGCCCTGCGCCGGGCATCAGCACCAGCGGCAGGTCAGTCGCGAAAAGTTGAAACAGGTAGTGGCGCGTCTCGCCTTCGGGCGGAGCGGGCAGCAGCCATTCGGAATTGCCGACCGCGTTCTTGCCGGTGCGCGGCGGCACCTCGCCCTCAAGCAGCTTGCCGCGCTGGCCGGCGAGGCCCCAGACCAGCCAGTGGCAGGCGGGATCGGCAGCGGCCGCGTTCGAGGCATCCTCGACCACCAGCACCAGCTCCGCCGAGCCGGGCGGCGGCGCGCTCCATTCGAGCGGCGGAGCGACCGCGTCTTCTTCCTCGGCGGTGAAGCTCGGATCGAGCGCCTCGCCGCTGCGGAACGCCGGGCTCGTCAGCGCAAAGCCGCCGCGCGCAAAGCTCTGCGCAGAGCCGAGCTGCGCGATCGCAAGACCGGGATGACGCGCGGACGCGGGCACATGGGGTGCAAGCCAGGCGGGGAAATTAGTCATGATTCTGTCTTTTCACTGGCCTCGTGCTAGTCCCTTCGGATGCGGCTTGCGAGACTAGGCAAGGGCATTTTCAGCGGATTCTGCGGAAAACCCTGCAAATGCAGGCAAAAAGGTCACGTTTTTTTGCGCCATAACGGGTCGAACCGTGTCAGGCGTGCTTGCTCTTGCGCGTTTGGCGGGGCATTCCTGCCCATGCGCGCCGCCCAGACGGCGCGCGAGAATGCCCCGGAGAGATTCCTGCCATGCGTGTCGGTCGCACTGCCCTCAGCCTTGTTCTGGCCTTCCAGCTTGCCGCCTGCGGCGGCGGGGGCGCGTCCTCCTCCGCCCCGCCCACCGGCGGCGGCGGCACCCCGACACCGACGCCGACCTCGGGCGCCTGCTCGCTGCGCGCGCAGCAAGACTTTGCCGATCAGGTGCTCAATGAGTGGTATCTGTTCCCCGATCTGCTCGCCGCGGCCAACCCGGCGAGCTTCAGTTCGGTGCAGAGCTTCCTCGACGCGCGCGTCGCCCCCGCCCGCGCGCAGGGCCGCGATCAGGGCTTCACCTTCTCCACCTCGATCGCGCAAGAAACTGCACTGATCAATTCCGGCTCCAGCGCCGGGTTCGGCATTCGTCTAAGCTTCGACAACGCCGCGCGCCGCGTGTTCGTGGTCGAGGCCTATGAAGGCACCAACGGCCTTGCCGCCGGGCTTGACCGGGGGAGCGAGATCACCGCGATCGGCACCACCAGCGCCAACCTGCAAAGCGTCTCGAGCCTGATGGCGAGCGGCGGGGCGCAGGCCGTGGTCGATGCGCTCGGCCCGTCCACCGCCGGTCTTGCGCGGGTGCTGCGCTTCGTCCAGCCCGGCGGGGCGACGGTTGAAACCAACATCACCAAGAGCGACTTCTCGCTCGATCCGATTTCCGATCGCTACGGCGTCACCATCCTCAACGATGGCGGGCGGCGGGTCGGTTACCTCAACTTCCGCACCTTCATCGTGTCCGATGCCGCCGCGCAGCTGCGTGCAGCCTATGGCCAGTTCGCCGCGCAAGGGGTGACCGAGCTGATCATCGACCTGCGCTATAATGGCGGCGGGCTGGTGAGCGTGGCCGAGACGATGGGCGATCTGATGGGCCGGGGCCGCACCGGCCAGGTGTTCAGCCGCACCGTGCTGCGTCCCTCCAAGGCCTCGGAAAACACCACCCGCCTGTTCCGCAACGAGGCCAATGCCATCGCGCCGACCCGCATCGCTTTCATCACCACGCAGGCCAGCGCCTCGGCGAGCGAGCTCATTATCAATGCGATGCTGCCCTATCTCGGCAATAATGTCGCGCTGATCGGCGCGGATACCTCGGGCAAGCCGGTCGGCCAGTTCGGCTTCGATCTGGCCGCCTGCGATCTGCGCGTCCGGGCGGTGACCTTCCAGACCGTGAACGCCAACAACCAGGGCGACTACTTCTTCGGGATCGGGCCCTTCGTGCCCAATACCTGCCGCGCCGGGGACGATATCACGCGGCCCTTCGGCGATCCGCGCGAGGCCTCGACCGCAGTGGCGCTCGATTTCCTTGCCGGACGCTCCTGCACTCCGTTTAGCGCGTCAGCTTCGGCCAGCACGGGCGACAACGCCGGTCAGAACGAGAGCGCCGGGCTGAACCTCCCGAGCCGCGAGCTGCTCCAGCCCGCAGCGCCCGCGCCGGCCCAGCGCGAACTGCCCGGCCTGTTCTAACGCCAAGTTACAAGCCTTGGGGCACGGTCTCGAAACTCGGCGTGTCGCCGAGGTCGACCCAGTCCTGCTTGCTCTTGGCGTAGCAGTGGAAGGCGGGCTTCAGGATGCTGGTATCGTCGAGCGTCCCGGCCTTGATGAACATCATCCCCGGCGGACTGTCGACCCGGGTGAAGACCGGCGATCCGCATTCCGGGCAGAACTGCCGCCGCACCGTCGCGCCGCTATCGCCGGTGTCGTTATAGGTCTTGAGCGTGCCCTCGAAGGCGACCGCGTCCTCGGGCACGCCGATGATCACCGAGAGCGCGCTGCCCGCCTGCCGCTGGCAGTTCTTGCAATGGCAGGTGACGCAAAGCAGCGGGTCACTCTCGCAGGTGTAGCGCACGGCGCCGCACAGGCAGCCTCCGGTCATGGTCATATTGTCTCTCCCCAGTGAGGACGCCCGCGCGCCTTATGGCGCTGCGGGGCCGGTGAATGGCTGGCTATCCGTATAGCCGCAGCCCTTCAGAGTCTCCCCGCCCAAAGCGATAGTGGCGACGAAGGGGAAGCTGCGGTCGCTCATCCCGTCGCTGCACTGGCCGGGGGTGAGCGTGGCGGTGAGGGGCTTGCCGTCGACCTCGCCCGAGAAGCCGAGGCCCCCGTTGCCAGCAAAGCGCTTGACCACAAAGCGCGCGCCGGGCTGGTTTTCGGGGGTGGTCCACAGCCCCCCGTCGCCGGTCACCGCAAGGTTCCAGAACGGCTCGGTGCCGAGCATGGTGACCGCCTCTTGCGGCTTGACGGCATCGAAGGCCTTGCCTTGCGGGTCGATGCCGTCGGTCTTGGCGGGAGCGCAGGCGGCGGCCAGCGCAAGCATGGCGAGCTGCAGAAGGCGCAAGGGCAAGCGGTGTTGAATTGGGTCTCTCCTCACTTGCAGGAATAGGCCGGAACCGCAGCCACGCCAAGGCATTGCCCGCCCATGGACCTTGCCCCCACCCGCGCCGCTGCGCTTGCGCGCCTCGCCGCCTTTCTCCCCGCCGCCGGCCGCCGCTATGCCGAGACCCGCAATGCCGATGATGGCCCGAGGGCCGAGGGTCGCGGCAATGTCTCGCAGCTTTCGCCGTGGCTCCACGCCGGGGTGATCAGCGAGACCGAGGTGCTGGAGGCGGTGCTGGGCCAGCACAGCCCCCGCGCGGCGGAAAAGTTCATCGCCGAGGTGTTCTGGCGGATCTACTTCAAGGGCTACCTCGAACAGCGCCCCGCGATCTGGGCGGATTTTTGTAGCGGCCGCGATGGCGCTGTGGCCGCTCTTGATGCCAATGCAGGCCTGCGCAAGGCCTATTCCGAGGCGGTGGAAGGCCGCACGGGGATCGAAGCTTTCGACGTCTGGGCGCTGGAGCTGGTGGCGACCGGCTACCTCCACAACCACGCGCGGATGTGGTTTGCGAGCATCTGGATTTTCACGTTGAAGCTCGACTGGCGCCTCGGGGCGGATTTCTTCCTGCGGCACCTGAAGGACGGCGACGCGGCGTCGAACACGCTGTCATGGCGCTGGGTCGCGGGACTGCACACCAAGGGCAAGCACTACCTCGCGCGGGCCGACAACATCGCGCGCTACACCGCCGGGCGGCCCGAGGGGGCGCTTGATGCTGCGCGGCTTGCGGGGGACGAGGCCGAGCCGCTGACCGAGCCGCAGGAATACGCACGGCAGAAGCTCGACTTGCCTGCGCCCGTCGCCGCCGCCGACCTCGCAAAACCCTTCGCACTGCTGCTGCATGACGAGGCCGCGCACCACGCCCCCCTCGCCCTCCCCGCCGCGCCCGCGCTGGTGATCGCTGCCGCCCGGCCCGAAGCGCGCTCCCCCCACGCGCCCGGCACCCATGCGCTCGCCTTCGCCAAGGGCGCGCTGGCGGGCGGGATGGCCGAGGCCGCGGCTGCCTTCGGCTGCCCCGCGGTGGAATGGCGCGCGGGCGAGCCGCTCGCGCCCCTGCTGGCGGCGGCGGGGGTGGAGCGGATCGCGGTGCCCTATCTGCCAACCGGATGGACCCGCGACGCGCTCGCGCCCGACCTCGCAACGCTTGGCGAGCCGGGCCGGGTCGTCACCCTGCTCGGCGATCTCGACCGCGCCACCTGGCCGCTCGCCAAGGCGGGGTTCTTCGGGGTCGCCAAAGCGATCGACAACCTGCTAGCCGAATGCGCAATCCACGGCGGCGCAGTGCCCGCTTCAACCCGGAGTTAACCCTGCTGGCGTAACACCTTGCGGCTGTCATCCACGCCCGGACCCGCCATCGCCATGCTCTACCCCAACCGAATCCAGACTGCGCTGCTGTTCGATACCCGCGTCGATCATCTCGAAACGGTGATGCGCGATTTCCTGCGGATCGAGGGCATCCGCTCGAACGCGCATTTCCATCTCTCCGAACAGAACCCGGGCCGCTTCTACCGCCTGTTCGAGGGGACCGAGGAGCTGATGGTCACGCTCGAATATGTCGACGGGCCGTGCGACGAACGGCATTTTGCGGGGCCGCTCGCCTCGCCCTATACCGGGATCGTCACCCCCGACATCCGCAGCCGCATCGGCCGGACCTATGGCCACGTCCTGCTCGAGGTCTCGCACGGGGTGATGGGCGGGGTCGAGGAGGATCCCAAGATCGCGGCGATGTTAGAAGCCATCGGCCGCCCGCGCTCGGGCGCAAGCCAGCCGCAGTTCGAGCGGCGCCTCGCGGTGCTCACCCTGCTGACGCGGATCGCGATCGACCATGCCATGCCGCTCGCGATGCACTGGACGCAATCGGGCCTGCTGCTGGGGGGCGAGGTGTTCGAGCACATCGCCGCGAGCGACAGCGTGCCCGGGCCGCTCCACATCCACCCCCAGATGTTCGGGCCGCGCGCGGCGTCCGGCGACACGCCGCTGGTCGGCATCCGCACCTTCGGCGCCCGCCACTGGCTGGGTCGCGAGATCATCGTCGAGCCCAATGTCCTGCCATGGACCGCCAATTTCGAGACGATCCTCGCCTTCATGCGGATCGCGACCGCGGAGAACGGCTATGTCATCCCCGATGGCGACACCTTCGGACCCGAGGATCGCAGCCTCTCCTACCGGGTGCTGCACCACGAGACGGGCGCGATGATCGGCCAGACCGACCCCTCGCCCGCCGACATGCCGCTCTACGAACTGGTTCCCTTGAAGCACCTTGCCCACGGCTTCGTCTCGCCTGAACACGTGCCCGACGACCGCGTTATCGACGACCGCGCCTTCCCGCTCGATCTCATGCCGGCGGATCAGGACGAGAAGATGGCGCTCGCCAATGAGTGGTTCGAGAAGCGCAAGCTCGCCGAGGGGATCGGCGGGCGCTTCGAGGTGCGCCATCCGGATGTGCCCGCGGCAGCGCCGCCGCCGCCCCCTGCCGAGCCGGGGCTGACCGGGGTCAGCGGGCGCGGGGTGCGGGCGCGGGTGTTCGGGCGCAAGGGGCTCTAGTTACCCCCCGATCGGACGAGACCCCGCGCGGCCGCGCCTCGATCCGGGCGGCAACGTCGCGGGTGCGAACCCTATCCGACCGAGCGTTCGGGAACAGGGGCGTCTGCCGCACGGCGCTCGGCCCTGATGGCTTCCGCCTTCTCACGCTCTGCGATGGTCTTGCGCGCCTGTTCGGCTAGGCCGCGCCAGGTCTTCTCGGAGCGCAATTCGCGATCGCGCACATTGTCGAGCGTCGCCTTGGCGGCAAGATCGGCGGCCTCGTCGGCACGCTCGCTGCAGAATTCGTAGGTCTGGGCCATCGGGGGTGTCCTGCCATGGGAGGGGATCGGCGGGATTCGTTAGGCGCAGGAGCGGGATGCCGCAGCACCCCGCTCCCTATAGTCAGATCAGGCCGCGGCCAGGTTCACGGCGCTTTCCTTGCCGTTGCGCCCGCGCTCGAGATCGTAGCTCAGACGCTGGTCCTTATCGAGGCTGTGCATGCCAGCGGCCTGCACGGCAGTGATGTGGACGAAGCTGTCCGACGAGCCATCGTCGGGCTGGATGAAGCCATAGCCCTTTTCGGTGTTGAAGAACTTGACGACTCCGGTCTTGGTGCTCATGCGATGTTCCTTTCAAGAACAATAGGTTGCCCGCAGGCTATATGCCTTCGGGCCGTGCGTCGTATCGTCCGATGAAAGGAAGTCGTCGTCTGGGAGTCGCCAAGCGGCCGGGGCCGGGTGGTTGAGCGCAAATTTCGAAGTCCGTCGCAAATTTCGACGTCAGCACCGTGCCCGTAGCACGCTTTCCACAGATCGCCTAATCGGCCCGTCGCACCCGCCCCGGCCCCGGAGCCCGGCGTTAAGACATTCGCGACACCTCGTCTGCTATCCTGCGCGGTGCGATGAACCCGCTTCCCGCCTCTCATGCCGCCACCGGCGCCCCGTCCGAGCTGCGCCGCCGCGTGCGCCGCACCGGCATCATCGTCGTCGGCGGATCGGTCGCCACGTCGGTGTTCTTCGCCCACACCTCCTTCACCATGTTCGGCCAGGTCCAGTATTCGCACACCATGGTCTTCGCCACAACGATCCCGCTGGTGGTGGCGAGCCTCGCCTTCCGCTGGATCACCGCGCTCACCCTCGAGCTCGAAGCCTCGCGCGGCGAGCTTGAACGCCTTGCGCACGAGGACCCGCTCACCCGCCTCGCCAACCGCCGCGCGGCCCTGGCGCAGCTGGCCGAGTGGTCGGCCGGGAGCAGCGCCCCGATTGCCCTCGCGATCGCCGACATCGACCACTTCAAGCGCGTCAACGACCGGCTCGGCCATGACGGCGGCGACGCCAGCCTCGTCCACTTTGCCGCCATGCTGCGCCGCATGGTGCCGGAGGGCTGGCTGGTCGCCCGGATCGGCGGCGAGGAGTTCCTCATCGCCGCCCGCACCACCGACTTTGCCACCTTCGCCGCCCGGATCGAGGCCCTGCGCACCGCCATCGCCGAGACCCCGCTGATCACCCCGGCCGGCCCCTGGCGCCTGACCGCCAGCTTCGGCCTCGCCGAGCAAGCCCCCGCCGAAACCCCCGGCCGCCTCATCACCCGCGCCGACCAAGCGCTGTATAGCGCCAAGCTGGCGGGGCGGAATCGGAGCGAGCGGGCTGCTTGATTTGTTTTGCGAACCCGCCTCCGCGGGTTCGTCCTCGGTGCTGTTCCTCCACTTCGCTTCGGGCGCCTGCGGGCGGCCGTTCGGCCTTGCGGTCCGTCCGTTGGCGGACCGAACCAGCGCTCCCCCTCTTGGAAGGCGGTGATCCGGCCCGCGAGGGCCGCGAGCGCACGGCGCGAGCCGCAGGTGCCCCCGTAGCGCAGCGAAGGGGAACAGCACCGAGGACGTCACCGCGGAGGCGGTGACGCAAACAAAGGTTACAAAAGTTACACCGTGTCACGTTTCCTACTCCCATCCATTCTCCTGTAATTGCTCCATTAATTCGTCATCCGACAGAGCGGACGGACAAAAGTTTTCGCGCGCGGAATCGCGTTTGAAGCGGTCGAACTCGGCCGGATCTTCGGGGGTGAGCGCCCCTGTCTCGACCGCCTTGCCCTCGGCAAGCCGCGCCAGCAGGCTCTCGAAATCGCGCGCGTGGCGCTCGGCCATTCCGGCGAGCCGCCCGAACATCGGATTGCCGCCCATCGTCTGCGAACGCAGCAACGCGCGCGTCAGGCTCTCGTCATAGCGGCGGTAGGAGCCGACCTGCTCGCCCTTGTAGAACACCGGCCGCTCGACCCCATTGAGCGCCCGTTCGAGCGCGGCATGGGCGAGCGGGATTTCTTCGGACCCTCCACCCCCCGCGCCCAAAGCGACTTTGATCGCAACATGCGCGAGGCGCGCGAAGTCGCCGAACGGATCGAACGCGAACGGGTGCGCGAGGAAATGCGCGACAAGTCGCATGATTACCGCCTGCCCGTCGGCAAGGACACCTCGCTCGGCGCCAGCCAGAATGGCGTCGATATCCTGATCACCTACTGATCGCCCTCAGTCAGGAGCACATGCTATGAACCGGTTTCTCACTGCAATCTGCGCCTCCGTCATGATCGTGACCGCTGGGTCGCCGGCCATGGCAACCGCCACGACGATCGGGGGGGGAGACCCGATCAGCCCCACCGAACGGAGCGTCATCAACTGCGATCGACTCGACCGGCTGGAAGGGCTTTGCGGCAAACCGCCCCGCCAGGAATGCGAATGGCTCGACTCCTGCGGGGAAGTGCCGCGCCGGTGCTGGGATGGTCCGGACCCGTCCGTCGTCCGCGAGCGGTGCAAAGACCCTTGCGAGGAAGTCCCCACGCTGAAGCGCTGCGTCCACCCCGACACCATGTGGGACGAACTGAATCTCTGAATGGGAGGCGAGGGTCGGAGGCCCCTCGCCCCACCACAACCAGCGCCCTCACCCCGTGCCGGGCGGGTGCTGGTGGGGACGGGTTGCAGTTCAGCGCGGGTGTTCGGCTAGGGGGCCGAGGTGGTCATTCCACCTAGTCGGCGGTAAAGCACAGGCGGAAGTCGAGCGCGTAGAAGGTGGGGCGCAGTTCGGGTAGCGCGACCTGCAGTGGGTCAGCCAGCACATAGCTGCCGTCCGGGTTCTTCTTGACGCTGATCCGCCCGAGATTATCGGTCCGCGCAAGGCGGCGCAGCGTGACCGTGCTGGCGCCTTGCTTCACCTCGGTATCCGGCGCGGCGGGATAGATCACCAGGTTGTTCGCGCGGCAATCGGTGCTGAAGCTGTAGGGGTTGTTGGGGTCGACGAGCTGGTATGCGCTCCCGAACTCGCCTCTCGCTTCCTTCGCGAACGCCTTGTCGAGGCGAAAGGCCATTGCTTCGATCGCATCGACCCGCGCCTTGGCCAGGGGGATATAGGCGGCCGCTTCGGGCGGGACGGGCGGGCAGGCGCGCGTGCTTTTGCCGTTGTCCTTGCGGCTGTCGCAGGCGAGCACGAACTCGTTCGATGTCTCCTGGAAGATCTTCTGGTAAAACGCCTGGAGCTGGTCGTTGCCGAGGCTGCGCAGAATGTCCGCCTCCATTCTGGCGCGGACGGGTTCGGCCCTGCGCGCGCCCTCGGTCAGCCGCAGCATGTCCTTGGCAAATCCCTCCTGCGCGTTCATTTGCCCGGCCGCGGCGAGGCGGGTCAGCCATTCGAAGGTGATCATGAAGGCCGCATCGCGCGCCGCCTTGTCGACCGGCCCGTCGCAGGGCTCGGGTTTGAGGCTGCCCGGCTCGACGGTGTCGGCCACAGCCTTGCCCTGCTCGGCCAGCACCAGACGATAGGCGAAGCCGTTGAGCGCTCCGTGGGCGTTGCCGATGATCGGGTTCGACCACTTGCAGGCCGAGGATTGGGCAAAATAGCGCGCGACGGTCTTCGCCTGCTCCTGCGCCGTGGGAAGCGGAAGCTGCTGCGCCTCCGCGGGAACGGCCAGCAGCGCGGCCGCGGCCAACGGCAACAAATGGCGTTTCGTCATTTCCCGGTTCCCCCCGACCGGAAAGCTATTCGCGGCGCGAGCGGGGTGTCAAGAGCGCCCGCCCCTCCGCCACCCCCCCGTGCCGGGGAGGACCGGGCTTGCCATTTACGCCGCGCGTCCCATTCGGCTAGGCTGGCGCGATGTCCCCTGTCACCATTCTGATCGACGCCGATGCCTGTCCGGTGAAGGACGAGATTTATCGCGTCGCCGAGCGTTACCGCGCCGAGGTGCGCGTGGTCAGCAACGCCCCGTTCCGCATCCCTGACAGCCCGCGGGTGAAGCGCGTGGTGGTCTCGGATAGCTTCGACGCGGCGGATGACTGGATCGCCGAGGCCGCCGACGCTCTGCCCAAGGGCAAGTGCGTGGTCGTCACCGGCGACATCCTGCTCGCCGAGCGGTGCCTGAAAGCGGGCGCGCGGGTGCTCAAGCACAATGGCGAGGAATTCACCCCCGCCAGCATCAGCACAGCCATCGCGACCCGCGCGATCATGGCAGACTTGCGCGCCGGGATGGACGGGGTCGGCGGCGGGCCTGCGCCGTTCAGCAAGGCGGACCGCTCGCGGTTCTTGCAGGCGCTCGACCGGGTGATGGTGGGGATGGCGCGCTAGGGCGGGCCGAGTGCGGGGCGGGCAACGGCGCTCGCATTGACACCGCCCCCCATCAGGCCCACGCCCGCGCCCGGGCATCTCGCCCCCGATCGGAAAACCTCATGGCCAAGGGCCAACAGAAGAAGAGCCGCGAAGCGCGCAAGCCCAAGGCGGACAAGGGACCCAAGCAGAACGCCAGTCAGCCCAGCACCAAGCCCGGCGGGATCAAGGGGCTGGAGAACATGAAGAACTCCTGAGGGCGCCTCGGTCTACCTGCAGACGCTGTTGTAGTAGGTCACCGCCTCGGCGATCTTGCCGTAATTGCGGGCGAGCGCCTTGACCTGCTTGGGATCGGCGGCGGGGCAGGCGGCGAACATGCGCTCCATCGCAGGCCCGTGGCTCGCCTTGGTGATCGCGGTGAGCGTGCCGCTCTGCTCGTCATAGAGCAGGTATTCCTTCTCGGTGATTTCGATCGAGCCCAGCGCGTCGGATACCGCGCTGCCCAGGCTCTTGCCCGCGCCGAGGCTCTCGCCCACGGTCTTGCCATCGCGCAGCGCGGCGATCACCGCCTCGCGGCCGAGCGCGCCTGACAGGTTGTTGAGCACCCCCGCCGGGACAAAGTCGGACAGCGGGCGCGAGGTGCCGGCGGCCGGGTTGTATGACAGCCGCATCCGGCCCGACACCAGCCGCCGCAGATAGCCGTTGCCATAGCGGTCATAGATGTCCGTGCCGTCCTTCTGCTCCTGCCGGATCAGCAGCGCGTCCTCCTGCCCGAGAAAGATCGCGGCGCTCTCGCCGTCGGGGATGACCAGCGCGACCTGCTTCACGAACTCCCAGTCGGCCGCGGTGTTGAGCAGTGCCACGGTGCCTTTGAGCACGGTGCCGTCGCGCAGGGTCACCTCGCCGGGGCGGAACTTGGGGCTGCCGATGACGCCCGGATCATAGGAGGCGATGGTGGGCGCGTCCTTCTTGAAGCAGACATTGGGCACCACGCAGCGGGTCTTGCCGATCCGGGGCATGTCGGCGGGGATCCCGAGCACGTCGACCTTCTTGTCGGTCGCCTGCGCCGGAGCCGCGCCAAGCGCCAGCGCCAGTGCGGCGAGCGCGATGGCCGAGATGCGGTGAATGCTGGTCATGCTGTCCCCCCTTGATTCGATACCCTGCCCTTGGGCTTAGCATGCAGCGGCGCAGGTGCCAGCGGCTGGCAACGCAAAGTCCTCCCGCACCGCCTGCCGCGCGGTGATGATGAAACGCAGCCTCAGGCAGCGGCCCCGCGGCCCACACTCCCCTCTTGCTCCGCCGCGCGGTTCATCGCACATCGGGGCCATGCACCGCTCGTCCTTCCGCCATGCCTTGCGCGCGTTCCAGCACGTGCGCGGCGATCCGCCCGATCCCGCCTTTGTCGCCGATCTCGAATTTCTCGAGAACCGCGATCTCGATCTCTCGGTCCGCTCGGGCGCGCTGTTGGGGTTCAATGCGCTGCTGCTGACCATCGGTACCCATCCGGTCTCCGCCAGCCCCGGCGCGCCGCTCAGCCTTGATGCCGCGAGCCAGCCGGTCATGACCCTCCTCAGCCTCGCGGCGCTGGTGCCGCTGGCCCTGTCGAGCTGGCTGCTGCTCCAGGCGATGCTGCTGGGCGAGGAGTTCGAGAGCGAGGGGCTGGAGGGCGATGCGCTGCGCCAGCGGCTGTTTGCCGCCTTCGTGCGCTCGATCGATGCGCAGGCGCGGCGGCTGACGCTGGCGATCCGCCTGACCATCGCCGGCGCGGGGCTGACGCTGGCGCTGTGGGCGGCGATTCTGGCGGGCAAGATGCTCTGAGGCGCGGGCGTTGGCGGGGCCGGGGCGTGGCCCGGGCCCGCTTCATTCACACCGCCTCCCATCAGGCTCACCCGCGAGGGGTTTGCCTTTTGCGCGGGCTCGGGTCAGGACGGGGGATGACCAATCTTCGCGCCCTCGCCCCTGCTTTCGCCCGCCCCGGCTCTGCCGTGTTCGTCGCTTTCGCTCTTGCGCCGTTGCTGGCGGCTGCAGGGTGTGTCGTTCCCGGCAAGACGGTGCCTGTGCCACTCGAGTTGGCCGAGGCGGATGCGCAAGCCCGCTTCATGGCGGCGCTGGCGGGCCATTGCGGCAAGGCCTATGCGGGGCGCCTCGTCTCCACCGACGCGGCCGATGCCGATATGGCGGGCCGGGCGATGGTGGTGCATTTCCGCGAGTGTTCAGAGGACCGCATGGCGATCCCGTTCCATGTGCAGGGCGAGGACGGGACGTGGGACCGCTCGCGCACCTGGCTGATCACCCGCACGGCCACCGGCCTGCGCCTCAAGCATGACCACCGCCACGCGGACGGATCGGCCGATGCGGTGACCTTCTATGGCGGGGACACGGCGGACAGCGGCAGCGCGGGCGCGCAGGACTTCCCGGTGGACGCGGAGAGCATCGCGATGTTCCGCGCCAATGGCCTCGACAAGTCGGTGACCAACGTGTGGCGGGTAGAGGTGACGGCGGCGACCTATGCCTATCAGCTCAGCCGCGAGGGGCGCTTGTTCCGGGTCGAGTTCGACCTCACCCGCCCCGTCACCCCGCCGCCCGCGCCGTGGGGGTGGTGAGGCGCCGCGTCCGGGCGGCAGGGCGCTAGGCGCCTACCCGCCCGTTTTCTCGAGCACGCTGCGGTTGCGGCCGAACCATTGCTCGCCGGGCTCGTCGAGGAAATCGACCTCCTTGAGCGTGATCAGGCTTGCCCCTTCCCGGGTGGTGTTAGGCGGGCCTGCCCTTCCTTCAGGGCGATGCGCGACAGCCGCTCGCCGTGCGCACCGCGCCATCGCTATTCGGCAGGAACGAACGACGCATCGTCAGCAGCCCATTTTTTCTTTATGCTCGCAGACGTGTCGCGCGACCCGTCCGGGCTCCATCCCGGCGGTCCAAGCACAAACCCCAGCGCATCGCGAAATGACCGCGCGCTGGCCAAGTCCCGGCCAATCGCCGCCCATTCATGAAAAGCGACGCGCACCAGATTGAAGGTGCCCAGGTTGGATACGATACCATACCGGCACGGCTCTTCATCGACTTCGGCGGCAAATGTCCCAAACAAGCGGTCCCAGATGATCAGGAACCCGCCATAATTCGTATCAAGATAGCGGGGGTTTGTCGCATGATGCACGCGGTGGTGTGAAGCCGTATTCAAAATCCACTCGAACGGCCCGATCCGCTTCACTGCCTCAGTATGAACCCAAAGCTGATATGCCGCCGTTATCACGATAAACAAAACGACCATTGCCGGCGGAAAGCCGATGAAGAACAGCGGCAGGCGGAGGAAAAAACCAATTCCCAACAGCCCGGTCCAAGACTGCCGCAGCGCGGTTGATCCGTTGAAATGCTGCGACGAATGGTGAACGACGTGGCTCGCCCACCACAGCCGATGCTCATGGCTAAGCCGGTGCCCCCAGTAATAAACGAAATCCACAGCGAAAAAGCACAGGATCAACGCCCACCACGTCCAGCCAATATCAAACAAGCGCACATCATAGACGGCGAGAACAATCACCAAATGAATGCCCGCATAAATCGCGTCAACGATCAGGCTGCCAAGCCCCATAAACAGCGATGTCGCTGTATCCCTGAACTCGTAAGCCCCGGCATTGCGGCGTCGCGAAAACACCATTTCGCCGATCATCAGGAAGAAAAACAGTACCAGCGAAATCCCGAGGATATCCGTGGTGGCCCAGTCTGGCGTTTTCGGCATCATTGAGCGGACACTTTCGGTTGCAGATGATCAAGCCAGCAAGGCATTGTGCCCAATGTTGTCTTCAACGTCACCGCTGAAAAACCAACATCCTTGAAGTGCAATTTTACTGCGACAATCTCGCCAGGGTCGGTGTGCGTCACATCGAACGCCTCGATAGCCGAAGGCGAAAAAACGCGGGTCGCAACCCGATCACCAACCATCTTTGCAACCAGCACCTGACCATTGCCGACCAAGGCGATGCCGCTCTGCCCACCCAAATCGAGAAGATGCTGCCGGGCCCCGCCATATGGCGTGCAGAGCGCCAGAAATTCAGCCTCGCTTTCGAAGCGCCGACCACCATGATACCCTAGCAAGTAGGCAAGCCACACCAGAAATCCGGACGACGCCACAGCTGCCAAAGGGACCAAAATCGCCATTGTCATGACAGTGGCGCGTCCCGGCGGGGCGCCAAACAGGTCGCGACATAGATGCCGACCAAGACAAACCAAGCGGCCACCAGAGTGTGAAAGACATGCCAGGCGATGGCCAGATCATTCGGGCGGAAGGGCGCGCTGGCGAGCGGGGCAAGCACCAGTGACCCAAAACTGATCGCTGCCAAAAGCTTGGCGCCCGCCGCCCCGCGATAGGCCAAAACAGCCCCACCCAGCAACAAAGCGGCCATGATGGGCAGACCCGTCACGGGCACTGCCAGCGCCGTCGCAGCAGCGGTCAGTCCGAGGATCGGGGCATGCGGGGTTCGCCATCCCAGCAACGCCCCGACCATGCAGCCAAGCCCGAACAAGGATCCAAAGCGCGATAGAAAATCATGAATAATGACAATATTCCCGGTCATCCCACCGACAATCCTGATCGCGCCGATCAACCCGGCGAGTGCAATCACCGCGAGACCGATCGCAAACCAGCGGTCAAGCTGCCAGGTTCGCCTGATCGCAATGATTGCGCCGACGACGATCAAGGCCTCGCTCAGCGCATAATGGGTGGGCCAAATCATGGGCATGACGCGCGCGGGGATATGTAACTGTCCACCGGCTTACAAGCCTCAATCATGCTCGCGGTCGCCCGCCCCGACATAGAGCTGGCTGCCGATATCGCGGAACTTGGTGCTCATCTCCGCCATGCCCTTGAGCGCCGCCTGACGGCTCGCCTCGGCCGTGTCGGCACCCAGCTTTTCCGAGGCGAGGAAGCTTTCCGGGCTGCTGTTCTGCTTGGCGGCAAAATCGCGGACGTCCTGGCTGATCTGCATCGAGCAGAACTTGGGCCCGCACATCGAGCAGAAATGCGCCGACTTCGCGCCTTCGGCCGGGAGCGTCTGGTCGTGATACTGCTCGGCGGTTTCGGGGTCGAGCGACAGGTTGAACTGGTCGCGCCAGCGGAACTCGAAGCGGGCCTTGGAGAGCGCATTGTCGCGCACCTGCGAGGCCGGGTGGCCCTTGGCCAAGTCCGCCGCGTGGGCGGCCAGCTTGTAGGTGATCACGCCGACCTTCACATCATCCCGGTCAGGCAGGCCCAGATGCTCCTTGGGCGTGACGTAGCAGAGCATCGCGGTGCCATACCAACCGATCTGCGCCGCGCCGATGCCGCTGGTGATGTGGTCATAGCCGGGCGCAATATCGGTGACGAGCGGGCCCAAGGTGTAGAACGGTGCCTCGCCGCACACCTGCAGCTGCTTTTCCATGTTCTCCTTGATCTTGTGCATCGGGACGTGGCCCGGCCCTTCGATCATCACCTGCACATCCTGCGCCCAGGCGCGGTGGGTCAGCTCGCCCAAGGTGTAGAGTTCGGAGAACTGCGCTTCGTCATTGGCGTCGGCGATGCTGCCGGGGCGCAGGCCATCGCCGAGGCTGTAGGCGATGTCATAGGCCTTCATGATCTCGGTGATCTCGTCGAAGTGCTCGTAGAGGAAGCTCTCCTTGTGATGCGCAAGGCACCACTTGGCCATGATCGAGCCACCGCGGCTGACGATCCCGGTGACGCGCTTGGCGGCCATCGGGACGTAGGCGAGGCGGACGCCGGCATGGATGGTGAAGTAGTCGACGCCCTGTTCGGCCTGCTCGATCAGCGTGTCGCGGAAGATTTCCCAAGTGAGTTCTTCGGCGACGCCGCCGACCTTCTCCAAAGCCTGATAGATCGGCACGGTGCCGACCGGCACGGCCGAGTTGCGGATGATCCATTCGCGGGTGTCGTGGATGTTGCGCCCCGTCGAGAGGTCCATGATCGTATCCGCGCCCCAGCGGGTCGCCCACACCATCTTGTCGACTTCGGTGGCGACGTTCGAGGCCACGGCGGAGTTGCCGATATTGGCGTTGATCTTGACGAGGAAGTTGCGCCCGATCGCCATCGGTTCGCACTCGGGGTGGTTGATGTTGTTGGGGATGATCGCGCGGCCCCGCGCAATCTCGCTGCGGACGAATTCCGGCGTGATGATGGTCGGGATTTCCGCGCCCCAGCTCTGCCCGTCGCGCACCATGTCGGCCGCGATCTCGCGCCCGAGGTTCTCGCGCTCGGTGACATATTCCATTTCGGGGGTGATGATGCCCTTGCGGGCGTAGTGCATCTGGCTGACGTTCATGCCCGCCTTGGCGCGCAGCGGGCGCTTCACCGTGTTCGGGAACTGCGGGACGCCGCCCGAGCGGTCGGGGCCGAGCTGGCCGTTGTCCTCCGGCTTCACCTCGCGGCCATCATAATCCTCGACATCGCCGCGCGCCATGATCCAGTCGCGGCGCAATTGCGGCAGGCCGGCGTTGATGTCGATGTGGGCGGCGGGATCGGTGTAGGGGCCCGAGGTGTCGTAGACCCGCACGGAGGGCTCGCCGCCCTCAAGATCAATCTCGCGCATGGCGACGCGGATGCCGGAACCGGTGCGCGCGCCGACGTAGATCTTGCGGCTGCCGCGAATGGGCCCGGTGGTGACGCCGATTTCGACGGGGCTGTTGATGTCGGCCATGATGCGCTCTCTCCTCGTGGCGGAAAGCGAGCGGGGATTTGGCGCGACGACCAGCCCACTCCCTCCGCCGATGCTAATCGGTTCAGGTTCGACGGGTCGGACGGTGCTACCCGCCCCTCTCAGCGCAAGCGCGCTCCCCGGGGATGGGGGAGGATTAGGCGGTTTCGGCGAGGCTGTCGAGAGGCGCGCGCCTGCTAAGGCAATGGCGGCGCGCTGCGGGTGAGCCGGTCAAAACACCCCGCCGCCCAATCGGCCACCAGCCGCACGGCAGGATCGCGCTGCCGGTCACGGTGATAGGTGATGTAGGGCACCCGCGGCGCGATGCGCGGCCCTCCGGGGAGCGCGACCAGCTCCGGGTGCCGCTGCGCAATCACATCGGGGAGCAGCGCAATCCCCGCCCCCGCCAGCGTCGCGGTGAGCAAGGCCCGCGTGCTGCCCGAGCGCAGCACCACCCGCTCAGACCACCCTCCCGCCGCGATCCACGCGGTTTCGGGCAGCGCGCCGTAGCTGTCATCATAGGCCAGCAGCCGCTCCTGCCCGAGATCGAGCGCATCGGGCGCGCGCGGCCCGAGATAGGCGCGGCTGGCATAGAGCGTCAGGCCAAGCGCGCGCTGCTTGCGCACCACGAGGCTGGCACCAACCGGGCGCACCATCCGCACCGCGATGTCGGCATCGCGCGCGGCGAGGCTGACCACATCAGGCTCCGACCGAAGGTCAACCGCAATCGCCGCCGCGCCGCCGAGCAGCGCCGGGACCTGCGGGGCGAGCACATCGGACACGATGAATTCGGTCGCCGAGACCCGCACCGGCCGCAAGGTCGCGCCAGCCGCGAGCACGCTGGCAAGCTGAGCGATACGATCGATCTGGCTGCTCAAGGGCTCGGCAGCGTTAGCGATCTGCTGTCCGGCGGCAGTCAGCCGCACGCCGCTCGCGTGGCGTTCCACCAGCTTGAGCCCAAGCCTCGCCTCGGCCCCGTCAATCCGCCGCGACAAGGTCGACACCGCGACGCTGCGCCGCTTGGCAGCAGCGCTGAGACTGCCGTATCGGGCCAGCGCAACCAGCGCATCGAGATCGGTCGCATCGGGCAGAGCCATGGCGCAAGGGCTACGCACATTGTTGCGCTTTCGCAAATCTGTTTTGCAATCTCGCCAGTAACGAGGGCGCGGGCGCTGCGTTAGATTCGGGCAAAGCAGGAGAACCCCGATGACGCAGTCCCCGCCCCGCCCCTTCCCATGGCGCAGCCTTGCCGTGTGGTTGACGGCATTGATTGCCGCCATGATGGCCTATAACGCGTGGCAGGCCTTTGCCGATCCGGCAGGGTTTGCAGCCCGCTTTGGCCTGATCGGAGCGGCTGATGCCGATGCCGGCTTTGTCCGAGTCTACGCCGCGCGCGCGGTGTTCCTCGCGCTGGTAACGGCGGTGCTGCTGGGCCTGCGCCAGTTCCGGGCGCTGGGCTGGTTCGCGGGCGTGGCGGTGGTCATGCCCGTCGCCGACGCGCTGCTGGTGACCACGGCCGACGGTCCCGGCAGCATCGTCATCCGCCACGTCATCATCGGCGTCTATCTCGTCATCACCGCCGCGCTCCTGCTGCGGCTCGCCGCCAAGCAGGAGCGCCAGTCATGACCATGCGGCAATTGACCTTCATCGCCCCCGGCCAGCTCGAATGGCGCGATGCGCCGGTGCCGGTGCTCAAATCCGATAGCGATGCGATCGTCCGGCCGCTGGCGGTGGCGCGGTGCGATCTTGATTATCACATCGTCACCGGGCGCGTGCCGTTTCCGGGGCCGTTCGCCTTTGGCCATGAAATGGTGGGCGAGGTGATCGATGCCCGGCCGCAGGCGAAGGTCGCGCCGGGCACGCGGGTGATCGTGCCGTTCCAGCTGTCCTGCGGGCGCTGCGATGCGTGCCTGCGCGGCTGGACCAATTCGTGCAGCGCCTTTCCTCCCTATTCCGGATATGGCCTTGCCGCAGGCCCGCGCCCGGACTTTGGCGGCGGCTTTTCCGATGCGGTGCATGTGCCCTTTGCCGATCACATGCTGGTGCCGATCCCGGACAGCGTCGACATCGCGGTGGCCGCCAATATCTCCGACAATATCGCCGATGGCTGGCGCGGGGTGGCGGGGCCGCTCAAGGCGCGTCCCGGCGCGAGCGTGCTGGTGATCGGCGGGCTGGCGCAAAGCGTCGGGCTTTATGCGGCGGCGGCGGCGGTGGCTTTGGGAGCGGGCCGCGTGACCTATCTCGATGACGACGCCGGACGGCGCGCCCGGGCCGAAGCAGTGGGCGCCCAAGCCGCGCCGCGAGCCTCCGCCGATCCGCAACGGCCCGAGCAATATGACATCGTCGTCGAAGCGGCGGGCGATCCTGCCGCGCTCGCCCTAGCGGTGCAGTCAACCGCGCCCAACGGCGTCCTCACCGTGGTGAGCATCCATCTCGGCACCACCACGCCGGTGCCGCTGCATCAGGCCTATTACAAGGGGATCACGATCCACACCGGCCGGGTGCAATCGCGCGCGAGCGTGCCCGAGGTGTTGTCCTGCATCGCCTGCGGCGCGCTCAAGTCCGAACCCGTGACCCACCGGACGGCGCGCTTTGCCGATGCCGTTGACGCGATGGACGATCCGGGGCCGAAGATCGTGTTTCTGGCGGAGTAGGGGTCTTGGTCCGAGGCGAAGCGGCCGCCCACTGCCCCCGGGGATGGCAACTTGCCTTGAGCTTATTGCGGATTTTGCCAGCCCAGATTGATCTCTGGCAGGGGTGCCTTTGGAATGCCGCCGATGCTGTCGACTTCGGCACACAAGGCTGCAAAGCATCCCCCATCAATGGCCTTGCCCACTTCAGGCTGCATGACGGAGAAAGCCTGATCAACCGACATGGCCGGGCGATATGGCCGATCGGCGGTGAGGGCGTCGAAAAAGTCTGCGGTGCTGATGATCCGGGTTTCGAGCGATATCATCTCGGCCCTCAACGCTAGCGGATAGCCTGCGCCATCCAGCCGTTCATGATGTGATGCGGCAATCATCGCCATATCGCGCAACACACCAACCCGGCCCAGAATTTCTCCGGTCAGCATTGCATGGCTGCGCATCACAACCCATTCATCGTCCGACAGTTTTCCCGGTTTTTCCAGAATCGTGCTGCTGACACCCAGCTTTCCGATATCATGCAGCATTGCAGCACGGCGCAGCACACGGCGTTCGCTGGCACACAGGCCCATGCGTGTGGCAATGGCATCGCTAAACCGGCCGACCCTGTCACTATGCCCGCCGGTGTAGGGGCTTTTGGCATCAATGACCTGACCAAAGGCCGTGGCGATATCATCCAGATAATCGCCATCAACGGTGACCCGCAGGCTTGCCGGTTCCAACTGGAAGATCGCGGTCTCGATCAGGCCGGGGGCCAGCGGCTCCCAGAACCCGCGCACTGACGCCACGGCGACAAAGGCATCCACCAGCGCCGGATCAAACCAGGTGCCCCGGCGGGCCCGCACCTCGGCAATGGCCGCCGCAGAGCCCTTGGCTGAAAAGAACACGTCGGCAACCTGTGCCAGAAGGGCAATCCGGCCTCCGATATGGATGGCATCGCCGGACAGATTGCGCGGCAGGCCCGATCCATCCCAATGTTCGTCGAGATGGGCAATGGCCGTGGCCACATCCTCTGAGAACCGCAATTGGCGGGCAATATCGGCGCCGCGCGTACAGCGCGTATCCATGAATTCGGTCAGGATAACACCGGCATTAGCGGCAAGATTGGCAATCGCGGCATCGCGGCTCGCTGCTTCGGCTTCAACGCCGACATTGGCCGTCACGAATGCAGCAAAGTCCGCTTCGGTGGTGCCGATCAGCTTGAACCCGGATTTGAGCGCGCGATCATCGCCCAGAAACAATTCGGACACGCGCGCCGCATTGCTGCTGCATCCCAGGTCTTTGAGCATCACTGCATAATAGACATCGCGTAATGCCGCACCGGACAGGCCGATGGCTGCGGCCAGATGGGTTCCGATCCAGCAGGCCCGCAAGCTATGCCCCGGACTCTGCCCCTCTGTCATGTCTAAGGCGAAACTGAACGCGCTCAGTATCTCCGACAATGACATGCTTTTTGCGGCAGTATCGAGAGCAAAGTCATTCGCGATATTCTGAAACATGCCGATAGCCTTTCGGTGTCAGAATACCGCGCTCAGATTTTGATCGGGTTAATAAGGGGGATCCCTCAGTCGTCTTTGGTCGCCCCCATCAGACACACCGCCAGCAGCAGCGTCGCCAGCACGCCCGATCCGCCTGCGATCCTGCCCGCGATCTCGCCCGCGCCGACAATGGCTGCGCCGTTGGCAATCATCGCGATGCCGCCGACCAGCGCCGTCGCTCCGCCGAGGGCCTTGCTCCCGGCCGACATCCGCGACAGGCCGACCAGCAGCGCGGCAAAGCCCAGCAGCAGCTTGGCGGCGTTGTAGATGAAGAAGGCAAAGGCGACGATCGCGCCTGCGACCGGGGCGAGCGCCGGGTCGGCCTTGGCGGCGTCGGAGAAGGGGAAGAACAAGGTCAGGCCCACGCCGACCTGCAGAAAATTCAGCACCGCGCCAAAGGCGATCGCGGCGAAGGCCAGCGTCAGCCGCTCGCTCCGCACCATCGCCGCCCCGGCGAGCGCGGCGAGCAGCGGGAACAGCAGCCCTTCCGTGCCCCACAGCAGCTGGCGCGGCACATCGAGCTTGGCGACGTAGAGCGCGGTGTAGACGCCTTGGGTGACGCAGGCGAGGATCAGCAGGGCGGCGACCGCACGGACGGCGTTCTGGTGGGTGATAGGCATGGAACGGTGACCCCCTGTAATGTCTGCGGCCGGTTCGCCGCTGCGCGAGGTCAGGTTACAGGCGGGGCAGCGGGGTTCATTTCGGATTGTGCGCGCCGCTCGGCCCGGCGCAGGACCCAGCGGTTGGCGGGCTTCTCGAAGAAGGTAAAGGACAGCCAGCCCGCGGTGCAGGCCACCAGCAGGAACGCGGTGAAGAAGAGCGGGCTCGACCGCGCCTCGGCGGCGATGCCCAGCCGGTGGAGCACGATCAGCGTCGCGACCTGCAAGGGCACATGCCACAGATAGATGCCGTAAGTGCTGTCGCCGATGAAGGCGAGCGCCCGCGCCTTTGCGCCCGCCTTGTGGAGATCGATGATCGCCGCGCAGCCGACCAGCACGATGGCGACGGGCACCAGCAGGTTGCTCACTCTGAGGTCGGCCGAAAGCATCACGAACGCCGCCGCCCCCGCCGCAGCCAGCGCCACCACGATGGCCAGGTCGCGCACCGGGCGGGCATGGTGTCCGGCGATCCGGTAGAGCGCGGCCCCGATGAAGAAGTACTGGACGCATTGCCAGATCTGCTCCTCGCCCAGCCCCGTTTTGAGCATCACCCCCGCGCCTGCCACCATCGCCAGCGGCCCGAGGATGCCGCGCTTCAACAGGTGCTCGGCGACCAGCCAGAACAACAGGTAGACCAGCACCTCGACCGAGACCGACCAGATCGGGCCGTTGAAGGAAAAGCCGCTCTCCAGCCCCCAGTTGGAAGCGAAGACCAGCTGCAGCGCGAAGTGGTAGGGATCGTTGTACTGGTAGATCAGGTTGCTGCCGACCAGCGCCGTGGCGGCCAGCTGGAGCAGCGCCACGATCAGCAGCGTGACGAAATGCAGCGGATAGAGCCGCGCGAAGCGGCGCAGCGCGAAGTCGCGGCCCGCCGTGCGCTGGCCCGCATAGACCTTGGCAAAGACAAAGCCCGAAATCACCCAGAACACCTGCACCGCGCCATTGCCGAACAGCTAGATCGGCCAGAGCAGGTGATAGAAGGGAAACTGGTCGGCCAGCGCCGGCACGCTGATTTCGAAGGTGCCGGGATCGTAGAAGAAGTGCTTGTAGTGGTAGACCAGCACCGCAATCGCCGCGATCCCGCGCAGCACGTCGACGGCATGGAAATGCGCCGGGCGATAGGGCTGCGGGGGAATGGCGTCGTCGGTCACTGCGGTGCTCGCTGCGGGGCGGCGGGCGCTATTCGATCACCCGCCCACGGACCATCACGAAGTCGACTGTCTCGAGCACCGTCACATCCTTCAGCGGATTGCCCGCGACCGCGATGATGTCGGCCGAATAGCCGGGCGCGAGCTTGCCGATCTGGCTCTCCATCCCGAGGACCTTGGCCGCCACGGTGGTGGCGCTGGCGAGCACTTCGCGGTCGGACATGCCCTGCTTCTTCATCAGCGCCAGTTCCTCGGCATTGCGGCCGTGCTGGTAGACGCCCGCGTCGGTGCCGAAGGCGACGGTGACGCCGAATTGGCGCGCCCGCGAAACCAGCGAGGCCATCAGTGGCTGGACCGCGCGGATCTTGTTCTCGACCACCGGGGTATAGACCCCCTTGCCGAGCCCTTCCGAAACGCCCTCCAGCGCCATCAGCGTCGGCACCAGCACCACGCCGCGATCGCGCATGGCCTTGGCGGCGGCCTCGTCGAGATAGGTGCCGTGCTCGATCGTGTCGATCCCGGCCTCGGCCGCCTTCTGGATGCCGCGCGCGCCGTGGGCGTGGGCCATGACCTTGAGGCCAAGGCTGTGCGCGGTGTCGGCAATCGCCTTCATTTCCTCAGGCGTGAAATGCGCCTCGAGGCCCCGGCCCTGCTGGCTGAGGACGCCGCCGGTCGCGGTGATCTTGATGATGTCCGCGCCGTTCTGGCTGGCGAGCCGCACCTTCGCCGCGCACTCGACCGCGCCGGTGCAGTTATAGCCGGTGTCGAGCAATTCGTTGACCTCGGGGCGGAAGCCGTTGGTGTCGGCGTGCCCGCCAATGATCGCGAGCGCGGGGCCGGCGGCGATGATGCGCGGGCCTGCGATGAGGCCCTCGGCCGTGCCGCGGCGCAGCGAGAAGGCGGTCTCCTGCCCGCTACCCGCCTCGCGCACCGTGGTGAAGCCCGCGAGCGCGGTGATCCGCGCATTCTTGGCGCCGACGACCACGCCCCATTCGTCGGGCTCGGTCGCTTCCTTCCAGAAGTCACCGCCCGGATCGCCGGTGAGGTGGGTGTGGAGATCGATCAGGCCGGGCAGCACGGTCTTGCCCTTGAGGTCGATCTCGCGGTCGGCCTTGACCGTATGGCCGGGGGTGATGCTGAGGATCTTGCCGTCCTCGACCAGGATCGTCGCCGGGCCGCTCGGCTCGGCTGCAGCGTCGGTGATGACGCTCCCGGCGCGGATCGCGACGGTCTCGGCAGCGAGCGGGCCTGCGGCGAGCGCCAGCAGCGCGGTGCCTGCGGCAAGGGCCTTGCGGAACGGGTGCATCATGTCTCTCCCCTGAGTTGCTTGACCGGGGTGATGACGCGGGCCGGAGCCCAAGGCAAGCGCGCGACGAAAAATCGTGGATCATCAGTCCAGCACTTGGGTTGGCAGGGCGCCGGCGCTATGCTTGGCGGGTGAATCGATGCAGCAGGTGAATGCCGATGATCCGTCCGTCCGCACGCTTTGTCATGGCCGCGCTGGCCGCCGCTACGCTGGCGTTGTCGGGAGCGCCCGCCACCGCTCAGGACCAGCCTGCCTATCCCCCCGTGCGCATCACCCCCGCCCCGGACCCCGATCACCCCGCCTATGGCGAGCTCATCCAAGCGATTGACGCATCGGTCAATTGGGACACGTTCTATGACAGCCTGACGGCCGCCATCGCGCGCGAATACGCCCAGGTGTCCGAGATCGCGGCGCTGGAGAAGGAGAAGCCCGGGCTTATTGATGCGGCGGTGCGCGGCATGCGCCCGGTGCTCAAAAGCGTCATGGCGAGGGTGGAGAACGAATACCGCCCGCGCAAGAGGGCGCTGCTTGCCCGGTACATCACCCCGAGCGAAGCAGAAGATCTCACCGCGTTCTACCGTTCGCCCTTGGGCATGAAGATCGTGGACCAAGCCTCGCGCAGCATGGCGGACGCCAGCATGCTGGAGGGTCTCGGCGAAGAGATCACCTCGGGCAAGGACCTTTCCGAGGTGCAAGTCACAAGTGCACAGGTTGCCAGCGACTTCGACAAGGCGGTCCGCTCTACGACGGGTGCGATGTCCGAGGAGGAGCTGACCGAACTCGCCCGGCTAGCGGCGGAAAAGCCCGCGCTACTCAAGCTCGCGACGATCCGTAGCGAGATGCTCGCGCTGCAGACACAGATCGCGAACGAAGAGCCCAATGCGGGCGAAATCGCGGCGATCGAGCAGGCGGCGATCACCGCGATCGAGGAACATATCGGCAAGTGATTGCGTAAAGAGGGGCTGCTTCAGAAGGTGAAGGCGACGCCTGCGCCGAGGATGAACAGGTTCGCATCGCCCCGCACCGCAGTGTAGGGCGTGTCGGCGCTGTCCCCGATCAGGCGCGAATAGCCGCCCACCCCGGTCAGCGACCACCCACCGTTCAGCGGATTGCGGTCGAGATCATAGGCGAGGATCGCGGTGGTGCCGATCCGGTTCACCCCGCCATCGGCGCGGAATTGCGCGAGGCCCGAGGCGGCGCTCTGCCCGGGGGTGACGGAGAAGTAGTAATCGGCGAAGCGGTCGGTGACGATCTCGATGCTCGCCTGTGCCTGCAAGGTGAAGCCCTTCCCCACCAGCGCGCGGTAGCCCACCTGCGGCTCGATCACCCAGCCCCCGTGCGCGCCCAGCACGTCGCGGCGGGCCTGCACGCCGAGATTGAGCTGGTCGAAGGGCTTGACCACATTGGGAATGCTGACCGCGACATTGGCACCGACCTCGAGCGCCGCGTCGAGCTTGCCCGCGCGCGCCACGACCTCGTCGCCAATGCGGTTGTTGCGATCATTGCGGAAGCGGAAGGCCGGGCCGAAGGCGAGGCGCGCGCGCTTTCTCGGGGCGAGGCCGGGCTTGCCGGGGTTGAGATCGAGCACGAAGCCCGGCCCGTTGGGCGCAATCCCCACCCCGCCCACGCGCCCGGCAATCAGCGGCAGCGGGAAAGCGATGTAATCATCCGAGCCCGCATAGCTCGGCACCATCCCGACGCCGAGACCGATGGTCGCCCAGGTCTCGTCAAACACCGGCTTGGTGAAGGCGAAGGGCGGGGGCGCGGGAGGGGCCGGCGCGGGTTCGGGCTGGGCCTGTTCCTCGGGCGCGGGGCTTTCGGCTTCGGTATCTTCCGAAGCGAGCGCGGGCGTGGCTGAAAGCAAAAGGGCGAGCGTCAGCGGGGCAAGCGAGGGGCGGCTCTTCATGATGTTGCGATCCTTGAGAGGGTTTGACCGGCGAAACGCGGGCGGGCTCCAAAGTTTCCGGGTAATGTTGCAACATTCCAATTCTTGGGCAATCGCGGCACAAACCCTCGACGGTTCCTGCATTCGATTGCCCAATACCGCCGCCTCGCCTAGGGCAATGCGCGATGGTCGATTCAATCCCCGCTTCCCCCACGCCCGAGCGATCCGCGCATGACGTGATCATCGTCGGCGGCGGGCTCGCCGGCGGGTTGATCGCGCTGGCGCTCCACCGCCATGCCCCCGGCTGCCGCTTTGTGGTGGTGGAGGCCGGACGCAGCTTCGGCGGGCACCACCGCTGGAGCTGGTTCGAGACCGACATTCCGCTGCGCGAACGTGCACTGATGGCGGGCTTCAACGTCAACGGCTGGGACGAAGGCTACGACATCACCTTCCCCGGCCTTGGCCGCACTCTGCCCACCTCCTACCGCTCGCTCGCCAGCGCCGAATTCCACCGCGCGCTGATCGAAGAACTTCCGCCTGAGCGCGTGATGCTGGAGACCAAGGCCGCCAGCCTCGATGCAGGCGGCGTCACGCTGGCGGACGGCACGCGGATGGCGGCCAAGCGCGTGATCGATTGCCGCCCGTTCAAGCCTTCCAAGCACCTTGCGGGCGGCTGGCAGGTGTTCCTCGGCCAGCACTTCAAGTGCGAGACGCCCCACGGCCTCACCCGCCCGGTAATCATGGACGCGAGCGTCGACCAGATCGCCCCCCACGGCAATGGCGAGGCCTACCGCTTCGTCTATGTCCTGCCGCTCTCGGAAGACGAGGTGTTCATCGAGGACACCTATTATGCCGACCAGCCCAAGATGGACGCCGAGGTGCTGAAGGGCCGCGTCGCCGAATATGCCCATCGCAATGGCTGGAAGGGCGAAGTGATCGACCAGGAAGCGGGGATCCTTCCCGTGATCTCGGGCGGAGACTTTGCCGCGGCGTCGGCTGAGGTCGCGATCCCCGGGGTCGCGGTGGCAGGCGCGCGCGGGGGCTTCTCGCATCCGCTCACCAGCTACACGCTCCCGTTTGCGGCCAGCAATGCGCTCGCCATCGCCAAGATGATCGCGCGGCAGCCCGAGCTGACGGGCGAGGAACTCGCCGCCTTCTGCGCGCGCCGCGCCAAACGCCATTGGCGCGCGACCGCCTATTACCGGATGCTCAGCCGCATGCTGTTCGAGGCCGCCGAGCCCGGCAAGCGGGTGGTGGTGTTCGAACATTTCTACGCGCTGCAAGGCCGGCTGGTGGAGCGCTTCTACGCGGGCCGCTCGACCTGGCCCGACCGTTTGCGCATCCTCACGGGCAAGCCCCCCGTAGCTATCCCGCGCGCGATCCGTGCGCTATTTTCTTCAGGCAAGCCTCTCAACATGGAGACCCCGGCATGAACGCCGATGCGAAGCTCAACCTTTCGGGCGCCAAGGGCGTCAATGCCGCGCTGGCCGAACGTTATGCGGGCCGCACCGCCTGCGTGATCGGCGCCGGCTTCGGCGGCATGGCGCTCGCCGTCCGGCTGCAATCGGCCGGGATCGCGACCACCGTGATCGAGAGCCGCGACAAGCCCGGCGGGCGCGCCTATTTCTGGGAGAAGGACGGCTTCACCTTTGACGCCGGCCCGACCGTGATCACCGATCCGCCCTGTCTGAAGGAGCTGTGGGAGCTGACCGGCCACGACATTGCCGAAGATGTCGAGCTGATGAAGGTCATGCCCTTCTACCGCCTCAACTGGCCCGACGGCACCAATTTCGACTATTCGAACGACGAGGCCAGCCTCAATTCGGAGATCGCCAAGCTCAACCCCGCCGACGTCGCGGGCTATGCGCGCTTCCTCGAATATTCCGAGCGCGTTTATCGTGAGGGCTATCTCAAGCTCGGCACCGTGCCGTTCCTCGATTTCAAGTCGATGCTCAAGGCCGCGCCCGCGCTGATCAAGGAACAGGCGTGGCGCTCGGTCTATTCGATGGTGTCGAGCTATATCGAGCACCCCAAGCTGCGCGAGGCCTTCAGCTTCCACTCGCTGCTGGTGGGCGGCAACCCGATGAACACCTCGTCGATCTACGCCCTGATCCACAAGCTGGAGAAGGACGGCGGCGTGTGGTGGGCGCGCGGCGGCACCAACCGGCTGATCGCGGGGATGGTGCGCCATTTCGAGCGCTTGGGCGGCACGATGCGGGTCGGCGATCCGGTGGTGCAGGTCCACACGCTCGGCACCAAGGCGACCGAAGTCGAGACCAAGAGCGGCTTCCGCCAGCGCTTCGATGCGGTGGCCTCTAACGCGGACATCATGCATTCCTACAAGGACCTGATGTCGGGCAGCGCGCGCGGGCCCCAGATGGCCAAGTCGCTGGGTCGCAAGAGCTTCTCGCCCAGCCTCTTCGTGGTGCACTTCGGGCTCGAGGGCACCTGGCCCGGCATCCCGCACCACATGATCCTGTTCGCCAAGCGCTACAAAGGCCTGCTCGACGACATCTACAAGAACGGCGTGGTGCCCGAGGATTTCGCGATCTACCTCCACCACCCGACCGTCACCGATCCGAGCATGGCGCCCGCGGGCAAGAGCACCTTCTATGCGCTCGTCCCGGTCAGCCACATGGGCAAGATGCCGCTCGATTGGGATGAGGTCGGCCCGAAGCTGGAAAAGATGATCCTCGACGAGCTCGGCCGCCGCTTGATCCCCGACATCCATGACCGGATCATCACCAAGTTCAGCTACGCGCCCAAGGACTTCAAGGCCGATCTCAACGCCCACATGGGCAGCGCCTTCAGCCTCGAGCCGGTGCTGTGGCAGAGCGCCTGGCTGCGCGGCCACAACCGCGATGATGTGGTCGACAACTTCTACCTCGTCGGTGCGGGCACCCACCCGGGCGCGGGCATCCCGGGCGTGGTCGGCAGCGCAAAGGCGACCGCCGGGCTGATGTTGGAGGATCTTGCGAAGGTGACTGCGTAATGATGGGATGGCTTCTTCTACTCGCCGCCGGGGCAGCCGATTACGGCGCATCGCCGCTGGCCGAGCCAGGCCACGCGCACCGCTGGGTCGAGGCGCAGAATGACGAGGAACTGACCGGCTGGATCGACATGGCCTGGCGCAGCGAGACCGTGATCGATGGGGTGCGCTACAAGCAGTTGCTGCTTCGCACTGTGGACAAGGGGGAAGACCTCCTCGTCGCCGATATCATTGGGGTCGTCGATTGCGACAAGGTGAAGATGGGCATGCAGCGCGCGCGGATCATCATTCCCGATCTCGGAGACGCGTCCGAAATGCCGATCGGAGAGCTCCAGATGGAGCCGCTCAATGTCACGACTGACGCGGGCGACCGCAAGCTGTTCGAAGCCGCCTGCGGCACGCGCTGATGAAACGCCTCGCGGTCTATTGCGGCTCGGCCTCGCCCGAAGACCCGCGCTACCTCGAACTCGCCTATGATGTCGGCGCGGAATTGGCGCTGCGCGGGATCGGGCTGGTCTATGGCGGGGGCAAGCTCGGGCTGATGGGCGCGGTTGCGCGCGGGGCCAAGGAGGCGGGCGGCCACGTCATTGGCATCATCCCCGAAGCCCTCGTGCGCGCCGAAGTCGCCAACCATGATTGCGACGAACTCGTCACCGTCTCAGGGATGCACGAGAGGAAGCAGCGCTTCACCGATCTCTCCGACGGCTTCGTCACCATCCCCGGCGGCGTGGGCACGATGGACGAGCTGTGGGAGGCGATCAGCTGGTCGCAGCTGGGCTATCACACCAAGCCCGTCGGCATCCTCAACGCTTTCGGCTTCTACGACCACCTCCTCGCCTTCAACGCCAAGATGGCCGAGGTCGGCTTCGTGCGCCCCCAGCACCAGAACATCCTGATTGCGGGCGAGACCATCGGCGACCTGCTCGCCAAGATGGCCGCCTACCAGCCCCACACCCCGATCTTCCGCATGAAGGCCGAGGAGCTGTAGGGCGCGCGCGATGGCGGTCGATGCAGACACCCGCGCCGCGCTGGTCGAGCATGCCCGGCTGACCATCAAGCACGGCTCGCAGAGCTTCTCGGCGGCCGCGCGCCTGTTCGACCGCGAGACCCGCGAGCGCGCCTGGCTGCTCTACGCCTGGTGCCGCCGCGCCGACGACATTGCCGACAATCAGGAATTGGGCGGCGAGCTGGGCGACCAGTCGGATCTCGCCGATCGCCTCGCCCATATCCGCCGCTTGACCGCACTGGCCTTCGCAGGGGAGCCGACCGGTGACCCGGCCTTCGACGCATTGGGCGTGGTCGCGGCAGAAGTCGGCCTGACCCCGCAAATGGCCGAGGATGTGATCGCCGGCTTCCAGCTCGACGCCGAAGACTGGCGCCCGCGCACCGAGGCCGACATGCTGCGCTATTGCTACCATGTCGCGGGCGCGGTGGGCGTGATGATGGCGGTGGTGATGGGCGTCTCGCCGCAGGATCAGGAGACGCTCGACCGGGCGAATGATCTGGGCCTCGCCTTCCAGCTTTCGAACATCGCGCGCGACATCGTCGAGGATGATGCGGCGGGGCGCTGCTATTTGCCGATCAGCTGGCTGGTCGAGCAGGATATCGAACCCGGCCAGCACACCAAGCCGCACCACCGCAAGGAACTCGCCGAGATGGCCGCAAGGTTGGTGGCGCTGGTCGAAAAGCACGAGGCGGCGGCGCGCGTGGGCGCGGCAAAACTCCCCTTCCGCAGCCGCTGGGCGGTGCTCTCGGCCGCGCGCATCTACGGCGCGATCGGCCGCAAGGTGCGCAGCCGCGGCGGCGAGGCGTGGAACAGCCGCACCTATGTGCCGAGGGGCGAGAAGGCGCTCTACGGCGTGCGCGCGTTCCTCTCGGCGGTGCTCAACCGCGAGAAGGTGCCGGTGGGCGGAATCCACTGGGGGATCGCGGATTATCGGCCCTCCTCCCCGCCCCGGGCTTGAACCGGGGCCCCGCTCTTTGGGGCCGGGAAAAAGGGAGCTGGGTCCCGGATCAAGTCCGGGACGGGGCAGATGCGAAGCGGTTTCCTTTGCAACCAAGCCGGGCTAATCCGGCAGCCATGAAAGCCCTCTTCACCGCCGCGCTCGCTGCCATCGCCGCCGCGCCCCTCGCCGCCGAGGAGCCGACCCCCGAACAGGCCCCGGAAACTACCAGCGTCACCGCCGCAGCCGACGCCTTCTTCGCCGCGCTGCGCAGCGAGGACAAGACCGCGCTGGCCCGCCAGATGCTGCCCGAAGGCGTGATCTTCATCCACAATCGGATGAAGCCGGACGCCCCCCGCGTCGATGTGGTGCCGGTAGCCAAGCACCTTGAACGCTGGGCTGCATCTCCCGAGGATCTCGATGAAGTGATGGCCATGCAGACCGTGCTGGTTGACGGCGATATGGCGCAGGTATGGGGGCCATATCGCTTCATGGTGCGCGGCGAGACCACGCATTGCGGGATCAATTCGCTGAGCCTTGTGAAAACCGACAGCGGCTGGAAGGTCGCCAACACCAGCTTCACGATGGAACGCCCAAGCGAATGCGAGCGCCTCGGCGCGCCGGAGGATGGCGAATGATTCAGAAACTCCTGATCGCCAACCGCGGCGAGATCGCCTGCCGGATCATGCGCACCGCGAAGGCGATGGGCGTGGCGACGATCGCGGTCTATTCCGATGCCGATGCCAAGGCGCTGCATGTGCGCTCTGCCGACGAGGCCGTGCATATCGGTCCCTCGCCCGCTGCCGAAAGCTATCTGGTCGGCGCGAAGATCATCGCCGCCGCCAAGCAGACCGGCGCAGATGCGATCCATCCGGGATATGGCTTCCTCTCCGAGAATGCCGACTTCGCGCAGGCGGTGCTCGACGCAGGGCTCGTCTGGGTCGGCCCCAAGCCTGCCAGCATCCGCGCGATGGGCCTGAAGGACGCGGCCAAGGCGCGGATGATCGAGGCGGGTGTTCCCGTCACGCCCGGCTATCTCGGCGCGGATCAGTCGCTGGAACGCCTCACCGCAGAGGCCGAGGCGATCGGCTATCCCGTCCTCATCAAGGCCGTCGCGGGCGGCGGCGGCAAGGGGATGCGCAAGGTCGATGCCCCTGCCGATTTCGCCGCGAGCCTCGAAAGCTGCCGCCGCGAGGCCAAGGCCAGTTTCGGCAATGACGAGGTGCTGCTCGAAAAATGGATCACCTCGCCCCGCCATATCGAGGTGCAGGTGTTCGGCGATGCCCACGGCAATGTCGTCCACCTGTTCGAGCGCGACTGCTCGCTCCAGCGCCGCCACCAGAAGGTGATCGAGGAAGCCCCCGCCCCCGGCATGGACGCCGCCACCCGCGAGGCGATCTGCGGCGCCGCCGTGCGCGCCGCCAAGGCGGTCGATTACGAGGGCGCCGGCACGATCGAATTCATCGCCGATGCCTCGGAGGGTCTGCGCGCCGACCGCATCTTCTTCATGGAGATGAACACCCGGCTTCAGGTGGAGCATCCGGTGACCGAGGAGATCACCGGGGTAGATCTGGTCGAATGGCAACTGCGCGTCGCGAGCGGGGAGCCGTTGCCGAAGCGGCAGGACGAGCTGTCGATCAACGGCCACGCGATCGAGGCGCGGCTCTATGCCGAAGATCCGGCGAAGGGGTTTTTGCCGAGCACGGGCAAGATCGAGTTGATGAACCTTGGGCGTTTCTCGTCGTTCTACGAGGACGAAAACCTGCGCATCGACACCGGCGTGGAGCCCAGGGACGTCGTCCATCCCTATTATGATCCGATGATCGCAAAGGTCATCGCGATTGGGGAAGACCGTGACGAGGCGATCGAGCGTCTTTCCAATGCCATGGCGCATTCGCTGGTATGGCCAGTCAAGACCAACGCGGCGTTCATCGTCAAGGCGCTCGATCATGACGCTTTCAGGGACGGGAATATCACCACAGGTTTCATCGAACGCTTCGCCGAGGACCTTGCCCCCGAAGCCAAACCGCACCCCGATTTGGTCGCGCTCGCGGCTCGCAAGCTGCGGGACGACATGCCATTGGGCGCCGCGCACACCAAAGGCTTCATCGGGCTATGGGACGTGCCCTCAGGCATTCGCCTGAATGCGCCTGAAGTTCAGAAGATTGCCATCAGTGCAGACGGCGAGCGCTACGAGGTTGAATTGTCGCTCTTGCCGAAGGGCGAGGATTTCGAGTTCCAACAGGAGTTTTTGCACACGCTCGAAGGCCTGTTTACGGTCGAAGAAGGAAGGACCTGGCGGTTTGCACTCTATCGCAATGATGGCACCGGCCAAGCCTCCGCCGCCGATGGCGCGATCATTGCGCCGATGCCGGGCAAGGTCATCGCGGTCGATGTTGCCGAGGGCCAGACCGTCACCGCCGGGCAGCGGCTGCTGGTGCTCGAGGCGATGAAGATGGAGCACGCCCTCACCGCGCCCTTCGACGGGGTGGTCGAGGGGCTCAACGTCAGCGCGGGCGGGCAGGTGCAGGTCGAGGCGGTGTTGTGCCGGGTGGTGCCTTTGGGGGAATAGCCGCCCCCTCTTTTCGTCATTGCGAGCGTCAGCGAAGCAATCCATGACCTGACCTCGCATCCCGGCGCGCCGTCCGACCATGGATTGCCGCGTCGCCTGCGGCTCCTCGCAATGACGAGGTTGGGGAGGATTGATGACCTGGGCCAAGGAACTCGAAGAACTGCGCGCGCGCGAGGCGCTGGCCGAGCAGATGGGCGGCGCGGACAAGGTTGCGCGGCAGCATGGGCGCGGGAAGATGGACGCCCGCGCGCGGCTCGCGGCGCTGTGCGATGAAGGCTCGTTCCGCGAGATCGGCAAGATCGCCGGTTCTGCGAAGTATGACGCGAACGGCGACCTCGCAAGCGTCACCCCCGCCCCCTTCCTCTTCGGCAAGGCGCTGATCAACGGTCGCCCCGTGGTCGCCACCGCCGACGACTTCACCATTCGCGGCGGCGCGGCGGATGCGGGGATTGCGCGCAAGATGGTGCAGGCCGAGATGATGGCGCACCAGTTGAAGCTCCCGATCATCCGCATGATCGACGGGACGGGCGGCGGCGGCTCGGTGAAGACCTTGGAGCAGATCGGCGCGACCTATATTCCGGCGGTGCCCGGTTGGGGCGATGTGGTGACCAACCTCGATACCGTGCCGGTGGTGGCGCTGGCGCTTGGCCCTACGGCGGGCCTCGGCGCGGCACGGACGGTCGCGAGCCACTATTCGATCATGGTCAAGGGCCTCTCGCAGATTTTTGCGGCGGGGCCTGCCGTGGTCGATGGGCTGGGCGAGGCCTACAAGGGCGGCGCGGCCAATCATGAGGAGGCCAAGGAAGCGCTCGGCGGATCGGCGATCCACACCCGCAATGGGGTCGTGGATGACGAGGTCGCCAGCGAGGCCGAGGCCTTCGCCCGCGCGCGGCATTTCCTGAGCTTCATGCCCGAATATGTCGGCCAACCCGCGCGCCGCTCGGCCTGCGACGACCCCGCTGACCGGCGCGAGGAAGCGCTGCTCAGCCTCGTCCCGCGTGACGCGAAACAGGTCTATTCGATGCGCCGCTGCATGGAGATGCTGTTCGACACCGGCACCGTGTTCGAGATCGGCAAGCAATGGGGCCGCACCGCGATCACCGCTTTCGCGCGGCTCGACGGCTGGCCGGTCTGCGTCATCGCCAGCGATCCCAGCTACCTCGGCGGATCGTGGGAGGCCAAGACCTCGGAGAAGGTCGAACGTTTCGTCAAACTCGCCGACCAGTTCCGGCTGCCGATCGTGCACCTCGTCGACAACCCCGGCTTCATGATCGGGCGCGAGGCGGAAATGGCGGGGACGATCCGCTACGGCGTCAACGCGATGAACGCGATCTACCGCGCCACCGTGCCGCTCGCCTCGGTCGTCCTGCGCCGCGCCTATGGCATTGCGGGCAGCGCGATGAGCAACGCCGAGCGCTACCAGTACCGCTATTGCTGGCCGAGCGGCGACTGGGGGAGCCTGCCGATCGCCGGCGGGCTGGAGGTGGCTTACAAGGCGGAGCTGGAAGCCTCAGATGACAGCCAAGCGCTACTGGAGGAGATCCGCGAACGGCTGGCGAAGGTGACCTCGCCGTTCCGTTCAGCCGAACGCTTCAATGTCGAGGACATCATCGACCCACGCGATACGCGGCCGCTGCTGTGCGAGTTTGCGGGGCTGGCTTGGAGAAGGTTGGGGGCGGAGTAACTCCCCCCTCCTCTTCAGAGGAGGGGCGCGAGACTTGCGAGCTTGCTCGCTAGTCGCAGCGGGGTGGTGCGGGGCGGTGAAGGCGGGAGCTCGCTCCGCTCGCCACCACCCCCGGCCCCTCCTCTGAAGAGGAGGGGGGGTGGACGCTTAGCGCCCCCGCATCTCCGCATCTGACGGCCCGAACAGCTTGCCCTTCTCGCTCCAGAGCACCAGCGCCAGACACGCCAGCCCGCTCGCCAGCAGCGCCAGCGCCAGCGGGCGCGCGGTGCCGTCGTAAGCATAGCCAATCGCCCCGCCGAGCAGCGCCGCGGTGGTCATCCGCACGAAGCCGTGGGCCGAGCTTGCCGCGCCGGCGATGGCGAAGAAGGGGTTCATCGCGATCGCGCCGAAATTGCTGCCGATGAAGCCGAGCAAGGCCATGTTGATCGCCATCAGCGGGACGAAGTGCCACAGTTCCTCGCCCGGCTGGAAGGCGAACATCACCTGCACCGCGCTCACGATGATGAAGGCGAACAGCGCGGTGTGGCTCACTCGGCGCGCGCCGAAACGCTCGACGATGCGCGAGTTCGACCAGCTCGCCAGCGCCATCGACCCGGCGCAGATGCCGAACACCATCGGGAAGATGTCGCCCGCGCGGAAGGTCTGAGTGATCAGCTGCTGCGAGGAATTGATGAAGCCGAACAAGGCCCCGAACACCAGCGCCGAGCCGATCACGTAGCCCGCCACGCTCGGCTGGGTCAGCGCGCGGCCCATGTTGGCAGCGATGGAGCGCACCGCGATCGGTTGGCGGTTTTCCTCGGTGAGGCTCTCGGGCAGGCGGATGTAGACCCAGCTGCCCATCACGACACCCAGCACCGCCATCGCGGCGAAGATCGCGCGCCAGCTGCCGAATTGCAGGATGCCCTCGCCGATCGTCGGCGCGATGGCCGGGACCATCAGGAAGATCACGAAGATGAGGCTCATCATCCGCGCCATCTTGTCGCCGCCCACGCGGTCACGGATGATCGCAGGGGGAAGCGCGACGATGCCGGCTGCAAAGAAGCCCTGCGCGGCGCGGACCGTGATCAGCGCGTCATAGCTCGGCGCGAGCGCGGAAAGCACCGAGAGCACGATATAGACCGCGACCGCGCCGAGCAGCACCGGTCGCCGCCCGAAGCGGTCGGCCAGCGCGCCGGGCACCAGCGAGCCGATGCCGCCGGTCAGGAGGTAGATGCCGATCACGAACTGACGGTCATTGCCGCTCACCGAAAGGTCGGCGGCGAGCGCGTCCAGCGCGGGGAGAATCGCGTCGATGCCGAAGGCGTTGAGCGCCATCAGCATCGCCATCATCCACATCAGCTCGGTCTCGCCGAGCGCCTTGCGTGCGTGCATAACAGAGGCTTGCGAGGTGGCCATCGCGGGGCCCTTGCCCATGGGTTCGCCGGAAGACCACTGTTCTTTTCGCATGTGCACAAAATGGCCGCGGGGGTGAATTGTTCCAGCAACAGTTCCTTGATTGCCACGAAGGTTCTATTTGCAAGGGATGACCCGGAGGGCTCCGTCAGACGAGGATGACAGCGCGCGCGCGGGCGAGCTTGGCCTGCGCAAGATCATCCATGTCGACATGGACGCCTTCTTCGCCAGCGTCGAACAGCGCGACAATCCCGAGTTGAAGGGAAAGCCGGTCGCTGTGGGAGGCGCGGGCGGGCGCGGAGTGGTGGCGGCCGCGAGCTACGAGGCGCGGAAGTTCGGGGTGAGGAGCGCCATGCCCTCGGTCACCGCGCAGCGATTGTGCCCCGACCTCGTCTTCGTGCGCCCGCGCTTCGATGCCTACAAGGAGGCGAGCCGCCAGATCCGCCGGGTGTTCGAACATTACACGAGCGTGATTGAGCCGCTGAGCCTCGACGAGGCCTATCTCGATGTCACCGACGACCGGCTCGGGATCGGCAGCGCCACGCGCATTGCCACGCTGATCCGCCAGGAAATCCGCGCCAAGACCCGGCTGACCGCGAGCGCGGGGGTGAGCTACAACAAGTTCCTCGCCAAGCTCGCCAGCGACCAGAACAAGCCCGACGGGATGTGCATCATCCGCCCGGGCGAGGGCGCGCAGTTCGTGGCGGGCCTGCCGATCCGGCGGTTCCACGGTGTCGGGCCCAAGGCGGAGGAGAAAATGCGAGCGCTCGGCATCGCGACCGGCGCGGATCTCGCGGCGAAGGACATCGCCTTCCTGCGCCAGCACTTCGGCAGCATGGCCGACTACCTGTTCCGCGCCGCCCGCGGCATCGACCTGAGGCCGGTGGCGGCACACCGCATCCGCAAATCGGTCGGCGGGGAGCGGACATTTTCGCAAGACATCGGCAGCGGCTCGATGCTGCGCGAGACGCTCGAAAACATCATCGACATCGTGTGGGAGCGGATCGAGGCGGCCGAGGCGCGCGGCCGGACGGTGACGCTGAAGCTGAAGTTCACCGATTTCCAGATCATGACCCGCGCCACCTCGCTGCCCGATTTTGTCGGCGGCAAGGACGAGTTTGGCAAGCTCGCCCGCGCGCTGCTCGAGGCGGAATTGCCCCTGCGCGGTCCGATCCGGCTGATGGGGCTTACGCTCTCGGGGCTGGAGGGGGCGGAGACTTCGGCGCGCGAGGCGATTGATACCGCACAACTCTCGCTGCTATAGCCCGCCCACAAGGAGCGCGAGGTCATGCCGAGAATTCACCAGATCGCAGGCCTCGCCGCGCTGCTGCTCGCCCTATCGCCGGCCCGCGCCGATGAGCCGGCCGCAGCCTTCAATCCGCAGATCGAAGGCCCCGCGCGCTGTGCCGCCGTCTACACCTTCTTCAGCATCTTCATCGGCAAGGAGAACCCGGCGGCCAAGGAAGCGCTGACCGAGGCGGCGGTTCGCTTCCTCGAACACGCCAGCGACATCCCGCCCGGGAACGAGCAGCTGGTGCGCGAGCGGTTCAAGGCGAACAATGAAGCCCTGCTGACCGGGCTCACCGGCTCCACAGACCGCAAGGCGGAAATCGCGAAGTTGGCGGACGAACTGAAGACCTGCGGCGACACCGAAAAGCAGATTTTCGGCTCTTCGGTGCGCGAGCGGATCAACCGCTAACCCACCCCGCGCCCGCGCCATACCGCGATCCGCTTGCGGGTGGTCTCGCCCAGCGGTTCGGGGAGCGAGTGGGAGGGGAAGAAGCGCGCCTCGGTCACCTCGCGGCGGTCGGGCTGCGGCTGGCGGTCGCACACGCCGGTGAAGATATGCGCGGTGTGGGGGGAGCCCGAGAGCACCTCCTCGAGCGTGCCCACCGGCTCGAGCCGCGCAAGGTCCACCCCCAGTTCCTCGCGCACCTCGCGCCGCGCGGCCGCGAGCGGCTCCTCGCCGCGTCCGAGACCGCCGCCCGGCAGGCTCCAGACCGCGGGGCCGTAGGAGTGCTTGAGCAGCAGCACGTCACCGCCGAGGTTGGTGACGATCACGCTCACCCCGGCGATCGGGGTCTTGCGCCACAGCCGCCAGCGGTGCCGCAATGCATGGGCGAGCGGAAGCAGGGCGCGGTGGAGCGAGGCGGGGAGGATGTTCGCCATCGGCTCAGGCAAAGACCGTAACGGGGATGCCGCGCGCGCGCGCCGCGCCGAGCAGGCGGGCGACGGGCAGATCATTCTCGCCCCTTGCCGCCGCATCGAAGACCGCGCGCTTGTCCGCCGCGCCGCCGAGCGTGAACAGGATCGCATCCGTCGCCAGCAGTGCCGGGATCGTCAGCGTGATCCGGTCGAAGGGCGCGTGGGCTGGAAGCGGATCGGGGGTGAGGCGGCGCACCGCCTGCGGGTCTTCGACTTGCGGATCGGTGTTGGGAAACAGCGAGGCGATATGCCCGTCCGGCCCCATGCCGAGCCAGGTCAGCGCGAAATGCGGCGGCGCAGCGTCCTCGGCAAGCGGCACAACCTTCGCGCCCAGCGGCTCGAGCAGCGCGCGGATCTTGCCGGTGTTGGAGGCCTCATGATCCTCGGGGACGATGCGGTCGTCATTCGGCCACACCGCCCAGCCCGGCCAGTCGACACCGCCCTGTTCGATCAGCGCAGCGATGATCGGGAAAGGGGTCGAGCCGCCGGGCACGGTGATCGCCCCGCTGCCGCCCATGCGCGCCGCGAGCCAGACGGCGATAGCGGCGTGGCCCTCGCCTTCGAAAATCGTGATGTCACCCATGGGCCCAGCATAGCAAAAGGGCCGCCCCCGGCAATGGGGACGGCCCTTCCTAGGAAACCTATGCGCAGGCTTACGCCAGCAGCGACTTCAGGAACCACACGCGTTCCTCGGCCATGTCGGTCCAATCGTCGAGCAGACCGTCGGTGGCGTTGTCGCCCGCCTGTTCGGTGAGGTCCTTCATCGCCTTCAGCCGCGTGACGACCGCTTCGTTGTCGGCCATCAGCTCGGCGATCATGTCCTCGGCCTTGAGGCTGGTGCTGTCCTGATCCTTGATCTGCGTTGCGCCAGCCATTGCGCCGAGCGACGTCAGCGTGTCCGCATCGAGCTTGCGCACCCGCTCGGCAATCGCGTCGATCTGGCCCTGCACCGCGCCGGCCTGAGCATCGAACAGCAGGTGCAGATCGTGGAAGCGCGGGCCCTTGACGTGCCAGTGGAAGTTCTTGGTCTTGATGTAGAGCGCGAAGTGATCGGCCAGGAGCCCGTTGAGCTCGGCGACCAGCGCGGTCTTCGAATTGGTTTTGGCGTTTGCCATGATATTCTCCTTGGGTTCGCCTGCGAGAGGCGCTGCACGCTGTATATAGGTGCATACCCACCGCACGAACATGGATCAGGGTGCGGAAATTGCTAGAAAATGGTGATCGCTTCAGGCGATCAATATGCGGCGAAGCGGGCGTTCAAACCGATGAAAAGCGCCGCAATGCCGAGGCATACCGCCAGCCCCATGCGCAGCATCCGCAGCGGCCAGCGGGCGAGCGTCTCGGTCCCCACCGCCCAGCCCAGCGTCACCGCCGCCGCGCCGCCAATCGCCCCGCCGAGGCCTGCGGTGACCGGCCACACCGTCCACGCGGCCAGCGCGAAAACCGCAAAACGCGCGCCGTCACCGAACTGGCGGGCGAGCAGCACGATCCCGAGCGCGGCGAGTGAGCGGGTCGGCTCCTTGGGCGGCTTAAGGCGCACCGGCAGCGCCAGCTCGCCCGCGGCGATGGCGAGCGCGAAGGCGACCAGCATCTGCGCAGCGCGGCGCGGCAGAAGCGCGGCGAACTCGGCCCCGATCCAGGCCATCGCGCCCGCGCTCAGGCAGGCGCACGCGAGCGCCACCGCGAGGAGCTGCGCGCTCTGGCCGAGCGTCCCGGCCCACTGCGCCACCATCAGCTGGTCGCGCCCGCCGGTCGCCAGAATCGCGACCAGCAGCATGGCGAGGAGAAAGCCGTCCACCCTAGAAAACGGTCAGGCGAGCCACGGCCCGGTGATCGCCAGCGTCGCAGTCGGCCCATAGGCGTTGACGAAAAGCACCTTGCCATCGGGCGAGAAGCACGCGCCGGCCAGCTCGGTCTGCGCGCGGAGCTTGGCCAAGTTGTAGGCGCGGCCATCGGGGGTGATGCCGCGGATGTGGTTGTCGACCACGTCGGTATATTGGTCCTCGCACACGATCAGGTGGCCGCTCGGGGCGACGGTGAGGTTGTCGCCGAAGTTGAACTGATCGGTGCTTTCGCTTTCGAAGAACAGCTCGATTGTGTCGGGCTGGCCCGCGCCGCCGACGGTGAGCTTGAGGATCTGCCCGAGCTCCTTGGCCCCGCCGCTGGTGCAGCAGGCATAGACTTCCGAAACCTTGCGGCTGACGCCCATGTGCAGGCCTTCGCCGCGCGCCACCAGCGCCGCGCCCTTGGCGACCGCGCGGTGGCGCAGGTCGTCCTTCGGAGCCTCGACCTCGTCGAGATCGACCCACGACACGCGGAACGGCTTGCCCACCGGCATCGCGGCAGACTTCCAGTTGCGGGTGTCGGCAAGGCCTTCGGCCACCATCGCCTGCAAGCGCCCGCCATCGGCGAGGCGGCCGGGGGTCTTGGGGAGAAAGCGGTAGAGGACGGAATCGTCGCGGTCCTCGGTCAGGTAGACGATGCCGGTCGCCGGATCGACCGCGGCAGCCTCGTGGTTGAAGCGGCCCATCGCCTTCAAGGGCACCGGATCGACCAGGCCCTTCGCCGAAGCGGGGACTTCGAACACCCAGCCGTGGTTCTGCTCGAGCCCCTCGCCATAGAGCTGGCCGGGGCCGGTCGGCGCTTCCTCGCAGGTCAGCCAGCTGCCCCACGGCGTGACCCCGCCCGAACAATTGCGGATCGTGCCGCCGAGGCTGCGGAACTGGCGCTTTACTTGCAGCGTCGCGGCGTCGAGCACGAGGGTGGTGGTGCCGCCCGGGACGAACACGCCGTCCTTCTTGCCGAAGCCCTTGGCGATCGGCCCTCCGGCAGCGTGCTTGGGCTGCAATTCGTGGTTGCGCACCAGCGCGATCTCGCCACCTCCGAGGTCGAAGCACCCCATCCCGTCGGCGCGGTCGGGCACGGTGCCGCCGTCATCCATCGCGTCGCCGAGGCGCGAGAGGACGCGGTAGGAGAAGCCCTCGGGCAGGTCGAGAAAGCCCGCCGGATCGGGGCGCAATGCGCCGTATCCGGCGGCCCCGTCACCGCTCGCCACCTTCGCGCCGCTGCCGCCCGCCCCGCGGCTCATGCAACCGCTCGCAGCAAGCGCGGCAAAAGCAGTGGCGGTCGCGCCGAGGAAGCGGCGGCGGTCAGGCGTCAGGATCGGCTGGGTCATGCCCGGCAGGGTTACTTGCGCTCGCCCAGAGCGGCAAGCACTTCGTCCCAGCGCGCATATTTGAAGTTCTGCGCGGATGGCATGTTCATGCCGTCCTGCGCGATGAACAGCCCGCCGGGGAAGTCCGGGCCGAAAGCGCGGTTGTCGAGTTCGATCCCGTCGGTCTCCTCGGTGCTGCCCAGAGTGCCCGCCGCGATGCGGAAGCGGCCGACCGGGGTCATGCCGGGCAGGCGGAACACGGCATAGGCGTTGTCGCCTTGGCTAGATGCGACGAGGTAGCCGCCGTCCTTGCCCTCAGGCGCAATCGCGAGGCCTTCGACGTCGGCGACCAGCATTGTGTTGTCGATCGGAGCGACCATCCGCTTGGCCCCGGTGGCGGTGTCGATCGCCCAGATCCCGGCGTCTTCCTCCCCGATATAGAGCGTGCCCGTGCGCGGGTCGGCGATGCAGCCTTCGGTCTGGGTCGGGATCTGCGCGAGGGTGGTGGTGGTGCCCGTGAACGCGCCGCCCGCTTGCGTGATGGTGGTCTTGTAGATCGTGCCGCCCTTGGGCGCGCTGTAGGCGATGATGCCTTCTGCGCCGGCGGGCTTGATCATGCAGATGCCGTAACCCTCGCCCGGGCCGACCACGATCTTGCCGGCGGGCGCGAGAGTGCCGGTGGCGGTGTCGAGCAGAGCGAGGAACAGCTGCACTTTGGTCAGATCGCTGCGGTCGCTCGCCGCCACCAGCACGCGGCCATCGGGCAGATCGATGAGGTCGACATTGTTGAGCCCGGGCGCGGGGATGAAGTGCTTCTGGGCGCCTTTCAGGTCATAGACATAGAGCCCGCCCTTCTTGTCGGTGCCCACCACCAGGCTCGCCGCCGGGTTGGCCGTATTCAGCCAGATCGCCGGATCATCCGCCGCATCCTCGCGCGCGGTGCCCACGGGCGGGGTCTCGGCGGTCGCGGTTACGGTGACAGCCGGATCGCCCATGATCGGCGGCACGGTGGCACAGGCCCCCGCAATGCCGAGCGACAGGAGCGCGAAGCCGTGGAAAGGTCGGATCATGATATAGGCCCCTCGGGAATTATGCGCCGGTCGGTAGTGCGCTTCCATGACATTCAGGCGACGGGCAAGCGACCGGCGATGTGTGCATTTGAACAGCTAGCGCAGGCGTGCGCAAACGCCTAGCCACAGGCAAAACGCAATCAGGGAGAGACTGGGGATGAAACTCGAACCGGGCATGGCCGTGGTCGTCACCGGCGGGGCGAGCGGGCTCGGCAAGGCGAGCGCGCAGGCCTTTGCCGATGCAGGGCTGAAGGTCGCGATCTTCGACATCAACGACGAGGCGGGCGAGGCCCATGCGGCGGCGATCGGCGGCATCTTCTGCCATGTCGACATCATGGACGAAGCTTCGGTGGAGGCCGGTTTTGCCAAGGCACGCGCCGCGCACGGGCAGGAGCGCGTGACGCTCCACTGCGCGATGGCCAGCCGGCGCGGCAAGACGCTGGGCTGGGACAAGGAGAGCGGGGCCTACAAGCGCCTCTCGACCGAGGATTATGCCTTCGGGGCTGAAGGCATTCTGGTAGCCAGTTATCGCATCGCCAGTATCTCGGCGCTGGGGATGGCCAATGCTGACCCCGTCAATGATGACGGCGAGCGCGGCTGCATCATCCTCACCGCCAGCGTTGCCGCGCAGGACGGGCAGATCGGGCAGGTGATCTATGGCAGCTGCAAGGCCGGGGTGAACGGGCTGGTGTTGCCGATGGCGCGCGACCTGATGGATATGGGCATCCGGGTGAACTCGGTGATGCCGGGGATCTTCGCGACGCCGCTGATGCTCGGCATGAAAGACCGCAATCCGCCGATGTGGGCGCAGCTGAACGCGAGCGTCCCCTTCCCCAAGCGCCTCGGCGAGCCCGAGGAGTTTGCTTCACTCGTGTTAGAGATTGCCCGAAATAGCTACATTAATGGTCACCAGTTCCGCTTGGACGGGGCCATCCGCATGCCGCCGAAGTAGACTTTTTTCGCTCACGGCCAGTTGGCTTCGCCAACGCCTCCGCGGGGGCGGCCTACCGGCCGGCGGGCGGTTGCCCTTGCGAACCCTGTGGGTTCGAGACTGCACTTTTCAGGAGAGGCCCAATGACCACCGCGACCAACGAATACCCCAGCAAGGCTTATGGCGCGACCGCACCGGACTCCGGCGTCGGCCCGATGGAAATCACCCGCCGGGGCCTGCGCCACGACGACGTTCTGATCGAGATCAGTCACTGCGGCATCTGCCATTCCGACCTCCACTCGGCGAGGAACGACTGGGGCTTCACCACCTATCCGATCGTGCCGGGTCACGAGATCGTCGGCACCGTCAGCGCGGTTGGCGAGGGCGTCACCCGCCACAAGGTCGGCGACCGGGTGGCGATCGGCTGCATGGTCGATTCCTGCCTCGAATGCGCGCATTGCGAGGCCGATCTTGAACAATACTGCCTCGATGGCGGCAACACCGGCACCTATAACGGCAAGGACCGCCGCGATGGCTCGCTGACCTTCGGCGGCTATTCCGAACGGATCGTGTGCCGCGAGGAATTCGTGCTCAAGGTCCCCGAGGGCATGCCGATGGCCGAGGCCGCGCCGCTGCTGTGCGCCGGGATCACCTCCTACTCGCCGCTGCGGACGTGGAAGGTCGGCCCGGGCAGCAAGGTCGCGGTCGCGGGGCTCGGCGGGCTCGGGCACATGGGCGTAAAGCTGGCGGCGGCGATGGGCGCGGAGGTGACTGTGCTCAGCCGCTCGGAGAGCAAGCGCGCCGATGCCGAGAAGCTGGGCGCGCACGCCTTCCTCAACACCGAGGACAAGGCCGCGATGAAGGCCAAGCGCGGCTATTTCGACATGGTGCTCAACACCATCCCCGTGCGCCATGACGTGGTGCCCTATCTCCACTTGCTGCGGATCGACGGGGTGCAGGTGCTGGTCGGGCTGATCGGGCAGATGCCGGAGATCCACACCGGGGTGCTGCTGGGCCGCAAGGTGTTGACTGGCAGTGGCATCGGCGGGCTGGCCGAAACGCAGGAAATGCTCGATTTCTGCGCCGAGAAGGGCATCCTCCCCGATATCGAGATCGTCCGCATGCAGGACATCCAGACCGCCTATGACCGGATGGAAGCGAGCGACATCAAGTACCGCTTCGTGATCGACATGGAGTCGCTGCGCGAGACCGCCTGAAGACGCGCCGGGGGCGGTGGTCGCTTGACGTATCGACCGCCCCCGTCCGGGGCCTTTAGACATGCCCGCAAACTGTGGCAGGAAAGCCACGCAACAACCTAATACGAAGTTGCCTCATCACATAACCTTTGTGCGCAAGTGCAGCATGGAGGAATATGACGTCGGCGTGACGGGAACCCGACTCATCGGATAAGAACGTCCTGCACGCCGCGCAGGTGGAACGATCCAAACCTCTCTATGGAGCGTTCCTTATGTCCATTCGTTTCGCATCGGCCGCCTCGGCTGTCGCACTCGCCGCATGCCTTGCCACCCCCGCTTTCGCTGGCGAGGCAGCTGCTGCAACCTCCGGCCCGGCCGCTGACTCCGAAACCGAAATCACCGTCTCCGAAGCTGCTGCCCTGACCCCCGCGATCGCCCCGATCGCGCTCGCGGATGCCATGGGCCAGGAAGAAGACACCCCGGCCATCACCATCACCGGTTCGGCGACGCTCGCATCGGACTACCGTTTCCGCGGCGTCTCGCAGTCGGACGAAGGCATGGCGATCCAGGGCGGCTTCACCGTCAACCACGAAAGCGGCGCCTATATCGGCACCTGGGGCTCGAACCTCGCCGGCTGGGGCACCTTCGGCGGCTCGAGCATGGAGCTCGACATCTATGCCGGCTACAAGCT
>CAMCUB010000015.1 GCA_945878845.1 Erythrobacter sanguineus | reverse complement strand
GGCGACGAGCCCTTCGCGATCTTCCTGCCCGACGAGCTGATGGTCGCGCGCGAAGGCGGCACCGGCTGCATGAAGCAGATGGTCGAGGCCTATAATCAGGTCGGCGGGAATCTCATCTCGGTGCTCGAAGTGCCGATGGCGCAGGTTTCTTCCTACGGCGTGATCGACCCGGGCGCGGAAGTTACCGGTCCTGGGGCGACGCTTACCGAAGTGAAGGGGCTGGTCGAAAAGCCTCCCGTCGCCGAAGCCCCCTCCAACAAGATCGTCTCGGGCCGCTACATCCTCCAGCCCGAGGTAATGCGGGTGCTCGAGAATCAGGGTAAGGGTGCGGGCGGCGAGATCCAGCTGACCGACGCGATGGCCAAGATGATCGGCACCCAGCCGTTCCACGCGGTGACCTTCGACGGCGCGCGCTACGACTGCGGGAGCAAGGTCGGCTTCGTCGAAGCGACCCTCGCCATCGCCCTGTCGCGGCCCGACATGGGCGCGGAAGTGCGGGCGATTGCGCTTGATCTGCTGAAGTAGCGCCTAGGCTGGCGTCACCCGCAGCGGCAGGGACTTGAGCCCGCCGACGAAGGTGCTGGTCGCGCGCTTTGCCTCGCCTGCCGGCTCGACCGCTGCCACCCGGTCGAGGATCGCCTCGAACAGGATCTTCATCTCCAGCCGCGCCAGATGCAGCCCGAGGCACTGGTGCGCCCCGGCTCCGAAAGCGAGATGCCGGTTGGGCGAGCGCGCGGCGTCGAAGCGGCGCGGGTCGGGGAACTGCGCGGGGTCGTGGTTGGCGGCGACGTAGTTGATCATCAGCCAGTCGCCCGCCTTGATCTGCTGCCCGCCAAGCTCGCAGTCCTCCGCAGCGGTGCGCATGAAGTGCTGGACGGGGCTGGTCCAGCGGATCGCTTCTTCAACGATGCCGGGGAGCAGCGAGCGGTCGGCGCGGACGCGGGCATATTGTTCGGGGTCGCGGGCGAGGGCCTGCATCGCGCCTGCGGTGCTCGCCGAGGTGGTGTCATGCCCGGCGGTGGCGACGATGATGTAATAGCCCGCCATGTCGCGCGGGGGCAGAGGCTCGCCATCCACCAGCGCATTGGCGATGACGCTCGCGACATCCTCGGTCGGGTGCTTGCGGCGCTCTTCAGCCAGCGCGGCGAAATAGTCCTCGAAGGTCTTCACCGCGCCCGCGACGATCTGCACCACCTGCTCCGGCGTCATCTTGTCCATGCCGGAGCCCGAGAGGTCCTTGTCCTGCCCGCCGAACAGCTGCTGGGTGAGCATCTGCATCCTGAACTCGTCCTCAGGCGGTACGCCGAGGATCTGCATGACGACGCGCAAGGGATAGGGGCCGGAGACCTCCTTGACGAAATCGACCTCGCTCCCCTGCTCCAGCATCCGGTCGACCGTCCGCGCCGCCAGCGCGCGCAGCTCATCCTCGAGCCGGGCGAGGTTCCTCGGCATGAACCATTCCTGGGTCAGCTTGCGGTATTTGGGGTGCACGGGGGCATCGAACACCACCAGCGAATCGACCAGCATGTTCGAGCCGGTCGCGGCGCGGCTGAACTCGATCGCCTGGTTGAAGCTGAACACCACGGGGCGCGGGTTGTTGAGGAACGCCGTGTTGTCCTTCGAGATGCGCATCACGTCGTCATAGGCCGTGACCAGCCAGAAGGGCTCGAACAGCCCGGGCGTGTCGGGCTGGACCTTGGCCACCGGGGTACTCGCGCGGATGGCATCGAAGGTGTCGAGCAGCCCGTCCCATTCGGCATAGGAGTGCGGGTCGATCACCTTGCGGGCGATGTCGCCCGGCAGCACTGCTTCGGCGCTCATACGGCCGTTTCCCTCGCGGCGGCCGCATATTCATCGCGCAGCTCGCGCTTGTAGAGCTTACCATTGGCCTCGCGCGGCAAGTCGGGCCGGAAGTCGAACAGCTTGGGCATCTTGATCTTGGAGAGGCTGGCGCTGAGGAATTCGCGCAATTCGGCCTCAAGATCCGGCCCCGCGTCCGCCATGTCCTTGGGCTGCACCACCGCCACCACCTTCTCGCCCAGATCAGGGCAGGGCGCGCCGATCACCCCTGCGTCCATCACCTTGGGGTGGGTGACCAGCAGGTTCTCGATCTCCTGCGGGTAGATGTTCACCCCGCCACTGATGATCATGTGGCTCTTGCGGTCGGTCAGGAACAGGAACCCGTCGGCATCGACATGGCCGATATCGCCCAGCGTCATCCAGCCTTTCGGGTGCATCGCCTCGGCGGTCTTGGCGGGGTCGTTGTGATAGGTGGGGAGCAACGCGTTCTCGAAATAGATCAACCCGTCCTGCCCTGCGCCAACTTCCTCGCCATCGGGGCCGCAGACATGCAGCGTGCCATAGATCGCCCGGCCGACCGAGCCGGGATGCGTGAGCCAGTCGGGCGAATGGATCATCGTCATCCCGATGCCTTCGGACCCGGCGTAATACTCGTTCACGATCGGCCCCCACCAGTCGATCATCTCGCGCTTGATCGGCACGGGGCAGGGCGCGGCGGCGTGGAGCGCGCGCTTGTGACTCGACAGGTCATACTTGGCGCGAATCGCCGGATCGAGCTTGAGGAAGCGGACAAAATGGGTCGGCACCCATTGGCTGTCGGTGATGCGATACTTCTCGATCGCGGCGAGCGCGGCCTCGGGCTCGAACTTCTCCATCACCACCAGCGTGCCTCCCAGGCGCTGCGCAGCCGAACACCACGCCAGCGGCGCGGCGTGATAGAGCGGGGCGGGGGAGAGATAGACCATCGCGCCATCGGTCGGCATGCCGGCGCCCATGGTGGCAAGGCCGAGGAACGGGATCATGGCCTGCGGATCGGGGTCGGCCGGCGGGGCGGGGCGGATACCCTTGGGCCGCCCGGTGGTGCCGGACGAGTAGAGCATGTTCAGCCCGGCGCGCTGATCGGGGATCGGCGTCGCAGGGTGCGCGGCGAGGGCTGCGGCAAAATCCTCCGCTCCGCCCGCGCCTGTGACCAGCACGTCGAGATCGGGGCATTCGCGCCGGATATCGGCCATCACCCCGTCGAAATAGGGCGAAGTGATCAGCAGCTTGGCGTTGCTGTCCTTGAGGATGTAGGTGATTTCCGGCGCGGTGAGGCGGGTCGAAATCGGCACCAGCAAGGTGCCCGCGCGCTGCGAGCCCCAGATCAGCGTGAAATACTCGATCCGGTTTTCGAGCAGCACCGCAAAGGCATCATCCGGCAGGAACCCGCGTGCGCGCAGCAGCTGGGCAAAGCGGTTCGCGGCTTCGTCCATCTCGCGATAGGTGATCTGCTCGCCCGATCCGGCCATGATGACAGCGGGATGATCGGGACGGGCCGCGGCGTGCGCGATCGGGTGCATCGACATGTTCTCTCTCCCAGCGGCAACGCCCGCGTGGGGGCTGCCGACATTCTCTCTCGGAGAGAAAATCTAGCGGGCGCGGGAACGCTCGCAAGGGAAAAGAGTATTCAAAGTGCTACCGAACCGCCGCGAGACCCGCTTTGGCGGGCGAAGGAGGCGTGGTCAGGACACAAAAAAAGGCGGCGGGATAACCCGCCGCCCATGTTCGGACACCCTCTCCAATGTCCGGCCCGTTTCACGGGCAATCTCTTGGTGCCTTGCGGCTGGGCGGTTATTCGCCGCCAGCGCCGGTGAGGCGTGCATCGCGGGCGTAGGCCAGCTGCGCTTCGCTCTCTACTATATACGGAATCGGATTGACTGCAAGACCCTCCACGCGAACTTCGTAATGGAGGTGCGGGCCGGTCGAACGGCCGGTCGATCCGACATAGCCGATCAGGTCGCCCTTCTTGACGCTGTCCCCTGCCGCGACCGCAAGGCGCGAGAGGTGGGCGTAGCGGGTCTGCATCGAGGCGCCATGCTCGACGCTGATGTAGAGGCCGTAGCTCGAATACCACTCGGCGCGGCTGATGATGCCGTCGGCGGTGGCGTAGACCGGAGTGCCGGTGGGCGCGGCGAGATCGATGCCGGTGTGCTTGCGGCGGCCGCCGAGCACCGGGTGGGTGCGCATCCCGTAACCGCTGGTCAGCGACGCGCCTTCGAGCGGCATGCGCGAGGGCACCGAGATCCCGCGGGTCGGAACCGGCGAGGAATAGGCGGTGGGCGCTTCGACCGCGCCGAGAACCGGCGTGTTGCGCTCGTTCTCGAGAATGGTCGTGAACAGCGACTTGAAGCGGGTGTCACCAATGTCGGCGAGTTCACCGGCATCGCGCAGCGGCTGCACGACATCGGCGCTGGCGCTGGTGGAGGTCGAGGTGGCCGAATTGGTGTTGGCCAAGGCCGGCGCGGCGGCAGAAACCAGAATAGCGCAGGCGGTTGTCCCAACCAGCTTCAGCGCTCCGCGGAAGGCAAAAATCATTAAAAGACCCGATCCCGATTGCGGCCCGCCTGTTTGGGGTCAGACCGAAGGAATGTTCTGGCACGTCGTTCGCGCGCCTTTCGCTGGAACTTGGTTATCTGGGCGGATCGTTAATAGGCAATCGTCGTGTAGAAACCACGCGACAAACCGGCAGCAAGACGCGCTGAGTCGTTGAACGGCGGCTTAATGGCCCCGGCAAAGTGCCGTTTTACGAGGTCTTGCCAGTAAGATTCGGGTGCGATCTGGGCCGTTTCGGCACATTTCAAAAAGTGCTTGGTGCCCGCCGCGACGTGGCGAATTTCGTCGTCAAGTATGCGGGTGAGAATTTTTGCTCCATTTTGGTCCCCGGCCGCCCGCACCCGCTCGAGGGTCGCCGGCGTGACGTCGAGCCCGCGCGCCTCGAGCACCATCGGCACCACTGCGAGCCGCGCGGCGACATCGTGGCGGGTGGCGTGGGCGGCTTCCCACAGCCCGGCATGGGCCGGCAACGCGCCATAATGGCTGCCCAGCGCCGCGAGCTTCCTCGACAGCAGCGCGAAGTGCATCGCCTCGTCAGCGGCGACAGCGAGGAAGTCGCTGACGAAGTCTCGCTCCATCTCCCCCCCGAATCGCCCCGCCATGTCGAGTGCGAGGTCGATCGCGACGAATTCGATATGCGCGAGGCTATGCCACAAGGCGATCCGCCCGCGCTCGCTCCCGCCCTTGCGGCGCTTGGGCATCTGGCTTGGCGCGAGCAGTTCGGGCGCAGCGGGCCAGGCCGGCTGGTCGGGCATGGCCACGTCGAATTCCCACGCCAGCCTTCCGCTGCGCCAGTCGCGCGCGACCTGACGGGTGGCGAAGCACTTGGCGCGCGGCTCGGGGGTGAGCAGCGCGGCGCGGATGGCGCGGGCGACGGTTGGCATGGCGGTGTTAGAGCGCTTTGGCCGCCGCCAGCACGTCCTCGGCGTGGCCTGCGACCTTCACCTTGTCCCAGATGCGCGCGATCTTGCCGTCGGCGCCCACCAGATAGGTCGCGCGGACCATGCCCATGTAGGTCTTGCCGTACATCTGCTTCTCCGCCCACACGCCGAGCGCGTCCGACAGACCGCCCTCTTCCGCGTCGGTTGCGAGCGGGGCGGTTAGGCCGTGCTTGGCGATGAACTTGGCGTGCTTCTTGGCCGGGTCCTTGGAGACGCCGAGCAGCTGGGTGCCCGCGGCCTCGAAATCCGCCTTCAATGCAGAGAAATCCTTGTTCTCGGTGGTGCAGCCCGGGGTGTCGTCCTTGGGATAGAAGAAGATCACCAGCTTGGAGCCGGCGAAGTCGGACGGCTTCACGCTCCCGCCCTCGGGGGTTTCCATGGCGATATCGGGGATGGCGTCGCCGACGCCGGGGAAGGTGGTCATGATGGGGTCTCCTGTTCGCTTTCGAGAATGTCTGTGCGCAAGATTTGTTTCCACACCTCGGCAACCCTGAGGCGCGCGCGCGCGAAGGCTTCCTCGAGGCCCGCATAGGAATCGAACCCGCAGGCCCGCGCGAGCGCACGCGCGCCCGAGGGCGGGGGTTCGCGGCCATCGGGGGCGAGCAGGCGCCCCGCGACCAGCATGCGGCTCATCAGCGCATGGGGCTCGGCGAGGTCCTCGGGCACAAGGCCTGCCGCGGCGAGGCCCTCCAGCGCGATTGCGAGGTCGGGAGAGAGCGCATCGCCCGCGGCTTCGGCGAGCGGGCGACCGTCCGCCGTCTCGCCCTTCAATTGGAGGTAGTGCACCAGAAACTCGATATCGACGAGGCCCCCGCGCGCCAGCTTGGCATCGACCGGGCCGCCGGGCTGCTTGTGCTTCGCCATCTCGGCGCGCATCGCCAGCACCGCCTCGCGCAGGGCCGCCTTGTCGCGGGGCGCGCCCAGCACCTCGGCGAGCACGCCCTCGAGTTGCGCGCGCGCCTGCGCCGAACCATAGAGCACGCGCGCGCGGGCGAGCGCCATGTGCTCCCACGTCCACGCCGCCTCGCGCTGGTATTTGCCGAAAGCCTCGCAGCTGACCGCCAGCGGGCCCTGATTGCCCTGCGGCCTCAAGCGTGTGTCGACCTCGTAGAGCGCACCCTGCGCGGTCGGCACCGAGAGCGCTGCACTCACACGGCTGGCCAAGCGGTTGTAATAAATCGTCGCGCCCAGCGGCCGCGCGCCGTCCGATTGCGCGGCGAATTCGCCGGTGAAGAGGTAGACGATGTCGAGATCGCTCGCATGGGTCAGCGCGCCCCCGCCCAAGCGCCCGAGGCCGAGGATCAGCAATTCGCTCCCCGCGATCCGCCCGTGCTTGGCGGCGAATTCCGCCGCCGTCGCGTCCGCCGCCAGCTGGAGCGCCGCCTCGGCGGTGCGCGACAGGGCGCGGGCGATGGCGAGCGGATCGGCCAGCCCCTCGATCAGCTGGATGCCCAAGGCAAAGCGGATTTCGCCGGTGACGATGCGGATCGCGTCGAGCAGCGCCTCGTAGTCATCGCGGATCGCCGCGCCGCGCATCCGCGCCATGATCGCGTCTGTCTCGCCGGGCAGGTCGAGCGCGTGCCTGTCGATCAGGGTGTCGAGCAGCTCGGGCTTCCGCGCCAATTCGTCCGACAGCACCGGGGCAAGGGTGAGCGCTGCGACCAGGCGCCGGGTCAGATCTGGCCGCGCGTCGAGCAGGCGGAAGGTGGTGATCGCCGACGGCACGCTCTCGATGATCCGCTCCCACCGGGTGATCGCGCGCATCGGATCGTCGCTCGCCGCGATGGTCTGGAGAAGCGCAGGCGCGAGCCGGTCCCAGGCCTCGAGCGCTTGCGGCGAGCGGATCGCGGCATAGCGCCCGTCACGCCAGCTCTCGATCCTTTCGGAGAGAACCTCGGGCTCGGGAAAGCCCCATGCCGCAAGCTGTCCGGCAAGCGCGCTGGCGGGCATGGCGACCGCCACCAGAGCCATGTCGGCGCGGCCGATCAACTCTTCATAGATGCGCGCGGTCGCGCCGGTCAGCTCGGTCAGCTCGACTACCAGCGCCGCGCCGTCCTTGAGGCCATCGAGCCGCGCGACATTGTCCAGCGCCTCGCCTTCGGGGAGCGCATGGGTCTGGCGGTCATGGATCATCTGCAAGCGGTGTTCGACCGCGCGCAGCCGGTCATAGGCCTCCCCGAGGATGGCGGCGTTCTCGGGCGCGATCCACCCCGCCGCCGCCAGCGCATCGAGCCCGGCGCGCGTGCCCCTCACCCGCAGCGAGGCGTCGCGCCCGCCGTGGATCAGCTGGTGGGTCTGGGCGTAGAACTCGATCTCGCGGATGCCGCCGCGCCCGCGCTTGACGTCGAATCCGGGGCCGGGGGCGGGCGGGCCCTTGCCGCTGTCGCGGATCCGCAAGGTGAGCGCGCGGATCTCCTCGACCGCGCCGAAATCGAGCTGGCCGCGCCACACGAAGGGGCGGATCGCGGCGAGGAAGGCCTCGCCCGCCGCAACGTCGCCCGCTGCGGCGCGCGCGCGGGTGAAAGCGGCGCGCTCCCACGCCAGCGCCGCGCCCTGATAATGCGTCAGCGCCGCGCCGACCGACACGGCGAGCGGGCTGACCTCGCTCGCGGGCCGGAGCCGGAGGTCGACCCGCAGCGCATAGCCATCGGCGGTGTTGGCGGCGAGCAAGGCCACCACGCGGCGGGCATAGCGCTGCGCCGCCTCGCCCGGATCGTCCGACGCGCGGCGCGGCATACGCTCGCGGTCGAACAGCAGGATCGGGTCGATGTCCGAGGAATAGTTGAGCTCGCCCGCCCCCTGCTTGCCCAAGGCCAGCGCGATGAAGCCATCGGCGCTGTCGACGTCGCAGCGTTCGAGAATCGCGGTGCGGATCGCGCGGTCGAGCGCGCGGTCGGCGAAACCGGTGAGTTCGCCCACCACCTGCGTGAGCGGGAAGGCCCCCGCCAAGTCGCCCACCGCCAGCGCGGCTGCCAGCGCAAGGCGTTCGCGGCGCAGGGCGATCTCGGTGTCTGGATGCTCCCCCTGCGCCCGCGCCCATGCCAGCGCCGCCGCGCCGTCACCGCGCGCGAGCAGCGCAGCGAGCTCCGGCTGACGATCGAGCGCCCGCGCCAGAAACGGCGCGTGGGTGCGGGCGCGGTGCAGCGCGCTGTCCCAATCGGGGGTCGGTAGCTCTCCCATTGCCCGCTCCTCTGGCCCCCGCGAAGCCTTGCCGCAAGGGGTGTGCTTGCATGCACCGCGCCGCCTATGCGAAGGGAGGCGCGCTATACGGGAGAGCTTGCCATGATCATCCGCCACCGCGCCCTAACCGCGCTTGCCGCAGGAGCGCTCGCGCTCGCCGGGTGCGAGGGGATGCCTGCCCCCGGCGATGCCAGCGCCGCGCTCGACATTCCCGAGGTCGAACCCGGCCAGATCGCGCAAAGCACGATGAAGGACGTCACCCGCACCCTCGCCAGCGACGCGTTCGAGGGCCGCGCCCCGGGCTCGGCAGGCGAAGAGAAGACCATCGCTTTCCTCACCGAGCGCTTCAAGGCGGCCGGACTCAAGCCAGGCAACGGCGATTCGTGGGTGCAGGAAGTCCCGCTGGTCGAGATCACCGGCAAGGACTTCGCCCCGCTCGCCATTACCGGAAAAGGCGCGCCGCTGAGCTTCCAGTATGGCAAGGACTGGGTCGGCGCGACCTATCGCGAGGAGGCCGAGACCAAGATCGACGCCAGCGAGCTGGTCTTCGTCGGCTACGGCATCAACGCGCCCGAGAAGGGCTGGAACGACTACGCGGGCCTCGATGTGAAGGGCAAGACGGTGGTGATCCTCGTCAATGACCCGGACTGGCAGACCGCGGGGCTCGAAGGGCCGTTCAATGGCAAGGCGATGACCTATTATGGCCGCTGGACCTACAAGTACGAAGAGGCCGCGCGTCAGGGCGCGGCGGGCGCGCTGATCGTCCACCAGACCGCGCCGGCCGCCTATGGCTGGAACGTCGTCGAAAGCTCGTGGAGCGGCCCGCAGGCCTATGCCCAGCGCGGGGCCGACGCGGAGCCGCTCACCCAGATGAACGGCTGGGTGACCGAGGATGCCGCGAGGCTGGTGCTGAAGGCGGCGGGGCAGGACCTCGATGCGCTGACCAAGGCGGCGCAGGTGAAGGGCTTCAAGGCTGTGCCGCTCGGCATGAAGCTCTCGACCGGCTTCAAGAACGATGTGCGCAGCTTCATGTCGCACAATGTCATCGGGATCCTGCCGGGCAGCGAGGCGCCGGAGGAATACGTCCTCCACACCGCGCACTGGGACCACCTTGGCCGCTGCACGCCTGCGCCCGATGGCGACAACATCTGCAACGGCGCGGTCGACAACGCCACCGGCACCGCCGCGCTGATCGCTCTCGCCGAGGCCCATGCCAAGGCCGGAGCCCCGCGCCGCAGCCTCGTGTTCCTCGCCGTCACCGCCGAGGAATCCGGCCTGCTCGGGGCGACCTATTACGCGCAGAACCCGGTCTTCCCGCTCGCGCAGACCGTGGGCGGCGTCAACATGGACGCGCTCTCTGTCGCTGGCCCTGCGAAGGACGTGACCGTGATCGGCGGCGGCAAGTCGCAGCTCGACGCGTTCCTCGACACCGCGCTGAAGGCGGCCGGGCGCACCGCCACCCCCGACGCCAAGCCCGAGGCAGGCTATTACTACCGCTCGGACCACTTCGCCTTCGCCAAGCTCGGCGTGCCGATGATTTATGTCGAAGGCGGCGAGGATCTGGTGAACGGCGGGCGCGCGGCGGGCGCGGCGGCGGCGGCGGACTACACCGAGAACCGCTATCACGGCCCCAAGGATGAGTTCAACGAGGGCTGGGACTGGTCGGGCGTGATGACCGACTTGCAGCTCTACTACCGCTTGGGCCGGATGATGGCGGCGAGCAGCAGCTGGCCCACCTGGAACGAGGGCGACGAATTCCGCGCCATCCGCGACAAGGCCTGCAAGGCTGGCGAGAAGGGCTGCTGATCCGCTCATGACCGCGCTCATGCCCCCCGAATGGGCCCCGCAGGACTGGCTGTGGATCGGCTTCCCGCACTTGGCCGAGGAATGGCCCGGCTGGCTCGAACCGGCGCAGGAACAGATGGCCGATTTCGCCTCTGCGGTCGCGGAAAGCGGCCAGCAGGTGCGCCTGCTGGTGCGCGACGAGGCGAACGAGGCCCGCGCCCGGTCGCTCGTCAGCAACAAGGTGACCCTCGAGCGCCGCATCTATGGCGACGTGTGGCTGCGCGACACCGGCCCGCTGGTGGTGCGCGAGGCCAACGGCACCCGCACCGCGCGGCGCTTCGGCTTCAACGGCTGGGGCGGCAAGTATCTGATGCCGGGCGACATGGAGATCGGCGCGGAGCTGGCGCGCGATGCGGGGCTGGCGATCACCTCAAGCCCGATGATCCTCGAAGGCGGCGCGGTCGATGGCGACGGCACCGGGCTGGTCGCGACCACCGAGCAATGCCTCCTCAACCCCAACCGTAACCCGCATCTCTGCCGCGCCGAGATCGAAGCGGAGCTTTCGGCCCACCTCGGTTTCACCCGCGTGCTGTGGCTCGGCGATGGCCTGATCAACGACCACACCGACGGCCATGTCGACAACCTGGCGCGATTCGTCGCCCCGAACCGCCTCGTGGTGCCCGAGCCGACCGGCGCCGATGATCCCAACGCCGCGATCTATGCCGACGCGGCGGCGCGCGCTGCAGCCTTCGGGGTCGAGGTCGCGCGCATCCCCTCGCCCGGGCGCGTCGAGCGCGAGGGGCGGGTGGAACCGGCGAGCTACGTCAATTTCGCGATCACCTCGCACCTTGTGGTCGTCCCGACCTTCGGCTCACCCCACGACGCGGACGGCGTCGCCGCAATTGCCGCGCTGTTCCCCGATCGCGACACCATCGGCCTTCCGGGCGACGCGGTGCTCGCGGGCGGGGGCGGGTTCCACTGCGCCAGCCAGCAGATGCCGGCCGCTTAACGCCGCGCGGGCAGTTTAGCGCCGCGCGGGCAAGGGCTTCACGCTTTCGCGGCCAAACTTGGCGAAGGTCTCGGTGAAAGCCACCTCGATCGCCCGCATCGAGGCTGCGACTTCCTCGCTGGTGGTGAAGGCGATGCCCTTCATCTTCACGCGCTTCATCTTGCTGATCTGCCGCGCATATCGCGGCTGGTCGCCGAAGCTGCGGAAGGTGAAGTAGGTGAGAATATCCTTGCCGTACAAGGGGTGCGAGTTGAAGTAGACCGCATCGACGCTGAGCTCGTGGTAATCGTCGGAGGTCGATGCGCTGCCACGGCCCTTGTTTTCGCGGTCATAGGCCTCGCCTTTGTGGAGCACCACCGCGCACCCTTCGGCGAGCGACAGCGCCGCGGCAGGCGCCGCGCCCTCGATCAGCGCCGCTTGCCGTTCCTGCGGGAGGGTGGCCGTCAGCACTTCGAAGCGGTCGGGATTGCTGCTCGAGAACATCCCGCCGATCAGCCCGCCGCGGTCGGTCACGCCGTCGCGGTTGGCCTGCGTCCCCACCGTTCCGACATCGAGCACATCGGCGGGCCAGACATGCAGCTCGCAAGCCTGCGCGGCACTTGCTGTGCCGAAGGCCAAGATCGCCAGAAACAGACGTGCCATGTCCAGGTCCCCTCATTCTTTCGCCACGCGAGACTAGAGGCGCGCGGATTGCGGTTCAAGCCGAGCCGCGCGCAACAAGTTAACGGTTCGTTAGGGATTTGCAGCGAAAGTGCTCCCGATGACCCGCGCTCTTGCCCTGCCGCTCGCCGCCGCCAACCGCCTCGACGCGGTGGAGTTCGCGCGCCAGTTGATCGTGCTCGGCTGCGCGCTGTCGCTGATCCTGGCCGGGCGCGCTTTTCCGTTCTGACTGCTCCGGTGTAACCGGAAGCCCGCAGATTGCGAAAGCATCCTCGACGTATTTGTGCGAGGATGAAACCGATGACCATCAGCCGCCCCCTTCTTGCCGCGTTCGGCGCTGTCGCCGTGCTGGGCGCTGCCAGCCTCGGCCTGTCGCAAGGCGCGCCCTCGGCCGCGCCCGGCGGCAAGGCTCCCGCTGTTGCCGTTGCGGGCGAGCCGGTGCTGCTCGAGCTGTTCACCAGCCAGGGCTGTTCCTCCTGCCCGCCCGCCGATGCGCTGGCCGAGAAGCTCAGCGCCAACCCCGATCTCGTCGTGATCGCCCGGCCCGTCACCTATTGGGACCGGCTCGGGTGGAAGGACACGCTCGCGCAGGAGAGCAACACCAGCCTCCAGCAGAACTACGCACGCCGGGGCCTTGATGGCCGCAACGGGGTCTATACCCCGCAGCTGGTGGTCAACGGGAGCTATGGCCTGGTCGGCTCGAACGCCTCCGAGGTCGCGCCGAGCGTCAAGCAATATGGCAAGAGCGACGCCGCAATCCGCGTCACAGCGGGCACGGGCGGCGGCTATGCGGTGAACCTCTCGGGCACCGGCGCGGGCAAGGCCGAGCTGGTGCTGGTCGGGGTCACCCGCAAGGTCGCTGTCAGCATTGGCAGCGGCGAGAATGGCGGGCGCAAGGTCACCTATTCCAATGTTTTGCGCTCGGAACGCAAGGTCAGTGACTGGGCCGGTGGCAAGGCGAGCGTGACGCTGGCGGCGAGCCAGCTCAAGGTGGCGGGCGCGGACCGCTATGCGCTGGTGCTGCGTCAGCCGGGCGGCGGCAAGGTGCTCGCCGCGCGCTGGGTCTCTTAAACTATACGAATGAAGGCGGCCAGCGCCGCCCCGCCCAGCACCACGCCCACAGCGGCGCGCCAGACGGAATCACTGATCGTCCCCGACACCCGCGCCCCCAGCCGGTTGCCGAGGATGATCACCGGCAGGATCAGCACCGCAAACAGCAGCAGCTCGAAGCGCAGGATGCCGAGCCATGTCGCGGTCACCAATCCGGCGGTGGCGGCGATGGTGAAGATCAGCTGCATCGAGGCCTTGGCGGTCGCCCTCGGCAGATCGCGGCCCGCGTAATAGGGCACCACCGGCGGCCCGGGCATCCCGGCATAGCCGGTCATCAACCCGCTCAGCACCCCAACGAAGCCCGTCACCCCGCGCCCCGGCACCGCGTTCCCGCGCCGGGGGAGCAGGATCGCGACAAAGGCGCTCAAGGCGATCAGCGCGATCACGAGCCGCGCCACGTCCCGGCCCGTCAGCGACAGGGCGTAGAGGCCAATCGGCGTCGTCACCACGACCAGCCCCCCGATCACCCAGGCGCTCTTCTCGGCATCGCGCACCAGGCTGCGGATCTCGGTCGCGCCGATCATCAGCGACAGCGCATTGGTCAGCACCACCGCCTCGACCGGGGGGAGCGCGAGAGCCAGCACCGGCACCAGCAGGATCGCCATGCCGAAGCCCGTAAGCCCGCGCACGAAGGCCGAGCCAAGCGCCGCGCCGAACGCGACAGCAAGTTGCAGCGCGGTAAAGCCCCCGATCAGTTCCACGCGGGCTACTTGCCGCCGCGCGCCTTGAGCCAGGCTTCCATCTCGGCGATTTCGGCCTTCTGCGCCGCGATCACGCGGGTCGCGAGATCGCGCGCCTTGGCGTCCTTGGCATATTTGAGCGCCACTTCCGACATCTCGACCGCGCCCTTGTGGTGCGCCAGCATGCCCTGCATGAACGCGACATCGGGATCGGCGGGAATATCGGCCATCCCGGCGTGCATCCGGTCATTCACCGCCTTGTAGGCCGCCTGCGCCTCGGTCAGGTCGGCAGGGGTGGCCGCTCCCATGTCGTGGCCGGAGTGGTCCATTGTGGAATGGTCGACGGCGGCGGCTTCCTTGGCCGGTTCGGCTTCGGAGCCACAGCCTGCGAGCAGCACAAGCACTGCGGGTGCAAGAGCGATGATCAGCTTCACGGTCAGTTCTCCAGCTTGAGATCCGGCGGGGTGCCTTCGCTGCGCAGCATCGCGATCGCCTCGGTCAGCGGCATCACCTTCTGGTCCTCCGCGCCCAGCGTGCGGACCGCGACGGTGCCTTCCTCGGTCTCGCGCTTGCCGACCACCAGCAGGTGCGGGACTTTCGCGAGGCTGTGTTCGCGGACCTTGTAGTTGATCTTCTCGTTGCGGGTGTCGGTCTCGACCCGGATACCGGCAGCGCGCAGTTGGGCCGCGACGTCCTCGGCATAGCCGTCCGCGTCCGAGACGATCGTCGCCACCACCGCCTGAACCGGGGCGAGCCATGCGGGCAGGCGTCCGGCGAAGTGCTCGATCAGGATGCCGATGAAGCGCTCATAGCTCCCGAAGATCGCGCGGTGGAGCATCACCGGGCGGTGCTTTTCGCCATCCTCGCCGATGTAGTTGGCATCGAGCCGCTCGGGGAGAACGCGGTCCGACTGGATCGTGCCGACCTGCCAGGTGCGCCCGATCGCGTCGGTCAGGTGCCATTCGAGCTTGGGCGCATAGAACGCGCCCTCGCCGGGGAGTTCTTCCCATTCGAGGCCGTTCGCGGTGAGCGCGTCGCGCAGTTCCTGCTCAGCCTTGTCCCAATCGGCCTCGCTGCCGAAGCGCTTTTCGGGGCGCAGGGCGAGCTTGATGTCATAGGTAAAGCCGAAATCGCGATAGACCGAATCGGCGAGCGCGATGAAGCTCTGCACCTCGGCAACCACCTGCGATTCCATGCAGAAGATATGCGCATCGTCCTGCGTGAACTGGCGCACGCGCATCAGCCCGTGGAGCGCGCCGTGGGGCTCGTTGCGGTGGCAGCAGCCCATCTCCCCAAGCCGGATCGGCAGGTCGCGGTAGGAAGTGATGCCCTGCTTGAACACCATCACATGCGCGGGGCAATTCATCGGCTTGATCGCGAGCCATTCGGCATCACCGGCGACCTTGGGCGAGGCCGCGCCGCTCTCCTCGTCCACGTCCGGCACGATGTCGGGGACCGCGAACATGTTCTGCGCGTACTTCCCCCAGTGGCCCGACTGGGTCCACTGGCGCACGTCCATAAGCTGCGGGGTCTTGATCTCGCGGTAGCCCGAGCCGTCCATCTTGCGGCGCATATAGGCCTCGAGCTCGCGCCAGATGCGGTAGCCCTTGGGGTGCCAGAAGACGCTCCCGTGCGCCTCTTCCTGCAAGTGGAACAGGTCCATCTCGCGCCCCAGCTTGCGGTGATCGCGCTTGGCGGCTTCCTCGAGGCGGGTGAGGTGGGCGTTCAGCTGCTTCTTGTTGAGCCAGCCGGTGCCGTAAATGCGGGTCAGCTGCGCATTGTTCTGGTCGCCGCGCCAGTAAGCGCCCGCGACACGCATGAGCTTGAAGGCATCGGGATCGAGCTTGCCGGTCGAGGGCAGGTGCGGGCCGCGGCACATGTCGAGCCAGTCGTTGCCGCTCCAATAAACCGTCAGTTCCTCGCCCTCGGGCAGTTCCTTGGCCCATTCGGCCTTGAAGGTCTCGCCCTCGCCCGCCCACTTGGCGATGAGCTGCTCGCGGCTCCAGACTTCGCGGCGCAGCGGCTTGTCGGCGCGGATGATGCGGCGCATTTCCTCCTCGATGGCGGGGAGGTCGTCCATGCCGAAGGGCTCGCGGCTCTCGGGCGCCTTGACGTCATAGTAGAAGCCGTCGTCGGTCGAGGGGCCGAAGGTGATCTGCGTGCCGGGGAACAATGCCTGCACCGCCTCGGCCAGGACGTGGGCGTAATCGTGACGCGCGAGTTCGAGCGCATCGGCCTCGTCGCGGCTGGTGACCAGCGCGAGCTCGGCATCGCCCTCGAAGGGCCGCGCCAGATCGCGCAGCTCGCCATTGACCCGCGCGGCGAGCGCCGCCTTGGCGAGCCCCGGGCCGATCGCCGCGGCAATATCCGCCGGGGTCGAGCCCGCAGGCACTTCGCGCACCGAGCCATCGGGCAGGCTGATCTTGAGCAGTTCGGTCATGATTTTCGGAATCCGTCTCGTTTGCGGGTCGCCCTGCCACAAGCAGGCGCGCACCGGAAGAGCGGTGTTGAGCGAGTTACCGGATCGGGGAGAACACCGCGCCGTCCCGAACCGGGCGGCGGGCTGCCGGGCCTAACCCGCGCGCCGCCGCCCCCGGATGGTAGTCCGGGTGGTCGTGGTCGCGGTGGTGGTCAGCAGTAGGGTCATGGCGGAGGATATAGGCGCTCAGGGGGTAAAAGTCACCTGTCAGAATATGGAAAGCCTCCTTGACACACGCCACGACTCGAATGTAAAGTGACCTTGTCATTATGCAAAAGGAGCTTTCCATGACCCGCATTCAAGAAGCGCTGCTGCTCGCTGCTGTCCTGATCGCCCTCGCCGCGCTCGCGGTGTTCGACATCATTCCCGAGGCGGTCTCGCAGTTCGCGCCGCTGGTGATGCTGCCGTGGATCATCCGCCGCGATTCCGCCTGCGCGGCGCGCAAGGCCTGAGCCATGGCGACCAAACCGTCCCCGGCGATGCGGCGCTACCTCATTCGCCTCACGACCTGCATGACGCTCTATGTCGTGCTGCTCTTCGCGGTCACCTCGCTGTTCCGCCATGCCCCGCCCACCGGCGCGCTGGCATGGGGCGCGGCGGTGCTGCCCGCGCTGCCGATCCTCGGCACCTTCTGGACGATCTTCCGCCTGCTCGAGGAGGAGACCGACGAATATATCCGCCACATGCTGGTGCGCCAGTCGCTGTTCGCCACCGCCTTCTGCCTCAGCATCATGACCGTGTGGGAGTTCCTGCAGAATTACGAGGTCCTGCCCCCCGGCAATGGCGGGTTCGGGGCGGCGTTCTTCTGGTTCACCGGCCTCGGCATTGGCGGCATGGTGAACGCGCTCGCCACGCGCGGAGACTGCGCCGACGATGACGAGGAAGCGGCGGAATGAACAACCGCCTGCGGGTGCTGCGCGCCGAGCATGGCTGGAGCCAGCAGGACCTCGCCGACCGCCTCGGCGTCTCGCGCCAGAGCGTCAATGCCATCGAGAAGGGCCGCTACGACCCCTCGCTCCCACTCGCCTTCACCATTGCCGACCTGTTCGGTCTGCCGATCGAAGCCATTTTCCTGAGAGAGGAGACCCCCGAATGAAACTCCCCCTGCTCGCCGCGCTCGCCGCCCTGCTGATCCCTGTCACCGCGCAGGCCGAGGACGCCGCCCCCTGCCCGCCCTTCGAGGTCACCGGCACCGGCCCCGATCTGGTGCTGGTCCCGGGCCTTGGCTCCTCGCCAGAGACCTGGAGTCTGGTGAAGGAGAGCCTCGCCAAGGACTATCGCCTGCATCTCGTGCATGTCGCAGGTTTCGCCGGGCGGCCGGCCCAGGGCGATCCGGCGCAGGTGCTGCGGAATACCGAGGCGGAGATCATCCGCCATCTCGATTGCCAGAAGGTCGAGCGCGCCGCCTATGCGGGCCATTCGATGGGCGGGTTTCTCGGGCTGATGCTCGGCGCCGATCACTCGGACCGGATCACCCGCGTGGTGGTGGTGGATTCGCTGCCGTTCTTCCCGCTGATTTTCAATCCGGGCGCAACGGTCGCCAGCAGCACGCGGATCGCCGAGGATACGCGCATCGGCCTGCTGGCACAGGACCGCGACAGCTTTGCCGAAGGCCAGCGCCGCGGGGTGCTCTCGCTGGTGCAGGCGCCGGCCGATCAGACGCGGGTGGCCGACTGGACCATCGCCAGCGACCGCGCGAGCTTTGCGGGCGCGATCCATGCGCTGATGACCACCGACATGCGCGCGCGTCTGCCGGAGGTGAAAGTGCCGGTGCGGGTGATCGCGGCGACCAACCTCTACGCCCCGCGCGCAAGGGTCGAGCCGCTGTATCGCACCGCCTATGCCGGGACGCCCGACATGCAGCTGACCATCATCGACGATGCTTTCCACTTCATCATGTTCGATCAGCCCGCGGCTTTCGAAGCGGCGCTGCGGGCAGGGCTGACGGCCGAAACCGCCGCGCCCGCGCCTGCAACGGCGCCCTAGTTGTCGCCCCAGCCGCCGTCGGCGTGGCTGTCCTCGAAGTCGGCCGGGTCCTGCGGCTTGGTCGACATCGTGGGCTTGCCGTAGGAGGTAGGCTCGCCATAGGTGGTCGGCTTGCCGTATTCATCGGACTGGTATTCGGCCGGGAACTCGCGCTCGGCCTCCTCCATTTCCTTCTCGATGTTGTCGCGCAGTGATTTCTGCATCGCGGCAAGCTTGCCCGGATTGGCGGCGATCATCGCGGCCATCTTGGCCTGCATCCGCCGCTTGTCGAAGGCGCGGCCATCGAGGGCGGAATCGACCTTCTCCTCCATCGCGATGCGGGCGATGCCGTTGACCAGCGGGTCTTCCTCGAGACCCATCATCCCCTCGCCCTCGGTGAACTTGAAGGTCACGTTGACGCGCGTGCCGCTGTCGGCCGGGTCGAGGTTGGCGCGCACTTCGCCGGCGCGCTTGCCGTCGACCATCAGGTCCCAGCGGAGCATACTCGGTCCGCGGCTGCGCAGCGCGAGGCGGATCGCCGCGTCGCCGCCGTTCTCGCCATTGAGCTCCGAGCCGAAATTCATCCCTGCGAGCCGCGTTTCGACATCGACGGGCGCGATCGCGTAATATTCGCCCTGATCGAACGCGCCGCCCACATAGGCGCCGGTGCCCAGCACCGATGCACCCGCCGCCATTGCAATGAACCGCATGTCAGACCCCCCATGACTGGATGGGTCTGAAAAATAGCGGGTGAGCCTTAACGATCCGTCATCGTGCCAAGGGGTTTGGGCAAATCAGACGGAGAGCTTGGCCGAACCCTTGTCGGTGGTGATCCGCTTGGTCCCGGCAAGCCGCGTCGAGCGCTGCTTGATCCCGGCCATGAAGCGGTATTCGGTGGTGGCGCGCGCCGGGGTCAGTTCGACCATCATGTAGCCGCGCTGCGCGGTGTCGGCCCATTTGAGCTGCTCGTTCTCGGCGACCAGCGCGGCGGCGAGAATGTCGGGCTTCACAAAGGTGAGATAGGACTCGAACCCGGGCGAGCTTACCGAATTGCCGCCGAGCTCGACGCCGACGGGCGTGCCTTCATGCGCAAGGTCGAAGGCCCAGGCATTGTGGGTGTCGCCCGCGAGCACCACGAGGTTGGCATTGGCCTCGAGCGCGGCCTTGAACACGCGGGCACGGGCGGCCGGATAACCGTCCCACGCGTCCATGTTGGAGGGCAGGCCCGCCTGGCTCGCAGCTGCGGCGGCCGCAAGGCGCTGGCGCACGAAATCGGGGAGTCCGGCGCCGATAGAGTCGGCAAAGTCCTTGGGCGTGCGCAGATTGCCCATCAGCACCTGCTGGAGCAGCACCTGCCACTGGGTCCCGGCCTTGGTCGAGGCGGCGAGCGCCTCGCCCAGCCACGTTTCCTGCGCCGCGCCGAGCAGTTGGCGGTCCTTGGCGGCCCATTCGCCGTCGCGGAACTTGCCGAGCGCCGCCATCAGCGTCGCGGGGTCCTTCGCGCCGTCCATCACCTGTTCGAGCCGGAACTGCTGGTCGCGGCCTTCAAGCCGGGTGTCGATCCGGAACAGGGTCGCGAGGTCACCGACCTGATAGGCCGAATAGGCGGTGTCGGCGACCGGCAGCCATTCGCGATAGGCCTGCTTGGCCGCCGCCTTGCGGACCGCCCAGGTGCCCTCGGCGCCCTCCTGATGGTTCTCGGCGCCGTTCTCGAAGGAATCGTTCGCGCTCTCGTGGTCGTCCCACACCGCGATCATCGGCAGGACCTGATGGAGGCGCTGGAGATCGGGGTCGGCGCGGTAGGTGGCATAGCGCAGGCGGTAATCGGTCAGCGCGACGATCTCTGTCTCGGGCGCGAGCACACGGCCTTCCACGGCCTTGGTCTTGTCCGGGTAGTTCCCGGCGGCATATTCGTAGATGTAGTCGCCAAGGTGGACGGCGAGATCGCAATCATTGGTCTCGACCGCGTGGCCATAGGCGTTGAACCAGCCGAACCCGAAGTTCGAGCAGGAGAACACCGCCATCCGGAACTTCGCCGAAGGACCTTCAGGCAAGGTGCGGGTGCGGCCCACCGGGGAGGCGGTGCCATCAGGCGCGAGGAAGCGGTAGAAATACCACTTGTCGGGCGAAAGGCCCGTGACGACAACCTTGGCGCACCAGTCGCGCGCCGGCGTGGCGGTGACGTTGCCTTCCGCGACGGGCTTGGTGAAATTCTCGGTCTCGCTCACCTGCCAGGTCAGCTTGGTCTCCGCGCCCGCGACATAGCGCGTCCACAGCAAGACCGAAGTCGCCGCCGGCTCGCCGCTCGCGACGCAGTGCGTGAAGCCGGTGCCGAAGCCCGCCGCTGCCGAGGGCGTCGCCGCCAGCGCGGCCGAAGCGCCTGCGAGGGTGAACAGCGAGCGCCGGGTGAGCGCGGTGGCAGCGGGCTGGGCCGCAGGTTCGGTCTTTATCATGCCCAGCTCGCTATCCCTCTCCGGTTGCGCTTGCGTGACAAACTTTCCCGCGCGCGGCATGGAGATTACCATGACCGCGTTTCTGCACCACACGCTCTATGACGGACGCCGCATCGCCTTCCGCTATACCCACGGCGCGGGGCCATGCCTTGTCTTCCTCCCCGGCTACATGAGCGACATGAGCGGCAGCAAGGCGACCGCATTGTTCGCCGAGGCTGAGGAAAAGGGCCGCGCCTGTCTGCTGCTCGACTATTCGGGCTGCGGGCAATCGGACGGGGATTTCGCCGAGGGGATGCTCTCCGCCTGGCGTGACGAGGTGCTGGCGCTCGTCGCGTCCTACGTGACAGGCCCGGTGCTGCTGGCGGGCTCCTCGATGGGCGGGTGGCTGATGCTGTTGGTCGCCGAGCACTTGAAACATCGCCTCGCCGGGCTGATCGGCATCGCGCCCGCCCCCGATTTCACCCGCTGGGGCTATAGCGAGGCACAGCGCGCGGCGCTCGCAGCAGGCGAGACGATCTACGAGGACAACCCCTACGGCCCTGAACCCACCCCCACCCACGCCAAGTTCTTCGCCGATGCCGAGTGCCACTTGCGGCTCGATTCGATGATCGACCTCGCCTGCCCGGTGCGGCTGCTCCACGGCAAGGCCGATGCGGACGTGCCCTTCGAAATCTCGCTCCGTCTCAAGGCGGCGCTCAGGTCGGCTGACGTTCAGGTGACGCTGGTAGAGGACGGCGACCACCGCCTGTCGCGGGATAGCGACATCGCCCTGCTCAAGGCCATCGTGGCCGAATTCTACCGTTAGGAACTGCGTGTCCATTCTCCTCGCGCTCGCCCTGCAAGTCGGCCCCAATCCGATGGGGGGCGCGATTCAGGGCGACGAGCTGGTCCGTGACCGACCCCCGCGCGCGCAGGTTCTGCCCGAAGCCGAGCCCGACGAGCCGTCCGATCCGGTCAGCGCATGGCTCGCCGGATGCCTCGGCGTGCTCGAGGAAGACCCGGCGCGGGCCCATGCCATGGCGCAGATCCGCCGCGCCGAGACCACCGGCGCCGACCGCGTGCTCGCCAACCACTGCCTCGGCACGGCGGCGGCGGCGCTCGAATTGTGGGACGACGCACGCACCGCCTTCACCGCCGCGCGCGAGGAGACGCCCAAGGGCGAACCCCGCGCCCGCGCCCGCTTCGGCGCGCTTGCCGGAGCGGCAGCGCTTGGCGGCGGCGATGCCGAGGGCGCGCTGGGGCTGCTGACGCTGGCCGAAAGCGACGCGCGCGACGCGAAAGCGCCGCTGCTCGAAGCCATCGCCGCGAGCGACCGCGCCCGCGCGCTGGTGACCCTCGGCCGGGGCGAAGAAGCGCTCGCCGCGCTCGAGAATTCCACCGCGCTGGCTCCGGACCGCGCCGAGGGCTGGCTGCTGAAGGCGACCTTGCTGCGGCGTCTCGAAAAACTCCCCGAAGCCCAGACCGCGATCGAACGCGCCGCCACGCTCGCGCCCACCAATCCCGAAATCGCGCTCGAGGCCGGGGTGATCGCCGTGCTGGCGGGCCGCGACGAGGCTGCGCGCAAGAGCTGGCAATCGGTCCTCGCGCTCGCCCCCGACAGCCCGGCGGCGGCCACCGCCAAGGACTATCTTGCGCAGATCGGGGAAGCGGGCGAGACTGCGCCCGCCCCACAGGAGACTCCCCAGACATGACCCGTTTCTCTGTGCTCGATCTGGTGCCGGTGCGCGAGGGCGGCACGCTTGCCGAGGCCTTCGCCGCCACCACCGACCTCGCCCGTGCTGCGGAAAGCCTCGGGTGCGACCGCTTCTGGGTCGCCGAGCATCACGCGATGGACGGGATCGCGGGCGGAGCGACCTCGGTCGTGCTCGCCCATATCGGCAACGCCACCAGCCGCATCCGCATCGGATCGGGCGGGATCATGCTCCCCAATCACACCCCGTTCCAGATCGCCGAGCAGTTCGGCACGCTGGACGCGCTGTTCCCCGGGCGGATCGACCTCGGGCTGGGCCGCGCGCCAGGGGCGGGGCCGGAATTGCAGCGGGCGCTGCGCAAGAACCTCCACCAGGCCGCCGAGTATTTCCCGCAGGATGTGATGGAGCTGCGCGCGCTGCTGACAGGCGACTACGACCTGCCGATCACCGCCACGCCGGGCCTTGGCGCGAAGGTCGAGCTGTGGATGCTCGGTTCGAGCCTGTTCGGCGCGCAATTGGCCGCCAAGCTGGGTCTCCCCTACGCCTTCGCCGCGCATTTCGCGCCCGATCATCTGGACGCCGCGCTCGCGGTCTATCGCCGCGACTTCCAGCCCTCTGAGGCGTTGGACAAGCCCCATGTGATGGTCGCGATGAACGTCTTCGCCGCCGAGGCCGAAAGCGAGGCGCGCCTCCTCGCCTCCTCGCAGCAGCAGAGCTTCGTGCGGCTGCGCACCGGCCAGCTGGGCAAGCTGCCGCCGCCGATCGAAAACTACACCGACACGCTTCCCGCCACGGCGCAGGCGATGCTCGCGCATATCGGGCAGGCCGCCGCGGTCGGCACACGAATGCAGGTGCGCGAGAGCATCGAAGCGTTCGTCAAGCGCACCGGGGCTGACGAGATCCTGCTGTGCGGCGCGACCTATGATGCCGGGGCGCGCATCCGCAGCCTCGAGCTCACCCTCGACGCCTGCCGCGCCATAGTTGCCGCCTGATTGGGCAATCATCCGGGTTGCGTGAGGGCGGGGAATAAGGGTATCGGACAAGACACGATAAAAACAATCCGGCATAATAATGTTGCTGCCAAAGCAAGCGCCGGACGCAGGATGGACAGGAGCCAAGCATGGGGTCGAAAGCCGCCGCCGCCGCGCCTTCGAAGGCGTTGATCAAGGCCCTGCGCCTCCAGCTGGAGGCCTCGCTGCTACCCGGCGATGCGGGCGCGGACAAGGCAGTGCTCGATGAAGCCGCGACCTGGCTGCTCGCCGCCGCCGCCACGCGCCAGCCGGGTGAGCCGATCCTCCAGCTCGAATCCACCAGCGGCGCGCGGCGCCATTTGCGCATCGCGATCATCAATGATGACCAACCCTTCCTCGTCGATTCGCTTGCAGCGACCATCGCCGCGCAGGGGGTGGGGATCGACCGGCTGCTGCACCCGGTGGTCCCGGTCGAGCGTGACGCGGATGGCGTCATTACCGGCCTTGGCAAATCCGGCGCGCGCGAATCGCTGATCTATATCGAGACCCCGCGTGTCGACGCCCGCCAGCGGCGCGAGCTGCTCGAAGCGCTCCAGACGACGCTTGGCGATATCCACGCCGCGGTCGCCGATTGGCCCGCGATGCAGGACGCTATGGCCGCCGACGCGGGTGCGGTCGCACCGCTCGATGCCGAGGCCGGCGCGCTGCTCGAATGGCTGAAGGGCGGGATGCTGACCCAGCTCGGCCACATGACCCGGCGGCGTGACGGCACCACCGAAGCGCGCCTCGGCATCTGCCGCGCCTCGGCGCAGGACCTGCTCGCCGACATCTCCTACGAACGCGCCTTCGCGTGGTTCGACGCGGGCGACAAGGCCGGTACGGCCAAGGCGATGCTGGCGATCAAGAGCAACGTGCAGTCGCGCGTCCACCGCGCCAGCCCGCTCGATCTGTTCCTTGTTCCGGTGCGCGAGAAGGGCAAGATCACCGCGCTCTCGATCCATGCCGGGCTGTGGACCAGCGCGGCGATGAACGCGCGTCCGGGCGAAGTGCCGGTGCTGCGCGCGATGGTGACGGATATCACCGCGCGGCTCGGCTTCGACCCTTCGGGGCACAACGGCAAGGCGCTGGTGCACGCCTTCACCTCGCTGCCCAATGACCTGCTCACCGCCTTCGATCCGGAGCGCGTCGCCGATCTTGTCACCGCCAAGATGGCGCTGATCGACCGCCCGCGTCCGCGCGTCATCATGGTCCGCGCGACGCTGGAGCGGCACGTGTTCGCTTTTGTCTGGCTGCCGCGCGATCACCTGAGCACCGAGGTGCGCCTGCAGGTGCAGGCGATGCTGCTCAAGGCCCCGGGCGCAGCGCTGCTCGACTGGAGCCTCGAGGTCGAAAGCTCGACGCTGGCGCTGCTGCGCTTCCTGATCGACGTGCGCGCCTCGACCAGCCTGCCCGATGATGCCGCGATCGAGGCGCAGCTGGCCGATCTGCTGCGCGGCTGGAACGAGGCGGTCGAAACCCACCTTGCGGGCCGCGAGGATGATGGCCGCGCCGCCGCGCTGGCCGCGCGCTATGCCCCGGCCTTCCCGACCGGCTACCGCCTTGCCTATGGTCCCGAGGAAGCCGCGCGCGACATCGCCAAGCTGCGCGGCTTGGTGGTGGCCGAGGGCGACGCCGCCATCGCCCGGCCCAGCGAGTGTGCCGTGCGGCTCTACCGCCTCGCCAATGACGGGACGGACACGCTGCGCTTGAAGGTCTACCACACCCGCGGCGCGCTGGCGCTGTCGGACGTGGTCCCGGCCTTCGAGAATTTCGGCTTCCGGGTGCTGGCGGAAGTGCCGACCTATCTGACCGATGCGGGCCTCGGCTCGATCCACGAATTCCTGCTGACCCTGCCCGCCGGGCGCGAGGCAGGGGCGCTGCTTGAACGCGCCGCGCTGATCGAGGCCGCGCTGGCGGACGTGCTCAATGGCGCGGCGGAGGATGATCCCTTCAACCGCCTGGTGCCGGCCGCCGGGCTGCTCCCGCGTGAGGCGAACTGGCTGCGCGCGGTCTATCGCTACCTGCGCCAGACGGGGCTGGCCTACACCATCTACACTGTGGTCGACGCGCTCGCCGCCGCGCCGCAGGTGACCGCCGCGATGATCGACCTGTTCGAGGCGCGCCACAACCCGGCCTTCGCAGGCGACCGCGAGGAAGCCGTCGCCGCCGCGCAGGCCGCTTTCACGCGCGGGCTGGCGAAAGTCACTGCGATCAACGACGACCGTTTGCTTCGCCTCTACCGCGCGGTGATCGACGCGGTGCTGCGCACCAACGCCTTCGCGCCTGCTTCTACCGAGGCGCTGGCGTTCAAGCTCGAGTCCGCCAAGGTTCCGGGCTTGCCCAAGCCGCTGCCGTGGCGCGAGATCTTCGTCTATTCGGCCCGCGTCGAGGGCATCCACCTGCGCTCAGGCGCGGTGGCGCGCGGGGGGCTGCGCTGGTCCGACCGCCGCGACGACTTCCGCACCGAAGTGCTCGGGCTGATGAAGGCCCAGCGCGTCAAGAACGCGGTGATCGTGCCCACGGGCGCCAAGGGCGGGTTCTATCCCAAGCTCCTCCCCTCGCCCGCGCTCGACCGCGAGGGCTGGGCTGCCGAGGGCCGGGCCGCCTATGAAATCTTCATCCGCACGCTGCTGTCGGTCACCGACAACATCACCGGCGGGCGCGTGGTGCACCCGCAATGCGTCACCGCGCTCGACGGGGAGGACCCCTATTTCGTGGTCGCCGCCGACAAGGGCACCGCGACCTTCTCCGACATCGCCAACGGGATCGCCCAATCGCGCGACTTCTGGCTCGATGACGCCTTCGCCAGCGGTGGCTCGAACGGCTATGACCACAAGGCGATGGGCATCACCGCGCGCGGCGCATGGGTGAGCGTCCAGCGCCACTTCCGCGAGATGGGGGTCGACGTCCAGAAGGACTCGGTCACCGTCGCAGGCTGCGGCGACATGTCGGGCGACGTGTTCGGCAACGGGATGCTGCTGTCGAAGGCGCTCAAGCTGGTCGCCGCCTTCGATCACCGCCACATCTTCATTGACCCGGCCCCTGATCCGCTCGCCAGCTGGAAGGAGCGCAGCCGTATGTTCGCGCTCCCGCGCTCGAGCTGGGAGGATTATGACAAGGCGCTGATCTCCAAGGGCGGCGGCGTCTTCCCGCGCTCGGCCAAGACGATCAAGCTCTCGAAGCAGGCGCGCGATGTGCTCGGCATTGAGGGCAAGGAAATCGAGCCCGAGGCGCTGATCACCGCGATCCTCAAGGCGCCGGTCGACCTCATGTGGTTCGGCGGGATCGGCACCTATGTGAAGGCCCCGCAGGAGAGCCACATCCAGGTCGGCGATCCGGCCAATGACGGCTTGCGCGTCGACGCCACCGAAGTCCGCGCCCGCGTGATCGGCGAGGGCGCGAACCTTGGCGTCACGCAGGCGGCGCGCATCGTGTTTTCGCTGGCGGGAGGCCGGATCAACACCGACTTCATCGACAACTCCGCGGGCGTCGATTGCTCGGACAACGAGGTCAACATCAAGATCGCGCTCGCCGCCGCCACCGCGTCGGGCAAGCTGACGCCGAAGAAGCGCAACACGCTGCTCGCCGCGATGACCGACGATGTCGCCGCGCTGGTGCTCGAGGATAACCGCTTACAGGCGCTCGCATTGTCGATTGCCGAGAGCGGCGGGCCGGGGGCGATCCCGGCCTATGTGCGGCTGATCGAGCGGCTTGAGGAAGCCGGCGATCTCGACCGCCGCACCGAGGGGCTGGCCGACGCCGAGGTGCTGACCCGCCGCGCTGCCGACGGGCACGGGCTGACCCGCCCTGAGCTTGCAGTGCTTCTGTCCTCGGGCAAGCTCGCGCTGCAAGCGGCGATCGAGGCTAGCAGCCTGCCCGATGATCCGGTGCTCGAACCGCTGCTGCTCGCGCGCTTCCCGGCGGCGATGCGCAAGACCTATGCCGCCGAAATCCGCACCCACCGGCTGCGGCGCGAGATGATCGCGACGAGCCTCTCCAACCGCATCGTCAACCGGCTCGGCATGGTTCACCCGTTTGAACTGGCCGAGGAAGAGGGCGTCGGTATCGCCGAGGTCGCGGCGGCCTTCGTGGTGACCGAGAACCTGTTCGGGCTTGAGGCGCTGTGGCGCGATCTCGAAAGCGCAGCCATGCCCGAAACCGCGCGCCTCGCGCTGTTTGACCGCCTCGCGGCGGCGGTCGGCAACCTGATGAGCGACGTGCTGCGCACGGCCGCGGGCAAGGTCGCCGCCGGGCAGATGATCGGCAGCCTCGCCGAGGGTGTCACCGATCTGGTCGCAGCGCGCGAAGAGCTGCTCACCGAGGAGCCGCGCGCCCGTTCCAAGGCGCTGCGTGACGGTTTCGTCGGCGTCGGCGCGCCCGAGGGGCTCGCGGGGCGGGTCGCCAGCCTGTTCGATTTCGACGGCGCGGTGGGCTTGGCGCAGGCAGCGCGCAGCGGCGGGATCGAGCCGCGCCTCTTGACCCACGCCTTCACCGACATCGGCACCGCGCTCGGCCTCGACTGGGCGCAGGGGACGGCGGCGCACATGAGCCCGTCCGACGTGTGGGAGCGGCTGCTTATCTCGGGCCTCGCGCGCGATTTCCAGCAGATGCGGATCGAGTTCCTGCGGCGGCTGTTGCAGGGCAAGGGTCGGCCCAAAGCAGAAAACCCCGACCCGCGCGGCGCGGTGGCCGAATGGGCGGAGCGCAATGCGCAAGGCGTGACGCAGTTCCGCAAGCTCGTCGCCCGCGCGCAGGCCCGCCCGCCGGTCGGCGCGGCGATGTTGGCGCAGATCGCGAGTCAGGCGCGCAATCTGCTCGAGCGGTAGGGCCCGCCCCCCAAACCACTAACTTGACCCTCCGGCAATTTGCGCCACATCAAGGCCCGCACATTGCCGGAGGGGCACAAGCTCATAATGACTTCCACCATCCAACACGCAGATGTCGTGATCGTCGGCACCGGGCACGGCGGCGCGCAGGCGGCGATCGCCTTGCGCCAGCACGGGCACGAGGGCTCGATCCTGATGATCGGCCGCGACGACGCGCCGCCCTACGAGCGCCCGCCGCTGTCGAAGGAATATCTCGCCGGAGACAAGGGCTTCGAGCGGATCATGATCCGGCCCGAGAAATTCTGGGCGGAGAAGGAGATCGGGTTGCGATTGGGCGCGGCGGTGACCGGACTCGACCCGGCGCGGCATACGCTGACGCTCTCGGATGGCGGGCAGGTCACCTATCGCAAGCTGATCTGGTCGGGCGGCGGCGATCCCCGGCGGCTGCCGGTGCCCGGCGCGGTGCTGCCGGGCGTGTTCTACGTGCGCGACAAGCGCGATGCCGATGCGATGATGCAGGCGCTGGCAGATGGCGCGCGGCGGGCCGTGGTGATCGGCGGCGGCTATATCGGGCTGGAAGCCGCAGCGGTCTTGCGCAAGCTCGGCTGCGAGGTGGTGCTGGTCGAGATGCTCCCCCGCCTGCTGGCGCGGGTCGCGGGCGAGGCCTTGTCGGATTTCTACGCCGCCGAGCACCGCCGTCAGGGCGTCGATGTGCGCCTCTCGACGGGCGTGCATTCCGTGCTTGGTGAGGCCGAGGGCCGGGTGACAGGCGTCAGGCTCGACAATGGCGAGGACGTGCCTTGCGACATGGTGATCGCCGGCATCGGCATCGTCCCAGCGGTCGCGCCGCTGATCGCGGCGGGGGCGGCGGGGTCAAACGGGGTCGATGTCGACTTCTGCTGCCGCACCACTCTGGACGATGTCTATGCCATCGGCGACTGCGCCGCCCACGCCAACGCCTTTGCCGATGGCGCGGTAATTCGGCTCGAATCGGTGCAGAACGCGCATGACATGGCGAACACGGTCGCCCGCGCGATCATGGGTGAGAAGGAGCCCTATCACGCGCTGCCGTGGTTCTGGTCGAACCAGTATGACCTCAAGCTCCAGACCGCGGGGCTGAGCCTCGGCTTCGACCAGACGCTGGTGCGCGGCGACCCGGAGACCCGCAAGTTCACCGTGGTTTATCTCAAGGGCGGAGTGCCGATCGCCTTCGACTGCGTGGGGACGATGAAGGACTATGTGCAGGCGCGGAAGCTGCTGGAAAGCGGCTGCGGGAAGATCGATCCGGCGCTGCTGGCGGCCCCCGAGGTGGCGCTGAAAGACCTTATCTGAGCCGCTCCAGCGCCCATTGCGCCGCCTCGGCCACCACCGGATCGGGGTCGCGGGTCAGCGCCTCGACCTGCCCTGCCAACGCGGCGTTCCCGCTGTTGCCCGCCGCATAGAGGCAGTTCCTCACAAACCGGTCGCGCCCGATGCGCTTGATCGGTGAGCCCGAGAACAGCGCGCGGAAGCCCGCATCATCCAGCGCCAGCAGCTCGCCGAGGCGCGGGGCGACCAGTTCGGCGCGGGGGAGGAACTCGCGGATCGCCTGCGCTTCGGAGGCGAACTTGTTCCACGGGCACACCGCAAGGCAGTCGTCGCAGCCATAGATGCGATTGCCCAGCGCCTCGCGGAATTCCTCCGCTATCGGCCCCTTGTGCTCGATGGTGAGGTAGGAAATGCAGCGCCGCGCATCGAGCTTGTAGGGCGCGGGGAAGGCGTCGGTGGGGCAGGCGTCGAGGCAGGCGCGGCAGCTGCCGCACTGGTCGCGGTGGGGCTCGGCGGGGGCCAGATCCAAAGTCGTGTAAATCGCGCCGAGGAACAACCAGCTGCCGTGACTGGGGCTGACGAGGTTGGTGTGCTTGCCCTGCCAGCCGATCCCCGCCGCCTCGCCCAAGGGCTTTTCCATCACCGGCGCGGTGTCGACGAAGACCTTCACTTGGGCTCCCGGCACCGCCTCCACCAGCCACCGGGCGAGCGCCTTCAAGCGCTTCTTCACCACATCGTGATAGTCCTTGCCTTGCGCATAGACCGAGATGCGGGCGTGCTCGCCTGAGCCCTCCAGCGCCAGCGGATCGTGCCCGGGGGCGTAGCTCATGCCGAGCGCGATCACGCTCCGCGCCTCGGGCCACAGCCCTTGCGGCGAGCGGCGGTGCTCGAGGCGCGCGGCCATCCACTCCATCGACCCGTGGTGCCCCTCGCCCAGCCACTCCTCCAGCCGCGCCGAGCGCAGGGGGTCCTCGCGGGCCGAGGCAAAGCCGCACACCGCGAAGCCGAAGGCGAGCGCCCGCTCATGGACCGCCTCGGCAAGGGTTGCGGCAGTGTTAACCATAGTCGGCAAGGGCTCCGTTTAATCCTGTCCGCTAACCGCGTATGCCATGGACATGGCGGTAAGCGATCAGAGCCTTTCGGGCAATCAAGCGGAGGGCTTCAGCGCCGTCCCGGCAGACGCGCGCCCGCTCGCCATCGAGGCGCGCGGGCTGGTCAAGAGCTTCAACGGCACGCGTGCGGTCGACGGGGTGGACATCTCTGTGCCCGAGGGCGCGATCTACGGCATCCTCGGCCCCAATGGCGCGGGCAAGACCACCACGCTGCGCATGCTGCTCGGCATCATCGACCCCGACCAGGGCGTGCGCCGCGTGTTCGGGCATGACCGGCCCCACGACATCGGCCGCCTGATCGGCTACCTCCCCGAAGAGCGCGGGCTCTATCCTTCGATGAAGTGCATCGAGGCGATCGCCTTCATGGGCGCACTCCGGGGCCTGCCCTTGAAGGAAGGCCGCAAGCGCGCCGTCGGCCTGCTCGAGCGTCACGGCCTCGGCCACGCTGCCGATCGCCAGATCCGCCAGCTGTCGAAGGGCATGGCCCAGACCGTCCAGCTGCTCGGCACGCTGGTGCACGAGCCGCGGCTGGTGGTGCTCGACGAGCCCTTCTCGGGCCTCGACGCGATCAACCAGGGCAAGCTCGAGCTGATGATCCGCGCGCTGGCGGATGACGGCGTCACCGTGATCTTCTCCACCCACGTCATTCACCATGCCGAACGCCTGTGCGAGGGCGTCGCGATCATTGCCGGCGGCAAGGTGCCATACGCAGGCTCGGTCGAGGCCGCGCGTGATCGCATCCCGGCGCAGGTCCGGCTCGAGACCCGGGCGCGCGAGGGGGCGTGGCTGTCCGCCCTGCCCGCCGAGACCCGCCGCAACGGCGACTTCTTCCAGTTCCCGCTCCCCGAGAGCGGCATCGAACCGCTGCTCAAGGGGCTGATCGAAGGCGAGGCAGGGATCCTCTCGCTCTCGATCGAGCGCGCAGGGCTGCACGACGCCTTCGTCGCCATCGCGGGCGAGGCCGCCGCGCGCCAGTTGCAGGCCGACAGCGAGGGAGCCAACGCATGACCGACCTTCCGCTCCGCCCGCGCCTCTCCGCCATGGAGGCCGCCTGGGTCATCGCCCGGCGTGACTTCGTCGCGGTGCTGTTCAGCCGCGCCTTCCTGTTCTTCCTGCTCGGCCCGCTGTTCCCGGTCATCGTCGGTGGGCTCGCCGGGTCGATCGGCGGCGAGGTCCAGCGCGATGCGGTCTCCTACGAGGTCGGCGTCGCCATGAGCCCCACCGACACCGCCGCGATGGTCGCCGCGGGCGAGCGCCTTGCCCCGCAGCTGCCCTTCGCGCTCCCCCGGCTCCAGCCCGTCCCCGAGGCCGCGGGCGACCCTGCCTTCGACGCGCAGGCCTTCATGGAGGCGCGCCAGGGCAACTACGCCGCGATCCTCACCGGCACGCCGCAAAGCCCGGTCCTCGTCGGCACCGAGGGCCAGATCGCGCGCTGGCAGGGCCCCGTCAGCCTCATCGCCGGCCACGCGCTTGCCGCCGAGCCTGCCGCCTTCCCGGAGGTCAGCGCCACGCCGGTCGCGACCAGCGCCGCAGACGAGCGCACCACCCGCATCCAGACCGCCCAGATCGCGCAGATGCTGCTGTTCCTGCTGACCATGCTGCTTGCAGGCATGGTGCTTTCCAACCTTGTCGAGGAGAAGGCCAACAAGATCATCGAGATCCTCGCCGCTGCGATCCCGATGGATGCGGTGTTCATGGGCAAGCTGTTCGCGATGCTCGGCGTCTCCTTTGTCGGCATCACCGTGTGGGGCCTCGCCGGTTTCGCGCTGTTCGGCGGAGCGGGCGAGGTGATCACCCGCGTCACCGGCTTCGACATCACCAACCTCCCCGCGCCTGCGGTGGGCTGGCCGTTGTTCGTCCTGCTCGGCATCCTCTACTTCGCGATGGCCTACCTCCTGCTCGGCGCGCTGTTCCTGACGATCGGTTCGATGGCGACCTCGGTGCGCGAGGTGCAGACGCTCTCGATGCCGGTCACCATGCTCCAGCTGATGGTGTTCTTCCTCGCCGCATACACCATCAACCAGCCGGGTTCGGCGATGGAGATGGTCGCGATGGCCTTCCCGCTGTCCTCGCCCTTCGCGATGTTGGCGCGCGCGGCGATGGAGCCGCAGCTGTGGACCCACGCGCTCGCGCTCGCCTGGCAGGCGCTCGCGGTGGTGGGGATCGTCAAGGCGGGCTCGCTGCTGTTCCGCAAGCGGGTGATGAAGTCGGGCGGAGCAGGGCGCGACAAGCGCCGTAAGGGCGGCCGCCTCCCCGCCTGAGCCTGCTCCCGAGTCGCTTGTCGGCCGTTCAGCTTGCGCCTCGCAAGGCTGAACCATGAGACACATGAGACACTGTACAGGACCGGAAATCCGTCCCCCGCGCGGCGCCCCCCCGCTGCGCCGGGCGCGGACCGAAAGCGGGGTGAAACGCGCGTCATGCCGCCGATCATGTCAGGCCGCCCGCTTGTAGGAAAGCGCCCAATCCGTCCCGAATCGCAACTCATATTGACATTGGTGTAAGTTGCGTCAGACTGCGACTCGTAACGGAGCGGCCTCACACCAAAAAAACCGCCCGACGGGAGACATTCATGGCCACTATTGCCCCAGCAACGCCCGGAATCCAGCGCCCGCAAGTGCGCCGCGAGCCTTCCTCCTACGAAGCGCTCAAGGCCCATTTCGAAAGCCACCCGGAAGAACGCCTCCAGCACTCGCACCCGTGGGACGTCAGCCGCTCGGACATCTATTTCGAGGACAAGTGGCAGCCGGTGTTCGCCGAAATGCGCAAGGCCGGCCAGCTCCACTACATTCCCGAAAGCCCCTTCGGTCCCTATTGGGCGGTGGTCGGCCACAAGGCGATCCAGCATATCGAGGCCCTGCCCGAAACCTTCTCGTCGAGCTGGGAGCATGGCGGCATCACCATCCTCCAGCCGCCGACCGCCGAAGAGCTGGCCGAATGGGGCCGCGAGCCGCGCCAGCTGCCGATGTTCATCGCGATGGACCGCCCGCAGCACACCGGCCAGCGCCGCACCGTCGCGCCCAAGTTCACGCCGTCCGCCGTCACCGACATGGAGGCGGAAATCCGCGCCCGCACCGGGGAATTGCTCGATTCGCTGCCGCGTGGGCAAGTGTTCGACTGGGTCGATACCGTCTCGATCGAACTGACCACCGGCATGCTCGCGATCCTGTTCGGCTTCCCCTGGGAAGACCGCCGCTTGCTGACCTTCTGGTCCGACTGGTCGGGCGATACCGAGCTGGGCGCGATCCGCGAGCTCGACGAGATGCGCTGGGGCATCCTTCAGGAGATGGGGGCCTATTTCCAGACGCTGTGGATCGAGCGGACGATGGACAAGGAGCCGGGCAATGATCTCATCTCGATGATGATCCACTCGCCCGCGATGAACCAGATGAGCCCGGAAGAATTCATGGGCAATCTGGTGCTGCTGATCGTCGGCGGCAACGACACCACCCGCAACACCATGAGCGGGATCATCCACGCGCTCGACAAGTTCCCCGACCAGCGCAAGCGCTTCGAGGAAGACCCGTCGCTGATCCCCAATGCAGTGCAGGAAATCCTGCGCATGCAGGTGCCGCTCGCCCACATGCGCCGCACCTGCACCGAGGATACCGAGGTGTTCGGCCAGACCATCAAGGCGGGCGACAAGGTGGTGCTGTGGTACATCAGCGCCAACCGTGACGAGGAGGTGTTCGAGGACGCCGACAAGCTCGACATCACGCGCGACAACGCCCGGCGTCACTTGGCCTTCGGCTATGGCATCCACCGCTGCGTCGGCGCGCGGCTGGCGGAGCTGCAACTGCGCGTGCTGCTCGAGGAAATGCACAAGCGCCGGATGCGCGTGCATGTCGCAGGCGATGTCGAGCGGGTGCGCGCGAACTTCGTCCACGGCTTCCGCAAGCTCGAGGTCGAGATCACCACGTTCTGAGGCTTTTTTCGGGGGGTGAAACCTGCGGGCCGTTTTCGACGTAAAAGGGTAAGCGGGCATAGCGCCCGCTCCACGGAGATTTCCATGCGCCTGCCCGTCCTGAACCGCCGCCGCCTGCTCGCCGCCAGCGCCGCGATCGGCGGCCTGCTGCCCTTCGTCAGCGCCTGCGGTGCCTCGCCCGCCGAGGCCAAGTCCTATCCCAAGGGCAAGACGCAAGCCGAGTGGAAGAAGCTGCTGACCCGCGACCAGTTCTACGTGCTGCGCGAGGCCGGGACCGAGCGCGCCTTCACCTCGCCGCTCAACAAGGAAAAGCGCAAGGGCACCTTCGTGTGTGCGGCTTGCAGCAACCAGCTCTATTCCTCGGCGACCAAGTATGAGAGCGGCACCGGCTGGCCGAGCTTCTGGCAGGCGATCGACAAGGGGGCCGTGGGCACCAGCACCGATTATCTGCTCGGCTACCCGCGCACCGAAGTGCACTGCGCCGATTGCGGCGGGCATCTGGGGCATATTTTCGGTGACGGGCCCAAGCCCACCGGCAAGCGCCACTGCATCAACGGCGTGGCGCTGAAATTCGTGCCTGCCTAGGCGGGCGCGGTGCTCTCTTCGAGCAGCGCGGGGGCCTGAAGCAATGCCGCGATCCGCGCGAAATCGCCGAGCGTGAAGGTGTCGTCGAACACCACCCCGTAATGCTGGTCGCGCCGCCAGCGCACTTTTGCGCGCACCTCGCGCGGCTTGCCGCCGCCGACGGCAGGCATGGCGAGGCGCACGGTCTGGTCGATCGCCAGCAATTTGTCGCAGGTCAGCCGCGCGCCTTGCTGTGAGAAGTTCTCGACCAGGGCCTCGAACTGTCCCGCGAGCATGTTCACCGTCACCGGGAAGCACAGCGCCAGCCGCAGGCCGCGCTTGGGGTAGTCGCTCGCTTCGTTGACGAGCTTTTCGACCTCAACCCCCTCGGCGAAGGTGAAGCCCGCCTCGTTGCCCTTGTGCCAGACCCGCGCGATTTCGTAGACCGGGCCGGCCGGCATGTGCAGCGCGAAGTCCTTGCACGAGGGCAGGCCGTGGAACAGGCGGACGCTCACCCCGGTCTCCGATACGTCGCGGATCACGCAAACGAACTCGCCCTGGGCCGAAACCAGCTTGGCCGCCCGGATCAGCAGCGTGAAGCGCGGCGCAGTGCGCTGCTCGGCGCCGGGCTGCTCCGGGAGTGGTTCGAGGCGTGCGTGTTGGCTCGCTGGTTCCATGCCTGTTGTCCCAACCCGACAGCCCCTGGTCCTGGCACTGGCGAGACGTGCGCGGGACGGTCTACCCCACGCTTCTCTCAGGGGATTACGCAGGAAGGCGTTAAGGGGGAGCTAATGGGGGCCCCGGGCGGGTCGCATGCCGCATTGGCAAAATGACGCAGAGGGTGCTGCTGCCGGGGCCGCGGGGGCCTGTGTACGGGCGGCGGGACTCGAACCCGCACGATCAAAGATCAGGGGATTTTAAGTCCCCGGCGTCTACCATTCCGCCACGCCCGCATCGCTCAGCCCTTGCCACAGAAGGCCCCGCCAAGGCCAGAGCCTGTGGCTTGCGCTTGCCACCACCGCTGCAAGGCCCCATCTGGGCGGCTTACGGACTTACACTGGGCGAGGCGCTTGATGGCGGGCGAGATGACAGACGCGCATTCGGTGGTCGAGACGATCCAGCCGGCGATCACGCTGCTGGGCCTCGGCATTGCCGCCGCGCTCGGCAGCCGGGCGCTGCGGCTGAACCCGATCGTCGGCTATCTCGGCATGGGGCTCGGCCTGTCGAGCCTAGGGATGGCGGGGGATTTCAGCGGCTCGGTGGTCGCCGCGATGGCCGAGGCGGGGGTGATGTTCCTGCTGTTCAACCTCGGCCTGCACTTCTCATTGGGCCGGATCCGCGCCGAGGCGAGCAACATCTTCGGCTTCGGCAGCTTGCAGATGATCGTTGCGGGCGGGGCCTTTTCGGCGCTGTTCTGGGCCTTCGGCCTGCCGCCGACCTTCGCGGTGATCGCGGGCTTCGGGATGGGGCTCTCCTCCACCGCCGTCGTCATCGGCCTGGTGCGCGAGCGGGGGTAGGAGGACTGCCCGGTGGGCCGCGCGGCGCAATCGATCCTGATCTTCCAGGACATCGCCGCGATCCTGCTGCTGGTCACCGCCGGCGCGCTGGCGAGCGGCGGGGCACTGGCGCCCGCGCTCGGGATCGCCGGGGCCAAGGCGCTCGCCGCCTTCGCCATCGCGGTGCTGTTCGCCCGCTACCTCACCGAGCCATTGTTCGGCCTCATCGCCCGCGCGGGCACGACCGAGGTCTACACCGCCACCGCGCTGTTCATCGCGCTTGCCGCCGGGTGGGCGACGGGCATGGCGGGGCTGTCGCTGACCTTGGGGGCTTTCCTCGGCGGCATGGCGGTCGCGGATTCGCGCTACCGGATCCTGGTGCAGACAGAGATCGACGCATTCCGCGGGCTGTTCATGAGCTTCTTTTTCATCTCGGTCGGCCTGTCGATCGACCCCGCACAGCTAGTCGCCGACTGGCAGCTAGTGGTGGCGATGACGCTCGGCGTAATCGCGGCGAAATGCGCCTTTAACGTGGTCGCCGCGCTGCTCAATCGCCGGTCGGTGCCGGGCTCGATCCAGCTCGGGTTTTTGCTGGGGCAGGGGAGCGAGTTCACGCTGGTGCTGCTGGCATTGCCTGCGGTCGCCGGGCTGGCCGAACCGCGGCTGGTCTCCGCGATGGTCACCGCGATCGCGATCAGTTTGGCGGCGACGCCGTTCGTCTCCAACCTCGGCCGCAAGCTCGCCGGACGCCTGCGCGCTGGGCCGCCCGACGCCAAGATGGCGGGCGACGACGCGCCGGTCGTGATCATCGGCATGACCCCGGCGGGGCGCGCCGTGGCCGATGCGCTCGCCTATAACGACGTCGATTACCTCGCGCTCGAGCCCGACCACGATCGCTTCCAGATCGCGCTCGCCGATGGCTACCACGTTCACCGCGCCAATCCCGCCGACCCGCGCAGCTGGGACGCGATCGGAATGGACCGCCGTCAGGTGCTGGTGATCGCGACCGGGGTCACCGACGTCTCGCGCGAGCTCACCCCGCTGGTCGAGACCCGCGCGCCGACCATGACGCGGATCATCGCCGTGCCCGGCGCCGAGGACATCGATGACATGGCCGCGCTCGGCATGCTGCCGGTCGACATGAGCATGAGCGGCGGGGGCGAGCGCCTCACCGAACTGGTGTTCGCCGCGCTCGGCGTGGAGCGCGCGCTGCCCGTCCCGAACCTCGCGCACGATGATCCGCTGCCGCGCGCGGCGTAATTCGTGTTCCGCATCGCATCCGCGATGCGAAATCCTCGCTCACACGCCCTACGGGCGCGTCGCTGCGGGCGCGCGTTCGCGCTTGCGGCCCCTTCGGGGCCGTTCAGCGCCAAACGCGAACGTTGAAGGGAGCGGTGGCTCGGTCGCGCGAGCGACCGCGAGCGCACGGCGCGAGCCGCAGGCGCCCCGGAGCGGAGCGGAGGGAATAGCGCCGAGTAGGGGGCGCGGAGGCGCCCCCTACTTGTTAAGACGCTCGCGGATTTCCTTGCCGGCCTTGAAATAGGGCACGCGCTTGGAAGGCACGTCCACCGTTTCGCCGGTGCGCGGATTGCGTCCGCTTCTCGCCTCGCGGTCGCGGGTCGAGAACGCGCCGAAGCCGCGCAGCTCCACCCGACCGCCCTCAGCGAGCCGCTGGGCGATCTCGTCAAAGAAGATGTCCACCACCTGCTCGATCTCGTCAGCGCGCAGGTCTGGGTTGTCCTTGTGCAATTCCTGCAACAGTTCGGATCTGATCATACCGATCTCCCGGCGGCCAGCGTGGCCCAACCACACTGACGCCGCTATGCGGGTTACCCCGTCGTTTATGTTACTCGCCTCCGACCCGTGAGGCTGCCCCTTTAATCCCAGGCGTGCGACTTATGCAATCCCGCCGCCTGAGATTGCATACAAAGTGTCATATTGCGGGGCGAAGTGCAACCTACAGGGTTGTAAGTTAGGAACTTGTCAGGAGGCAGGCGCAAGGTCCGCCGGATCGAGCCCGAGCCGCGCCATCCGGCTGCGAATCTCGGGCCATTCCTCGCGCAGGAAGGCCTCGCGCTCGGCGCTGCGCAACCGCTCGGCAGCGCCGCGCACGACATACATGCCCACGCCGCGCTGCACCTCGACGAGACCGTCGTTCTGGAACTGCTGGTAGGCCTTGGCGACGGTCAGCGGATTGGCCCCCTGCTCGGCCGCGAGCGCGCGCACCGAGGGTAACATCGCCCCTTCCGGATAGACCCCGTCAATTATCGCCGCCGCGATCTGATCGCGCAGCTTGAGGTAAACGGGGCGATTGGGGTTCATAGGTGCATCAGTGCCATAATACAGCCATGCGGTCAAGGAGTCCTCTGGTTTGCGGGCCCGCCTCCGCGGGCCCATCCTCGGCGCGTTTTGATCCCTGCGGGATCGAGCACCTGCGGGCGGCCGTTTGGCCTTGCGGCCCGTCCGTTGGCGGGCCGGGGGATTGCGCTCCCGGGATGCAGCACGTTCACCCCTCGGCAATTGCACCCTTCACACAAGTGAAACACGCGCTAGGGTGCGCGCCCATGGGACCGCGCCCGGGAGGGGCGCACTTCAGGGATTGCAACTTACATGGCCACAACTGAGCTTCCGCACGGGGACAGCGCCGGGACGATCCTCGGCCACCCCAAGGGTCTGTTCGTCCTGTTCTTCGCCGAGATGTGGGAGCGCTTCTCCTACTACGGCATGCGGGCGCTGCTGATTTTCTACCTTACCAAGCACTGGCTGTTCGACGACGCGCAGGCCGGCGTCATCTACGGAGCCTATACCGCCCTCGTTTACATCACCCCGGTGCTGGGCGGCTATCTGGCGGACAAATATCTCGGCCAGCGCAAGGCGGTGACCTATGGCGCGGTGTTGCTGACCTTCGGCCACTTCCTGATGGGCTTCGAGGGCAATGGCGGACAGGACGCGGCCAGCCTCAACATCTTCTGGCTGGCGCTGGCCTTCATCATCGTCGGCTCGGGCTTCCTGAAGGCGAACATCTCGGTGATCGTCGGCCAGCTCTACCCGCGCACCGATGTGCGGCGCGACGGGGCCTATACGATCTTCTACATGGGCATCAATCTTGGCGCGGCGCTCGGGTCGCTGCTGTGCGGCTATCTCGGCGAGACCTATGGCTGGGCCTATGGCTTCGGCGCGGCGGGCTTCGGGATGCTGCTGGGCCTGATCGTCTTCACCGTGTTCAAGCCGCTGCTGCTGGGCCGCGGCGAGCCGCCTGCGCCGCTCGCCAAGGGCACCGAGTGGGGCCTCTACGCCGTCGGCATCGCGGCTGTCGGCGCGTGCTGGTGGATGGTGCAGAACCAGTCGGTGGTCGGCTCGCTGCTGGGCCTCGCGGGCGCGGCGCTGGTCGCCTATGTGATGTTCACCGCGGTGGTGAAGCTGCCCGCCGAAGACCGTGACCGGATCTTCGCCGCGATGTTCCTGATCATCGGCTCGATCCTGTTCTGGGCGCTGTTCGAACAGGCCGGTTCGAGCCTCAACCTCTACACCGACCGCTATGTCGATCGCGGCGGGGTGCCGGCTTCGACCTTCCAGTCGATCAACGCGATCTACATCGTGCTGCTGGCCCCGATCTTCGCGACGCTGTGGACGTGGCTCGGGCGCAAGGGGCTCGAGCCCTCGGCCCCGGCCAAGTTCGGCATGGCGCTGATGCAGCTGGGCGTGGGCTTCCTGGTGCTGGTGGCAGGCGCGGCGACGGGCGAGATGACCCCGGTCATCTTCATCTTCCTCATCTACCTGCTCCACACCACCGGCGAGCTGTGCCTCAGCCCCGTCGGCCTTTCGGCGATGAACCGTCTGGCCCCGGCGCACATGGCATCGCTGATCATGGGCACCTGGTTCTTCGCCTCGGCCACCGGCAACTTCGCCGCAGGGCTGATCGCTGCTGCAACGGGTTCGGAAGCGGCCTCGGGTGAAGGCGCGGGCAAGGAGGTCGTGCTCGGCGTCTATAGCCAGATCGGCTGGATCGCGATTGCGGTCGGCGTCGGCGTGCTGCTCATCAGCCCGCTGATCAAGAAGCTGATGCACCTCGACACGCTGCAGGACGACAGCCCGAAGGCCGAGATCGAGCGCGTCTTCGGCGATGCCGATCCGCAGGCGCGCCCGGCCGAGTAAGGCCCGCCGGACACAAAATTCGTCCCGCTGCCATGGACAAACCTCGCGTTTTCCGTTCCAGCACGCTTGGAGCGGAATTACGCGAGGTTTGAATGTTTCGAGACACGAAGTGGCGCGCCCGGGCCGGCGCGCTGGCAACCCTCGCGAGCGCGCTCGCGCTGATCGCGGGCGCTACCGTCGCTGACGCCAAGGAGCGCGGCAAGAAGCAGGACAAGGACGAGGAAGTCGCCGAGGCTCCCGCCTTCGCCGCGACAAAGGCCGGCGATCCGGTCTTCCCCTCGACCTACAAGCCCTTCCCGGGCGTCGCCACAGCGATCAAGGGCGCGACCATCTATGACGGGCGCGGCAAGAAGATCGAGAACGGCGTCGTGTTCATGTCGGGCGGCAAGATCACTTCGGTCGGCGGCCCCGACACCCCGATCCCGGCCGACATCGCGGTCTTCGACGGCACCGGCAAGTTTGTCACCCCCGGCATAATCGACATCCACTCGCACCTCGGCGACTATCCCTCGCCCGGCGTGGAAGCGCATGATGACGGCAACGAGGCGACCAGCCCGACCACGCCCGAGGTCTGGGCGGAGCACTCGGTCTGGCCGCAGGACCCCGGCTTCAGCCGCGCGCTGGCCAATGGCGGGATCACCAGCTTGCAGATCCTCCCCGGCTCGGCCAACCTGATGGGCGGGCGCTCGGTGACGCTCAAGAACGTGCCCGCGCGCACCATGCAGGGGATGAAGTTCCCCGGCGCGCCGTACTCCATGAAGATGGCCTGCGGGGAGAACCCCAAGCGGGTCTATGGTTCCAAGGGGCGGATGCCCTCGACCCGCATGGGCAACCTTGCGGTCAACCGCGAGACGTGGCTCGCCGCGATCGACTATGCCAATGACCCCAAGGCCAAGCGCGATCTCGGCAAGGAGACGCTGGTCGGCGTGCTCAAGGGCGAGATCCTGATCCAGAACCACTGTTACCGCGCCGACGAGATGGCGCTGGTGCTCGATATGGCCAAGGAGATGGGCTACAAGGTCGCCGCCTTCCACCACGCGGTCGAGGCGTACAAGATCGCCGATCTGCTGCGCGAGAACGACGTGTGCAGCGCGATCTGGGCCGACTGGTACGGCTTCAAGATGGAAAGCTATGACGGCATCCTCGAGAACGCCGCCTTCCTCCAGCGCGAGCGCGCCTGCGTGGTGATCCACTCGGACGACCAGAACGATATCCAGCGCCTCAATCAGGAGGCCGCCAAGGCGCAGGCCGCGGGGCAGCGCTTGGGGATCGAGATTTCCGATGCGACCGTGATCGGCTGGATCACCTACAACGCCGCCAAGGCGATGGGGATCGGCGACATGACCGGCAGCCTCGAGACCGGCAAGATGGCCGATGTGGTGCTGTGGAACGGCGACCCGCTCTCGGTCTATTCGCGGCCCGAGAAGGTGTGGATCGACGGGGCGCTGATGTTCGATGCGATGAACCCCAAGACGCGCCCGGTGAGCGATTTCGAGCTCGGCCAGCCCGGTGAAGGAGATGTGAAGTGAAGCGGCTTCTGTCCCTGGGCGCGGTCAGCGCGCTCGCTCTCACCGCCGCCGCGCCTGCCATGGCGCAGGACGTGACCATCACCAACGCGCGGGTCGTCATCGGTGACGGCAGCGAGCCGATCGAGGGCGGCACCGTGGTCGTGGTTGGCGGCAAGGTCGTCTATGCTGGCCCCGCCGCTGGTGCACCGGCTGGCGGAGCGCCGGTTGATGCCAAGGGCGCCTATGTCACCCCCGGCATCTTCGCCACGGTGACGACGCTCGGCCTCGACGATGTCTCGGCGGTGGCCGAGACCGAGGATTCGCGCGCCGCTGCCTCGCCCTTCAGCGCCGCGCTCGATACGGCGACCGGCATCAACCCGGTCTCGCAGCACATCCTCGTCCACCGCGCCGCCGGGATCACCCGCGCTGGCACCACCACGGTGCCGACCGGCTCGATCTTTGCCGGGCAGGGCGCGATCATCGATCTCGACGGCGATGCCAGCCCGATCGTGCAGGCGCGTGCGTTCCAGATGGTCGACCTGAGCGAGAGCGGCGCGCGTCTGGCAGGCGGTAGCCGCCCGGCAGCGCACATGCTGCTGCGCGCCAGCTTGCGCGAGGCGCAGGCGCTGGCGGGCAAACCCGGCACGCCGCAGACGACCGAGATCATCAAGGACGACGAGGTCCTGCTCAGCCGCTTCGATGCCGAGGCGCTGGTGCCGGTGGTGACGGGCAAGCAGAAGCTCTATGTCGCGGCCGAACGCGCCTCCGACATCCGCGCCGCGCTGGCGCTGAGGGGCGAATTCCCCGCGCTCGATCTGGTGCTGGTCGGCGCGAGCGAGGGCTGGCTGGTGGCGGGCGAAATCGCCGCCGCCAAGGTGCCGGTGATCGCCAACGGCCTCAATGATCTGCCCGAGAGCTTCGAGCAGCTGGGCGCGACCCAGTCCAACGCCGGACGCATGATGCGCGCCGGGGTCAAGGTCGCGATCAACGCCGCGCCGCTCCAGAACCCGCGCCGCTTGCAGCAGGTCGCGGGCAATCTTGTGGCGCTGAACAAGCTTCCGGGCGCGGCGGGGATGAGCTGGGGGCAGGCCTTTGCCGCGATCAGCTCGGTTCCGGCCGAGATCAGCGGCATGGGCGGCAAGGCGGGGGTCTTGAAGCCCGGCGCATTCGGCGATGTGGTGATCTGGAGCGAGGACCCGCTCGAGGCTGGCGCGGTGCCGACGCAGGTGTTCATCGGCGGGATCCGCCAAGATCTCACCAACCACCAGACCCGCCTGCGCGATCGCTACCGGACGCTTGACGAAAGCCAGCGGCCCGAGGCTTACGACTGGTGATGCGAATGAACACGACACCCTTCGCAGCGCTGGCAGCAGCCATGCTCCTCGCCGCCGCGCCCGCTGCCGCGCAGGACAAAGCGCCCGAATCCAACGCCCAGAACCCGGCGTGGCATGCCCAGCAGCAGCTCTATCTGCTCAGTCTGAAGGCCGAAGACGGCTGGTACACGGCTGAAGGGGGCTTGCGCTGGCGTTGGCTGAAGTATCTGGCGTCGCCGGACAAGCCCAAGGTCACCGACATCGTGACCGTCCATTACGAAGGCAAGCTGCTCGACGGGACGGTGTTCGACAGCTCCTATGCCCGCGGCCAGCCTGCCACCTTCCCGCTCAACCGGCTGGTTCCCGGCTGGCAGATCGCAATTCCCCAGATGGGCGAGGGCGAGATCATCGAGATCGCCATCCCCGCCGACCTCGCCTATGGCCCGGTCGGGCGCGGGCCGATCCCGGGCAATGCGACGCTGGTGTTCAAGGTCGAACTGCTGGCGATCGGCGGCTAAGCGCGGCGCTTTACGGGGAGGCGCGCGGCCAAGGCGCGGCAGTCTCGTCCTCGGCGTAAAGATAGGCAGTGCTCCAGCGCGCGACCTCGGCATAGACCGGCGCCAGCGCATGCGCGCTTTCGGTCAGGCAATAGCGCGCACGCTTGCCTTGCGGAGGCTCGCGCACCATCAGCCCGGCGTCCTGCAGGATCACCAGCCGCGAGGTCAGCGCGGCGCGGTTGATGGCGAGCCCCTCGACGAAATCCTCGAAGCGCTCCACCCCCATGAAGGCATCGCGCAGGATCAGCAGCACCCAACGGTCACCGAGCACGCGGGCAGCGCGGGCGATGGGGCAGGGCGCGTGCGAGGGTGAATAGGTCTTCATCGTCTGATTATCAGACTTGGCAATCGGCAAGGCAAGCACCATAACGTCTGTAACTCAGACTTACGGAGCCCCTCTCATGCCCCCCGCCCTGTTCCCCACCCCCGAAGCCGCCGTCGCCTCTATGAAGAAGGTCGCGGTCGCGCGTTCGGGCTTTTCCTCGTGGCTCGATATCGAGCCGCTCAAGGTGTGGGAGGGCGAGAGCGAGCTTGTCCTGAACCTGCGCCCCGAGATGACCCAGCACCATGGCTATGCGCACGGCGCGATCGTCGGGCTGATGGCGGACAATGCCTGCGAATGGGCGGGGGCATCGCTAGCAGGCGACGTGGTGACGGGCGGCTACACCATCAGCTTCCTGCGCCCCGCCGAGGGCGAGCGGCTGCGCGCCAAGGGCCATGTGGTCAAAGCCGGCAAGCGTCAGGTGGTGGTGCGCGCCGATGTCTGGGCGGAAAGCGAAGGCGAGGCTCCGATCCACGTCGCCGCCGCGCAGGCTACCATCGTGCCGACCGGGATCACTGTCTAGACCGGCAGCACCTAGGCGGCGCGGCCAACCCATGTTAGCTGTGCGGGCATGGATGGGGACCTGATCACACTCGCCGCGGCCAATGCCGCTTTTGTCGGTTCGCACTTCGCGATGTCGCACCCGTTGAGGGCGCCGATGGTGAAGGCCTTGGGGGCGGGGGGCTTCACCCTCGCCTACACGGTGGTGAGCTTCGCGACGCTGGGTTGGGTCGCCCGTGCCTTCGCCAATTCCGACGCCGTGGACCTGCCGGGCTCGGGCGAGGCGGGCTGGATCGCGGCGACGGTCATCACCTGGTTTGCGATGGTGCTGCTCGCCGGATCGCTGATCGGCAATCCGGCGCTCCCGACCCCGATGGCGGAGGCGCAGGCCCGCGCCGAGCCCAAGGGCGTGTTCCGCGTCACCCGCCACCCGATGATGTGGGGCATTGCGCTCTGGGCGCTGTCGCACATGGTGCTGTTCTGGAGCACCCGCACCATGATCACCGCCTTCGCGATGGGCGTGCTGGCGCTGGTCGGATCGAAATTGCAGGACGGGAAGAAGGCGGCGTTGATGGGCGATTCCTGGGCCGAATGGTCGAGCCGCACCTCCTACTGGCCGCGCCTCGGGCAGTTCTTCAGCGTCGGCGCAGTGCCGCTGGTGGCGGGCACGGCGCTGTGGCTCGCGGGAAGCTGGATCCACCTGTGGCACGCCGCGATCCCGGCGGGCGTGTGGATCTGGCTCGACTAGAGCCCCTGCGCCGCGAGCCACGCGAGCTGCGCGGCCTGCACTTGCGCCTCCATTGAAATGTTGTGACCCGATCCGGCCACCGCGCGGAACGTCGCGCGCGGGGCGGCCTTGGCGAGCCGCTCGCCGAGCGTGAAGGGCACCACCCGGTCCGCCGTGCCGTGCAGGATCAGAACCGGCAGCTCGAGGCCGGGGACCTTGGCGATATTTTCGAATTGGCCCCGCACCAGCCAGCGCGCGGGGACAAAGGGCATGGCCTGCGCAGCGGCGTCGGGTAGCGAGGTGAAGGGGGCGAGCAGGATCAGCGCGGTGGACGCGAACTCCTGCGCCATCTGGCTCGCGGTGCCGGTGCCGAGCGAATGGCCGACGATAACAGTGCGCGCGGGCACGATGCCCTGCTTGGCGAGGAACGCCATCGCCGCGCGCCCGTCGCGGTAGAAGCCATCCTCCGACGGGCTCCCCGGATTGCCGCCATAGCCGCGATATTCGACCAGCAGCACTCCGTAGCCCTCAGCGGCGAAGCCCTGCGTCTCCTGCGCCGCCAGCGCGAGCGACCCGCCGTTGCCGTGGAAGAAAGCGATGCTCTGCCGGCCCTCGGTGGGCGCGCGCCAGCGCGCCTGAAGCGCGAGGCCGTCGTCGGTCGTCAGCGTCTCCGCCGCAAACCCCGGCGCGGGGGCGTGGCGGGTCTGGGGAGCGGGGTAGATCAGCCGGTCCTGCACGGCATAAAGCCCGCCCACCATCGCCGCATAGGCGAGCGCCAGCGCGCCGAGGATGCGCGAGGCCCAGCGCCGCACCGGCTATTCCCCCCGGAACACCGCGCCGCGCTTCTCGATCAGCGCCGCGACACCTTCCGCATGGTCGGCGGTGGTGTGCATCATCGCCTGGGTGTTGGCGGCGAGTTCCAGCGCGGTGTCGTAGCTGGTCTGCTGGCCCTGCCGCAGCAGGTTCTTGGTGTGGCGCAGCGCGTGCGGGGGGAGCAGCGCGATCCGGCCCGCGAGCGCGCGCGCCTCGTCCATCAGCGCTTCAGGCGCGACCACACGGCTGACGAGGCCCCAGTCCTTCGCGGTCGCGGCGTCGATCACGTCGCCGGTGTAGAACAGCTCGGCCGCACGGCTCATGCCGATCACGCGGGGCAGGATCCAGGTGCCGCCATCGCCGGGGATGATCCCCAATTTGAGGAAGGTCACGCCGAACTTCGCGCTCTCGCTGGCGATGCGGATGTCGGCAAGGCACGCGACATCACACCCGAGGCCGATCGCCGGGCCGTTGACCGCAGCGATCAGCGGTACGCGCAGGCCATAGAGCGCGCGCAGCATCAGGTGGATATTGTCGCGATAGCCGTCCGAGATCGCCGGGGTGGTGCCGCCGAAGGTGCCGGTCTTGTTCTGCATCGCCTTGATGTCGCCGCCCGCGCTGAACGCGCGGCCCGCGCCGGTGAGGATCACCACCCGGCACTCCATGTCGCGGTTTATCGCATTGGCGACACTGACGAACGCGTCCCCGTCGCCCGGCGCGCCGAGCGGGTTCATGCTCTCCGCACGGTCGAGCGTGAGGATCGTTACAGGGCCTTCGCGGGTGATCTGAATCAGGGACATGGGAGCCTTTCGCGGCGTTCGAGCGTTTTTCGGGCGTGAGCTGGTCAGGCTTGCGTAAAGATCGTGCGCGTAAAGGGCAAGAATCGTGGAAGACGCGCGCTAATCGGCGGGGGCAGAGGCGCAGTAGAAAGGATTGCGATGCCCGGACTTGCGCTGCTCTCGACCTCGCCCGCGCTGCTGAGCGCGGCGCTTGGCGCTGCCATGCCCGGCGCGCAGGTACCGCGGATCACGCCCGACCCGGCGGTGTGGCGCCTTGGCGCTGAGGCTGAGGCAGCGCCGGCAGTGGCCCTCCCCGCCCGCCCGCTGACCGAACGCCGCACCGTGCTCCCGCTCGGCTGGAGCCTCGCTGCGGCGCAGGAGCCTCCCGCCAACCCGCCCGAGGGCGCCGAGGAGCCACCCGTGACCGAGATCGTCGTCGAGGGCGAAGTCGGCCCGCCCAAGAGCGACCCGGTCGAGGCGATCAACGAGGAAAGCTACCGCGTCACCCAGGCGGTCGACGCGGCGCTGGTGGAGCCGGTCGCCAACGCCTATCGCGACGGCCTGCCCGAACCGGTGCGCGACGGCCTCGGCAATGTGGTGAAGAACCTTGGCGAGCCGAGTGTCGCGCTCAACTTCCTGCTCCAGGGCAAGGTCGGCAAGGCGTTCGAGACGCTCGGGCGGCTGGCGATCAACTCGACCGTTGGCGTGGGCGGGCTGTTCGATGTCGCGGGCAAGCGGGCGGACCTGCCCTATCGCCGCAACGGCTTTGCCAACACGCTGGGCTTCTATGGCGTGGGGCCGGGGCCCTATCTCTACCTCCCCGTGACCGGCGCGACGAGCGTGCGCGACCTCGTGGGGAGCACGCTGGACCAGGCGCTGCTGCCCTTCGCGGTGGGCGACCCGTTCAACCGGATCGAATATGCGGCGACCTATTTCGTCATCAACGGCCTCGACCAGCGGCTCGCCTTCGACGAGGAAATCGCCAGCATCCGCGCCTCGGACGACCCCTATCGCCTGCGCCGCGAAACCTACCTCGCCCAGCGTCGCCGCGACATCGCCGAACTGAAGGGCGAGCCGATTTCCGAACGCGACCGGCTGTGGCTGGAGGAGCTGGAGGAGTTGAAGGCCGCCTCGGCTGCCGTTCCGGTTCCGGCGGAACGCACCGCGCCGGTGCAACCGCCCGCCAATCCCGAGGCGCTGCTGATCACCCAGCCGCGCTAGGGCGGGCGCCTAGCGACTGGCGGCGATCCGTTCTTCGAGATCCTTCTCGAATGCCGTCAACACGCGGTGCGCGCGAATCGCATCGACAAAGGCGGCGGGCGGCTGATCGAGCTGGTTGGTCCAAATCCACACATCGCCGAAGAACCCTTTCGCCAAGGGTCCGTTGAGCCGGTAGATCATCCGGCGATGCCGCGTTTCGATGGGGTATTTCGAAGGCTTGTGGAGTGTCAGGCTCAGCCGCCCCATATCCTGCGCAATGCCTTTGATCGAGCGCAAGGCGATGCGCGTCTCGCCATGCGCGCGCACGTATAGACCGCGGGCATCGATCACCACCTGCTCGCGCCGGTCGAAGACGCGGCGGATATGGACAGCGGCGATGAAGCCGAACATCAGTGCAAACACGACGGAGCTAGCCACAAGCGCTGCGTCAACTGCGCCGGACCTTCCGCCAGCAAGGGCCAGCGCTAGTGCCGCCATGCCGCCCGACAGTGCTGCACGGCCACATTGCTTGGGAATCGAGTAGCGCGCCACGAAAGCTCCGGGCGCGCTCTCTGTCGGCGTGTCAGGCACGCACCTCTTCGCCCGTCTCGACGCCTGCGCTGTTGTGCTTGAGCGCCTTGAGCACCGTGTCGACGATCTGCGGAGCATTCAGCCCGGCCTCGTCATATTGCTTCATCGGGTCGTCGTGATCGATGAAGGTGTCGGGCAGGCGCAGGGTGCGGACCTTCAGCCCGTTGTCGGTCAGGCCGGTGTCGCTCGCGAAGGTCAGGACATGCGCGCCGAGGCCGCCGATGGCGCCTTCTTCGACCGTCACGATCACCTCGTGGGTGCGCATCAGCTTGGCGATCAGGTCTTCGTCGAGCGGCTTGGCGAAGCGCAGGTCGGCGACGGTGGTGGAGAGCCCCTTGGCCTCAAGCGTGTCGGCAGCCTTCAATGCCTCGGTCAGGCGCGCGCCGAGCGAGAGGATCGCGACCTTGGTGCCTTCGCGCACCAACCTGCCCTTGCCGATCTCGAGCTTCACCGGAACCTCGGGCAGCGGCACGCCGGTGCCGTTGCCGCGCGGGTAGCGGAAGGCGATCGGGCCGGCGTCATACTCGGCCGCCGTGTAGGTCATGTGGACCAGCTCGGCCTCGTCGGCGGCGGCCATCACCACCATGTTGGGCAGCGTGGCGAGATAGGTGACGTCGAAGCTCCCCGCATGGGTCGCGCCGTCGGCGCCGACCAGGCCTGCGCGGTCGATCGCGAAGCGGACGGGCAGGTTCTGGATGCACACATCGTGCACCACCTGATCGTAAGCGCGCTGAAGGAAGGTCGAGTAGATCGCCGCAAACGGTCGCATCCCCTCGGCCGCGAGGCCCGCGGCGAAGGTCACCGCGTGCTGTTCGGCAATGCCGACGTCGAAGGTGCGGGTGGGGTGCGCCTTGGCGAATTTGTCGACGCCGGTGCCCGAAGGCATGGCGGCGGTGATCGCGCAGATGCGGTCATCGGTCTCGGCGAGCTTGGCCAGCGTCAGGCCGAACACGTCCTGATAGGCCGGGGCGCCGGGCGCGCTCTTCGACTTTTCGCCGGTGACGACGTTGAACTTGGGCACGCCGTGATACTTGTCGGCGCTGTTCTCGGCCGGGGCATAGCCCTTGCCCTTCTCGGTCACGACATGGATCAGCACCGGGCCTTCGGAGGTATCGCGCACGTTTTCCAGCACGGGGAGCAGGTGATCGAGATTGTGCCCGTCGATCGGGCCGACATAGTAGAAGCCCAGCTCCTCGAACAGCGTCCCACCGGTCACGAGACCGCGGGTGAACTCCTCGGCCTTGCCGATGGTGTCGTGGAGGCGGCGGCTCATCTTCTTCACCGCGCGCGAAGCGAGGCTGCGGATGCCGAGATATTCGGACGAGGACACCATCCGCGCCAGATAGGCCGAAAGCCCGCCCACCGGCGGCGCGATCGACATGTCGTTGTCGTTGAGGATCACGATCAGCCGGTTGCCCGCCTGCGCCGCGTTGTTCATCGCCTCATAGGCCATGCCGGCGCTCATCGAGCCGTCACCGATCACCGCGATGCCGCGGCCCGGACGGCCTTGCAGCTTGTTGGCGATGGCAAAGCCCAGCGCCGCAGAGATCGAGGTCGACGAGTGCGCCGCGCCGAAGGGGTCGTATTCGCTCTCGGAGCGCTTGGTGAAGCCGCTCAGCCCCCCGCCCTGCCGCAGCGTGCGGATGCGATCGCGGCGGCCGGTGATGATCTTGTGCGGATAGCACTGGTGGCCCACGTCCCACACCAGCTTGTCCTCGGGCGTGTTGAAGACATAGTGGAGCGCAACGGTCAGCTCGACCACGCCGAGCCCCGAACCGAGGTGCCCGCCCGAGGTGCTGACCGCATCGATCATCTCGGTGCGCAGTTCGTCGGCGAGTTGGCGGAGCTGTTCGGGCTTGAGGCGGCGCAGATCGTCGGGAGTGTCAACCTGATCAAGCAGAGGCGTGTAAGGCGATTGTGTCATACCGCCCAGCCTTACACAGGGAAAAGGGGCGTGTCGATTCAGGCTTGAAGCTGATCAATGAGCGGGGAGCCGGTTTGGTTCCCCTGGCTTGCCCTTACGCACACCCCTTGCACAGCCCGCGGATCTCCAGCACCGGACGCTCGGCCTTGAAGTTGCGCGCGGCGGCGATGGCGCGGACGGCGCGGCTGACCTCCTCGTCATCGACATGCGCGGCCTCGCCGCATTCGTCGCACACGAGGAAGATGCAGTCATGCGCGCACCCGGGGTGGGTGTTGGCGAGATAGGCGTTGGCGCTCTCGACCCGCATCGCGAGGTTGTTCGCCACGAACAGATCGAGGATGCGATAGACCGAATTGGGCGCAACCCGCTTGCCGCGCGCGGCCGAGAGGTTGTCGGCGATGTCATAGGCCGAGACCGGACGTTCGTGCCGCGCGAGCTCGGCGAACACCGCCTCGCGCATGGAGGTCCACTGCTCGCCCGACGCGACGAGCGCGCGCGCGGCTTCGACGACGAGGTCCTGGCCGGCCAATTCGTGGTGGCTGTGTGCGTGCTGTCCCATGTCTGCCAACATAATGAGGCTTGGGGGTGAACGCCAGTGGGGTGTGGGAGACGAGAAAGTCCCCCCCGTCCGTTTGCGGACGGGGAGGGGCTGGAAGGTTACCCCGCGTCCTTCAGGAAGGTCGCGCGGTAGAAGCTCGGGTACATCCGCTTCAGGGCCGCCACCTTGGGAGCGTCCCAGCGGGTGATGTAGCCGTGCTTGGGGTTCTTGAGCATGAAGTCCTGATGATAGCCCTCGGCGGCGTAGAACGCCTTGTAGGTCTCGAGCTTGGTGGCGATCGGCTTGGACCACAGATTCGATGCACCCAGCTGCGCAAGGTAGGCCTTGGCGACCGCGCTCTGTTCGGCGCTCATCGGCACGATGGCGGCGCGGTACTGGGTGCCCACATCAGGCCCCTGACGGTTCTTCAAGGTCGGGTCGGCGACCACCGAGAAGAAGATCCGCAGCAGCTGGTCATAACGCACGACGGCCGGGTCATAGGTGATCTTCACCGCCTCGGCATGGTCGGTCGCGCCGCTCGAGACGACATCATAGGCGGCGCTGCCCTTGGTGCCGCCATGATAGCCCGAGACCGCGCCGGTGACGCCCTTGACGTGACTGAACACGCCTTCGACGCCCCAGAAGCAGCCGCCTGCAAAAATGGCGGTCTTCAGGCCCTTGGTTTCTTTTGCGACGCGCGTGGCGGCGGGGGCGGCCTTGGGTTCCTCGGCTAGCGCGGGGCCCGCGCAGGCGCTCAGCGCCAGTGAACCGGCGGCGAGGAGTGCGGCGAATTTGTTCATCGATCAGCCTTCTTGAGGCGCGATCACGAACTCGGCTGCGGGGGCAGGGACGCTGGAGGTGCCAGCGTTCAATTCGGCCGCTTGCGCAGGCGAGGCCACCGCGCCGCTCCAGTTTTCCGCACGTCCGCCGACGATCAGCACCGCCCCGACGACGAAGCCAATGCCGAAATTGCGGAACAGGTCGGAGGAGAAGAGGCGCATGGGGGGCTCGTGATTCGCGTAAGTTTCCGCCCGCTCCTTGCCCGCGGCCGGATTGCGGCGGGATGAACTGGCGACAGGCCGTATTAGGGTCGCGGCCCTATACTGGTTACGAGTGCGGTGAAAAATAGTTGCGCTTAAGGGGTACGCGGGCCGAGCCGTGCGGCGGATGCGACGAATGCGGAAAATTGCGTAGCCTGGCAATTTTTCGCCCTAGCAGCGGGTGCCACTCCACCACCCTGCGGGCGGTCTCCCTTCCTCTTAAGGGCAGGACTGCAACGGGCCGCAGGCCCGCTAGCGCACGCGCGCGAGCCGCAGGTGCTCCGTAGCGAAGCGAAGGAACAGCATCGAGGACGGGGGCGCGGAGGCGCCCCCGCCCACAAATCAGTGCCGGAAATGCCGCATCCCGGTGAACACCATCGCCAGCCCGGCTGCGTCAGCGGCGGCGATCACTTCGTCGTCGCGGATCGAGCCGCCCGGCTGGATGACCGCGGTCGCGCCTGCCTCGGCGGCAGAGATCAACCCGTCGGCGAAGGGGAAGAAGGCGTCCGATGCGACAGCGCTGCCGACGGTGTGCGGGGCGTCCCAGCCATGGGTCGCGGCGGCTTCCTGCGCCTTGATCGCGGCGATGCGCGCCGAATCGCGGCGGTTCATCTGGCCTGCGCCGATGCCCGCCGTCGCCCCGTCCTTGGCATAGACGATGGCGTTGGACTTGACGTGGCGGGCGACGGTCCAGGCGAAGAGGCAGTCCTTCAACTCCTGCTCTGTGGGCGCGCGCTTGGTTACTACCTTGAGGTCATCGGCGGAGATCGCGCCATTGTCGCGCGACTGGATCAACACGCCGCCCGCGATGGTCTTGAGGGCAAGGCCGCTCCGGCGCGGGTTGGGCAACGCGCCGCATTCGAGCAGGCGCAGGTTCTTCTTCTTGGCGAAGATCTCGCGCGCTTCGGCGGAGACGCTGGGGGCGATCACCACCTCGGTGAAGATCGCGCTGATGGCTTCGGCGGTGGCCGCATCGAGTTCGGTGTTCACGGCAACAATCCCGCCAAAGGCCGAGACCGAATCGCAGGCCAACGCCGCTTCCCACGCCGCCAGCAGCGATCCCGATTGCGCCACGCCGCAAGGGTTGGCGTGCTTGACGATCACCACCGCCGGCTCCTGCCCGGCGAACTCCGCTGCCAGCTCCAAAGCCGCATCGGCGTCGTTGAGGTTGTTGTAGCTGAGCTCCTTGCCCTGCAACTGCACGGCTTGCGGCACGCCGCGGGTGCCCGCGACCTGCGGCACATAGATCGCCGCGCTCTGGTGCGGGTTCTCGCCATAGCGCAGCGTGTCAGCGCGCTTGAGCGCCATCGGGAGCGTCTCGGGGAACAGCGTCGGCTCGTCGCTCGCGGCGGGCGAGAAGGCGAACCAGCTGGCGATCGCCGAATCATAGGCGGCGGTGCGGGCATAGGCCTTGCCGGCCATGCGGGTGCGGAAGGCCTGCGTCGTCGCGCCGCCATTCGCGTCCATTTCGGCGACCAGCGTGGCGTAGTCGGCCGGATCGGTGAGGATCGTCACAAAACCGTGGTTCTTCGCGGCCGAGCGCACCATCGAGGGGCCGCCGATATCGATGTTCTCGATCACTTCCGCGCGGTCCGCGCCCTTGGCCACGGTCGCCTCGAAGGGGTAGAGGTTGACCACCACGAGATCGATCGCGCCGATCCCGTGGGCCTCCATCGCGGCGACGTGTTCGGGATTGTCGCGCAGCGCAAGCAATCCGCCGTGGACCGTGGGGTGGAGCGTCTTGACCCGCCCGTCCATCATCTCGGGGAAACCGGTGAGGTCCGAGACGTCCTTCACCGTCAGCCCCGCCTCGCGCAAAGCCTTGGCGGTGCCGCCGGTGCTCACCAGCTCGACGCCGCGCGCCGCGAGCTCACGGCCGAGGTCCGCCAAACCGCTCTTTTCGGACACTGACAGCAGCGCCCGCCGGATCACACCATCGGTCATTCCGAAACCTACCCCGTTTTCTTGAAGCGCCAGGAGAATTGTCCCCCGCTGCGCAGTGCCAGTCCCTCGATCACCAGCTGCTCGGTCGCGTGCGGGCGGCCGTCGCCGTCGACCCACAGGCTGTCCTCGGCGTGCAAGGTGATCTCGCCGGCCCCGCCCCTATCGCCGCCGAGGCGGAATTGCCAGAGGCGACCGTCGGGCAGCAGCAGGCTCGCCCCGCGCTTGTCGGGGGAGAGCTGCACCTCGACCCCGCGCCCCAGGTGGAAGCGGATCGCAAAGCCGATCTTGCCGCGCTTGCCGTTCTTGGTGGAGGGGACGAGGATGTCCTCGCCTGCGAGTTCGGTGCCGTCGCCGCTCAGCGTCAGGATGCGCTGGTGGCTGAGGCCGAAGCGGCTGGCGTAGCCGTTGTGTGCGGCCTCGATCCGGGTCGCTTCCCGGTGTCCCGGGCGGGCGATCTGGCGGCGGTCGAAATCGACCATCTCGACCCCCTTGCCGAGCTTCCCGTGGAGCAGCACCGCGGTCGAATTGGCGTTATCGAGCACCATCGTCGAGAAGGCGGCGGTGGCGCGCAGGCCCTGCCCGATGCGCGCGGGCACCTGACCGCCGGCGAGCGCAGCGCCGCCGCAATTGACGATGATCCGCTGCGGCCCGTCCGAAAGCTCGAAGGCGAGGGTGGAGGCGCAGCCGGTGCGCGCGTGCTTGCTGCGCGGCGGCGGGGCGGTGTCGAATTGCAGCAGCGTCTCGCCCGCCTTGATGCGCTGGTAGCCCCAGCCCGCCGCCTGCCCGAGCGGGCGGGTGCGCACGCCGCTCGCCTCGATCACCGCATTGACGCGGTCGGCGGGAATCGCGCCCTGCCCCTGCCAGCTCCCCAGCATCCCGTCGCCATGCCGCAGCGCGAGGAGCGGCGGCACCAGCAGCTCGCGCATGACGGCGAGCGCAGGCGGCGGCGTGACTTCGGCAGCTTCGTAACAGGCCAGAAGATCGGTCAGCAGGCGGATCGCGTCCAATTGCGCGGCGGGGCAGCGCGACAGCACGCCGCCATCCTCGCCCACCATGTCGCCCAGCGCCGTCACCAGCCCCGCCTCGCCGAACAGCCGCCGCGGTTTGCCGTGGGGGAGCAGCAGGCCTGCCGCCACAACGCCCGCCCAGGCGGCGACCTGTCCGAGACCCGCTGGCTCGCGGGCTGCGCGCTTGTCGAGCCAGCTGGCGGTCTCGGCGATGGCGGCCAGCAGGCGCGCCTTCAGTGCCTTGTCATTGCCGCCGAGCATCAGCGGGGCGTGAACCAGCCATGCGACCAGCCTCAGCCCGGCGAGTTCCGCCTCCCAAGCGGGCCCCTTGCCGGGGGCGGCATGGGCATGGAGCCACAGCCCGGCGATCCGCTCGGCCACCGCGGCGCCGTCCGCACGGGCTGCGCTGGCGGCGAGATCGGCGAGCCAGCTGAAGGAATGCACCACCCGCTCGACCCCGGGGGCATGATGCGCGCTCACCGAGAAGTCGAAGCTGCTGATGGGCAGGCGCGCGCCGTGGATCAGGAAATGCCCGGCCCGCAGCGCCGTGCCTGCGGTGCGGTCGCCGCGATTGGGGCTCTCGACCGTCGCCGTCACCCGTGTCGCCTGCGGGCGGCGGAAGGGGGCGGCGATGGCGTGGCCGGGGATGCCGATGCGATAGGCGAGCCGGATCAGCGCCTCGCCCGGGCCGGATTTGACCGCGATGACATCACTCAGCGCCAGCGCCCGCGAAGGTTCCTCGACCGGCGGCGGAGCCTCGGCCCCCGGCTCCGGCGCGCTGCCCAGCGGCAGCACCGGCGCATCCGCCGCCCGCTCGACCAGCGCCTCGGCGCGGGTGGCGGCAGGGGTGCGCAGCAGGCTTGTCACTTACCTTGCGTCCTTCAGCGCGGCGATATTGGCGGCATAGGCCTCGGCCCCGCCCTTGAAGGTTGCCGAGCCCGCGACCAGCACATCGGCCCCCGCCTCGACACACATCCGCGCGGTCTCGGCATTGACGCCGCCATCGACCTCGAGATGGATCATCCGGCCCGAGCGGGTGATCATCGAGCGGATGCGCGCGATCTTGGCCAATTGCGAGGGGATGAAGCTCTGCCCGCCAAAGCCGGGGTTGACGCTCATGACGAGGATCAGGTCAGCGAGGTCCATCAGGTTGTCGAGCACCTCGACCGGCGTGCCGGGGTTGATGACGACGCCCGCTTTCTTGCCCAGCGCCTTGATCGCCTGAAGCGTGCGATGGATGTGCGGCCCCGCCTCGGGATGGACGGTGATGATGTCCGCGCCTGCCTCGGCAAAGGCCTGGAGGTAGGGATCGACCGGAGCGATCATCAGATGGACGTCGAAGGGCTTGGCCGTGTGCGGGCGCAGCGCTTTCACGACGTCGGGACCGATGGTGATGTTCGGCACGAAATGCCCGTCCATCACATCGATATGGATCCAGTCCGCGCCTGCCGCATCGACAGCGCGCACTTCTTCGCCGAGGCGGGCGAAATCGGCAGACAGGATCGAGGGTGAGATCAGGGGCGTGGTCATGGCGCGGGCGCTGAGCCTTTCTAGGACGCTTTAGCGGACATAGGAGGGCAGCGAATCGCGCGACAAGGCGATTTATATGCTTTTCCACCGTGGGGGCTGCATGAACGTGGCGGAATCGGCCAATTAAGCCGCAATTCAGGCAGATCGGGCCATAGCCGCGCCGCTATCCCGCTGGCGCGCGGCCCTCTTTCCCCTCCCCCGCTTGCGCGTCTGTTTTGCTGAACTTACCTTGCGAGCTTGCCCATGACTGTCATTTCGCCTTTTCCGCCCCGTCTCGCCCGCCGCGCTGTGGCCGTGCTGGCGCTGGCGGCTGCGCTTGCCGCGCCGGTGGCTGCGCAGGGCTATGTCTATGGGCGCGCGGTCAACAACGACCTGTCGCAATGCGCTGCGGGCAAGGGCCCGGCGGTGCGGGTCACGGTGACGGGGCTGAAGTCCTCCGCCGGCAATCTGTTCGTGCGCGCCTATCCCGCCAACAAGGCCGATTGGCTGGTGAGCAAGCGCTATGTCATCCGGGTCGACGCCAAGCCGCAGGCGGGCAGCATGACGGTGTGCGTGCCGCTGCCCGCGGAGGGCGCTTTCGCCATCGCGGTCCAGCATGACGTCAACGGCAACCGCAAGACCGACGTCTCGACCGACGGGGCGGGGATGTCGAACAATCCGGGCATCAAGAAGATCCTCGGCCTGATCCCGCAGGCACCGCCGCTCGAAAAGGTGCGCTTCACCGCGGGGCCCGGGGTCATGCGGATGACGGTTTCGATGCAATACCTTTAGGGCGCACGTTGATTCCTGCGGTGCTGGCTCAAGTCCCATAACACCTGAGGTGCCGCCAGCAGCGGGTAACGCTCGCGGAATGGCGTCACCTTGACCGGCATCCCCGTATGCCGCTCGATCTTCCACGCAGCATAGCGCGCCGCGCCCTCGAAGGTGGTGCTCGCCTTGACGAGGCGCAGCAGATTGAGCGGCTTGCCGAGGCGGCGGCGGCGCTTCCACCAGCCTTTTATGCGCGCGCGCTCTGCCGGCATCAGGCGCGGGGTGAGGATGCTGCCGTGGAGGCCGGGGGCGATCCCCCCCGCCTCGAGCGCGAGTGGCAGCAGTCCGGCGAAGTGATCGGCATTGACCGAGAGGATGTCGTTTTCGCGCCCGCTTTTCTCGACCCGGAATTCGGCGCTGTAGGTGGCGCGGAACAAGGCGCGCCAGTAGTCATCGGCCGTGCCGCTGACAGGGCCGAGCGCGGCGGCAAGCCGAGCGGCGGTGGTGGCGGCCGAGGCGACGGCCGCGATGACGCCGTCCTTCGCGGTGTCATCCGCCGCCCAGATCAGGCAGCTGGGCTGAACGAAGCGCGCCCAGATGGTGGTATCGGCCAGCTCGCCGCCCGCCGCCTTGGCGAAGGTCGCGAGGGCCATCGTGGCGACCTTGGCGCGCAGGGTCATGCCGTCATAGGGGCGCTCGTGATAGGACACGCGCGGCCAGATCGCGCTCTCCTGCGTGCCGGGGAGCAGCAGGTAGAAATCGAGCACCCCTTCGAGCGAGCCGGTCCTGAGATTCGATCCGTAGAACAGCACCGCGACCGCGCCCGATGCGTCAGCAAGCGCGCGCGCGAAACCGGCGACGGCAGGGTCAACGGGAGTAGCAAGGCGCGCGGTGATCCGCTCGGCGAGCGCCGCGGCGCTGCCGGTCATGGCGCGACGAAGGCGAGCTCCGGCCCCTGCTCGATACGATAGTCGCCAGCGGGGAAGGCCTCGCCATCGAGGATGAACTGGTCGCCGATCGACAGGCTGAACTGGGTCGCGCCGATCTGGTGGATGCCGCGCTCGCGCAGCGGACCCTTGAGCTTGCCCATCAGGATCAGCGGGATCAGCGCGGTGGTGCGGCGCGGGATCTGATCGACGGCGACGAGCTTCAGCCCGTTGCGGAGCGCGCCGAAGGGCTTGATCCCCGCAGGTAGCGTCTCGAGCGTCGAGGCGAACAGCAGCTGGCGCATCGCCGGATCGCCATGGCCGCTATGCGCCATCGGAGCGTCCGCCGAGCCGAGCCCGATCGCCATCTTCGCGCCCTTGCGCCAGGCATTGCCGCGTCCGGCGAACAGCGACTGCAGCAGCACCCACACGCCGGTGACCGCGACGACCATCGAATCGAACGCGCCCAGCTTGTGCGCGCTCTGCCCGGCCTGGGTCGCCTTGGTGAAGGCGCCCGCGCCGAGGATGAAGCCAGCCACGCGCTTGCCCGGCTCGCTCGAGGCCGCAACCAGCATCGGGCGGCGATAGACGCGGCGGCCGTGATCGAGCGCGTCGATCGCATCCTGCAGGCCCCATTCCTCGGGCACGCCGAGATCGACGGTCAGCGCATTGGTCTTGCCCTTGGGGAGCACCGCGACCGCGGGCCAATCGTCGCCGAAGATTGCCTGGCCGCAGGTCAGCACGTCGCGCACCGTGCCGTCGCCGCCGTTGATGACGAGCAGGTCAATGCCCTTGGCGGCGAATTCGGCCAGCGCCTGCGGCAGCTGCCCGCGCTCGCGCGGCTGGGCGATGTGGACATGCGGGCAGATGCCGCAGTCGAAATCGGCGCCGAGATTGCGGTGGCTGCGCGGATTATAGATCACGCCGACGGTCGGAGCCTGCCCCGCATCGCGCACGCGCCGGACCCGGGCGCGCGTCTTCGCCGCGGGATCAACCCGCGGAACCTGAGCAAATTCGTAGATCGGCGTTGCCATATTTGTCCTATACGCGTCGGAAAACTAACTTGCTACTGCAATCCTGACCCTGAACTGTAACAGAACGGGAAACGCCAGATTGGCAATCTCCCGCAGAAAACAAGGGGCATGCGACAAAACCTAGCCCGCGCGAGACGAGCGTCTTTCATGGTTTTGCCATTTATTTGTCGCAATTGCCGCAAATCGGTCCGAGCGGGCTCGGTGCAGGCTCAGGGCGGGGTCAATCGCCGCCTTCGAGGGTGCGGATCGTGAACTGGCTGACCAGTCGCTGCACGCCGGGGAGCGCCGAGAGGATCTCGCGGTGGATGCGCTCGTAACTGTCATCGCCCGGCACCAGCACCTTGACGAGATAGTCCGACTGGCCGCTCATCAAATGCGCCTCGGCCACCTGACGGGTGCGGGCGAGCGCTTCCTCGAAGGCGAGCATGGTCGCCTGGCGCTGGTCGGTGAGGGTGACCTGCACGAACACGGTCGAGGGATTGCCCCGCGCCGCGCGTGACAACCGCGCGCGGTAACCGAGGATCGCGCCGTTCTCCACGAGCGCCTTGACCCGCCGGTGCGCGGCCGAAGGGCTGAGGCCGACACGCTCGCCGAGCGCTTCGCCGGTGAGGCGCGAGTCTGCGCTGAGCAGATCAAGAATTTTCCGGTCGATGCGATCCATGCGGGATTTTCATTCGCCAAGCCTCGCGCTTGCGCAAGAATTTCTCGCTGCGACACCCTCCCATGCCGATCATTGCGAAGAACCCGCTCGCCCCTCCTGCTAAAAGACGCGTGAGAGAACAGAGCAGGAGATCCCCCATGCGCGTCGGCGTTCCCACCGAGATCAAGAACAACGAATACCGTGTCGGCCTGACCCCGGCAGCGGTCGCCGAGCTGGTAAAGGCGGGTCACGAGGTGGTGGTGCAGACGGGCGCGGGCGCGGGCGTCGACTTCGTCGATGCCGCATACGTGGCCGCTGGCGCGCGCATCCTGCCGGATGCGGCGAGCGTGTTCGAAGCCGCGCAGATGATCGTCAAGGTCAAGGAGCCGCAGGCGAGCGAGATCGCCATGCTGCGCCCCGACCATCTGCTGTTCACCTACCTCCACCTCGCCGCCGACAAGCCGCAGACCGAGGGCTTGATGGCGAGCGGGGCCACCTGCATCGCTTACGAGACAGTGACCGCCCCCGATGGCTCGCTGCCGCTGCTCAAGCCGATGTCGGAAGTCGCCGGGCGCATGTCGGTGCAGTGCGGGGCGCATTATCTCGAGAAGCACCAGGGCGGGCGCGGCGTGCTGCTCGGCGGCGTACCGGGTGTCGAGCCGGGCAAGGCGGTGATCCTTGGCGGCGGGGTTGCGGGTGTGAACGCGGCGCAGATGGCGGTCGGCCTGCGCGCCGATGTGACGATCTTCGACATCTCGAACCGCCGCCTTGCCGAGCTCGACATGACCTTTGGCAACCAGATCCGCACCGCCTTTGCGTCCTCGGCCGCGATTGCCGAGGCGGTGGCTGGGGCCGACCTCGTGATCGGCGCGGTGCTGGTGCCTGGCGCCGCCGCGCCCAAGCTGGTCACCCGCGAGATGATCGCGAGCATGCGCCCGGGCGCTGTGGTGGTCGACATCGCGATCGATCAGGGCGGCTGCTTCGAGACCTCCCGGGCCACCACGCACGAGGACCCGGTGTTCACCGTCGACGGCGTGATCCATTACTGCGTCGCCAACATGCCCGGCGCGGTGGCGCGCACCTCGACCATGGCGCTCGGCAATGCGACGCTGCCCTTCGTGCTCAAGCTTGCGAACATGGGCGCTGACGCGGCGATGGCGGGCGATCCGCATCTGGCGGCGGGTCTCAATGTCTCGGGCGGCAAGCTCCACATCGCGGCGGTGGCGCAGGCGCTGGGCCTGCCGCTCGGCTGATCCGGAGCCCGCGATTTCGCAATCCCTAACGCTTGTGATAGGCTTGGCTCCCGCCATGGGGAATGATTCGCAATATCACGGACGGCGCACGCTTCTATGAGAGCGCCGGTGCAGGACTATGAGAGCTTCGATGCTTTCGTGGCCCGCGGGCTTGCACCTTCCGTTACCGTCGAAGCCCGCGCCCTGCCCGGCAGCCATGCCGCGCGCATCTTCCGCTTCCGCGCCGATGCGCCGCTGCCCGATCCGGCGGTGCCCGAGCTGCTGCTGCACCTTCTGACCGCAGGCGACCTGCGCTACGCCGCCGATCTCGGCTTCGGGCGGTTCGAGGGGGTCAAGCGGCCCGGCGAGTTCGATCTCGCCCCGCCCGGCACGCAGGGCCAGTTCGAGGGCGAGGGTCCGTTCGAGCTGCTCTCGCTGAGCATGCCGTGGACCGCGGTCAGCCAGATCGCCGACCGCGCCGGGATCGCCCCGATCGCGGACCTCGGCGGTTTGCACGCGCGAATGAGCGAATGCGCGTCGATCAGCCAGCTTGTCGGCCAGCTGTGGCGCGAAGGGGGCGTGCAGAACCCGTTTGCCGCGCAATTCGCTGATGCCGCGCTGTCGGCGGTGGTGCTCCGGCTGCTGCGCCTTGCCGATGCGCCGATGCGCAAGGTCCCCGCCGCGATCGCGCGGGGCGGGCTGGCGCCGTGGCAGGTGAGGCGGGTCAAGGAGTGGATCGAGGCCGATCTTGCCGGCGAGCACACGGTCGAGACGCTCGCCGCGCTGGTCTCGCTCTCGCCGTTCCACTTCGTCCGCGCGTTCGCGGCGAGCATCGGCAAGCCGCCGCATACCTATCTGGTCGAGCGCCGGATGATCGAGGCGCGCCGGCTGCTGCGCGAGACCGATACCGACATGACCGAGATCGGCCTGTCGGTCGGCTATTCGGGCGGCGGGGCCTTCGCCCGCGCCTTCCGCCAGCACACCGGGATGAGCCCCAGCGCCTACCGCCGCCTGCGCTGAAAAGCGCATATTGCTCGACCAAGGGGGCTTCATCCGGTTTGGGATGCCCGCTACCCAAGCGGCCTGTGCAGCCTCGCTGCGCCAACAGGGGACTTCTTTCGATGACGCACAAACCCGCCTTCAGCCTCGCCATGGCGCTTGCCGCCGCCACGCTGCCGGGCACGGCGGCCTTTGCCCAGACCGTCCCCGCCGCGATCCCGGCCCAGAGCGAGGACGTGCGGCTCACCGCTTTCCTCGACGCCGAGTTCGCGGCCTATGTGTTGACCCAGCCGCAGCTGGCGACGCGGCTCGGGATCAAGCTGGGCGGCGACCGCTGGAACGACAATTCGGACGAGGCCGCCCGCGCCGAGGCCGAATGGCGCAAGGCCAGCGCCGCGCGGATGATGGCGCAGTTCGACCGGGCGAAGCTATCTCCGCAAGCGCAGGTCCATTACGACATCTGGGCGCTGGAAGCGGAGCGCGCCGAGATCTCGCTCGCCAACCGCCTCTATCGCCCGCCGTTCTATTCGCGGCTCTATTCGGCGCACAGCCAGCTCCCTGATTTCCTTATCAACACCCACACGGTCGCCGATGTGACCGACCTGAAAAACTACATCGCCCGCCTCAAGGGGATGCCCGATGTGCTGGCGCGCGCGCTCGAGCGGACGCAGGCGAGCCAGAAGGCCGGCATCAACCCGCCGCGCTTCCAGTTCGAGACGATCATCGAAGGCAGCCGCAAACTGACCTCGGGCGCTCCTTATGGTGACGGCCCGGACGCCGCGCTGTGGGCTGACGTTAAGGCCAAGACCGCGGCGCTCGTGACCGCCGGCAAGCTCCCGCAGGCCGAGGCTGACCCGCTGCTGGAGGAGGCCAAGGCCGCGATCCTCGCGCTCCAACCCGCTTACGGGTCGATCATCGCCTGGGCCGAGGCCAGCCTGCCGACCGCGCCCAGCGGCAAGGTCGGCGCGCTGACCCTGCCGGGGGGCCTCGAATACTACGAGCGCGAGCTCAAGCTCGTCACCACCACCGACATGACCGCGGCCGCGATCCACGCGAAAGGCCGCGCCGAAGTCGCGCGGATCGAGGCCGAGCAGGATGCGCTGGCGCAGCAGGCCGGGTTCGCCGACCGCCATGCCTTCTATGCCGAGCGCAAGCGGCTCTATCCCCCGCGCCAATATGACGACGCGGCGCGCAAGGAATATCTCGACACCGCCAACGCCTTCGTCGCCAAGACCCGCACGCTGCTGCCTGCGTATTTTGGCGAGCTGCCGGCCTACGGCATCGAAGTGGTGCGCGAGCCCGCCTTCTCCGAAGTCGCGGGCGGAGCCGCCCACGCCTCGGCCCCGAGCCCCGACGGCAAGCGCCCGGCCAAGACCTATGTCCACCTCGTCGGCACCGTCCCCGATCCGGCGGCGATGTACACGCTGATGTGCCACGAGGCGGTGCCCGGGCATAACACCCAAGGCGATATCCAGGTGCGCCAGCATCGCGGGCCCAAGTTCCGCTCGGTCACCGGCTATGTCGCATTCGGCGAGGGCTGGGGGCTCTATGCCGAAGCCGTGTGCAAGGAAATGGGCGCCTATCCCGACATCGCGGCAGACTTCATGCGCCTCGACGCCGAACTGTTCCGCGCCGCGCGGCTGGTGGTCGACACCGGCCTCCACGCGCTCGGCTGGACCGAGGACGAGGCGGTCAAATACATGAACGAGACCGGCCGCCAGCCGATCGAGCGCTCGCGCTCCGAGGTGCGGCGCTACATCACGCTCCCCGGGCAGGCGACCGGCTACAAGATCGGGATGCTCAAGATCATGGAACTGCGCGCGCGGGCCGAGGCGAAGCTGGGCGCGAAGTTCGACGTGAAGGGCTTCCACGACCTCCTGATCGCGAGCGGATCGCAGCCGCTCTCGATCCTCGAGCGCCGGGTGGATGAATGGATCGCGGCGCGGGCGAAGGGGTGACGTGTCGCCAAGGGGCGGGGCACCCGACAGGATTGCTCCGCCGCTGCGCGGCTCCGCCACCTCCGCGCCTTCTGCGCTCCGGCTCCGAACGAGGTTCGAATCTGCCTGGGTAGAACCAACAAGGCCCGCCCCCTCTTGAGGGGGCGGGCCTTGTTGGCGCACCCGACAGGATTCGAACCTGTGACCTCTGCCTTCGGAGTGCAGGGAAAGCCGATATTCCCGGACAAACTCGGACAGAGAAAGCGTTGCAATAACAGCGCAAAGCGTCTTGCATTGTCCAGCCGCATCCACCATTGTGTTCCATACGTATTCCACACTTTCCATACGAGGGCGGCTGGCGATGGCACGGGACTTAAGCAAGGTTGGCGACCGGGAAACACTTAAGGCGCAGCGCGAGCCTCACTGGCAGCGGCTCCGGACGGGCTGCTATCTGGGCTTTCGCCCTTCTAAGCGTGGCGGCAAGGGAACGTGGATTGCCCGCGTCTATGACGAGGACGCTGGCAAGTATCGTGTGAAGTCGCTTGGGGACTTCGGCATCCTGCCGGGCAAAGAGATATTCACCGCCGCTAAGCGCGAGGCCGAAGCCTTGGCCGAACTGGTGGAGTCGGGCGGCGAGATTCGCGCCAAGGTCGAAACCGTTGCCGACGCTTGCCGCGCCTATGCTGAATCCCGCCCCGAGGCGAAAGCCCGCTTCGAGCGCTATGTCTACGGCGATCTGGTCGCCAAGGTGAAGCTGGACAAGCTGCGCCGCCGCCACCTTGCCGAATGGCGGGCACGGTTGGAGGAACGCCCGTCGCTGGTGAGCCGTAACAAGGATGGTGAAACCGTGGTGCGCAAGCGGGCAGGCTCCACCGTCAACCGCGACATGGCGGTTCTCCGCGCGGCGCTAGCCAAGTATCTCACGCCCGGCGCGCCGAACACCGAGGCCGCTTGGCAAGAGGCGCTGAAGGCGATCCCCAACGCGAACGGGCGGCGGACCCTCTACTTGGACCGGACACAGCGGCGCAGCCTGATCGATGCGGCGGACACCGAAGCTGCGCCATTTGTCCGGGGGCTTTGTTTGCTTCCGTTGCGGCCCGGTGCGCTCGCGGCGCTGACTGCTGGCGACTTCGACAAGCGCACGGCAGAACTCACCATCGGCAAGGACAAGACTGGCAAGCCCCGCCGCATTCAACTGCCGACCGAAGCGGCGAATCTGCTTGCGGAGCAAGCCAAGGACAAGCTGCCGACCGCGCCGCTATTCATGCGCGCCAACGGGAAGGCATGGGACAAGAATAGCTGGAAACTGCCAATCGCGGCGGCGGTGACGGCGGCGAAGCTACCCGAGGGCGCAACCGCCTACACCTTGCGGCATAGCACCATCACCGACCTTGTGACTGCCGGGCTGCCGCTTCTCACCATCGCGCAAATCTCCGGGACAAGCGCGGAGATGATCGAACGGCATTATGGGCACTTGGCAAGCCGCGCAGCGGTCAAAGCACTTGGGAAGCTGGCGTTGTGACGGACAAAGGGATTGGCAAGCAGCCCATCGATGACCTTACACCGGATGAGATTGTTCGATTCTCCCTGATGGGATTGATGCGCTTTGACGCTGTTGCCGTTGCAGATGCGCTCAGGAATGGCCGCATCTCACCTCTGGGCTTAATAAGTCTCGCGAAGATGATCGATGGCACCCATTCGATGGGATTACGGCTCGTCCTCAAAGGACAGGGCAAGGGCTGGCGATCGATGCACGACAATGCCAAACACTACGAACGCGTCATGTCGATTGGCGAGTTTGTCGACCGGCGATTGATCGATGTCGCGACGGTTGAGGAAGCGGTCATGGACGCAGCGGAGCACTTCCAACTGTCTGAGCCGACAATCTATCGTGACTTGCGGCTTTACAGGAACGCACACTCTTAGGCGGCGTAACTATCACGCGTTGAAACCGGTGATTTAGTGCAGCACTCCGCATTGCCATAATCCGTCGTCCAGCAGCGTCCGGGCACTCACGCCCTTGAGCGACGGTCTGCGGAGATGACCCAGTGCAACCACTATCAATGAGAGTCCCTGAAGCCGTGCGGCTTTCAGGTATACCGCGCAGCAGTCTTTATGAGGCGATGCGACGGGGCGAACTTGTCGCGCGCAAAGCAGGGCGGCGCACCCTGATCTGCCTGACTGACTTGGAGGCATACCTTGCAAGCCTGCCAACCTATCGGGGGGAGGCATGAGCAATGGAGCACACGCCAGAAATGCGAAACCCCGGCGGGCAGGCCGGGGCTTCGCGCGATCTGCTTTGTGTCGGCTGGTCGCATCGACCCTCTACCGCATCGAACTCTCAGGCGCAAATGCTTGCCTCGCGTTTCTGCCTGTCACCGTCGATGGCGCGAGACTTGGCGCGGCTCTGCTTTGGGGAGGCGCGCAATGATTGACCGACCCTTTGCCGATCACCGGGCGGCAGCCCTCGCCTTGCTCAACGGCGGTTACAAGCTGAGCCGCAAGGCAGGGCAGTTTCTTGGGCAGTTGGCTGTGGATTCCTCGCCCCTGAGCCGCGCACAGTCCGATTGGCTGCAAAAGCTGCTGGACCGGGCAGGACTGCCCCGCTTGGCCGATGGAGGCGCACAATGAGCCTCTATCCCGATGCACCGGGGCACCGGAACGTCGATACGTCCGTTGCCGCCGCAATTGCCCTCGCCCCGAAGCTTGGCCGCCTGCAAATGATGGCGCTCGAAGCGATCAAGGGCGCGGGCTGGCTTGGCCTGACTGCCGATGAACTGGCAGCGGCGCTGGAGATGGACCGCTGGTCGATCCAGCCTCGCACCACTGAGTTGAGGCGCAAGGGCCTGATCCGTGACAGCGGGCAGCGCAGGCCGAACACCACGGGCAAGCTGGCAATCGTCTGGACTGCCGCATGACCGCCGCCGCCATGTCGAAGCCTCATTCGAGCGCCCGGCGTGGCGGCGCATTGAAACTTCACCGGGGGGAGACTTTCGGTGAAGTTTCAACTGTGCTGGACCAGCCGGAAAAGCCCGCAATTACGCCGATTGCCGACTATGGCACGGCACTTGCGATAGATAACTCTAAGCTAGGTGTGGCAGCCCTTTTCCCTCGCAGCGCTAGCAAGGGTGGAGCACGTAACCGCGCCGACCGGGAAAGCCATACCCTCACAGTGGCACAGATTGCCCGCCTGAAGGCCGCTGAGCGTCATTCGCGGCAAATCGGGCTGCCCTTCACCCGAATGATAACAATTCACTGGGAGGCCGCTGGAATCCCGCTTGGGGGCATGGCGGCTGCAACCGGGCGCTTCACTGATCTGCTGGCAAAGGCCTTGGCACGGCACGGCAGCCCGGTGGCGTGGCTCTGGGTCCACGAGAACGGCGACGGGAAGGGCGGGCACTGCCACTTGCTCGCTCATGTTCCCCCTGCCCTTGTCCGCGTCGTCACAGGCCTACAGCGAGGCTGGCTGCGGCGGATTAGTGGCAACCGTTACCGCGCCCGCGTGATCCATAGCAGGCCGATTGGCGGCAAGCTTGGGCTGGAGAGCGGCAACCGCGAATTGCACGCGATCAATCTCGAACTTGCCTTCGCCTATATCCTGAAGGGGGCAGAGCCAAAGGCCGCGTCACGTTTCGGCCTGGAGCGGCTGGAACCGGGCGGGCGCATCATCGGCAAGCGCTGCGGGGCTTCACAGAACATCGGATGGAAGGCCCAAAAGGCATGGCAGGCGGAATGAGCGACAAGGGCGATATGCAGAGCGGGCGCATCGACCCTGCGAAGCTTGATGCTGCCAGCAAGCCGCGCCGGAAGCGGCGTGCCCGGAACCGCCCGGCACCAGCCGACGAGTTGCGCGAGTGGGAGCAAGGTGCAGAGCGCAGGGCCTTTGCGCGCCCCTATCCGCCCGGTGTGATTCTGGAGGCAGCGGGCATGGGAGACGAGCATTGGACCGCGCCGCACAATGATTCGAGCCTCTGGACGCTCCAGCTAGCGGACGCTTTCGGCACCCGGTCTCAAGCAGTGATCGCCACTTTCATGCAGCAGCTCGAAGCGCTTTGCGAACCCTCGCACTGGGATGATGAGGCGGCGCAATGGCGGTTGGACGAACACCAATTCAGCGCGGCGCTGGCAATCGTAAACAGCGTCAAGCCTCGCAATGAGATGGAGGCTGCACTGGCGGCTCAAATGGTGGCGATCCACCTGTTGACGATGAAGGTGGCAGCGCGAGCGTTGAAGTATGACGGCGACACGCGCACTGCCGCCACGGCTGCCAAGCTAGCGCGAGCCTTCACTGATCAAATGGAAGCCCTGAAGGCTCACCGGCAGCGCGGTCGCACCGCCAAGCAATCGATCACCGTTCGCAAGGAACTGCACCAGCACATTCACTACCACAGGGGGGAGGGGGAAAGTGACGGACAACCCCATGAACGGGGCGCTGCCCCTGCTGACGAATGCCCCGCTTTGCCAAGCCCGGAACCGGGCGGGGAACCCCTGCCGATGCCCGGCGATGAGGGGCAAGAAGCGGTGCAGGCTCCACGGCGGGGCTGAGGGGTCAGGCGCGCCAACGGGCGAACGAAATGGAATGTGGCAACATGGGGGTTTTGCTGCTGACGCAGTTGGCCTTCGGCATAAGGCAGCCAAATTAATTCTGCACTCGCGGTTGCGTTTACCAAAGCATGGCAAATGATGGCCACATGATGCTCCGCTAGCGAGACTCCAGCTCGCTTAGCGCACTCCTTACCCAATAGGGCAACTCAGCACCCTTTTCTTCGGCAATTGCTCGTCCCTCTTTCAGAGCGTCATGAGCCTCTCTTTGATTGAGCTTCATTCGCTTTTTCCGCTTCGTCGGGCTCAACCTCCTCAACTCGCCAGCAGTCTCGTATACGAGCCGCCAATAATCCTCGTCATCCTCGCCCCTTCGAGGAGCAAGCCACGCCTTCGCCCCACTGTAAGCCTCGCCCTCTACAAACCAAACCTCCTCTCCGAGCTTTCGCGAAGCGGCAACTTTTCGCAAAGCCACTTCGTGCTCCGCCTGAGTAATGATTAGATATTGTCCGTTTTGCGGGTCAGCGTCTTGGCGTCGAAACTCCAAGTATATCGCAACGCTGATAACGACGCTGGCTGCCAGCCCTCCGCGCCAGCCAAACTCATTAACAGCCCAAATGAAAGCGAATAGCCCGAGGAACAAAGAGATTTTCTTCTCGGCCTCTTGCCTCGCAATATGCGCTATTTCAGCCAATCGTTGGTCACGCTGGTCGATCTCTTCCGCAAGCTCAATGACGCGCTGATGATAGTCCATAATCGCCCCTGCCAAGGGGATTAAGTTAGCGCCGAACTCCGCATACGCAAACTGCTCATTCGCAACGCTAAGCACCCCCGACTTTCCATACCCGTTCCATACGAATGAAAGTCGCGCAGACTAAGCCATTGAAATATTGGCGCACCCGACAGGATTCGAACCTGTGACCTCTGCCTTCGGAGGGCAGCGCTCTATCCAGCTGAGCTACGGGTGCATCGCGGTGCGCATGCATTCTTGCGCGCGGGCGGCCGCTTAGCAAGAGGCTGGCGGCGGCGCCACACAATTGTGGCCGGTCTCCGCGTGGCTGGCGGGAGGGTGCTTAACCAATCGGCAAGCATGCGCCCATAGGCTTGGTGGCATGGCAACGCTTCCGCCCGAGCCGATTCTCTCCCACAGCCCCGCCCTTGATCGGGCGGCGCCCGAGGTGCTGGCCGAGGCGCTGGTCGCGCTCCACGGGCAGGCGGCGACGCTGGCGTTGCTGGCCCGGCTTGCGCCTGAGCCGGTCGAGATCGGCGGCGAGCTTGGCGCGGTGATCGTCCGCACTGCGCCGTGGCAGCGCGCCATCGTGGCCCAGACCGCCGCCGATTGCGCGGCGATGATGGAGAGCGGCCTCGCCGCGCTCGGCACCCTCACCCGCCGCGGGCAGGACACCTCCGCGCCTGCGCTGGTGCTGTGGCGCGAATTCCACGCCGCGCGCGCGGCGATGGTGAGCGTGCTCCAGACCCCGGCCACCGAACCCGCCTGACCGCAGGCCGACGCGCAGGCTTGACTGCGTTCCGCTTTCGTTCCAACGCTGGTCCATGTCCGGCGCTCCCTCCCTTGCTCCTGATTCGCCCGCGCTTGCCGCGAGCGATGTCGCGCGCGGGATCGGGCGGCTGTTTGCGAGGAACGACATCTGGTGCCTGCCCGAGGTGCCGCTCAAGAACGGGCGCCGCGCCGATCTGATGGGGATCGATGCCAAGGGCCTGATCGTGATCGTCGAGATCAAGGTCGCGCGCGCCGATCTGCTCGGTGATGCCAAGTGGACCGACTATCTCGATTTCTGCGACCGTTTCTACTGGGGCCTGCCGCCTGCGCTCGACCGCGCGCCGCTCGAGAGCGAGGCCTATCGCCCTGCGACTTGCGGGGTGATCGTCGCCGATGGCTATGATGCCGAGATCCTGCGCCCCGCGGCGCTGGAGCCGCTCGCCGCCGCCCGGCGCAAGACGCAGGTCGAGCATCTCGCGCGGATGGCGCTGCGGCGGCACATGGCGCTGCTCGACCCGCTGTGCACGGCGCTCGACGCGCACGCCTGAGTTAGGCCTGTCGCGGCCCAAGGAATTGCGGCATAGCTGACCGCGCAATGCTCCCCGCCGACACCCCCGTCCCGCTCGCGCTGCTGATCGTCAGCCTCGCCGTGACGCTGATCGTCGCGCTTCGCTATGTGCTGACGAGCGGGCTGTTCGCCTTTGCCACCGCGAAGATGCGGCCTGGGCTCTATGCGGGCAAGCGCGCGCAGATCGCGCGGGAGGTGCGCTGGTCGCTGCTCTCGGCCGCGATCTACGGCACGCCTGCGGGCATCGTGCTGTGGGGCTGGAAGCATCACGGCTGGACCCTGATGACCGCCGACTGGGCCGCGCTGCCCCTGTGGTATCACCCGCTCTCGGTGCTCATCTTCCTCTTCGTGCAGGACACCTGCTTTTACTGGAGCCACCGCTGGATGCACCGGCCCAAGTGGTTCCGGATCGCCCATGCGGTCCACCACGACAGCAAGCCGCCGACGGCGTGGACCGCGATGAGCTTTCACCCGATCGAGGCGGTGACCGGCGCGGTCGTGGTGCCCTTGCTGGTGTTTCTGGTGCCGATCCACATCGCCATGCTCGGCCTCGTTCTGACCATTGCGACGGTTATGGGGGTCACCAATCACATGGGGTGGGAGATGTTCCCGCGCTGGCTCGTTCACTCTGCGTTGGGAGACTGGCTGATAACCGCCAGCCATCACGAGCGCCATCACGAGGAATACAGATGCAATTACGGGCTCTATTTCCGCCTCTGGGACCGCTTGTGCTGGACGGACAAAGGGCTCTCGCGGCGGATCGTCGCCGAGGCGGGGCACGCAGGGGCCCCCGCAACATGAGGCTGGCCGGCGCGCTAGCGCTGGCGAGCTTTGCGGGCGGGCTTGCCGCGGCGGCTCCGGCGCAGGCAGGCGAGGTGGTGATCACCGTCACCGACGTGCGCTCCACCAAGGGCGTGATCCGCGCCTGCATGACGACGCGCAAGGACATCTTCCCCAAATGCGTCAACGATCCCAACGCGCACCGCACCGTGGTGCCTGCCACCACCAAGGAGATCCGCTTCACCGGTGTGAAGCCGGGTGCCTACGGGATCGCGCTGCTGCATGACGAGAACAACAACGGCAAGGCCGACCGCGCGATGGGGATGATGCCCAAGGAAGGCTACGGCTTCTCGCGCGATGCCCCGGTCAAGATGGCCCCGCCCAAGTTCGCCGACGCGGTGATCCAGGTCGGCGAGGGAAGCCAACGCGTGACCATCAAGATGAGATACTTTCTTTAGGTCGCGCTGACGCGCGACGCAGACCCCCCGGAGTCTTTGTTTGCGTGCCACCTTAGGTGGCGCAGACCTCGTTGTTCTTTGGCCGCCCCGCCTCCCCACCCGGCCACCACAGCATGGTGTACCATTGGTGGCCGGGTGGGG
>CAMCUB010000014.1 GCA_945878845.1 Erythrobacter sanguineus | reverse complement strand
GACCCCGCCCTTGCCGCTCCCGACCGCGATCAGCCGCCGGCGGCGTCGCTCGCCGGTGAGCGCGATGCGCACCTCGGTGATTTCGGGGAGGGCAGAGAGCGCAGCGGTGATCTCGGCCTCGAGCGCCGCGCGCCCTGCATCAGGCAGATCGCCCGCCTCGGCAACGATCACCGCGCGACCGGAAACGATCCGCGCCGAACGCAGGCGGTGGTTGATTTCAGGGCTCAGCGCGGCGCGGATCAGCGCCTCTTCGGCTTGCGGTTCGCGGGGCGGATTGGGCGGGTTGTCCATTTAGCGACGCCTCTAACACCAAAATCACGTAGCGAACCCCTGTTTTTCGCCGGAACCCGTGCCTATAAACAGGTCATGCAGAGAATGGACGGTTGGAGAGAACGCCTTGGCGCGGGGCTTAAGGGCCTAGCCATGGCAGGCAAGAACCCCTGGGGCGGCAGTGGCGGTTCGGGCGATGATGGCACGTCCGGCGAGGATGGTCAGGGCGGCGGCGGCGAGAGCGGCGGCCCGCGCAACCCGTGGCTGCCCGGCGGCGGCGAGCCCGGCAAGCGCCGCTCGGCCAGCATCGAAGACATTTTCAAGAGCCGCGGCCCCGAAGGCCCGCGCCGCGCAGGCGGCGGCGGTGGCCCGGGCGGACCCGGCTTCCGCTTCCCCGAACGCCCCGACGGCAAGAGCTGGGTCCCGGTGATCCTCGGCGGCGTCGCGCTGGTGTGGCTGGGGGTGACGAGCTTCCACTTCATCCAGCCAGGCGAGCAGGCGGTGGTGACGTGGCTCGGCGGCAAGTATTCGGGCACGCTCGATAGCGGCATGAAGCTCACCGCGCCCTGGCCGATCCAGCTGGTCGAAAAGGAAAACGTTACGCAGGTGCGATTGGAGGAGGTGCCCGGCACCAAGACCGAAAAGCTGATCCTGACCGGCGACCAGAACCTCGTCGATCTGAGCTATCTAATCCGCTGGAACATCTCCGACCTTACACTCTACAAGTATCAGCTCAACGATCCGCGCAACGCGCTGCTGGAAATCGGCGAGGCGGCGATGCGCGCGGCGGTGGCACGGCAGGATCTCGATTCGGTGCTGACCGGTGCAGGCCGGGCGGAGATCGAGCAGGACGTGCGCATGGCGATGCAGGCGCGGCTCGATGCCTATCGCTCCGGCATCAGCGTGCAGGGGATCGAAATCAACAAGGTCGATCCGCCGAGCCGGGTGGAAGAGGCCTTCAAGGACGTCTCCAGCGCCCAGCAGGACGCCGACGCCAACCTCAACCGCGCCCGCGCGATCGCCCAGCAGGTGCTCGCCCGTGCGCAGGGTGATGCGAGCGAATTCAACGACATTTACGAGGAATATAAGCTCGCGCCCGAAGTGACGCGCCGCCGCCTCTATTACGAGACCATGGAGCAGATCCTGTCCAAGACCGACAAGACCATCGTCGAATCCGGCAATGTCACCCCCTACCTGCCGCTTCCCGAGTTGAAGCGCCGGGCGCAGGCGACGCCGCAAGCGCCAGCGCAAGCGCAGGGGCAGTAAGGTCATGAACAGCATGCTCCAGAACCCCCGCAACCTCGTCATCGCGGTGATCGCGCTGGTGGTGGCGGTGATCGCCAGCGTGGTGATCGTCCCCGAAACCCATCAGGCGGTGGTGATCCGCACCGGCGAGCCGGTCCGCGTCATCAACCAGTTCCGCCCCGATGTGCCCTATGGCGCGACCGGCGCCGGGCTCGCGCCGCGCATTCCCTTCATCGAGGAAGTGCGGTTCATCGACCGCCGCGTGCTCGATATCGACATGGAGCGCACGCAGGTGCTCTCCAAGGACCAGCAGCGCCTGCAGGTCGATGCCTATGCGCGTTACCGGATCATCGATCCGGTGCGGCTGGTCGAGAAGGCCGGGACCGAGCGCCAGTTCGAAGTGCAGCTGCTGCCGATCCTCACCTCAGTGCTGCGGCAGGAACTCGGGCGCATTCCGTTCTCGGCGCTGATCAATGCCGAGCGCGGGACGGCGATGACCAACATCACCGCCACGCTCGACAAGCAGGCGCGCAATTACGGCGCGCAGGTGCTCGACGTGCGCATCAAGCGGGCCGATCTGCCCGAAGGCAGCCCCTTGGATGCCGCCTTCACCCGGATGGAAACCGACCGGCAGGAACAGGCCGCCACGATCCGCGCCGCGGGCCAGCGCGATGCCCAGATCATTCAGGCCGAAGCCAGCGCGCAGGCGGCCAAGATCTATGCCGATGCTTATGGGAAAGACCCGAAGTTCTACGACTTCTACCGCGCGATGCAGAGCTACCGTTCGACCTTCCTTGCCGGAGAGGGGCAGAGCACCATGGTGCTGTCGGACGACAGCGAGTATTTCCGCCAGTTCAAGGGGCAACCTTAGAGCATTCCGCTCCTGCGGCATTCGACCAAGCGCCGACCCACGGCGATGGACGCCGAGGGTATTCAATCGGCGTTCAGCCGAAAGATAGGCATTTGAGGTCGCCGCACCGGCTCGGGCGCGGCCTCCCGTTACGGGTTTCAGGAACGGCGCAGGACCTCCGCGCATTCCATCAAGGATAAGGACCAAGAGGACGTGAACAAAGTGCGCTATGTATACGGACTGTCGAGCGCGCTGCTGGTGGGCGGCGCTGCCATTTCGCTGATCACGGGCTCGCCGCTGGGCGCACAGGTGGCGCAGAATGACGGGGCGGTGATGGACCGCGTGGTGCCGGTCGCAGGCGCCCCGGCGAGCTTCGCCGATCTCACCGCGCAGCTCCAGCCCGCGGTGGTCAACATCGCCACTCGCCAGCGGGTCGAGGTGCAGAACAACCCCTTCGCCGGCACGCCGTTTGCCGAGCTGTTCAACCGCCGCAATGGCGGCGAGGGCGGCGGGCAGGCCCAGCCGCAGACCCGCGAGGCGCAGTCGCTGGGTTCGGGCTTCATCATCTCGGCTGACGGGATCGTGGTCACGAATAATCACGTGATCAGCCCGCCCGACACCCGCGCGAAGCTTGAATCGATCACCGTCACGCTGGCGGACGGCACCGAATACGAGGCCGACGTGATCGGCGCCGATGCCGCATCGGACCTCGCGGTGCTCAAGATCCGCTCGGACAAGACCTTCCCCTTCGTCACCTTCGGCGATTCCTCGGCGACCCGCGTCGGCGAATGGGTGGTGGCGATCGGCAACCCCTTCGGCCTTGGCGGCACGGTGACCGCGGGGATCATCTCGGCGGTGTATCGCAACACCGGTCAGGGCGGCGCCTATGACCGCTATCTCCAGACCGATGCGAGCATCAACCGCGGCAATTCGGGCGGTCCGCTTTTCGACATGCGCGGCAATGTGATCGGCATCAACAACGCGATCTTCTCGCCCTCCGGCGGCAGCGTCGGGATCGGCTTTGCCATTCCGGCCGAAACCGCCGCCCCGATCGTAGAGAAGCTGCGCGCGGGGCAAGAGATCCAGCGCGGCTATCTGGGCGTGCGCCTCCAGCCGATCGACGAGGATCTGGCGCTTTCGCTCGGCCTTCCCAAGAAGCGCGGCGAGCTGGTTCAGATGGTCGAGGAAACTGGCCCTGCGGCCAAGGCGGGCCTGAAGTCGGGCGATGTCCTGACCAAGGTCAACGGCAAGGACGTGACCGCCGAGCAGACCGTGTCCTTCCTCGTCGCCAATCTCCAGCCCGGCTCCAACGTGCCGGTCGAGGTGCTGCGTGATGGCAAGCGGGTGAACATCTCGGTCACCCTCGGCAAGCGCCCGAGCGAGCAGGAGCTGGCAGCCCAGGCCCAGACCTTCGATCCGGAAGCCGAAGAGCCGATGGCGCCGGGCACCTCGGACCAGACGATCGAGCAGAAGCTCGGGATGCAGGTCATGCCGATGAGCGCCGCGGTCGCGCGCTCGCTGGGCGTGGAGGCGGATACCAAGGGCGTCGTCATCGCTGCGGTCGATCCCAACGGCGATGCCGCGCGCAAGGGCCTGCGCCGCGGGGACATCATCCTCTCGGCGAACTATCAACCGACCCCGACGGTCGAGGCGCTGCTGGCGCAGGTTCAGGCCGCGGTCACCGACAAACGCGAGGCGATCCTGCTGCGCATCCAGCGCCGCACCACCCCGCCCGCCTTCGTCGCGGTGCGCATCAACTAAGCTCCGCGCGAGCGGACACAAAAAAGGCGCCGGGACGATATCCCGGCGCCTTTTTTCATGGCCCCCTGCCGCGCGGGGCAGCGCCTACTACTGCTCAGGCGCGTCAGGCGGCGGCTGCGCCGGGCGACGCTGCGGGCGCTGGTTCTGCGGCAGGTTGCCGCCGGTCGCCTCCTCGAGGAAATCGCGGCTTGCGGCAGGCGGCGCATCGGGATCGGCTTCGGACCCATCAGCGGGATCGCGCCGCCCGGGCTGGACCATGTTGCCCTGCTCGTCGATGTAGTAATAATCCTCGGGCTCGCCGAACAGCGCCTCCTGATCGGGCTCGAGCTGCCATTCGGGTGCCTCAAGCGTGACGTCGAACTGTTCGACCGGGCGATCCTTGACCGCATAGCGCATATAGGCGGCAAAGGCCTGTGCCGGGGCGCGCCCGCCTTGCAGGCCTGCGACCGCCTTGGCATCGTCGCGGCCCATCCACACGCCGGTGGTCACGCCGCTGGAGAAGCCGATGAACCAGCCGTCCTTGTTCGACGAGGTGGTGCCGGTCTTGCCCGCCACCGGCCGGCCGATATCGGCGGCGCGCCCGGTGCCGGTCTGGACCGCGGCTTGCAGCAGATCGGTAATGCCCTTCACCACATGATCGGGCACCGCGGGCGACTGGCGCTGCGCCTCGCGCCGGTAGAGCACCTCGCCGCTCGCGCCAGTCACCTTGGTGATGCCATAGGGCTCGACCGGGGTACCCTTGGCAGCGATCCCGGCGAAGGCCTGCGTCATCTCGATCACCCGCATTTCCGAGGAGCCGAGCAACATCGAGGGGAAGGTGTCGATCTTGGAATTGACCCCGAAGCGCCGCGCCATCGATGCGACCGTGCCGAACCCGACCTCGTTGCCGAGCTGGGCTGCGACGGTGTTGATCGAATAGGCAAAGGCGGTGCGCAGATCGGTCTCGCCGACGTTCCTGCCGTTCGAGTTGCGCGGGCTCCACCCGTCGATGGTGACGGGGGTGTCAACCACCTTGTCCTCGGGCACGTAACCTGCCTCCAGCGCGGCGAGATAGACGAACAGCTTCCATGCCGAACCCGGCTGGCGCATCGCGGCGGTGGCGCGGTTGTAATTGCTGGCGACGTAATCGGTGCCCCCCACCATCGCGAGGATCGCCCCGTCACGGTCAAGACTGACCAGCGCGCCCTGCGCCCCCTTCGGCGTATTCGCCTCGATCGCGGCGGTCGCGGCGCGCTGCATGCCGATGTCGAGCGTGGTCCACACCTCGATCGGCTCGTAGGTTTCGGGCAGAATGATATCGAGCTGCGGCAGCACCCAGTCGGTGAAATAGCGCACCGAGTTCTGCCCGGCATCCTGCTTCAATTGCACCGCGCTGACATCGACCTGCGCCTGATCGGGGGTGATGTAGCCCTGCTCGCGCATCAGCCCCAGCACCACCTTGGCGCGGCTGATCGCGGCCTGGACGTCGGCGGTGGGCGAATAGGAGCTGGGTGCCTTGACCAGCCCGGCAATGATCGCCGCCTCGCCGACGTTGAGTTCAGTCGCGGGGTGGCTGAAGAATTTGCGGGAGGCAGAGTCGATCCCGTAGGCGCCGCCGCCGAAATAGACCTTGTTCAAGTAGAGCTCGAGGATCTGCTCCTTGGAGAATTTCCATTCGAGCGCCATCGCCAGCACCGCCTCGCGCGCCTTGCGATCGAGCGAGCGGTTGTTGTTGAGGAACAGGTTGCGCGCCAGCTGCTGGGTGATGGTCGAGGTGCCGCCGAGCCGCTCGCGGCTGCCGGTGATCCCCTCGATCAACGCGCCGGTCAGACGCACAGGATCGACCCCGATGTGCGAGCGGAAGCGCTTGTCCTCGACCGCGACCATCGCGTTGGTCATGTTCTCGGGGATGTTCTCGTAGGTCAGCCATTCGCCGAAGCTCGGCCCGATCTCGACCAGCTCGCGCCCGTCGCGTGCGCGCACCAGAATGGTCTGGCCCGGCTGGGTCGCCTTCAGCGTCGCGTAATCGGGCAGCGAGGAGGCGGCAAAGCCGACCGCAAAGCCGAGGAACACCAGCGCCAGCAGGGCAAGCGCGGTGCTCCAGATGAACAGCCGCTTCACCCACACCCGCCAGCGCGGGGGCGGCGCGCCAGCGCCCTTGCCGGAGCCGGAGCCTGGGGAACGGGGGGCAGGCGCATCCGAGCGCTCAGCCGCCGCCCGGCGTTTGCCGCGCGCACCCTTGTTCTGCAACTGCTCACCCCTTCTCGACATGCCTCAGCCCACCTGATGCCGCACCGCTGGAACACGGCGCGCAAAGCGGCCCCCTGCATAGGCAAGTTGTAACCGGGAATGAACCCGGGTTTACGCAGGCATCCCCGATGCGCGGGGCGGACTGCCGCAAGACGCCGCTCAACCCTCGTGCGGGGTGAAGACCAGCGCGGCCGAATTGATGCAGTAGCGCAGCCCCCCCTGCTCGGGCGGACCGTCGGGGAACACGTGGCCGAGATGCCCGCCGCACTTGCCGCAGCGCACTTCGGTGCGGATCATGCCGTAGGTGGTGTCGCGGTGCTCCTCGATCACTTCCTCGGTCGAGGGCTTGGTGAAGGCGGGCCAGCCGCAGCCGGAATTGTACTTGGCGGTCGAGTAGAACAGCTGCGTGCCGCAAGCGGCGCAGTGATATTCGCCCTCGTCATAGAACTTGTCGTATTCGCCGGTGAAGGCACGCTCGGTGCCCGCCTCGCGCAGGACGTGATACTGCTCGGGGGTGAGCTTTGCGCGCCATTCGGCATCGGTCAGGCTGCGGGGATCGTCGGTCATGGGGCTACCTCTCTCGTTGGCGTCATTATCGGAGCGCCGCAGGCGATCCGCAAGGCCGAACGGCCGCCCGCAGCGACGCGACCTTCAGGTCGCATGAGCGAGGATTTCGCATCGCGGATGCGATGCGGAACACAAACACTCCGCGACGATTTCGCACGCCGGATGGCGTGCGGCTTTCAAGAATCTACTTAACCGTCGAGCAGCGCATAATGCGGGGGCGGTTTGATCACGTCCATCCGTTCCGTAAGAAGGGGCCGAAAGCTCGGGCGGCTTTTGAACACCGCGTACCACCCCCTCGTCTGCTCGTGCCCGCTCCAGTCGATCCCGCCGAGGTAATCCGCGACCGAAATCTGCGCCGCCGCGGCCAGATCGGCAAGGCTCATGGTCGATCCCGCCACCCACGGGCGGTTGTCGATCAGCCAGTCGAGATAGTCGAGATGCCCGTGCGCCATCTTCATCGCCTCGCGCAGCGCGCCGCTGTCGGGCGGCAGGCGCAGGATGCGCTTCTTCATGCGCTCCGACAGCAAGGGCGCGGTGACATCGGCGTAGAAGTTCTCGTCGAACAAGGCCACCAGCCGGCGGATCTCGGCGCGCTGGGTGGCGGTGCCGTTGATCATCGGGTTGCGGTCGACCGTCTCCTCGAAATATTCCGCGATCGCGCGGCTATCGGGGATGACGATGCCGCGTTCCTTGTCGGCGATCACCGGGGTGCGCCCGGCGGGGTTGAGGTTGAAGAACATGTCGGAGGCCGACCAGGGGTCCTCGCGCACCAGTTCGAAGGGGATGTTCTTCTCGCTCAGCAGCAGGCGGATCTTGCGACTGAAGGGGCACAGAGGGAATTGATAAAGCAGCCACATGGTGCGCGAGGTCATGCCCTGTTTGGGCAGCCAAATCCAGCGGCCCGAAGACCCCGCACGGGGGATATGTCCGCAGTCTTACAGACCTGCTGCGGTTTTCATCAGATTGCAGGCGGGCATCATCGCCTTGATCCGCTCAGGCCCGCCTTCGCCCTCGTTCTCGTCAGCGGCGCGGGTGGAGAGCGCGATGATGTCTTCGCGCCCCAAGCCGGTGTCTTCCATCAGCTTGGCCATCACCCGCACGAAGAACTCGCGCCCGCCGGAGGCCTCGATGTCGGGATAGTCGCGCCCGCGCGCATCGCCCGCCTTCTGCCAGCGGCTGACCGTGGCAAAGGCGACCGCGCAGCGGGCTGCTGCGGCGTGCTCGATCGGAAGCGCGTCGAGCGTGACGACCGCATTCGCTCCAGAGACGTCGGGAGCGGGGCTTTCGGGCGCGGCCTGAAGCGTGAGCGCGGCGGCAAAAAGGAGCGTGAGCATGGCTTGATCTATGCTCTCCAAGATGAACCCGTGGCTACAGGAATCTGGGCGGAATCTGCATTGCGGGCCACCGAAATCCGTCCTAATCCGCAACTCACCTTAGGAGAGGAGAGGCACTTCATGTTCAGCCACATCATGCTCGGGACGAGCGATTTCGACCGCGCCAAGGCCTTCTACGACACTGTGCTCGCTACGCTCGGCTCAAAGCCCGGGATGATCAACGTCGCCGCCACCGGCCACAAGCGGGCCTTCTGGATGCACAATGGCGGGATGTTCTCGATCAGCGAGCCGATCAACGACAAGGAAGCGACCTGCGCCAACGGTTCGACCATCGGCTTTGCCTGCGACAGCCTCGAGCAGGTGCAGGCCTTCCACGACGCGGCAGTGGCTGCCGGCGGCAAGTCGATCGAAGACCCCCCGGGCCCGCGCACTGGCGCGATGGGGACGCTGAACCTCGGCTATGTGCTCGATCTGGACGGCCACAAGCTGTGCATGCTGCACCGCGCGGGCTGATCTCACCGACTTAATTCGAACACCGCAAACTCGGCGCGCCAGTTAGCTGCTGGCGCGCCGATTTGTTTTTCGTTCGAGAAGAACCAGGCGCGCTCCACCTTCGCGCCCTTGAGCTTCGCCAGATCGCGGAAATCCTCGACCGTGACGTGGTGGATGTTCTCGGTCTCGTACCAGCTGACCGGCAGCGCGCGGGTGACGGGCATCCGCCCGCCCACCAGCAGCGCCGCGCGGGTGCGCCAATGGGCGAAATTGGGGAACGAGACGAAGGCGCGTCGGCCGACGCGCAGCAGCTCGTCGAGCATCAGGTCGGGCCGCGTCGCGGTCTGCAAGGTCTGGCTGAGGATCGCGTAGTCGAAGGCCTTGTCGGGGTAGTTGGCCAGATCGAGATTGGCATCGCCCTGCACCACCGAAAGGCCGCGCGACACGCAGCGTTCTACGAGCTCGCCGTCGAGCTCCATGCCGCGCGCATCGCATCCGCTTGCGGCTTCCAGCTCAGCCATCAGCGCCCCGTCGCCGCAGCCGATGTCGAGCACCCGGCTGCCCGGCGCGACATGGGCGGCGATGGCGGCAAGGTCGGGGCGCAAGGTCATTGCACGGGCCTCAGCAAGGCTTGCGCGTCCGCCGAAAGGCGTTCCATCAAATAGTTAGGCCGGTGGAGCGCGGTAAAGCCAAGCTTTGCATAAACGCCGTGGGCATCCATCGTGTTCAAGGCGATCCGCCGAATGCCTGCGAATTCGGGATGTTCGACAAACCACCTGACCATCCCTCGGCCAATGCCCTGCCCGCGTGCACTTTGGTCCACCCAGACATCGGCGATCCACGCGAAGGTCGCGTGATCGGTCACGGCCCGTGCAAAACCGATTTGCTCGCCATCGCGGTAAGCGCCCAGCGGATGCGAACCGCGAACCGCCTTTTCCACCAGATCGCGAGCGATCCCGGGCGACCAATAGCTCGACGAAAGCCAGCCATGCACGCGCGCCATATCGAGCCGCGCCGGATTGTCGTCAAACTCGATCACGGCGCAACAAACCCCTTAACCACCCGGTCGAGCTGGTCGTGCTCGAGCAGGAAGCTGTCATGCCCATGCGGCGCGGAAAGCTCGACGAAGCTCACCTTCGCCCCGGCCGCGTTCAGCGCGTGGACCACGTGGCGGCTTTCGGCAGTGGGGTAGAGCCAGTCGGTGTCGAAGCTGACGATGCAGAACCGCGCCTGCGTGCCCGCGAATGCCGTGGCCAGTTTCCCGCCGTGCTCCTCGGCGATGTCGAAGTAGTCCATCGCGCGGGTGATGTAGAGGTAGGAATTGGCGTCGAACCGCCGGGTGAAGCCGCTGCCCTGATACCTAAGGTAGCTTTCCACCTGGAACTCGGCGTCGAAGTTGAACCCCTTCGCCTCGCGGTCCTGTAAGCGGCGGCCGAATTTCTCGGTGAGGCCGGCTTCGGACAGGTAGGTGATATGCGCTGCCATGCGCGCCACCGCGAGGCCGTTGCCGGGCTTGGAGAGGGCGTCGTAATAGTCGCCCTCGGCCCAAGCAGGATCGGCCATGATCGCTTGGCGCCCAACCTCGTGGAAGGCGATGTTCTGCGCCGAGTGCCGCGCGGTCGAGGCGATCACCAGCACGCGGGCGGCGCGGTCGGGCCAGTTGGCGGCAAGGCTCAGCGCCTGCATCCCGCCCATCGACCCGCCGACGACCGCGTGCAGCCGCGCGATCCCGAGCCCGTCGAGCAGCGCCACCAACCCGCGCACCATGTCGCGGATGGTGATGACCGGGAAGCGCATCGCGTAAGGCGCGCCGTCAGGCGCGAGGCTGGCGGGGCCGCTCGATCCCATGCAGCTGCCGATGACGTTGGCGCAGATCACGAAGTGGCGGTCGGTGTCGATCGGCTTGCCGGGGCCGACCATTCGCTCCCACCAGCCGGGCTTGCCGGTGATCGGGTGGGGGCTGGCGAGATACTGGTCGCCGGTCAGCGCATGGCACACCAGCACCGCGTTGGACTTGTCCGCGGCCAGCGCCCCATAGGTCTCGTAGGCGATCTCGCAGCCCTCCAGCACCTGCCCGCTGTCGAGCGGCAGGGGGTCGGGCAAGCGGTAGACCGGGGAGACGGGCGGGGCGGCGTTCATGGGCGGCAAGCGACTTGGGGTAGCCCCCCGCCCGTGTCAATCGGCACCGCGGAGCCGCCTTCGTTTTCGCGCTGTATTCGCGGGGCCAAACTGGCTATCGCCCACCTCCCATGTCGAGACCGAAACCCAGACCTTTGGCCAAGCCTTGGATCAGCGAGATCCACGCCTATGTCCCCGGCAAGTCCAAGTCGGCGAGCGGCAAGCCGCTGGTCAAGCTGTCGGCGAACGAGAACCCGCTGGGCTCCAGCCCCGCGGCGCTGGCGGCTTTGGCCGAGGCGCATGTCGCGGCCGACTACCCCGATCCCGATGCGCGGGCTTTGCGCGAGAGCATCGCCGGCGTCCACGGGCTCGACCCGGCGTTGATTGTCTGCGGCACCGGCTCGGGCGAACTGCTCCACTGCATCGTACAAGCGCTGTGCGGGCCGGGGGACAAGGTGGCGATGTCGCGCTATTCCTTCTCGCTCTACCCGCTGCTCGCGCAGAAGGTGGGGGCGACGCCGGTCTTCGCCGCGCCCGAGGGTCACGGGGCGAGCGTCGACAACCTCCTCGCCGCCGTCACCGAACGCACCAGGGTGGTGCTGCTCGACAACCCCAACAACCCTGTCGGCACCTTCCTGCCGCCCTCGGAGGTGGCCCGCCTCCACGCCGGCCTGCCCGCCGACGTGCTGCTGGTGATCGACGAGGCTTACGGCGAGTACGTCGATCCCGCTTTCCAGACCCAGGCCTTCGCCCTCGCCAAGGCCCACGAGAACGTGCTGGTCAGCCGCACCTTCTCCAAGGCCTATGGCCTTGCCTCCGAGCGGGTCGGTTGGGTCACGGGCTCGGCCCACCTCATCGACCTCGTCAACCGGATGCGCGGCGCGTTCAACGTCTCGGTGAGCGGGCAGAAGGCCGCACTCGCCGCCCTGTCCGACCAGACCTTCGTCGCCGCCAGCCGCGAGCACAACGCCCGCGAGCGAACCCGCTTGGCCGAGGCCATCGCGGCGCTGGGCAACCACGGCATCTCCGCTAGCCCAAGCGAGGCCAACTTCCTCCTCGTCCACTTCGAGGGCGCGGTCACCGCCGCGCAGGCGCTCGAGGCGCTGGCGGACGCCGGGTATGCCGTGCGCCACCTGCCCTCGCAGGGCCTGCCCAATGCCCTGCGCATCACCATCGGCACCGCCGAGGCGACCACCGACGTCATCGCCACACTCCGGCGGCTGTGCGGAGAGGCGGCATGACTATCCGCTCCGTTGCCATCATCGGTCTTGGCCTGCTCGGCGGTTCGATCGGGCTCGCGGTCAAGGCGCGCGGGCTGGCCGTCACCACCACCGGCTGGGACCGCGACGCGCAAGTCCGCGCCCGCGCCGCCGAGCGCGGGCTGGTGGAGACCGTCCACGACACCGCCGAGGCCGCCGTCGCAGGCGCCGACCTCGTGATCCTGTGCGTCCCCGTCGGCGCCATGGCCGACGCCGCCCGCGCCATCGCGCCCGGCCTTGCCCCCCACGCCATCGTCAGCGACGTCGGCTCGTCCAAGGCCGCGGTCGCCGAGGCGCTGGCCGAGGCGCTTCCGGGCGCGACCATCATCCCCGCGCACCCCGTTGCGGGGACCGAGCAGAGCGGGCCCGACGCAGGCTTCGCCACCCTCTTCGCCGGGCGCTGGTGCATCATCACCCCGCCCGAAGCCTGCGACCCCGCCGCGCTCGAAGCCCTGTCGGACTTCTGGACCCAGCTCGGCTCCAAGGTCGAGACGATGGACGCCGCCCACCACGACCTCGTCCTCGCGGTCACCAGCCACATCCCGCACCTCATCGCCTACACCATCGTCGGCACCGCCAGCGATCTTGAGGACGTGACCCAAAGCGAGGTCATCAAGTACTCCGCGGGCGGCTTCCGCGACTTCACCCGCATCGCTGCCTCCGATCCCGTGATGTGGCGCGACGTGTTCCTCAGCAACAAGGGCGCGGTGCTCGAGATGCTCGGCCGCTTCACCGAGGACCTCACCGCCATGCAGCGCGCGATCCGCTCGGCCGACGGCGACGCGCTGTTCGACCTCTTCACCCGCACCCGCGCCATCCGCCGCGCGGTGATCGAGCAGGGCCAGGACGACGAGCGCCCCGACTTCGGGCGCGAACACGGCGCCTGACCGCCACCGCTCCGTTCAGCTTCAGCGCTGTTGGAGACACATGAGACACTGTCCAGAACCGGAAAACCGGCCCCTGCGCAAGGCCTGCACAGCGGCCAGGCGGAGACGCTTGCAAAAGGGCGGTGGACGCGGGTCATGCGCGCGACAATGACAGGCCGCACGCAGGTAGGAAAGCGCAGGGTTTGACGGCGCGGGGCCGCCCCGAATCCTACCGCGCTGCCGCCACCGCCGTTTGCGCGGGCTTCATGAAACCCAGATCGGCCGAGGCGAACCGCCCGATATTCGGCGCGACTGAGGGCAGTTCCGAAGGCGCCACCCCGAACCACAGGCCCAGCGTCGAGGACAGCTCGTCGACCGAGGTGGTCGGCAGCAGCCGCCCTTGCCCGACCTGGTCGTTGCTGGTGACCGAAACCTGCGGCGCGCGGCCGTAGAACCGCCCGCCGCGCACGCCGCCGCCGACGATGAAATGGTGCGCGCCCCAGCCGTGATCGGACCCGTCGCCGTTCGAGGAAAGGGTCCGCCCGAAATCGGACGCGGTGAAGGTGGTGACATTATTCGCCACGCCCAGTTCCACGGTCGCGCGGTAGAAGGCGTCGATTGCGAAATCGACCTGGCCCAGCAGCCCGTCATGCGTGCCGATCAATCCGTCATGGTTGTCGAACCCGCCCAGCGAGACAAGGAACACCTGGCGCGTCACCCCGATCCGCTGGCGCGCGGCGATCAGCCGGGCGACCACGCGCAGCTGGTCGGCAAGCCGGTTGCCGGTGCCGAAGCTGGTATTCACCGTCACGCCCTGCAGCGCGTCGTTGACGAAGGCGCCGTATTGGATCGAGCGATCGTTGACGTGGGCATAGTCGGACGCCAGCACATTGCCCGATCCGCTGCGCAGCAGCGTGCCCAGCGCCTGCGAGGCAGCGGCGGAGTTGAACAGCCGTCCGTTCTGGAGCGGGTTGTAGAGCGTCGCGCCCGAAGGCGACACCTGATAGGGTATCGAGGTCTGCCCGCTCAGGAACACCGCGTTGCCGGTCGCATTGATCGCGGTGAACATCGCATTGGTGTTGGAGGTCAGCGCAAGATCGGCCGTGCGCCCGCCCCACCCGGTGCGCGAGCCTTCGGGCTGCGAGCTCTGCCAGGTCGATTGCTGGTCGTTGTGCGAAAACAGCTTGGCCGGGCGCGGCACGCTGCCCGCGTCATACTGCGCGCGGGTGAGCGGGGCGATCAGCGGGCCGACATTGAGCAGCGGCGCCATGGCACCGCTGTCGAACAGCCCCTTCAAGCGCGGCATGGTGGGGGCGAGCGCATAGGTGATATCGTCGGTCAGCCGCTGGTCGGACGGGGTGGCAAGAACGGTGTTCGCCAGCGCGCCGCGCGCTAGCGCAATGCCCGAGGCCGCTTCCGAACCGGCGGTTCCGCGGATCGCGGCATAGCGGGCGTAGTTGGCCGAATCGACGGGGATCAGCGTGTTGCCGTGATCATTGCCGCCATAGAGGAACACGCAGACCAGCGCCTTGTAACCGCCGGTATTGCTGAAGGCCGCCGCTTCGGCCAGCCCGGCCAGATCCAGCGCATAGGAGGCCGCGCCCCCCATCATCGCCAGCTGGGCCGAACGCCTCAGAAAGGCACGCCGCTCGATCTCGATACTGTTGCCGATGAACATGTCCGCGTCCCCCGCGTTCTATTTCTGGATGAGATAATCGGTCGAGGCGAGGATCAGCGCGACGCCAATCTGCACCCGCCGCCGTTTTTCGGCATCGGAGGAGGTCGCGGTGACAGCCACGTCCTCCATCGCCGCGCGGATCGTGTCGCGCGCACCGGGGCTGAGCTGGCGCCCGGTTAGCAGCAGATCGAGCCGGTCGAGCAGCGCCGCTGCATCCTGCGCGATCGCGATCTCGGCCGAATAGTCGAGCGTGATATCGGCAAAGCGGCTGCCTCCCACCGCTTGCTCAAGGAAATTGATGTAGCCTGCCGTGGAGGTCTCGTTGACCAGCTGGAATTCGGGCGCGAGCAGGCTGCGATTGGCGATTTCGGTGTTGGGCGGGAAATAGCCCGGGCGGAAGAAGTTGAACACCGAGGGTGGTCGCAGCGGGCTCTGCCCGAGGGCCGTGGCCGGATCGGAGAGGTCGCCGATCAGCCAGTTGCCCGACGTCGAGCGGGCGCCGAAGGTACGCGCGAGCTGCGCAAACCGGAGGATCGGCTCGCGCAGCTTGCCGAAATTGGGATTGGCAATGGCCGCCGGATCAAGCGCCTCGTCATCGGTGAGGATGGCCTTGAACACTGCGGCAAGATCGCCGCGGCGACCCTGGCCATTATTGGCGAACACCGCTGCCACCCGTCCGACATAGGCCGGGGAGGGATTGCTGGTGACCAGCCGCTGGATCATCTGCCTGGCGAAGAACGGGCCCACGTTGGCATGGTTGAACAGATGGTCGAGCGCGAGGCGCAGGGTTTCGGTCGCGCCGGTTCCGGCCGGGATGGTGAGGCCGAGGAAGGTCTTGGCCCCGTTCTCGTGGAAGCCGTTGGCGCGCGGGTTAGCCCAGCGCGACGGATCGCTCGTCAACGGCCGGCGGAGGTACTCGGGATCGGGGATCAGCGCGGTGCCGCCGACTTCGGGCGTAGTGGTGACCCCGGTAGCGTCGAAATCATAGCCGGTGAAGACCCGCGCAAGCCCCGACACGTCGGCACTGGTGTATGTCTCGACCGGATTGCCGTTGACGAGCCGGTCGGTCCCATCCGGGTTGAGTTCGAACAGGCCGATGGTGAACAGCTGCATCACCTCGCGCGCGTAGTTCTCGTCCGGCACCCGGCCCGAATTGTCGGCGCGGCGGTTGCCGAGGGTGTTGAGAAACACCCTCATCGCCGGGTTGAGCGTGATGTCCTGCAGCAGATCGCGGAAATTGCCGAAGGCGCGGGCGTTGAGGGTGTCCCAGTATTCCGCGATCGCCGGGCCGCGCCAGAGCGTGTTGATGCCGCTCAGCGACACCACGAAGAATTCGGAAAGCGCCAGGGCGATCCGCTTACGCACGCCGTTGCCGCCCGAAAGCAGCTGCGACCAGATCATGTAATCGCCGGTGATGGCGCCGTTGTAGAAGCGGTTGGAATCGACGCGATCGAAGCGGCGGTCGGCGAGGAAGGTGCGGCCCGAGCGGTCATTGGCGCTCGCCATCTGGCGGTTGAGCCAGGGCTCGTAGCCTTCGCTGCGCAGCTCGCTGATTGCGCCGGGCGAGGCGGACAGCGAGGCTTGGAGCAGGAACCGCGCTGCCTCGGCATCGGTCTGGGGCCTGCGCACCACGGCCACCGGCGGGCCGCCGCCGCCGGTGCTGTTGCCACCACCGCCCCCGCCGCCGCACGCCGCAGCGGCCAGCGCCAGCGCGCCGGCACCAAGGGTCCTGATCTCCGGCGCGAGGATCGGTGCAGGCGCCGCCGCGTCCTCCTGACATGCGGCGGCCGAAAGCCGCGTTTCCTCTCCGCCAGCGCCGCCTGATGCGGCGTCCGTGTGGTCATCCGTGCGATACATTCAGGGGCTCCCTCGATCCCAAGACGCACGAGGCTAGGATTCCCTTCGTTGCTTTCCAATTAAATTTGCATCCGTTCCGAACTTGCGTCGCATAATGGCGGGCGGCGGCCTTGCGCGCCCCGCCCCGCCGCTACCCGTTCAGCGCGTTGATCGCCCGGTGCACCCGCGCCTCGATCTCCTCGCGGGGCAAGCCTGCCGGGATGGTCTCGCCGACCTTGTAGGTGATCCGGCCCGGGCGCTTCAGCACATGGTGATAGAGCCGCCCGCTATCGACCGCGATCGGCACCACCGGCAGGCGCAGCAGCTTGTAGAGGCCCGCGAACCCGGCTTGCAGCGGCGGCTGGGTGCCGTGGGCGACGCGGGTGCCCTCGGGGAATATAACCAGCGGGCGGCCGGATTCGGCGCGCTGCTTGGCGTGTCCGATCATCTGGCGCAGCGCCTTGGCGCCTTCCTCGCGCGCGACCGGGATGAGGCCGTAGACCAGCGCGGAATAGCCCCAGCCGGGGATGCGGAACAGCTCCTGCTTGGCGAAAACCGCGGGGTGGGTGAACAGGCGCGGGGTGTCGATCGCCTCGAAGAAGGCCTCGTGCTTGACCGCGATCAGGACGGGGCCCTGCGGCAGCGCGCCTTCGAGCACCACTTCGATGCCGAGCACATGGCGCACGCACCACAGGTGCCACGCCCCCCAGCGCGCGACGATCCCGGCGAGCCAGGCGGGTCGCGCGGTCACGGCCACCACCGAGGCGATCACCAGAGCCACGCTGCCGCCATAGAACATTACATAGAAGACAAGGCTGCGCAGGGCCGCAAGCAAGGTGCTCAAAGGTCGACCATGCCTGCCGCGCGGCTCGCGATCAGCTTGTGATATTCGAGGAACAGTGTGCCCAGATCGGGCTGAGAGGGCACCGCGTCGCGGATCACGGTGACATGTTCGGGCAGGGTGCGGTCAAGCTCCCCGGCGGCGCGGCGCATGTGCCAGTCGGTGGTGACGAGGCGCAAGGAGCGGACCTCGTTCTGCGCCACCCACTTGGCGGTCTCCGAGGCGTTGGAGCGGGTGTCGACCGCGGTGAAGCCCAAGGTCACGCAGCACGCCATGGTCTTCGCAGAGACGCCGAACTGGGCGGCGAATTCCTGCGGGCGGACTTCCTTGTCGACGCCGCTGACCAGCATCTTCTTGGCCAGCCCGCGGTCAAGCACCGTGAGGCCGCGCGCGATCCGTCCGGGGCCGCCGGTCAGCGCGATCACCGCGTCGGTGTTCACGCCTTCCGTGGGCCGCGGCAGGAATACCACGAACCACAGGAAGCCGAGCGCCCAGACGAGGAACAACAGTGACAGGGCGCGGCGCATCATCGACATGGACGCCCTAGAGCATGTCCTTGAGGACAAGCGCAATGGTGATGCGCGCGGTCAGGCCCGCCAGCAGCACGCCTGCCAGCGGAACCGCGCCGATCACCAGCCAATCGGCGAGCATCAGGCCCCCGCCGCTGACCATGCCGCTGCCCAGCGCGGCGAATTGCTGGCCGAGCAGCCACACCGCCGCCACGCCGAGTCCCGCGCCCAGCACCGCGCCCAGAAGCGCCTCGCGCAGCACGTCGCGCAGGAACACCGCGGTGATCTGGCGCTGGCTGGCGCCGAGCAGGTGCATGATCTCGACCGTGTCGCGGGCCCCCGCAAAGGCGTTGCGCGCGGCGAGCCACACCGCCGCCGCAGTCGCCAGCGCGACGAGGGCGACAAGGCCCAGCGCGAGCCATTGCAGCGCGGCGAGCGCATCGTTCACCGGCCGCAGAAAATCGCCCTGCGCATCGACCCGCGCGCCGGGCACCGCGGCCTTCAAGGCAGCGGCGACCCGCGCGACCTCGGCCGGGCCCGCGCTGGCGGCGAGTTCGACGTCGATCAGCGCCGGGATCGGCACGTCGCCACTGGAAGCGCCTTCGCCCAGCCACGGCTCGAGCATCGAGACGAGTTCAGCCTCGGGCACTTCGTGCACCGCGGTGACGCCGGGGAGGCCGGTCAGCACCTTGACCGCGGCAGCGGTCCGGTCAGCGCGCAGATCGGGGTTGGGCTCGATCACCTGCACGCTGAGCGCGCTCGACAGGCTGGAGCTTGCCGCATTGGAGAGGTTGCGCAGCGCAAGGCCGCCGGCGGCCGCGATGACGACCAGCGCGATCAGGATTCCGATCACCCAGGGGATCGGCCCGGTCAGCCGCTGCGGCGGCAGCAGCCGCGCGGCAGCGCGCCCACGCGGACGCTCGGGCGCGGACTCGCCTTCCTCGGTCTCGACTGGGAGCGGGGGGAGCGTGCTCACGCAGCCGAGCTCCCGCCGGGTTTGGGCGGATAGCGCAGCGCGCCGGTGGGGTCAGAAAGCTGGCCTTTGCGGAGGCGCATGATCAGCGAATCCGGCACCTTCTTGAGCAGGTGCACATCGTGGGTCGCGACCACGACCGTGGTGCCGACGCGGTTGTTCAAGGCCTCGAACAGGCGGAGCAGCTTCAATGCCATGTCGGGGTCGACGTTACCGGTCGGCTCGTCGGCGATCAGCATCTTGGGCCGCGCGATCACCGCGCGGGCGATGGCGACGCGCTGCTGCTCGCCCCCCGACAGGCTCGGCGGCACGGCATGGGCGCGGTGCGCGAGGCCGACCCATTCGAGCATGTCGCCGACCGCGCGCTGGACCTTCTTCTCCTCGGTTCCGGCAAGCCGCAACGGCAGGGCGACATTGTCGAAGGCGGTGAGATAGGGGACGAGGCGGAAGTTCTGGAACACCACGCCGAGGCGGCGGCGCAGCTCTGGCAGGCGGCTCTGCGGCATCGTCACCAGATCCTGCCCGAACATCCGGATCGCCCCGCGCGAGGGGCGCTGCGCGAGGTAGAGCATCTTCAGGAGGCTGGTCTTGCCCGCGCCGCTCGCGCCGGTGAGGAAGTAGAAGCTGCCGGGATAGAGCGTGAAGCTGAGATTGCTCAGCACCTCGGGATCGGTGCCGTAGCGCAGCCCGACATTGTCGAATTTCACATGGCCCGCGAGATTTTCGCTCATGGGGCGCAACTAACAGCGGGGGGCCTTGCGGGAAAGCGCCAGATAGCGCCAGCATGGCCGATGACTGCGTTTTACACCCCACAATCTCGGCGCAATCTCGCCCCAGTGTGGAAAACGCGGGGTAAATACGGGCGTGTGTCGCACGCGCTCTTGTGCGAAAAGGCGCGAGGACTAATGCCGAATATGACATGATCATTGCCTGCCCAGCCTGCGGCACCCGCTATGCAGTGCCCGATGCTGCCATCGGCAGCGAGGGCCGCACCGTGCGCTGCGCCAAGTGCAAGCACAGCTGGTATCAGGACCCGCCTGAGGCATCCGCCGCCGCGCCCGCGCCGCAAGCCCCGCCCGCAACCGCGCAGCCCCCCGTTCAGGCCCCTGCTCAGGCGCCCGCTCCGGCGCCAGAGCCGACTCCGGCCCCCGCGCCCGCCCCCTCGCCTGTCCGCGCGGCCGAGCCTGCTCCGCCGCCGCCACCACCACCTCCTCCTCCGCCCCCGCCACCGCCGCCCGTGCAGCGCGCCGCGCCCGAGCCGCGCCGCGACGGCCCCTCGATCAGCCATTGGCGCACGCCCGAAGGCGCCGGGGACGATAGGGGCGACGCAGGCTACAATCAGGACGACGCCGCGCTCGCGATGCGTGCGATGCGCCGCGGGCTCAATGCGCAAGGGCAGGCCAGCGCGCCGCCGCCGCCGGCCCCGCCGCCCGTGCAGCGCGCCGCGCCCGAGCCTGCGCCGATCCCCGCCTTCCCCGATCCCTCCGCCGACGAGGACGACTACAGCGACCCCCCGCTCGGCGACGACACATCCTATGCCGAGGATGACGACGGCGACGACGACGGCGGCTCGCAGTTCGATTACCGCGCGCCCTTCACCCGGCGGCGCAATCCCCTGCGGATGTGGACGCTCGCCGCGGTGATCTTCGCCTTGCTGGCGGGCGGCACTGCGGTCGCGGTCAATTACTACGGCCTGCCCGAATGGCTCCCGATCCAGCGCCCCACCTTCGGGATCGGACGCCCGGGGCTGACGCTCGATTTCCCCAAGGCCGAGCAGAAGAAGGACACGCTCGAGAACGGGCAGGAGATCTTCCAGGTGCGCGGCACGATCAGCAACACCGCGAGCGAGAGCATGGATGTGCCCAAGCTCCTCGTGGTGTTCTCCGACCGCCGTGATCGCCCGATCGGCGATTGGGAAGTGGTGCCCTCCAAGCAGCGCCTCGCGCCGGGCGAGACCGTCACCGTGACCGAGGCGATTACCGACATTCCCGCCGGCGCCGCAGGCGCCGCGATCGGCTGGGGGCACCGCTGACCCCCCGCATGTGGGGGTTTTTGCGGGCACCCGTCAAAGTGCTTGCGCGCGGCCAGACCCCTTGCTAGGGGCGCGCTCCTACCGCGGGGCGAGCAGCTGGCTCCCCCGACAAACCCGAGTGCGGTCGTGGCGGAACTGGTAGACGCGCAACGTTGAGGTCGTTGTGGGCGAAAGCCCGTGGAAGTTCGAGTCTTCTCGACCGCACCAAACTAGTCTGGTAGATGCTTGAAAATTCGTCTCTTTTAGGGCGACGGCCTTTCTCTATCCCCCTTTTCATCCCCCTAAAGCCTCCCGAAGCGCCCCGCGTTTGAAGGCGCGCGCGTCTATCTAACAGGTTGGGAATCCCGGCTTTCGCTGTCGCTAGTGTTGTTGTAGCGGTCGCGCGTTGCGCACGGGCCGGGGGATGCAGCGATGGCGAGCGAATCAATAACAGCATCAGACGTAGAGCAGTATTTCCCTGACTATGGGAACACGGACCACGGTGAGTTCGCGAAGCAGGTGTTGGCTGAAGCAAAAGGCCATGCACTAACGCTGGTGTCAGTCAATCGCTTGCCGCCTGATGTTCTCCGCAAGTGGGTCTACCCCATCGTCAACGCTTACCAGAATTTCGAAACTGCGTTCGACGATGCAATTCGTCCTCCGCGACCATGGAAGAATAAGCTTGGGACGCTGAACCTTTCGACTCCCCCGCGACCTTGGGCCGTTTCAGAGGATGCGCTTCATTGCGCTGCAAACGCATATTTTGAAGGGCCGTTACGCTCACGAACTTTGGACCGGGCGCTGGTGGATGCGCTTCTTTACCGAGCAATCCTAGATTTTCTCGATAATAGAGCCGGGCTTCCTGCGGCCTTTGTCCCCGCAGCCTTCTATTCAGTATTTATTTTGGTTGTGGGTTTTTTCTCGATGGACGGGAATTGGTGGAAGTTGCTCGCCCTGTCTGCCGCTCCCCCGTTGCTATTTTTCCTCGCGTGGGCCTTCCCGCGTTATGGCCATTTGAGCCGATACTTGCAGCTGAAAGCGGCTTATCGAAGGCTTGCATCAGGGCCCGCGTCCGCTTCCGATGTGAGCCGCCTATTGCAAAAGGTTGAGGGTTCGGTTGACTTGCCCCCTCAACTCTTCGCAATTCTTGATGACGTGACTGCGAGAGGCTCCACGCTTTAGACATTCAACATTCAAAGGGTCGATATGAAAAAGCAGAGCGCCATTTTAATTGCCTCCACCTTGTTGCTAGCGGCCTGCGACGGGCAAGTTGCGGAGCCGGACGCGTCGAAGCCGGAGTTCCGCGCTCTACCCGGCCTCAATAACTGGGCCATGGTTATTCCCGCCGATATTCCTTCGGATAAATGGCGGGCAGCAGCCCGCGAAAAGTGCGGAAGCGCTGATTTTTGCGGAGTTTACGGCTGGGATAATCCAACCGATGCAGCACAGTCACTTCCCATGACGGACGCCGAGGTTGCCAGCCAAATCTTTTCTTACAGCGTCAATCGCACTACGGGATATGAGCGAGCGCTTTTTGACTGCACGCGCGTCGAGCGGGAAAATCGCGACGAGTGTGGAGCGTTTGGCGGCGCACTATAGGCGCAAAGAAACCCCCGCTTCACATTGCAGCTGGCGCGCTCGCCATTGCCCGCGCTTCGAAGGCTTCCCGCTTTTCGTCCGGTTCGCGTGAGATAGAGCCAGCGCCGATAATGAGCGCGCTCATAGGTTCGCCGGTTCGCCCATCGCAAAGGAAAATGACGCTAGGCATATCGCCAGCGCCTTTGCCGCGTTCTGCTTCCAGCCGCGCCAGTCGTTTCGATAATTTCATTTGCCATGCTCCAGAGCCGCCACACGGGCTTCCAGTTCGGTTGTTTCGAGAGTCCGCCGGTAAGCTTCCACCAGCCCCATAAGGTGCGCGCCTTCGGTTGGGGTGAGTTCACCAGCCGCCACGGCTTCCAGCACCGCACCAGCAGCCTTTGCCGCATCCCGTGCCGTTTCCATTACCGGTAAGGTGAATTGCACCGGAGCATCACGCCTAGGCGGGGCGATGCGCTCCAGACATAGCCGCAGAGCGGTTGTATCGCCTTTCAGGGCCATCTCCACGGCTTTGCGCGTCAATGCGCCCGCCTCACCGTCCAAGAGCGCCAGAGCCGCTTGTGTGGCTTTGTGACGCGCTCCCGCAGGCTTGCCGGGGTTGCCGGGGCCAAAGCGCCCAGCCGTATCGCGTCCGCTATTACGGATTGTCATGCTTGGTTCCTTTTTTACGGCTTCCGAAAACTCCGCCGGGCATTTCCAGTATCCAGCAGCCCCCCTTGCGACAGTCGCGAAAACCGCGACAAATCGCCGCCCAGCTTGGCCAGTGTCGCAAAAGTCGCGAAAGTCGCAGGGGGATGCCTTCAGGTTTCATTTTAGCTGGGCTTCACAATTCGCCAGCCCTCGGAGCGCGCAGAACCGCGCACCACGGCTCCTTCGTCCAGCCGGACAAGCCATCCATGCTTTTCGAGAATTGCCAGCGCGGCCCGCGCCTTCGGGCTTTCGCGCAGCGAGTTCGGCCCAAGCCGCACCACATCGCGCACCAGCACTTCAGTTTCAGCGAAGCCTTCCAGCAGCCACCGCCGCAGCTTGTCGGCTTGGTCTATCTCCGCCGAAACTTGCGCCGCGTCGGCCAGCCTTGCCGCTTCCAACAGATAGAACCGCGCCAGTTCGATAGCGTTGGCCATACCAGCCGATCGTCGAACTCGCCACGGGCCGCGTCGAGGCGGTCGAGGCGCTGCTGCGGCTGCGCGACGAGGATGGCACAATCATCGCTGCCAGCGAGGTGTTCTCGGCCCTGCTCGATCCCGAACTCTCGCGCCGGGTCAGCCGGGTGATGCTCGATTCTGTGGTCGCCGATGGCCCCGCGGTGCTCGCGCTGTTCGGGCCCGAGACGCGCATCGCGATCAACCTGTCGGACGCGGACCTCAGGCGCGGCGATTTCGTGCAGCACATGATTGACGTGATCGACGACAGCCCGCTGGGCCCGCACAATATCTCGATCGAGGTGACCGAGACGATGCTGCTCGATGCTGGCGGGCAGCTGCGCCAGTCGCTGGCGATGCTCGACGATTGCGGCTTTACCATCTGCCTCGACGATTTCGGGACGGGGTTCTCCTCGCTCACCCACCTGCGCGCCTTCCCGATCCACAAGGTCAAGATCGACCGCGACTTCATCGCGGCCATCGGCCAAGACCATCAGGCGCGGCTGATCATTCAGGCGATCGTGCAGATGGGCCACTCGCTGGGTCTGCGCGTGGTGGTCGAGGGGGTCGAGACCGAGGAGCAGGAGACGTTCCTGCGCGCCATCGGCTGCCGCCATGTGCAGGGCTACCGCTATGGCCGCCCGATGCTGCTCGATGCCTTGCAGGCGTATTTTGCCCCCGGCGAAGACGAACGGCGGCGGGCGTAATCTACTTAAGCAGCGCCTCGCTCGGCGGCTCGCCGCTGCGGAAGATGAAGGTTTCGGGGTTGGTGCCGCCGCCGATGTTCACCCGGTTCTCCTGCCGCGCCCAGACGTCGGTGAGGATCTGCGAATTGAACCGCAGCAGCGCCTTCCCTGCCGCAGGGGCGGGCGCCTCCTGATAGACCCACAGGCTCCCGCCGATGATCTCGGATCCCACATAGGCAGGCGTGACCGCGGCGCCGTCGACCTCGAACAGGAAGCGGCGCGTGACATAGGCGGCGAAGGCCTCGCGGCTCTTGGCGCTGCCGATGATGTCGGGGCTCTTGATCCCCTGCGCGGTGAGCGCGTGTTCGGCATCGTGCACCGGCACCTGATGCGCGATCTCGATCATCCCGGTGCGCGGGTTCAGCGAGACGGTGCTGATCGCGATCTTCTGCTGGTGCGCGATCGCGCTGCCCGCCAGCCCCAGCGGGGCCAGCGCCAGCGCGGCGAGCAGCAACAGGCAGCGCAGCAGGGTCACTTCTTCTTCCCGTCCGGCACCGCGTTCGCTGCCTCGCCCATCAGGTCGCGGCCGGTGCGCGACTTGGACGCCTCATCCTTGAAGGTCTCGATCCGGCTCGGGATGATGCGGCGCGGGTAGTTGTTGTTCTCGATATCGGCGTCGCCCGTCTCCCAGTCGGGATCGACCACCACCTGCACCAGCTCCTTGCCCTTGGGGAACACCAGCAGCTTGGCGACTTCACGCGCATTGCGACGCCAGATTTCGGCGGGGATGCTGAGCTTCTCGCTCGACCCGTCCTTGAAGGTCAGGCCAAGGATCACCGGCATCACCAGCCCGCCCTTGTTGGTGAAATTGAGGACGTAGTAATTCGCATCCTCCTTCACCGCACGGTCGAACGCCGCGCGCTCCCAGGGCAAGAGGCTGTCGAGGAATTCGGTGTAGGACTTGCGGTCCTTGGGGGTGACGGTGAATTCGTCGTTGCTGTCGTAGAAGTCGGTGACGCCCGGGTTCTCGAGCACCCAGATCGGCAGGCCCTGCTGCCGGTCGAGCCCGATGCCGACCGCGTCGGGCTCAGCCTCACGCTCGGCGCGGCGGCGGCTGAGGTCGATGTCGGGGTCTTTGGTGTCGACCTTCAGGCGGTAGATCGAATCCAGCGAAATATCGACATGGTCGGTGGTGTAGAACCACCCGCGCCAGAACCAGTCGAGATCGGTGCCGCTCGCCTCTTCCATGGTGCGGAAGAAGTCGGCGGGCGTCGGGCGCTTGAACTTCCAGCGGCGCGAATATTCCTTCAGCGCAAAGTCGAACCGCTCGCGCCCGATGATCGTGTCGCGCAGCAGGTGGAGCGCGGCCGAGGGCTTGCCATAGGCATTGGCGCCAAGGTCGGTGACCGAATCCGACTGCGTCATGATCGGCTGCTGGCTCGACGAGACCATGTAGGGGATCATGTCGCGCGGCAGGCTGCGGGTCCACGGCATGTCCGGGTCCCACTCATAGCCCGCGACCGAATCGAGGAAGGAATTCAGCCCCTCGTCCATCCAGGTCCATTGCCGCTCGTCCGAATTGACCGTCATCGGGAAGTAGATGTGGCCGATCTCGTGGATCACCACGCCGACGAGGCCCACCTTGGTGGCGAGCGAATAGGTGCGCGTGCCGTCCTTGTTGAGGATGGTCCGGGGTCCGTTGAAGGTGATCATCGGATATTCCATCCCGCCCACCGGCCCGTTGACGGATTGTGCGGTGGGGTAGGGATAGTCGAAGCTGAAGCGCGAATAGACCTTCATGGTGTGGACCACCGCGGCGGTCGAATATTTGCGCCACAGCTCGCCGCCTTCCTTGGGCCAGAAGCTCATCGCCATGACGGTTTCATGCTCCGCGCCGGGCTGCTTGTGGCCTTGCGCGTCCCACATGAACTTGCGGCTGCTCGCCCAGGCGAAATCGCGCACATTGGTGGCCGAGAAAGCCCAAGTCTTGGTGCCGGTCGGCCCCTTGGCCTCGGCCGCGGCGGCCTCTTGCGGGGTGACGATGAAGACCGGAGCGCTCGCGTCCTTCGCGGCCTCGAGCCGCTGGCGCTGGGCGGCGGTCAGCACGGCGTCGGGGTTCTGGAGCACGCCGGTCGAGGCGACGATGTGATCGTTCGGCACGGTCATGGCGACCGCGTAATCGCCAAATTCCAGCGTGAACTCGCCGCGCCCTAGGAACTCCTTGTTGTGCCAGCCCTCATAGTCCGAATAGGCGACCATGCGCGGGAACCACTGGGCGAGGAGGAAGATATCGTTGCCCCCCTTCCTCGGATCATCGGGGAAATGCTCGTAGCCCGAACGCGCGACCACCGCGTCTTCCTCGACGATGTTGAAGGCCCACTCCATCGCGAATTCGACCGTCTCGCCGGGCGCGAGCGGCTTGGGCAGGTCGATCCGCATCAGCGTGCCGACGATGGTGTGCGCCAGCGGTGCGCCATTCAGCGTCACCGATGTGATGTCATAGCCATAGCGGTTGTCGGCCATCGCCTGCTGGCGGCGCAGCTCCTCGAAGGAGAGCTTGGTCGGCTCGCTCCCCGCTCCCAGCGTCACCTTGGGCCCGCGCCGCCCCGCGCCGCCGAACACGTCGGTCAGCTCGGCCATCGAATCGCGCTTGAAGATGTTCTGGTCGAGCTGCATCCACAGCCACGGCAGGCTGTCGGGCGAGTTGTTGGTGTAGCGCACCGTGCCCTTGGCGGTCAGCCGCCGCTTGGGCTCGTCGAGCGTCGCGGTGATGTTGTAGTCGACCTTCTGCTGCCAATATTCGTGCCCCGGCGCGCCGCTCGCGTTGCGATAGGTGTTGGGATCGGGGAGCACTTCATCGAGCTGGCGGAACTTGTCCTGATAATCGCCCTTGGTCTGCTGCACGCTCTGGGCGTGCGCGGGGACGGCGAGGAACAGGGCGGCAATCAGCAGAACGAAACGCAAGGCAGGCTCTCCGGCACGAATGGCGGTGGGCCGAGAAAGCGCAAATCGCGAGTGCGCGCAAGCGGCATGGCATTGCGCAAGCTTGTGATCTATCGCCTGCCGCGATGACCGAGCCGGAATGGAAAGCCCTGCACGAAGCCGCCTGCGCCCGCGGCGAAAGCACCTATCGCGATCCGGCGACCGGCTACACCGTGTTCACCCGGGTGGCCCACCTCGCGCGCGGCAAGTGCTGCGGTTCGGCCTGCCGCCATTGCCCTTATGATCACGAAGCCGTAACGACGCGCCGCTGATTCACCGGAGAACGAGCCCCATGAAGACCCGCGCCGCCGTTGCCTTTGCCGCCAAGCAGCCGCTCGAAATCGTCGAGCTCGATCTCGAAGGCCCCAAGGCCGGCGAAGTGCTGGTCGAGATCATGGCGACCGGCATCTGCCACACCGATGCCTATACGCTCGACGGGTTCGACAGCGAGGGCATCTTCCCCAGCGTGCTCGGCCATGAGGGCGCCGGGATCGTGCGCGAGGTCGGCCCGGGCGTGACCAGCGTGAAGCCCGGCGACCACGTGATCCCGCTCTACACGCCGGAATGCCGCCAGTGTAAGTCGTGCCTTTCGGGCAAGACCAACCTGTGCACCGCGATCCGCGCCACCCAGGGCAAGGGCCTGATGCCCGACGGCACGACGCGCTTCAGCTACAAGGGCCAGCCGATCTTCCATTACATGGGCTGCTCGACCTTCTCGAACTTCACCGTGCTCCCCGAGATCGCGGTCGCCAAGATCCGCGAAGACGCGCCGTTCCAGAGCGCATGCTACATCGGCTGCGGCGTCACCACCGGGGTCGGCGCGGTGACCAACACCGCCAAGGTGCAGGTCGGCGACAATGTCGTGGTGTTCGGCCTCGGCGGGATCGGCCTCAACGTCATCCAGGGCGCGCGGCTGGCGGGCGCGAACCTCATCATCGGCGTCGACATCAACCCCGCGCGCGAGGAATGGGGCAAGCGTTTCGGCATGACCCACTTCCTCAATACCAAGGGCATGAGCCGCGAGGAGACCGTCGCCGCGATCGTCGCAATGACCGATGGCGGCGCGGACTACACCTTCGATGCCACCGGCAACACCGAAGTGATGCGCACGGCGCTCGAAGCCTGCCACCGCGGCTGGGGCACCTCGATCATCATCGGCGTGGCTGAGGCTGGCAAGGAAATCGCCACTCGCCCGTTCCAGCTGGTCACCGGCCGCAACTGGCGCGGCACCGCGTTCGGCGGGGCCAAGGGCCGCACCGATGTGCCCAAGATCGTCGACATGTACATGACCGGCAAGATCGAGATCGACCCGATGATCACCCACGTGATGGGTCTGGAGGAGATCAACACCGCCTTCGACCTGATGCACGAAGGCAAGTCGATCCGCAGCGTGGTGGTGTTCTGAGAGCGTTGCCCCAAGCCACCTTCAAGCTGCTGAATAGGTAATGTTTTTCCAATCCCTGCGGTAAAGAAGCGCGCGTGGTTAACCCGGAGGTTACGCGCGGGGAGTAAGGCCTTCGTCTGGCGTTCCGCCGATAGCAGGCTCTGAGATGTACGAAAGCAGGATTGCAGCCGGCCACCTGACGGTCGCGGCGAGCCCGGGCCTCGCGCCCGCGCTTGACGTGCTGGGGCCGCGCAATCTCGGCGGGCACGGATTTCTGCGGGCGGCCTGGTATGGCGAGGGCGCTCCGCAAGCCCTGCGCACGCTGGTGGTCGAGAGCGCAGGCGGCACCCCGCTCGCCGCGATCCCCACCGCCCCGTTCGGCCCCGGCATCGCTGCCTTTCGCAAGGTTCCGGGCAGCTACTGGCCGCTGCGCTCCCCCCTGATCGCGCCCGAATGCAGCACACTCGAACTCGCGCAGGCCCTCGGCCACCCGGCTGCCGCCAGCCTCGGCCCGGTCTGGCGCGTCGGCCCGACCCGCGCCGATGATCCTGCAACCTTGCGCCTCATCGAAGCCGCCCGCCGCGCACGCTGGAGCGTCCTCGCGCGCCCGGCGGGGACGAGCTGGGTGATCGACCTCGATGCCGCACGCAAGCAGGGCGGCTGGCCGCGCGGATCGACCGCCGCGCGCCTCGCCCGGATCGAGCGCCGCCTCGCCGCCCACGGCCCCGTCCAGTGGCGACATGTGCGCGGGGAAGACTGGAATGACGCCGTGCTCGAAGAGCTCGCCGCAGTCGAGGCCACCAGCTGGATCGCCGCCGAGACCGATGGCAGCGGCGCCAAGTTCATGGACCCGCGCCGCCGCGCCGCATGGCGCGCGGTGCTGGCCGACCCGGTGCTGGCCGACATGCTCTGCGCCACCATCCTCACCGTCTCCGGCCGCGCGGTCGCCTTCAGCTTCGATCTCGACGACGGGCCGGTGCGCTACGGCATCGCCGGCAGCTTCCGCAGCGATTTCGCCAAGGCTGAAGTCGGCAAGCTCGCCAACCACCGCGCGGTCAGTGATGCCTTCGAGGCCGGGGCCGCGAGGGTCGACCTTGGCTCGGGCGACAGCGGCTACAAGCGCGCGATGGGCGCGTTGGCGGGCTATGAGCTCGTCGACCTGCTGTTCGTCCGGAGCCGCACCGCCGCGCGCCTAATCGCGCCGCTGTGGGGCGAGGCGCTCGCCTCTGACGCGCGCCCGGCCCGGAGCCTCGCCCATGGCTGAGCCGCGCACCACCGGTTCGCTCGCTGCGCAGGTGCGCACTGCGGTGATCTGGCGCTCGGGCAGCCAGATCGGGACGCAGATCGTGTCCTGGGCCTCGACCCTGATCGTCATCCGCCTGCTCGCCCCGCAGGATTATGGCCTGTTCGCCATGGCGCAGGTGATGCTGGTGCTGCTCAACACCATGAACGGCTACGGCCTCGCCAGCGCCTTGATCCGCGAGGAGGAGGTGACCGAGGAACGCCTGCGCCAGACCTTGGGCATGCTGATGCTGCTCAATGGTGGTCTTGCGCTGGTGCAATTCCTCGCCGCGCCGCTGGTGGCCCTGTGGTTCGACCAGCCGATGGTCGCGAACTTGTTGCGGGTGCAATCGCTGCTCTACCTCGCGATCCCCTTCACCGCCCTGTCCCACGCGATCATGTCGCGGCGGATGGACTTCCGCCGCCCGGCGCAGGTGCGGCTTGTCGCCGCGATTTCGGGGGCAGTCACCGCGCTTGCCGGAGCGCTGTCGGGCTGGGGCGTCTGGACGCTGGTCGCCGCGCCGCTGGTGATGATGGTGACCGAGGCGATAGGCATGACCCGCGCCGCCGGGACGCCGCTGCGCCCGAGCTTCCGTTTCGCCGGGGCCGGGCACATCGCGGGCTTCGGCGGGGTGATGACCGCGACCCAGCTGTTCTGGTTCGTCCAGAGCCAGGCCGACGTGATGATCGCCGGGCGCGTGCTCGATCCGCATAGCCTTGGCGTCTACACCACCGGGCTGTTCCTCGCGCAATTGCTCGCCGCCAAGTTCGTGCCGCCGATCAACGAGGTCGCCTATGCCGCCTATGCCCGCCAGCCCGAACTGGGCGCGAGCGCGCTGCTGGCGACGATCCGCCTCGTGATGCTGATCGCGCTGCCCGCCTATGCGGGCCTCGCCGTGGTCGCCCCGATCCTCGTGCCGGTGCTGCTGGGCGAGCAATGGCACGAGATCGTCCCGCTGCTCCCGATCCTTGCCGCAGCAATGGCGATGATGACGCTGCAGATCCTGTTCGCCCCTGCCACCAATGCCCGCGGCGTGCCGCTGGCGGCGCTGCGGATCACGATGATCGGCAGCGTGGTGATGCCGGTGGCCTATTTCATCGGCTCGCACTGGGGTGTGATGGGGTTTGCCTGGGGCTGGGTCGGCGGGATGGCGGTGCTGACCGCGCTGACGGTGACCCTGTCGGGCCGGATCATCGGCCTGCCGTTCGATGGCCTGCTGCGCGCGCTGCTCCCGCCGCTGACCGCGTCGCTGGCGATGGCGGGCGGGGTGTGGCTGGTGGTGCGCGGCTTGCCGCCGGTGCCCGACCTGCTGGCGCTGGCCATCGCCGTTTCGATCGGCGTGGCGCTCTATCTCGGCGCGCTCAACATCATCGCCCCCGACCGTGTGGCCGAGGCGCTCAACTTCGCCCGCAACCGCGCCGGGAGCGAACCGGAACCCGCGCCCGCCGAGTGAGCGCGTCCGTTCGCGAGGGCGCGCGCCCTCTCAAAAGCGCCTGATTGACTTGGGGCCGGTCATGCTCTTGTGCGGGAGGCATGACCACCGCCCGCATCGCTCCGCAGACCCGCTTCTACACCACCGGCGGGATTGACCTTGCCGTCCACGAATGGGCTTGCGAGGGAAGCGGCGCGCCGCTGGTCTTCGCCCATGCGACGGGCTTTCATGGCCGGGTGTGGGACGCGATCGCCGAGCGCTTCCCGGCGCATCCCGTTTATGCGATCGACTTGCGCGGCCATGGCCTGTCGCGCGCCGCACCGATCGACGATTGGCGCGTTCTGGCGAGCGATGTTGCTGATTTTCTTAAACAATCAGGCATCACGGGCGCGGTAGGCATCGGCCATTCGATGGGCGCGCACACCCTGTTGCAGGTCGCGGCCGATAACCCCGGCCGCTTCGCCAAGCTGGTGCTGTTCGACCCCGTGATCCTCGCGCCCGAATTCTACGCGCCCAGCGACGCGCTCTACACCGCCGACAACCCCCACCCCGCGATCCGCCGCAAGCGCGACTTCGCCAGCGCCGAGGCGATGATCGAGCGGTTCTCCAGCCGCGACCCTTATGACCTGTTCGACGCACGCGTGTTCGAGGATTACTGCCGCCACGGCCTTGTCCCCGCGGTCAGCGGCGCAGGCATGGAACTCGCCTGCGCGCCCGAGGTCGAGGCGAGCGTCTATGCCTCGAGCCGCAGCAATCCGGGCATTCTCGACGCAGCGACGCGGGTGGACATTCCGGCGCTGGTGGTGCGCGCAAAGTACACCACGCTAAACGACTTCAAGAGCTCGCCGACCTGGCCGGAACTGGCGGCGCGGATGCCACAGGGGAGCGACCTTTACCGCCCCGACATGACCCACTTCCACCCGTTTCAGGATCCCGCCGATGCGGCGCGGATCATTGCCGAATTTATCGGGGAGTAGCGATGTTCTGCAAATGTTTCACGTGAAACATTGCCCGAGGCTCAACCCGCTGCTTCCAGTACATCGCTGATATCATTGAGGCTTTCTCCAATCACCCGCGCGTCTGCCTGTAGGATTTGCGCCCCCACCTGCCCTGCCAGCCCGCCATAGAAGGCCTTGAGGCTCGCCCCCAGCGGATGCTCCGGGGCGACCGATTTTGCCAGCCACAGCATGATCGTCTGCGCGCGCATCAGCGGCTCGCGCGGGGGCGCGGCGCCGCGTTCCAATGCGATCAGCGCTTGGCCAAGCGCGGCCAGCGCCTCCTCCAGACAGATCCGCGTCAGATCGCCGCTGCCCGACGCCTCGATCCGCGCGTCAAGCGCGACGCGGCGATAGGCGGCGGCGGGGTTGCGGCTCAGCATCTGCATCACGGCGGCTCCTTAATTGTCGCGGTTCGACCAGATATCGACCTGCTGCTGCAGGAAGCTCAGCGTCGATTGCGAGGCCGCAACCCGGCGTTCGGACGCGGTGAATTCGCGGGTCAGGCGTTCGCGCAGCACCTCCTGCTGCTCGGCGATCCGGGCGAGACGCTCCTCGTTGGCGGCCTGCTGCGTCTCGTAGCGCTTCAGCGACCCGCCGAGCGAGGAGGGATCGGTGGTGAGGCTGTTCTCGCGCGCGAAGCGGTCGAAGGTGGCGAACACGCCGGTCGCGCCGACGGTGAACATCGCCGCGACCGCATCGGGGCTGTTCTCGAGGCTGCGATTGAGGCGCGCGCTGTCGAGCCGGAAGGTACCGTCACGGTTCAGCGACAGGCCGAGATCGCCAAGCGTGCTCGGCTCGCCGGTCGCCGCATTGGGCATCACCACCTGGCTGGCGAGGCGCCCGAGATCGCGGCGCAATTCGCGCGCGCCCGGATCATTGCCGAGCTCGCCGCCAATGGGCGCGGCCAGAACGTTGATCTGCGCGACGATATCATTGAGCGCGGCCACGAAGTCCCCCATCACCGAACTGAAGGCGCTGCTGTCGGTGCTGAAGCTCAGGGTGGTCGGCGCGCCGGTGTTGGTGGCGGTGAGATTGAGGCCGAAGCCGCCGGGCAGGCCGGTGACGCGGTTGGTGGGGCTGGTCATCGCCACAGTGTCGAGCGTGAAGGCGGCATCGCGCGCGGTGGCTTTCAGCTCGCCATTGGTGCTGGCAGGCGTCCAGCCGAAATATTCGAGATCGCCTGCGACCGCCCCGCCGCCTGCGCCAGTGGCCTCAAGCTGGAAGCCGCGCGCCGCGCCCTCCTTGCCCTTCATCACCAGCTGCGCGCCGCCCGTGCCGGTCGCGACATAGGCGCTCACCGCCCCGCCGCTCGCCTGATTGATCTTGGTGGCGAGGGTGGCGAGGGTGTCGGTGTCAGTCACGGTGATGTCGATCGCAGCGCGCGCCGCATCGGGGTTGAAGCTGGCGCCGCTCACCGTGCCCATGCGCAGCGTCAGCGTGCCCTCGCCCACCAGCGCGTCGCGGCTGGCGAGCGAACGGCTGACCAGCGTCTGCGAGCTTGCCAGCTGGGTGACTTCGAGGCTGAAGCTGCCGCGCGGCGATGTCCCGGCGGGCACGATCGGGGCTGCAACGGCGGCGTTGGCGATCTGGCCGCGCGGGGCAAGGTCGCCGGTGCGGATCCGCTCGCCCAAGGCGCTCGAGAGATCGGTGATCGCGCTGCGCAGCTGCGCGGCGGCGGAGACCTGCGCGGTCAGCGCCTCCTGCCGCGCAGTGATCTGCCCGCGCTGGGCGGCAAAGGTCGCCGCGGAAATGTCCGTGGCGAGCCGGATGAAGTCGACGCCGCTACCGGCACCGAGCGCGGAGATGATGGAGGAGCCTGGGTTTTCCATGTCGATCAGGACGGGCGTTTGCGGGAAAGTTTAAGCATGATACCGGCCCGCCATCGGACGGGCCGCGAGCGCGCGAGCCGCAGGTGCTCGCGCGCAGCGCGAAACGCACCGAGGACGTGCCCGCGGAGGCGGGCACGCAAACACGAAAGCGGGGCCCCGGGTCAAGCCCGGGGCGGGGAGAAACCGAGGGGTCACTTCTCCGCCCTCCCGTCGCCATCGAACCGCAGGCCTTCGGGCACCTCCACCACCGGGCGGCGCGGGCGCTGGCCGCGTTTCAGCGCCATCACGAAGGCCACCAGCGAGGCGAGCGCGATATACAGCTCCTCGCGCACCATCTGGTTGGGGCGGGTGGTGAAATAGACCGCGCGGGCAAGCGTCGGATATTCGAGCACCGGCAGGCCCTCCTCCGCCGCGATCTCGCGCATCGCCAGCGCGGTCTCGCCCCGGCCCTTGGCGAGCAGCAGCGGGGCGGGCGCGCGCTTCGGGTCGTAGGTGAGCGCCACCGCGAAGTGCAGCGGATTGACGATCACGAACTGCGCGTCCTTCATCGCCTTGGCGACACCCCCGCGCGCCAGATCGCGCTGGCGCTGGCGGCGGGCCGATTTCATCTCGGGCGAGCCTTCGGACTGCTTGTTCTCGTCGCGCACGTCCTGAAGGCTCATCTTCAGCCGCTTGTCGCGCTCGAACTCGCGGCGCAGGATTATGCCGTGCTGATGGGCGGGGTGAGCAGTGCGCGCGGGTCCGTGAGCCCCGGCAAGCTGCTCGCCATCGACGCGGGCGACGTGCGGCCCGGGCACGGGTTGACCGGCGAGCCGACCCGCGATCCCTCATTCGATTGCCCCGCCTTGTGGATCGCCCCCGCTGCCCGCGACCACGCCGTGGCCGAGGGCTTCCTCGTGGTCGATCCCGCCTCGGTGATCGCCACCCACGCCAATCAGGCCTTGCTGGCCGAGGCGCACCAATTGCTCGGCCCCGGCGAGGTGCGCGAGTGGGTCGATGGGCTCAAGGCCCGCGCCCCCGCGCTGGTCGAGGCGGTGACCCCCGACCCGCTCCCGCTTGCCGCGCTGACCCGCACCTTGCGCGCGCTGATGGCCGATGGAATCGGGCTCGCCCACCCCCAGCCGCTGTTCACCGCGCTGGCGCTGGCGCTGCAGAAGACCACCGAGTTCGATGCGGTGATCGATGCCGTGCGCGCCGACCTTTCGGGCCGTCTGGTGGCCCGGATCGTCGGCCCGGACGAGGCCTTGAAGGTCCTCACGCTCGATGCCGGGCTGGAGGGCGCGATCCTTGGCGGGATGATCGATCCTGCCACTGGCCAGCCGCTGATCGAGCCCGATTGCGGTGCGATGATCCTGCGCGAGGTCAATGCCGTCGCCGATGCCGAGAAAGGCCCGGTCGCGCTGATCGTCCAGCCGCCCGCGCGCCGGGCGATGGCCGGACTGCTCAGGCACAGGGCCCCGCGCTGTCTGGTGCTCTCGATCGCCGAGTTGCCCGCGAGCCAGCCGATCGCGGTGGTCGGCGTGATAGGCGCGGCCCCTGAAGCGCCCGCGCTGCCGCAACCCGAAGGGCTCGCCGCATGAAGCACGATCACGCCAGCTTCGGCGCGCTCTCGCAACCCTATGCGCCAAGCCGTGCCGAGGTCGAGGACCGCGTGCGCCGCTTCCTGCCGCTGGTGCGCCGCACCGCCTGGCTCATCAACGGGCGGGGGCGCGAGGGTCTCGAGATCGAGGATCTGGTGCAAGCCGGCTTCCTCGCGCTCACCGGATGCGCCCAGCGCCACGCCGGGCCAACCGAGGACGGCTTTGCCGCCTATGCCAAGATCCGGGTGCGCGGGGCGATGCTCGATGAAGTCCGCCGCGTCGCCCACGACAGCCGCACCGCGCGGGCCAAGCGCAGCGGGTATGAGCGGGCGCTCGCTGCCCTTCGCGGGTCACTGGGACGCGAGCCAAGCCGCGCCGAACTCGCCCGGGCGATGGAGGTCAGCGATGCGGAATTGCTCGCCATCGAAGCCTCGGGCGTCCGGCTGACCCCGATCGATGACGCCTATGACGAGACCAGCCTCGCCTTCGCCAGCGACGATCCCGACCCCTTCGAAGCCCTGTGCGCCGCCGAGGACCGCGAGCGGCTGATCGCGGCGATGGTGCAGCTGCCCGACCGGCTGAAGCTGGTGCTCCAGCTGTTCTTCGTGGAGGAGTTGAACCTGACCGAAATCGCCGCAGTGCTCGAAGTCAGCGTGCCGCGCGTGCACCAGCTGCGGGCGAAGGCTCTGAAGGATCTGCGGAGGCTGCTGGAGGGGGAATAAGCCCCCTCCACCTGTCCGCCTTACCCCGCATCCCCATCCGCGTGCCCACGCCCCTCGCTCGTTGTGCGCATCGATCCGGCCGCGCCCGTCGCGCCTTCGCCTTCCCAGAAATAGGGACGGCGCTTGGCGTCTCCGGTGCCCACCTCGTTCATCGTCTTGGCGTCATACAGCCGCCCGCCGATCATCACCTTCTCGATGTTGTCGGAATTGGCGATGTCCTGCGAAGGATCGTCCGAGAGGATCACGAGGTCGGCGAGCTTGCCTGCCTCGATGCTGCCGATGTCCTTGGCCATGCCGAGCGACTGCGCGGAGGTGATGGTGCCGGCCTTCAGCGCCTCGACCGGGCTCATCCCGCCGCGCACGAAGCTCCACAGCTCCCAATGCGCGCCGACTCCGGCCTGCTGGCCATGCGCGCCGATGCTGACCTTTACGCCGCGCTGCGCCAGTTTGCGGGCCTCTCGCGCGTTGTTGTCATCAACGAAGGCCCACTCGGGCGCCTTTGTGCGCCGCGCGGTCTCGGCGAGCAGCATCTTGGGCGGGGTGTGGACCATCAGCGGGTTCTCCCACACATTGGTCGCCTGCCGCCAATAGGGATCGCCCGCGAGCCCGCCATAGGTCACCACCAGCGTCGGCGTGTAGTTGGTGCCCGACTGGCTGTAGAACTGCAGCACGTCCTCGTAGAACACGTCGGCGGGGATGTTGTGCTCGAGCGTCGAGTTGCCGTCGGCGGCGATGTTCATGTCCATGCCGAACAGCGAGCCGCCTTCAGCGACCACCAGCATGTTCTCCGCCGCCGCGGCGCGCACCACCATCTGGCGCTGTTCGCGGCGGGGCTGGTTGTAGTTCTTGACCGAGATGCCCCCCTGCGCCTTGATCCGCCGCACATGGGCGAGCGCGTCTTCGTAGGAATCGATCCGCGCATAGACGTCCGCCGCCCTGGCGCCATAGATGATCTCGCCGGTCGAGAAGATGCGCGGGCCCACGGTGAGCCCCGCCTTCTGGCGCTCGGCGGCGGCGAAGACGGTGCTCGACTGGCTGGACGGGTTGTGGATCGTGGTCACGCCAAACGCGAGGTCCTGCAGCAGCGCCCAGTTCTGCTGCGGGATCAGGTCGCCGACCCCGTAAGCCCCATGGGCGTGGGCATCGACGAGGCCGGGCATGATGGTCTTGCCGGTGGCGTCGATCATCCGCGCGTCTCCAGGCAGTTTGATCTTCACCACCGTGGCATCATAGACCCCGGTGATCCGGTCGCCCTCGATCACGATGAGGCCGTTCTCGATCACGCCTGCATCATCCGCGCCGAGCCCTGCGCGCATCGTCAGCACCCGCGCGCCGGTGATGACCGTGGTGCCGTAAGGCTTGGCCTTCTGCACCGTCACTTGCAGCGGGATGCCGCTGGTGGGCGGAGTGAAAGCGGGCGTCTTGTCGTCATCCGCCTTGGGAGCGGCGGCGAACAGCGCGGGCACGTTGGCGCTCTGCAAGGAGGGCCCGATCGACCAGAACAGCGTCTCGCCGCCATTGGCCCAGCCGAGGTAATCCGCGCCCCCGGCGCTCACCTTGGTGACGGGGAGCGATCCGCCCTTCTCGCTGACATCGACCGGCTTGCCGCCGGGCACCAGCGGCATGGCGAAGACCTCGTAGTTCTGTCGGAAGGCGATGGTGCGGCCATCGGGGGCGATGCGCAGATCGTTGGCGAGATCGCCCTTGGCATGGGTCCGCTTGGCCTCGCCTTCGAGGTCGGTCGAGACCAGCGCGAGGTTGCTGTCGTCGCGCGCGACCATGAACAGGCGGTCGCCCGATGCGCCCCATTGCGGGTTGGCGCCCTCGCGGGTGACGAGCTTCGCCTCTCCGCCGCTGACCGGCATGACATAGATGCCCGAGCTTTCGGAGAAATCGGGCGAAGTGAGGTAGCCGCCCTCGCGCTTCTCGAAGGCGAGCATGGTGCCATCGGGAGAGAAGGCGAGGTTGCCGAAATGCCCCGGCCCGGTGAGCACGCGGCGGTTCTGGCCGCTGGCATCGGCGATCACGATCTCGCCCAGCTTGTCGTCGCTCCAGCGGACATAGGCGAGTTGGCTCCCGTCGCGGCTGAAGGCAGGGAAGGCTTCGAGCACATCGGCACTGTCGCCCGTCAGCGGGGCGGACGCGTCCTTGCCCTTGGCGAACTTGCTGTAAAGCCGCCCGAGGCTCTCGAACACCACGCGGCTGCCGTCGGGCGAGAGCGTGGCAAAGCGCGGCATGGTGGTGGTGAAGCTGTCAGGCGCAACCGCGATCACCGGGTGCGGAGCATCGGCGACGCCGCGGGTGTCGGTGACGCGGAAGGGGATCACCGCATGGGCCGAACCGTCGCGAGCGACGCGGTTGAGCTTGCCCCCCGCCCAGAACACGATTGCGCTCGAATCCGGCAGCCAGTCCATGTTGGGATAGACCCCGGTTACCGCCCAGGTCTCCTGCACGTCAAGGTCGAGCTTGCCGTAGATCATCCGCTCGCGCCCCGACGCGATGTCCTTCACCCACAGCTGGGTCTGGTCCTTGTCGCGGCGGACGAAGGCGATTTCCTTGCCGTCGGGCGAGGGCGAGGGGCGCACCGCACCGCCATAGCCGCTCACTGCCGTCGTGACTTCGCCGGTGGCGAGGTCATGGCGCTCGATGGCGAAGATGCCCGCGTTCGAATCCTGCGCATATTCGAAGATCGGGCCCGACGTGGTGTTGCGGGTGTAGTAGATCGCGGTGCCATCGGGGGCGAAGACCGGCTCGCCCAGTTCCTTCTGGAGCCGCTCGCTGGCGCGCTCGACCACCTGCACCCCGACGCCGCCGCTGACGTGGTAGAGCCACACCTCGCCGGTCCCGGCGCTGCGTTCGGTGGTGTAGTGCTTCTTGGCGGCAATGAACCGCCCGTCCGGCGACCAGGCGGGCTGGTTCAAGAGGCGGAAGTCCTCCTTGGTCACCTGCCGCTTGTCGGTGCCGTCGGCGTTCATCACCCAGATGTTGTCCCCGCCGCCGCGGTCGCTGGTGAAGGCGATCCGCGCGCCATCGGGCGAGAAGCGCGGCTGCACGTCCCACGACAGCCCTTCCGAAATGCGCTTGGGGGTGCCGCCTTCGATGGGGAGCGTGTAGATGTCGCCCAAGAGGGTGAATGCGATGCTCTTGCCATCGGGCGCGACGTCGACATCCATCCAGGTGCCTTCATCCGTGTTGATCGCGACCTGCTTGATCGTGGCGCCCTTGGGCGCATCGACGCTCCACTTCTCCTCGGCCTTGGCGTCCTTCTTGGGGGCGGCGCTGGCGGCGAGCGGCGTGGAAAGGCAGGCGGCCCCGGCAAGCAGGGCGGCGGCGAGATAGCGCATGGAAAGTCTCCCTCTGTCGGCGCGGAAGACTAGCGGGGCGCAAGGATATTGCTAGGGGCGGATATGTCGTTGGTCGATTACAGACGGCGGCTCAAGGGGGCACTTCCGGACACGCCATGCTGCAGAGGATCACAAACAATTTCGCCGCGCTGACGCTGGGGGGCGTGGCGCTGGCTTGGTTCTACCCGCCCGCCTTCACCTGGATGACCGACGGGCGGATCACCTTCGCCGGCCAGCCGCTGCTGAGCCTCGCGCTGGGGGTGGTGATGCTGGCGATGGGGCTGACGCTGACCTTCGACGACTATCGCGGACTGCTGAACATGCCGCGTGCCTTTGTCGCCGGGGTGGCGCTGCAATACACGATCATGCCGCTGTCGGGCTTTGCCGTGGCGCGGGTGCTGGGGCTGGAGCCGGGGCTCGCCGTCGGCCTCATTCTGGTGGCCTGCTGCCCGGGGGGCACGGCGTCGAACATCGTCACCTATATCGCGCGCGGGCATGTGGCGCTGTCGGTGGCGATGACCATGGCCTCGACCCTCGCCGCCGTGGTGATGACCCCGCTGCTGACCGGGTGGCTGGCGGGGGCCTATGTGGAAATCGACCGCTGGAACCTGCTGATCAACATGGTCGCGGTGGTGCTGGTGCCGGTGGTGGCGGGGACGCTCCTCAACCGCCTGTTCCCGCGCGCGGCAGGCGCGGTGAGCGCCGCGCTGCCGCTGGTCGCTATCGTGCTGGTGGTGCTGATCGTGGGCGGGATTGTCGGCGGGGCGAAGGCGCAGATTGCCGAGCATGCGGGCGTGCTGCTGCTGGCGACGTTCCTGCTCCACGCGCTCGGCTTTGCGCTGGGCTATGTGCTGGCGCGAGTGCTGGGAATAGGCGAGATCGAGGCGCGGACGATTTCAATCGAGGTGGGGATGCAGAATTCGGGCCTCGGGTCAGGCCTCGCCAAGACCCCCGCCTTCGCTGCGCAATTCGCCGATGTGGCACAGGCCGCGCTCGCCCCCGTCCCGGCGGCGATCTCGGCGGTGTGGCACGTGGTGATCGGGAGCGTGCTTGCGGGGTGGTGGAGGCGCCGCTCCTAGCCGTACGTCAGGCGAATTGGCCCCGCTTCGGCCCGAGATAGCCGAACAGATACGCCCCCACCTTGCGCATCTGGATCTCTTCCGAGCCCTCGGTGATCCGGTAGCGGCGGTGATGCCGATAGATGTGCTCGAAGGGCTTGTGGCGCGAATAGCCGATGCCGCCGTGGACCTGCATCGCGCGGTCCGCCGCCTCGCACACCAGCCGGTTCGCCCAGTAATTGCACATCGAGACCTTGTCCGAGATCGTCCGCTCGATCTGTTCGTGGGGCATGTTGTCCATCTCCCACGCGGTCTTGAAGATCAGGAGGCGCAGCATCTCCGCCTGTGTCGCCAGCTCCACCAGCGGGAACTGGATGCCCTGATTGCGCGCCAGCTCTTCGCCAAAGGGCTTGCGTTCGCGGGCGTATTTCACGCTCTCATCGATGCAATAGAGCGCCGCGCCGCAGCTGCTGGCCGCCTGCCGGATGCGGTTCTGGTGGACGAAGCTCTGCGCGAGCGCGAGGCCGCGGCCTTCGACGCCAAGGATCGCGCTGTCCGGCACCCACACGTTGGTGACGCTGAGGCGCGGGTGGTCGGTGGGCATGTTGAAGGTCCACATCCACTCCTCGATCTTGAGGCCGTCGGTGGGATTGGGGACGAGGAAACAGGTGATCCCGCTCGCGTCACCCGCCTTGCCTGCCGTGCGCGCGAACATCGCGCAGTGGGTGGCGACGTGCATGCCGGTGATCCACATCTTCTCGCCATCGATCCGCCAGCCGTCGACCCCGTCGCGGGTCTCGCGGACGGCGACGGTCTCCATGTGCGTGGCGTCTGAGCCATGGTGCGGTTCGGTGAGGCCGAAGGCGACGCGCCGCGTGCGCTCGAACCCGCCGAGGATGAATTCCTGCTTCTGCTCTTCAGTGCCCCACTGGTCGAACATGGCGACGAAGGGGAAGTTGCCGACAATGCTGTGCTCGTTTTGCAAATCATTGTGCAACCCGAGGCCTTGGCGGGCGAAATGCTCGCGGATCACCGCCATCCAGAGGTTGCTGCCGTCCTTCCCGCCATAACGCTTGGGCGCTGAGAAGCGCCAATGCCCCGCCTTGTCCGAGCGGCGGGTGGCCTCCTTGAGCAGTTCCTCCCATTCGTGCCGGGGCAGGCCGCCGCCCTCGAAGTCCGTGCGCGCATATTCGCGGCGGTGGTCGAAGAAGCGGATGTTGTCGTCCTGCTGCTCCAAAGGCTTGATCTCGGCGGCGATGAAGGCGTCGAGTTCATCGAGATAGGCTTGCAGGTCGGCGGGGATGGCGAAGTCCATTAGTTCTCTCCTAGCCACTTCTTTCGGGCGAGCGCGAGCGCGGGATACTTGGGCACGTCGGCAGTCAGCTTCTCGAGCGCCGTCCGCCGAAGCTCGGACAGCACGCCCTTCGCCTCGAGCGAAACTCTCCCTGCGAGCAGAGCCTCCGCGCCGAGAGGATCGCTGGAGTGCGCCCCAAGCTTGATCGACCGGGCGAGCATCCCCAAAGCGTTGCGCGCCACGGCGAGCTGGAACCGGTCGTGACCATCCAGCTTGTCCTTAAGAGTGCCGAGCCACTCGGAAACGGCAACTGTCATTTCTTCATCACTTGCCTCGCCGTCTGACTGGAAAGTCCAGTCGTTGAGGATGACAGGCCGCGCCCGCTCCGCCTCCGGCGCATCCTCTTCGAGCAGCAGCAGCAGGTCCAATTCCTGCTCGCTCGTTCGCCGCGAGATCACCACGCGCTCGAGCATCCGGTCCGCGCCCGAACGCCATTGCGCCGCCATCTTGAGGCAGCCGAGCGCCCACCACACCGTCCGATAAATCGTCCAGAAGCGGAAGCGGGCGGGGTCGATGATGACGCCCGCCTCAGCCTCGTAGGCGACGATATATTCTTCGATTGACCCCAGCCCCAGTGCGGGGCGGTCGTAACGGGCGAAACGCCATACGGCCATGCAGCCGAAGGCGAGGTCCTCGTGGCGGTCGCCGAAATGAGCTATCTCCCAGTCGAGCACGCCGGTCAGCGCCGAGCCCTCCACTAGCAGATTGCCCATCCGGTAGTCGCCATGGTTGAGGACCGGCTCGACCTCGGCGGGGCAATTGTCCTCCAGCCACTTCAGGCCCAGCGCGATGATCGGCCGGTCGCCGCCCGCGTCCATGAATTGCTGTTTCAGGTCGGCGATGGCGGCGCGATAGTCCATCACCGGCACGCCCTCGGGCACGTCGCCCTGCCGCAAGCGGTGAATGCGCGCCAAGTCCCGCGCCGCCTCGCGAAGCAACCCGTCGGGACCATCACACGCCAGAATGACCTTGGGATCAGCCGTCCCCGGCAGCGCGCGCATCACGAAGCCGCTGCCGAGCCCGTCGCCCTCCTCCAGCACCGCCACCACCTCGGGCGCGGTCACACCTTTGGCCCGCGCGGCCTCGATCAGCGCGGCTTCGACGCGGTGCCCGTAAGGCCGCCCCTCCATGAAGGCGAGGGTCGGCGCGCGGCGCAGGACGTAGGCGGAATCGCCAGTCGCAAACCGCCAGCTCTCCATCACCGCGCCGCCCGTCAGACGCTGCGGCGGATGCAAAAGAGCGCCGAGGCCGACGCGGGCACAGACCCGCGCCAGCCCGGCGCTCAATTCGTCAGCGGAAATCCCCACGGATCAAGCGGGGGCTTTTTCCTTCTTCACGGTGATCACCTGCGAATAGGTGAACTCCTTGAGGCCTTCCTTGCCGTATTCGGCGCCGAAGCCCGACTGCTTGTGCCCACCGAAGGGCGCGAAGGGCGAGAGGTGGAGGTATTCATTGACCCACACCGTGCCGGTTTCGAGCTGCTCGGCGATCTCGACGCCCTTCTCGGGGTTGCCAGTCCACACCGCGCCGGCGAGGCCGTAATCCGAGTTGTTGGCGCGCGCGATGACTTCCTCTTCGGTCGAGAACTTCATCAGCGGCATGACCGGGCCGAACTGCTCTTCGGCGACAATGCGCGCATCTTCGGGCGGGTTGTCGAGGATGGTCAGCGGCACGAAGTAGCCGGTGCCCGAGGGATCGACATTCCCGCCGAGCAGGAATTTGTAGCCATTGTCCTTGGCGTCCTCGATCAGCTCGAGCACGCGGTCATACTGCTTCTTGTTCTGGATCGGGCCGACGCCGGTGCCCTGCTGCGCGCCGTCACCCACGGTGACGGTCTTGGCATACTCGACGATCGCGGCGCTCAGCTCGTCATAGATATCCTCGTGGATATAGACGCGCTTCGCGGCGACGCAGATCTGCCCGGCATTCGAGAAGCTCGACCAGAACAGCTGTTCGGCGACCTTCTTGGGGTCGGCATCGGGGAGCACGATCGAGGCGTCGTTGCCGCCCAGCTCCAGCGTGATACGCTTGAGGTCGGCGCTCGCGCCCTCCATGATCTTCTTGCCGGTCGCGGTCGAGCCGGTGAAGGTGATCTTGTCGATATCGGGGTGGCTGGTCATCAGCGGGCCGAGGTCATCCTCGCCGGTGATGATGTTTACGACGCCCGCGGGCACGACATCCGCGATCAGCTCGGCGATGCGCAGGGTGGTCAGCGGGGTGAAGGGCGAGGGCTTGAGCACGATAGTGCAGCCCGAGAGCATCGCGGGCGCGATCTTCTGGATCGCCATCATCACCGGGAAATTCCACGGCACGATACCGGCAACCACCCCGACCGGCACGCGGCGGGTGCGGCTGAGGCGGGTGTCCGAATCCTCGTTGATCTCGTCATCCAAGCTGAGCGTCGACTGCGCCGCGCTCATCCCGGCAGCGCCGTAGATTTCGCCCTTGGCCTGATCGTGCGGCTTGCCCTGCTCGCTGGTGAGCAGGCGGTAGAGTTCCTCGGCATTGGCCTTGATCGCGCCCGAGATCGCCAGAATCGCGGCGCGGCGTTCCTCGATCGGGGTGTTCTTCCAGGTCTTGAACGCGGCGCGCGCGGCGGCGACGGCTTGGTCAAGCTCGGCCTTGCCGCAAGCGGGGACCTGACCGATCACCTGCTCGGTTGCGGGGTTGACCACATCGAGCATGCGGTCGGTGGTGACCATCTTGCCGCCGATCAGGTTCTTGTACTGGGTGACCATCTTTGTGTCCTCTCAAACGAATGGGGGATTCGTCTCTCTCCCCGTCAGGTTGGCGCGTTGCATTGAAAAACGCAACGCCCGCGTTGGCGCTAGGGGTAGCGCGGTGGCGGGGCGCGTTCACCTGACGATTGCGCTATTCCCGCGCCGCGATATGTGACGCTGCAACAGCCACAGGACGAGAGGACCCACGATGACCGAACCCCGCCCCGATCTGGTGATCTATGGCAGCCCCGTCTCGCCCTTTGTGCGCAAGGTGGCGAGCCTGTGCCTGCTCAAAGGCGTCGCGCATGAGGTCGAGGCGGTCAACGTCTTCGCGCCCCCGCAGTGGTTCACCGACATCTCGCCGATGAAGCGCATCCCGGTGCTGCGCGACCGTTCGGTGGCCGAGCAGGGCACGGGCGGGACGATCCCCGATTCCAGCGCGATCTGCGCCTATATCGAGAAGAAGCACCCCGCGCCCGCACTCTACCCCGCCGAGCCGATGGCCTATGCCGAAGCGCTGTTCATCGAGGAATTCGCCGACACCTCGGTCGCGATGGCCGGCGGGCTCGGCATCTTCCGCCCGATCTTCTTCGCTGTCACCAAGGGTGAGGAACCCGATCTGGGCAAGGCGCGCGATGCCTGGGCCAAGCAGCTGCCGCCGCTGTTCGACATTCTCGAGACGCGGCTTTCGGGCGCGGAGTTCTTTGCAGGCGACGCGCTGTCGATCGCCGACATCACGGTCACGCAGGTGATGCTCCAGATCGCGCTGGTGGCGGAGATGCCGCTTGACCGCTGGCCGTCGCTCGAACGCCACTTTGCGAGCATGTTTGCCCGGCCCGAAATCGCCGGACCCTATGCCGCAGCCGACGCGATCATCCGCAAGGCCTTGCCCAGCCGCTTCGACCTGACCTAAGGCCTTCTGCAAGCAAGAGAGAGGGCAGCGGCGCCAATGGCGAGTGAATGGTGCATCGGGATCATCGGCGGATCGGGCCTCTATGCCATTGACGGGCTGGAGGACGCTCAGTGGATCGCGATCGAGACCCCGTGGGGCGATCCCTCGGACGAGATCCTGTGCGGGACGATTGGCGGTGTGAAGGTGCGCTTTCTGCCCCGCCACGGGCGCGGGCACCCGGTCAGCCCGACCGAACTCAATGCGCGTGCCAATATCGATGCACTGAAGCGTACAGGCTGCACCGATATCCTCGCGATCAGCGCGGTCGGATCCTTGCGCGAGGAGCTCGAACCCGGGCGCTTTGCCGTGGTCGAGCAATTCATCGACCGCACCGTCCACCGCCCCAGCACCTTCTTCACCAGCGGCTTTGTCACCCATGTCTCGATGGCCGATCCGGTGTGCCCGCGCCTGTCGGACATGGCCGCGCAAGCCGTGGTCGCGGCCAAGGGCAAGGTCGCAGTGGGCGCCACTTATCTGGCCATGGAAGGCCCGCAATTCTCGACCCGCGCGGAAAGCCGGATGTACCGCCAATGGGGCGCGGACGTGATCGGCATGACCGCCATGCCCGAAGCCAAATTGGCGCGCGAGGCGGAGCTGCCCTATGCGCTGGTCGGCATGGTCACCGACTATGACTGCTGGCGCGATGGCGAGGCGGTGGATGTCGCCGAGGTTGTCCACCAGATGCAGGCCAATGGCGCGCTCGCGCGGGCGATGGTGATGAACTTCATCGCCGCCCTGCCAGAGGAGCGCGAACCTTCGCCGATCGACACCGCGCTCGACGATGCGGTCATCACCGCGCCCGACGAACATGACCCTGCAGTGATGGCCAAGCTCGACGCGATCGCCGGGCGATTGTTCGGGTAGGGAGAGGCAGCCCGGTCGCAACGCCGGGCCGCCCCTTGCCTCATGCCGCGAATTGCGCGGTGATCTCGGCCGCGACCTGCGCCGCATTCTCGTCGAGCACGAAGTGGCCCGCATCGAGCCAGACGAGCTTCGCCTGCGGGAGATCGGCCAGATAGGCCTCGGCGCCCGCCGGAGTGAAGAACGGATCGTTCTTGCCCCACACGATCAGCGTCTCGGGCCGGTGCGCACGGAACGCGGCGTGCCAGCTGTCATAGGCGGCCACGTTCGTCTTGTAGTCTTCGAGCAGGTCGAGCATCGCGGCATCGGTCCCCGGCCGGTCGAGCAGCGCCTGGTCGTGGGTCCAGTTGTCGGGGCTGATCGCGGCTGCATCCTTTGCGCCGACCACGTATTGGAACTTCGTCGTTTCGGCCGCCAGGAACCCGCGCGCGGCGGCTTCGGTCGCGGGGTTGCGATCCTCCCACAAGGGCAGGAAGATCTGCGCGGCAGGCTCGCCCACACCGGCCAGATAAGCGTTGGTGTTCTGGATCACGAAGCCGCGCACTGCCTCGGGGCGCTGCGCGAACAGGCGGAAGCCGACCGGTCCGCCAAAATCCTGCATGTAGAGGATGTAGGAAGTGAGCCCGAGGTGATCGAGCAGCCCGGCGACATGTGCGGTGAGGTTTTCGAAGGTGTAGTCGAACGCGTCGGCCGCGGGCGCATCGGACTGGCCGAAGCCAACGTAATCGGGGGCGATCACGTGGAAGCGCTCGGCGAGCAGCGGGATCAGGCCGCGGAACATGAAGCTCGAAGTGGGAAAGCCGTGGAGCAGGACGAGCGTCGGCAGGCCCGGATCGCCGGCCTCGCGGTAGAAGATGGAGCGGCCCTGGATGGTCGCGGTGCGATAGGTGGTGTGGGTCATCGGTCGGTTCCTTTTCGAGAAAACGGGCAGCATCGGCGCCACCGCTGAAGCGCGACCTAAGACGTTTCACAAAGCGGGAGTATCGACTAAGATCGGTATCTAGGCTTCCATATTTCGGAATATTCGATGGACCGTTTCTCCGCCCTGCGCACCCTTGTCGCGGCCGTCGACGGGGGGAGCCTGTCCGCCGCCTCGCGCAGGCTGCGGACCCCGCTGCCCACCGTCAGCCGCAGGATCTCCGATCTCGAAGCCCATCTCGGGACGCAGCTCCTGCTCCGCACGCCGCGCAAGCTGGTCCTCACCGATGCCGGCGCAGCCTTCGTGCCCGCGGCACGGCGCATCCTCGCCGCGCTCGAGGAAGCCGAGCGCGAGGCCTCGGGCGAATATCGCGAACCGGTCGGCGAATTGCTGGTCACCGCGCCAATCGCCTTCGGCAGAATCCACATCCTGCCGGTTGTGCTCGAGTTCCTGCAGGCCTTTCCCGGCATCGATGTGCGGCTCGCGATGAGCGACGCGGTGGTCGACATGATCGACAACCACGTCGATGTCGCGGTTCGCCTCGGACGCCTGCCCGACAGCAGCCTGATCGCGCAAGCAGTCGGGGAGGTGCGCTGGATCACCGTGGCGAGCCCCGCCTATCTCGCCGCGCGCGGCACGCCGGAGGTGCCCGCCGACCTTGCAGGCCATGATTGCCTCGCCTTCGAAGGACTCACGCCGTCACGCAGCTGGCAGTTTGCGGGGGACGCGGGCAGCGATCCGCTGACGATCCGCCCGCGGCTCGGGGTCAACACCGCCGACGCGCTGATCGAGGCGGCGAGCGCGGGGCTTGGAGTGGCGCGGATGACGTCCTACCAGGCGGCCGCCGCGCTGCGCGACGGGCGCTTGGTGGAAATCCTGAAGCCCTTTGTCGGCGATCCGATTACGGTGCACCTTGTCCACGCGCCGGCGGTGCTGCTGCCGTTGAAGCTGCGGGCCTTCCTCGATTTCGTCGCCCCGCAGCTCAAGGCCGCGCTGGGCGACTTGCCGCGCTGATGAGGGGTGGCCGGACGCTAGCTCTACTGCAGCGTAACAATCTCCTCGCCGCCATCGTGGCGGCCGTAGAACTGCATCAGCTGCACCAGCAATTCGCACCGCTCCGTCAGCGTCTCGGCCTCGAGCAGCGCCTGCTTGCTGGCCGGATCGAAGGGCGCGATCTGCGAGACGCCGTTGATCAGCGAACGATCATCGAGCCGTTCGACCGAATCCCAATCGACCGAATAGCCCTGGGCGTCGGCGAAGTGCCGCGCCTCGCGCTCGAACCCGCCGCGCTGGGCGTGGGTCAGGGTCTCATCCTCGTCCTCGACGAAGATCTCCGCCTCGACCTGACGGTAGGCGGTGGTGACGTCGAGCTCGCGCACCACGCGGAAGCGCGCGGTGCCTTCGAGGATGACGTTGTAGCGCCCGTCGTCCATCGCCTGAATCTCGCCGATCCGCCCGATGCAGCCGACCTCATAGAGCGGCGCGCCCTCGACCGAGCGCTGGGGCTGGATCATCGCGATCAGCCGGTCGCGGATCAGCGAATCGCCGACCATCGAACGGTAACGCGGCTCGAAGATGTGGAGCGGCAGCTGCATGCCGGGAAACAGCACCGCGCCCGTCAGGGGGAAGATGGGAAGCCTTTTGGTCATCCGAACAATACGCGCGACAGGCGGCGGCGGACGCCGACCACCCATTCATCCTCAAGGCCGGTGGCTTCGAAGATCTTGAGCAGCTTGGCGCGGGCTGCGCCCTCGTTCCATTCGCGGTCGGCGGCGATCATGGTGAGCAGCGTATCGGCGGCGGCATCGCGCTGGCCTGCGGCAAAGGCGGCCTCGGCAAAAGCGAGCTGGGCGTCCATGTCGTCCGGCGCGGCCTCGGCGGCGGCGCGCAAGGACGCGAGTTCGCTATCATCGACCCGCTCACCCGCGAGCTCCAAGGCGCTGCGGGCCGGAGCAATCGCGGCATCGCTGGCGAGGCGCGGGTCGCTGTCGATCACTTCCATAACCTGCTTCGCCTGCTCGACCTCGCCCATCTGCACCAGCGCGCGCACGAGGCCCGCATGGGCGGGGGCGTTCTCGGGGACGAATTCGGTGATCTGGGCGAAGATCGACGCGGCGCGCTGCGGATCGCCCGCGGCCATGGCCTCCTCGCCCAGCTTCACAAATTGCGCGATCTCCTCGGGCGAAGGCCCCTGCGGCGCGCCCGGCTCGCCAGCCCCGCCCTCCACCGGCAGCTGGGACAGCAGCTGGTCGAGGATCGCCTTCAACTGCGATTCGCTGCGGGCGCTGGTCAGGTCAGCGATCGGCTGACCCTGGAACATCGCATAGACCGTCGGGATCGAGCGCACCTGGAACTGCGCGGCGATGAACTGTTCCTCGTCGACATTGATCTTGGCGAGCACCACGCCCTTTTCGGCATATTCGCCCGCGACCTTCTCGAGCACCGGGGTGAGCGCCTTGCACGGCCCGCACCACTCGGCCCAGAAGTCGAGAATCACCAGCTTGGTCTGCGACGGTTCCACCACGTCCTTGCGGAAACGGTCGACTGCCTTCTGTTCCTCGATGCTCAGTCCCATGCTGGCCAAGATATCTGCTCCTGCTGCGCGTATGCGCCTTGTGCGCCTGTCCGGTCCCCATGTGGGATGCCGCAATGCGCTTGTGAAGCGCAGCGCCGTGCTGGCCGCTTGCCCCTCTCCGATCAAGCCCAAATCATAACCAATATCGCGCTGGCGGCACGCGGCGCTTTTTGCGCTTGCAGCCTTGCAAGGTCGCTGCTAATCGCGCCGCCTCTCCGGCAGAACGCGCCACTTCGCGGTTTCTGTCAGCGCCAGTGAGCGGGCGTAGCTCAGGGGTAGAGCACAACCTTGCCAAGGTTGGGGTCGAGGGTTCGAATCCCTTCGCCCGCTCCAGTTTCAACCGACATTCCTGCGGTCGGCTGGCCGCGCCTGCGTGCGGCGGGCCGCCGTTTGTGTGCGGCAAAAGCGCAACACCAGCACCGGAATGCTTGTCTGCAAAACGTCGCATATTGGTCGTTTCACGGTCAGCCTTGCGGATTATTGCGCCTGCGATCAGTGCCTTGAGCGCATGCCTGCAATTGAAACAAAACTGTTATATTTCAGTGATGCGACGCAATCCTCGATAGTGTCAGCAAAGCGTCACCCAGCCCCCATAGCGGCCCCGCCATAACCACCGCCAATGGGGGCTCCCTATGATCAAGACCACTTCGTTCCGCCTGCGCCTCTCCCGCAAGGCCATCATGCTCGCAACCCTCGCCGCGATGCCGCAGGTCGCGCTCGCCGAAGACCTTGCCGCCGCGCAGGTTGCCGATGAAGGCGCCGCGATGGCCAAGGACGAACAGCCGAACGAGGACGACATCCAGTCGGCCAAGGAAATCGTGGTTCAGGGCTCGATCGGCTTCCGCAACCGCTCCGATTCGGCCGAGCCGGTGCTGGTCTATGACGAGGAATACTTCCAGCGCTTCGAACCGCTGACCGCAGGCGACGCCCTGAAGCGCGTCCCGGGCGTCACCTTCCTGTCCGACGTCATCGAAAGCGACGGCGCGCGCCTGCGCGGGCTTGACCCGGGCTACACCCAGATCCTGATCAACGGCGAGCGCGTGCCCGGCGGCCAGACCGACCGTTCGTTCTTCCTCGACCGCATCCCGGCCGAACTGATCGAGCGCGTCGAGATCGTCCGCTCCTCCTCGGCCCGCCGCACCGGCGACGCGGTTGCCGGTTCGCTCAACATCGAGCTGCGCGACGGCTACACGCTCGACGGCGGCTATGTCCGCGCGGGCGGGCTGTACTTCGACGATGGCGAAGTGAAGCCCTCGGGCGGCTTCTACTACGGCGGCGCGCTGGCCGGTGGCCGCGTGCTGGTGGGCGCCAACGTCCAGGGCCGTTACAACCCCAAGATCAAGTCGAGCCTGCGCTACGGCGACAGCCCCGAAAACAACCCCAACTTCGCCACCGACGATTTCGACAACCGCGAAGACCAGACCGACACCCGCGACGGCACCGATTATGCCTTCAACGCCAGCTGGGGGATCGAGAACGACACCACCGAGTTCGAAATCCGCGGCAACTTCGTGCGCACCGAGCGCACCGAGAGCGAGCGTTCGTTCGAGTACAATGATGAAACCGCGATCAATGGCCCCGTCCGCGCCACGCCGGCTGGTAACCTGCTGACCGACAACATCAACGTCAACGACATCACCACCGAAAGCTGGTCGCTGATCGGCAAGCTCGATCACGACTGGGGCTTCACCGAAACCAAGCTGCGGGTCGGCTTCTCGCGCTTCGACGACCTCCAGAACGAGTTCGAGCACGAGGTCGATTTCGACCGCACCGTGCCGCGCTTCACCGGCGACCTGACCCTGCGCGAAACCACCGACGAAGAGTTCTTCGTCAACCTCGAACAGGCGTTCGACCTTGGCGAGGATCTCGAATTCGCGGTCGGCGGCTTCGCGCAGAACAAGGATCGCGACTTCAGCCTGGAGGAAGTGCGCAGCCGCTTCAACCTCACGGCGGCCAATCGCCAGGGCTATGACCAGTTCAGCCGCAGCCCGCTCGAATTCGTGCCCAACCCCTTCCCGGCGCTGGGTGTGACCTCGCTCAACACGATCTCCGAAGATCGCCGCGATCTCTACGCGCTGATCGAGGGTGAGTTCGGCAACGTGACCTTCGAGGCCGGCGTGCGCTGGGAAAGCACCGATGTCACCATCACCGACCTCACCGTCGGTGGGCTCGGCACCTTCCAGAACGATTACGACGAATTCCTCCCCTCGGCCTCGGCCAAGATCGCAGTGGGTGACGGACGCATCACGGTGTCGGCCGCGCGCACTCTGCGCCGCCCGCGCTTCGACTTCATCACCCCGGGCCTGCTCCCGGCCGAATTCGGCGACAACGACTTCCTCGGCAACCCCTTCCTCGCGCCCGAAACCGCGTGGGGCGGCGATCTCGGCTACGAGCACAAGATCGGCAAGACCGGGGTGGTCGGCGTCAACGTGTTCTACCGCGACGTCAGCAACCTGACCGAGCTTGCCACCGTGCTCGACAACACCGGCGCGCCGGTCGAGGGCTCGGAAGGGGCGGGCACCTTCATCTACACCCCGCGCAACACCGGTGACGGCGAAGTCTACGGGATCGAATTCGACGCCTCGTTCAGCCTCGCCTTCCTCGGCCTGCCCGACACCGGCGTGTTCGGGAACCTCGCGCTGCTCGACAGCAACATCACCGACGAGTTCGGCGAGCGCCGGTTCAACGACCAGTCGAAGTTCGTCTACAACTTCGGCGCGATCCAGAACATTCCGGAATATGGCGCGGCCTTCGGTGCGACCTATCGCAAGCAGGGCGAGGCCTTCGGCCGCGTGGTGGGCGAGGAAATCTTCACCCGCTACGGCGCGGACCTCGAAATTTTCGTCGAAAAGCGCTTCGGCGACAGCTTCACCATCCGCGCGGTGGGTTCGAACCTGCTCGACGGGACGAAGGATGAAGACTTCAACAAGTTCGCCACCACCGGCGACCAGGTCTCGCGCAACTTCGACGAATACGAACTCGAGAGCGAGCGTGCTGGCCCGGTCTTCCAGGTGGTTGCCCGTTACGCCTTCTGATCGTAAGTCCTGACTAGGATCATGGCTCGGTCGCCTCGCGCGGCCGGGCCATTTTCGTTTCGCCTGCCCGCCTTTCGTCGATTCCCCGGGGCGCCTGTCCGATTTTGCGCTTGCAATGGCGGCGCATGGCGCTAGGCGCGTGATACGTTATCACATATAAGCCACGGGAACCGCCATGAACGCCAGCAAGCTCTCCCTTGCTCCCTCGCGCCTCGCGCTCGCCGTTGTGCTCGGACTGGCCGCCGCCGCCAGCCCGGCGCTGGCCGACGAGACCGCGGCCGAAGCTGCCCAGCCCGCCGCCGAGCCCGATGACGACCTCCACAACCGCCAGATCGATGCGGCGGGCGAGATCATCGTCAGCACCGCCGGGCTGAAGCAGCTCGACCTCCTCGCGGGCACGAGCGTGCTCGACATCGCCGACGTCCAGCGCGACGCGGCGACCGGCCAGATCGGCGACCTCCTCGCCAAGCTCCCCGGCGTCTCGGCGACCAGCTTCGCCCCCGGCTCTTCGCGCCCCGTCCTGCGCGGCCAGCAGGGCGAGCGCGTGCGCGTGCTGGTCGACGGCGTGGGCACCGCCGACGTCTCGAACACCTCGGTCGACCACGCCACCACGCTCGAGCCGATCACCATCGAGCGGATCGAGGTGCTGCGCGGCCCCGCCGTGCTGCTCTACGGCAGCCAGGCGATCGGCGGCGCGGTCAACGTGATCGACAAGCGCATCCCGACCCGGATGCCCGACCACGACCTCCACCTCGACGCGTTCGGCGCGGTCGACAGCGCCACCAACCTGCGCACCGGCGCGGCGAGCCTCGACGTCGGGGTCGGCCCCAACCTCGTCGCCCACATCGACGGATCGTGGCGCAAGACCGGCGACATCGACATCGGCGGCTTCCAGATCGCCCCCGAGCTGCGCGCCGACCTCCTTGCCGACGCCGCCGAGGAAGAGGCCGACGGCGAGCTTGAGGAAGCCGCCGAACTGCGCGAGGCCGCCGGCCTGCGCGGCACCGTGCCCAACACCGCGGTCGAAAGCTGGACCCTCAATGCGGGGCTCGGCCTGATCCTTGGCGACAGCACCTTCGGCGCCGCGATCGGCTGGTACGACACCAGTTACGGCGTCCCCACCCGCCCCGGCGCCGGCCACCACGGCGAGGAAGGCGGGGCCGAAGAGGAGGAAGGCGAGGAGCTGGTCACCATCGGCCTCCGCCAGTTCCGCGCCGACTTAAAGGGCGACATTGCGCTGGGCGAAGGCGCCTTCGAGCGGTTGAAGCTGCGCGTCGGCTATTCAGACTACACCCACACCGAATTCGAGGGCCCCGAAGTCGGCACCGTGTTCGATTCGACCAGCCTCGAAGCCCGCGCCGAGCTGGTGCAGAACACCGGCGGTGCCTTGCGCGGGTCGAGCGGCCTGCAATACACCCACCGCGACTTCTTCGCCGTCGGTGCCGAAGCCTATATCCCGCCCAACCTCACCGATCAGGTCGCGCTCTTCACCCTTCAGGAATGGGGCACCGGCCCGTTCCAGATCGAGGCCGCCGCCCGCGCCGAATTCACCAAGGTCGAGGCCCAGACACTCGGCATCGAGCGCGACTTCGACACCTTCTCGGGCGCGCTCGGCCTCGTCTACGAAGGCATCGAGGGCGTGCGCCTCGGCATCAACGGCTCGCGCGCCGAACGTGCGCCGAGCGCCGAAGAGCTGTTCTCCGATGGCCCGCACATCGCCACGCAGGCCTTCGAGATCGGCGATGCCGCCCTTGCCACCGAACGCGCCTGGGGCCTTGAAGCCTACGCCCGCGGCAGCATCGGCAAGGGCACTTTCGGCCTGACCGCCTATCGCCAGTGGTTCTCCAACTACATCTTCCTCGAGGAAGCCGGCCTCGAGGAAGACGACCTGCCCGTCTTCCAATACCTGCAGGGCGATGCCGACTTCTGGGGCTTCGAAGCTGAACTCTCCTACCCAGTCATCGACACCGGCAGCTTCCGCCTCGTCACCGACCTCTCCGCGTCTTACGTCGAGGCCGAGCTTGACGACGGCACCGCTGTCCCGCGCATCCCGCCGCTCTCGCTGCTCGGCGCATTGGAAGCCCAGACCGGGCCGATCGACCTGCGCGGCGAGGTCCAGTGGTTCGACAGCCAGAACCGCACCGCCCCCTTCGAGACCGCGACCAACAGCTTCACCCTCGTGAACGCGCTGGTCGCCTGGCGTCCGCTCAAGGACAATCGCAACGTCACCATCCAGCTCGCCGCCGACAACCTGTTCGACGTCACCGGCCGCCGCCACGCGAGCTTCACGAAAGACTTTGTGCCGCTGATCGGGCGCAATGTCCGGGCGAGCGTCCGTCTCAGCTTCTGAGACGTAACTCTCCCTCCTAGGGTCGCAATCGGGGCAGTCGAGCCAGATACGTCTGGTGCCCGGCTGCCCCTTTTGCTTGTTATTCTTCCACCGCGAACGTCAGCTCGGCGTGCTCTTCGAGCCGCTTCACCAGATCCTCGCCGAGGAAGGCGCCCGGGGTGCCGATGCCGCCCGGCTTGTCGCAATACAATAGCGCGATTCCCGTCTCGCTCAGCATCCGGCAGGTCGAGCCGTAGCCCGGATCATACCGGCCCTTGACCCCGAATTGCAGCCGGCCCCCGTCCGCCATGTCGGCGACGAACACCACGTCATAAAAGCCGTTCTCGCGCTCTTCCTTGGTCGGCCCTTCGCCCGGCTTGGGGGGCTTGGCGCCGAACGGGTTCTTCATGAATTCGAGCGCCGCATTGGCCGCCGCCTTGCCCGCCTCGCCGGGGCTGGTCAGCATCATCTCGTCATACTTGAAGTCCGCCCCATAGGGGTGGCCAAGCAGGAAGTTGGTGCGGTGGACGTTCTTGGTGTTGATCGGCGCCATCACGAAAGGCGCGGACCACTTGCCGAGATCGTCCTCGTACGAAGGGATCATGCCCGAGGGCTGGTCCGGCCCCTCGAAACCGGGGGTGAGCGCAAACGGATTGCGCAGCACGCCGATCACCGAGACGTCCTTGGCCGCCGCCTTCATCGTCGCGCCGAGGCTCGCCGCGGTGCCGCCCGAGAAGGTGCCCTGCATCGCGCGCACGCGCCCGCGGATGCGCGGGGCGGGCTTGCCGAACTTTTCGACGCAGGCCTTCTGCGCCATCATCACGCCAAGATCGAAGGGGATCGAGTCGAAGCCCGACGAGAAACAGATGCGCGCGCCGCTGGCTTCGGCGGCGGCCTGATGCTCGGCGATCTTGGCCGCCATCCATGCAGGCTCGCCGCACAGGTCGGCATAGTCGGTGCCGGTCTTGACGCAGGCGGCAACCAGCTTGTCGCCATAGAGCTGGTAGGGGCCGACCGTCGTCAGCACGACCTTGGTACGCTGGCACATGGCTTCGAGGTCGGCATCGTCATCGGCATTGGCGACCACCAGCGGGGTCGAGGCAGGCGCGCCGATCTGGGCGCGCACTTCCTCAAGCTTTGCGAGGCTGCGCCCGGCCATCGCCCACTTGGGGCCATCTTCGCGGCTGCCGTAGTGGTGCGCGAGATACTCCGCCACCAGCCGCCCGGTGTAGCCGGTGGCACCATAGACGATGATGTCGAATTCGCGGGTGCTCATGTGTGGTCTCCCTTGGTTTTGCCCATGCCATGCAATCGCGCGGGCCGGGTGTCAAAGGCCATCGCGGCGCGTGTTGGGAAGTTGACAAGCGTGACACCGCGTCAACTTTCCAACACGCCCAATTTCCTTGCATGTGCAGAGACTTACGCTCGCAATGACGAGCGGACAGACAAAAGTTTTCGGGAGAGAAATCACGGGCCTTGCGCTCCACAGGTTCGATCCGGGGAGGCTAGCGCGATCCGCGCACTGTAGGAAAGCGCCCTCTGACGCCGCGGCCCTAAAGCCGCGGCAGCGTCACCCCGCGCTGGCCCATATATTTGCCCGCGCGGTCCTTGTAGCTGGTCTCGCAGCGCTCGTTGCCTTGCAGGAACAGGAACTGGCACGCGCCTTCATTGGCATAGATCTTGGCAGGCAGCGGGGTGGTGTTGCTGAATTCGAGCGTCACGTGCCCTTCCCAGCCCGGCTCCAGGGGCGTGACATTCACGATGATCCCGCAGCGCGCATAAGTGCTCTTGCCGAGGCAGATCACCAGCACATCCTCGGGCACGCGGAAATACTCCACCGTGCGGGCGAGCGCGAAGGAGTTGGGCGGGATGATGCAGCAATCTGTCTCGCGGTCGACGAAGCTTCGCGGATCGAACTGCTTGGGATCGACCACCGAACTATCGACATTGGTGAAGATCTTGAACTCGGGCGCGACCCGCGCGTCATAGCCGTAGGACGAGAGCCCGTAGGAGATCACCCCGTCCCGCCGCTGCGCCTCGACGAAAGGCTCGATCATGCCGCGTTCGAGCGCCTGGGTACGGATCCATTTGTCGGAGAGAATCGCCATGCTTGAGGGATTCCCGATGCGGCGCGGCGGGGCAAGGGGCGGGGCGAATTCTATCCCCCTTCGCCTCGCCTTATCCCAGCCGGTGGGGGGAAGGATCGCCGCGTTCGCCGATCAGCTGGCGGCGCGCCTCGGTGAGGCATTCGCGGTAGGCAGCGGCCAGCGCCTCGCGCGGGGCGGCAATGCGTTCGGCGAGCGCGTCGAGCATCGCCTCGTCGGGGTGCACTGCGATTTCGCTGACCAGCCATGCCTCATCAGCCCCGGTCCGGCGCGCCAGCAGGCGCGTCGCTCGGACGCGCTGGCGAAATTCGAAGTCCATGAGCCGCGCGGACTCGAACTCCTCTTTCTTGCGCATCGCCTTGCCGAGATCGAACACCATGCCGGCCATTATAGCGCGATTCGGCCGAGGGTCAGACCGTAAACTCTGCCCACACCGGCAGGTGATCGGACGCGGTCGTCGCCAGTGCGCAGCAGTGGACCCCGCAGTCCTTCGCCGTCAGGGCCGCGCAATGCATGATCCGGTCTAGCCTGCCCAAGGGGCGGCGGCTCGGAAAGCTGGGGCCGGGGTCGAGCAGGGCGAAGTGCTTGCCGAACTCGCGGAAAGCACCGGCGGCGCTGCGCCATTCGTTGAGGTCGCCCATCAGCACCACCGGGCCGCTGGCGCGCGCCGCCTCGCCCAGCGCGGCGATGGTGCGCGCCTGCCGGGCGCGCCACAGGCCCGACAGGTCGAGGTGCATGCCGAAGACGGTCAGCGCCGTCTCCCCCACCCGCAGCCGCGCGGTCACCACCCCGCGCGGCTCGAGGCAGGGGATGTGGATGATGTCGTGGCTCTCCACGGTGATCCCCCGCCGCACGAGGATCGCGTTGCCGTGCCAGCCCATCGAATCCGTCTGCACGTCGAGCGGCACGGGGACATAATCGCTCTGCGCCTCGATCAGGAAGCGCGGGAGCACCGAGGCGCGGGTGCCGAACCGCAGGTCCGCCTCCTGCAGGCACACCACGTCCGCGCCGACCTCGCCGAGCACATTGAGGATGCGCGCCGGATCACGCTTGCGGTCGGTGCCGATCCCCTTGTGGATGTTGTAGCTCGCAACCCTGAGGCTGGCGGGCGGAGGCGCGGCGTTGGGCATGGGCGTGAAGGTAAGCGCCGCCGCGCTAATTCGATAGAGGCGGGTGCGCGGTTCGTCGCATCATCGCCCCATGACGTATGGCGCGCGCGTTCTCTATGCCTTCGACGGCGGAGCCCGGGGTGACTGGGCGGTGACGGGGATGACCACCCTGTGCGGCAAAACTCTGCCCGAAGTGGCGGGGCTCACGGTGCGGCAGGGCGGATATGCCGAGGCCCCCGCGCCGGTCTGGAGCCTGTGCGGCGTCGCAAGCCACCTGCGCTACACTCTGCGCGACGAGTTCTCCGAACTCTCCGCGCGCGGCAGCCCCTTGGGGCGCGGCGAGGCGCGGAGGGCGGCGTTGATACCTATCAGCAAGTCCGAGGCATGGTGGGCGCTCGCGCAGGATGAACGCCGCCGGATCTACGAAGAGCAATCGCGCCACACCAGCATCGGGATGGAATACTTGCCGCAAATCGCCCGCCGGTTGCACCACGGCCGCGACTTGGGCGAGCCCTTCGATTTCCTTACGTGGTTCGAATACGCCCCCGAGCACGAGGGGCTGTTCGACGAGTTGCTGGCGCGGCTGCGGGCGAGCGAGGAGTGGCGTTACGTGAGCCGCGAGATCGATATCCGGCTGACTCGGGCGGCCTAACCCGCCGCCAGCAGGCTCGCATTGCCGCCCGCCGCGGTGGTGTCGATGCAGGTGACCCGCTCGGTGGCGAAGCGCGCGAGGTAGTGCGGGCCGCCGGCCTTGGGTCCGGTGCCAGACAGGCCCTCGCCGCCGAAGGGCTGGCTCTCGACCACCGCGCCGATCTGGTTGCGGTTGACGTAGAAATTGCCCACTTTGGCACGCGATTGCACGAAGCGCCGCGTCTCGGCGATGCGGCTGTGGAGGCCGAGGGTGAGGCCAAAGCCTGTGGCGTTGATGGCGTCCACCACCTGCGGCAGCTCGCCCGCCTTGAAGCGCACGACATGGAGCACTGGGCCGAAATTCTCGCGCTTGAGGGCGGCGATGGAGGGGATTTCGATGATCGTCGGCGCCACAAAGTGCCCGGTTGTCGGCGTGCCCGAGAGGCGCTCGACGGGGAGGCCATTGGCGGTGCAATCGGCGATATGCGCCTCCAGCAGGCCTCGCGCCTCGGCGTCGATCACCGGGCCGACATCGGTGGCGAGGTCCGCCGGATCGCCCACCTTGAGCGCTTCGAAGCCGCCGCGGATCATCTCCAGCAGCCCTTCCGCTATGTCCTCCTGGACATAGAGCACCCGCAGCGCCGAGCACCGCTGGCCCGTGCTCTGGAAGCTGCTCGCCAGCACGTCGCGCACCACCTGTTCGGGGAGCGCGGAGGAATCCACGATCATCGCGTTCTGCCCGCCGGTTTCGGCGATCAGCGTGGCGATGGGCCCGTCGCGGTTCGCCAGTGCGCGGTTGATCGCGCGGGCGGTGTCGGTCGAGCCGGTGAAGGCGACCCCGGCAAGGCGCGGGTCGGCGGTGATGAGCTGGCCGACCTCGCCCGCGCCGGGGAGCAGTTGCAGCGCCTCGGGCGGGATGCCCGCCTCGTGGCACAGCTTGACCGCGAGGGCGGCCACAAGCGGCGTCTGTTCGGCGGGCTTGGCGATCACGCTGTTCCCCGCCGCGAGCGCAGCGCTCGCCATGCCGATGAAGATCGCGAGCGGGAAGTTCCACGGGCTGATGGTGGCGAAGACGCCGCGACCGTGGAGGGTGAGCGAGTTCTCCTCCCCGGTCGGCCCCGGCAGCATCACCGGCGCGGCAAACTGCCGCCGCGCTTCAGCCGCGTAGTAGCGCAGGAAATCGACCGCCTCGCGCAGTTCAAGCACCGAATCGAGCAGCGTCTTGCCCGCCTCGCGCTGGCACAGGCTGAGGAATTCCGCCGTGTGCGCCTCGAACAGGTCGGCGGCGTTCTCGAGCAGCAGCGCACGCGCCTCGCCGCCGAGGGCATCCCAGCCGGGCTGGATTTGTGAGGCGCGAGTGAAGGCGGCCTCGACCTCCTCCGCGGTCGCATCGCGGCGGGTGCCGACGATGTGCGCAGGGTCATGCGGCGCGGTGACATTCACCACGGCGCCGGTGCTGGCCGAAGGGAACGTGGGTTCGGCGGACCACTGGCGGCCCGCCAGCGCCCGCAGCTCATCCAGCAGCGGCCCGCGCACCAGCGGATCGGAGAGATCGACGCCTGCGCTATTCAGCCTCGCCCCGAAAATGGCCGACGGCAGCGGGATCGCCGGATTGCGGCGCGGGCTGAGCGCGGCGAGCTCGGCCACCGGATCGCCCACCAGCTCCTCGGCGGGAATATCCGCATCGCCCATGCGGTTCACAAAACTGGTATTGGCCCCGTTCTCGAGCAGGCGGCGCACCAGATAGGCGAGCAGTTCCTTGTGCCCGCCGACGGGGGCATAGATGCGGACCGGCGTGCGCTGGTTGCCCTCAAGCGCATGGAGCGCGTCGTAGACCTCCTCGCCCATGCCGTGCAGGCGCTGGAATTCAAACGCGCGCCCCGCCGCCAACTGCTTGATCGCGCCGATGGTATAGGCGTTGTGGGTGGCAAAGGCCGGGCGGATCACGTCGGCGTGCTCGAACAGCCGCGCCGCGCAGGCGAGGTAGCTCACATCGGTCGCGACCTTGCGGGTGAAGACGGGGTAGTCGCTGTATCCGCCGACCTGCGAGAGCTTCACTTCGCTGTCCCAATAGGCGCCCTTCACCAGCCGCACGAACAGCTTGCGCCCGTGCCGCCGCGCCACCTTCCCTGCCCAGTCGCACATCGCGACCCCGCGCTTCTGGTAGGCCTGAATGGCGAGGCCGAAGCCCTCCCAGCGGCTCCCATCCGGGCGGCGGAACAGGTCGTCATCGGCGACCAGTTCCTCGATGATGTCCATGCTGAGTTCCAGCCGCTCGGCTTCCTCGGCATCGATGGTGAAGTGGATGTCGGCATCGCGCGCCTTGACCGCCAGCGCGCGGATCACCGGGATCATTGCCGCCTTGGCCTCGTCCGCATGGAAGAAGGTGTATTTGGGATGCAGCGCCGAGAGCTTCACGGAAATCCCCGGAGAGCCCGCCACGCCCGCGCCTGCTTCGAGCGCCAGCCGCGCCAGCGCCGCCTCGTAGCTCAGCCGGTATTTCTCGGCATCGGCAAAGGTCATCGCCGCCTCGCCGAGCATGTCGAAGGAGTGCGTGATCCCCCGCGCCCGCTCCGGCGCGGCGCGCTTCAGCGCTTCGTCGATCGTGCGGCCGAACACGAACTGCCCGCCGAGGATCTTCATCGCCTGGCCCGTCGCGGTGCGGATCACCGGCTCGCCCAGCCGGTTCATCGCGCGGCGGAAGGCGCTCCCCAGCCCCTTCTGCCGCGCGTCTGGCGGATCGAGCACTTCGCCCGTCAGCATCAGCGAGAAGGTCGCGGCGTTGACGAAGGTCGAGGCGCTCTCGCCCAGATGCTCGCCCCAGTCGATCTGGCCGATCTTGTCCTTGATCAGCGCGTCGGCGGTCGCCGCATCGGGCACGCGCAGCAGCGCCTCGGCGAGGCACATCAGGGCGATGCCTTCCTCGGTATCGAGGCCATATTGCTGCAGGAAAGCGTCGATCCCGGAGGCCTTCTTGCCCCGCGCGCCCTCAATCAGGTCGATCGCCAGCCGCGCCGCCGCGTCGTGCACCTTTACCGCCGGAGCCGCCTGCTCCAGCCGTTCGGCGATGCAGGCTTCCTCATCCTGACGATAGGCGCGGCGCAGGTCGGTGCGGTCGATTGCAGGAGCGGGGGCGAAGTCGGCCATCTGGTTTCACCTGAAACGATTCGGGGGATGCAAAGCGGCCCTCTGGACGGCCTGAGGCTGCGCTTCAAGCGCGGGTTTTGCAACGCCCGTCCTTGCCGCGCGCGGCCCTAGCGGGTAGCCTCGCGGTTGCGCGATCAACAGGGGCCTTAGACGATCATGCGGATGTTCTGCTTCCACTGCCGCGACGGCGAAGACGGCGGCCGCCTGCGCGCGATCCACCGCCCCGCGCATCTCGAATTCGTTCACGCCAATGCCGATCATTTCGTGATCGTCGGCCCCTTGAAGCGCGCCGATGGCCTCATCATCGGCTCGCTGCTGATCGTGAAGGCCGAAGACGAAGCCGCCGCGCGCGCGATCCTCGCAGGCGATCCCTACCTCACCGGCGGGGTATGGCAGCTGATCCGGGTCGATGAGTTCACGCCGCTGCTGGGCGACTGGGCCTAGAACAGCACCGAGGCCGCGACGAAAGCGACGGGGCCGCTGAGTAGCCCGAGGCGCTTGGCAAAGGCCCGCCCGCGCAGCGCGGACACCACGCCCGCCAGCCATATCCCGCCCGCGATGGCAAGGAAGGCGAAGACCCCGCGGCGCTTGTCGATCTCGCACGCGCGGATCGCTTCGGGGGTGGCGTTGGCCGACCAGCAATCGCCCACCAAGTATAACAGACCCAGCACCACCGCCAGCACCAAACCCGCCGCGAGCGCCGCGCCGGTCAGCACCCGGCCGCGCGTCACCGGAACGGATCGCCGTCGCTGTAGCGGCGGCTGATGAAGGCCGCGTTGCTCGAGAAGGCGTCGAGATCGTGCTGCGCCTGATTGCGGGCGATCTCGTCGATCCGGGCTTTCATCGTGTCGAGGCTTTCCTCGAGAATGAAGCTCGCCGACTTGCCGGTCTTGCGGAAGATCTCGGCGCGGTGGGCGGCGGGGATGTCGATGTAGCTCTTGACCAGCTTGGGCAGGTGTTCGTCGCGCATCAGCTCGATCTCGGTCCGGCTGACGGCCTGGACCTGTTCGCGGTCCATCATCTTGCCGACCTCGCCGAGTGCGGCGAGGATGGTCTCGATCTTCTTGCGTGCAGGGGTGGGCACGCGTTCGTCGTCATAGTCGACCCCATGCGCAGGCGCAGGCGGCGACGACGCGGCCGGCGCAGGGCCTACCTCGGGCTCGGGCGCGGCGAACATTTTCCTGAGCGAATCGAACAGACCCACGAACTTCCTGTCTCGGCTATCCGGCACATCGGGCCGGGAGCCTGCTTTAGACCCTGTTTCAGCGGGGTGGAAGCGCCGGAATCGCCGCGCGCTCGCTCTCCAGCCGGTCGAGCGCATCATAGAGCCGCGCGAAAGCGGCCTGGAGCGCCTCGGCCTTGTCGCCATCAGGGGCGCTGTCATCAGTGATGAGATTGCTCGCCGCGCGGTTCAGTCCCGCGATCCGGTCGAGCACCAGCTCCTGCTGTGACAGGAGCCGCGCGGCTTCCATCGCGGTGCGCAGGACCATCAGCATGGTGGCGGTGGCCTGCTCGATGGCCGCGATCAGACGGGCGTTGGTCGCGCTCACCAACTCGCGAAGGCTGAGCGCCTGGCTGGTGACCGCGCGCGCCTCGGCAATGTCGCGCGCGCGGGTGCGGACCGTGTGGAGCGCATCGGCGCGCAGGCGGCGCGCTTTCATCGGCTCGCGCGGCTCGATCGTCGCGGCGCGCGCTTCGAGCGTCAGCGCAACCTCCTCGGCGAACAGCGCGTGTTCCTCGAGCGCGGCGACCAGCGGGCGCAGCGACGCCCCCTCGGCTTCGAGCCCGATATTGGCGCGCAGCAAGCCGTCACGCTCGCGGGTCAGAGCGGAGAGCGCGGCCTCGATCTCGGCTTGGGCCGAAAGGTAGCGGCGGAAATAGGCGGCGGGATCGCTTTTCGCGGCGAACAGGCCGAAGCGCTTGTCGCCCTGCACCAGATTGCCCGGCCGCAGCGGTTCGAGCGCGGCGGCAATGGAGCGCAGCGCGGCGCTCGCCTGGGCGATGCCCGATGTGGGCGGCGGGGCGAGATGGGCGAGACTCCCCGCATGGCGCGCCGAGGCCTGTGCGATGGTGTCACGCCCCAGCGCCTCGATGCTTTCGAGCTTGTGGTCGAAGGCGGGGCTTAGGGGCTCGATCAGCAGCAGCTCGGCGACGAATTTCATCGCCTGTCCGGCGAGTTCGGCATGGCGGCGCTTGGTGATGGCGGACACGGCCAGCTGCGTTTCCAAGGGCGTCAGGCGACCCGCGTCGGCGCCTGCGGTCGGCCGGGCCGTGCGGGCCAGCGCGGGGCATGGACCCGCACGCGGTCCAGCACACCGGCGGCCCAGCGCGCGTGGGTGGTGGGCTCCAGCATCGAGCCGCCATGGCCGAACACCGCGCGCGCTTCGGCCGCGAGGATCGCGCGCGCCTCCTCCACCTCGGCAGGGGCCGGGCGCAGGACATCGTGGATGATCGGCACTTGGCTGGGGTGGATCGCGGTCTTGGTGAGCAAGCCGTGTTCGATATCGCGCGCGATCTCTTCCTTCAGGACATCGGTCAGGGCGTAATGCTCGAACACCGGGGCGGAGAGCGCGAGGCCTTCGGGGAGGAACACGGATCCCATGGTGGCGATGGCGAGGCCGAGCGGGGTGTCATAGGCGGTCCGCTCGCGCGAACGCCGCACGCCCAATTGATTGAGGATGTCGTTCCCCCCGATCCGAACCGCGTGGACGCGCTCTCCCAAAGGTGCGAGCGCGCGGGCCATCTGCATCATCGCCGCGCGGTCGAAAGCCTCGGTGCTCTCGATGGTGGGCATGATCCCGTGGGCTGGACTGTCGAGCCGCGCCAGCCAGTCGGCGAGGTTGGCGGTGGTGATCTTGGGCAGGACAAAGCCGGCGAGGCGCTCGATCCCCGGCTGGGCGAGCATCCAGCCGAGCATCTCCGGCCCGCGCGGACGGGCATAGGCGATGAGCTTGGGCGGGGCGGCTTCGAGCATCCGCAGCGTGGCGCGGAACACCTCCTGCGCGGCGCCGACCTCGGTCTCGTGCAGCGAATCCTCAAGGCAGATCACCACCGAGCGCAGATCGGGATTGGTCCCCGCCAGCACCTCGGCAAGACGGGGGTGCTGGACGGGAATGTAGAGCGTTGCCCCCAGTTCGACCGCTTTCGTCATTCAGCGCCTCCTGCTTGCGCAATCAATGTTACGGCGCGGTAGTTGCCAAGTTCCCGTTGTTCGACAGGAATACCGGATTGTGCGGCAAGGTGCAGCAAATGGGCGAGCTCCGCGTCATCCCGGTCGCGCACGAAGACGGCCTCGGGCACGCGGCGCAGCACGGCGCGGGTAGCCTCGGCGATGCCGGGCTTGATGCGGTTCACGTTGGTGACGGCGAATTCGGCCATCAGCCCCTCGACCAGCGCGGCGCAAGCGGTGCGGCTGGCGGCGGCGATATTCGCGCTCCAGCCGGGGTGGGCGGCGCCTGAGGGCCCGGCGGCTGCGACGGCGGCGATGAAGGCGCGGGTCTGGTCGGCGTGGGCGTGCTCGGTCAGGTGGCGGCAGGCGTGGAACTCGCCCTCGCCCACAAGCGCCTCGCTCAGCACCGAGCGGCTGACCAGCCCCGAGGCGATCGCGCCGAGGATGCCTGAGGGAATTAGGTAGTCCTCGCTTGTGGCGGCGAGGCTGGCGCAGCCTGCCGGATCGGCGACCACCGCGAGGAAGGGGGCAAAGCCGGTGCTGCCATCGGCGAGGCTCGCTTCAAGCTCCTGCGTGATCGCGCCCTTGCCGGTCCAGCCGTCGACGAACACCGCGTCCTGCGTCCCGCGCGCAGCGGCGATGTGGGCGAGCGCGACGCGGTCGATCCCGCGCCCGCGGATGATGCTGACCGAGTAATGCGCGACGTCGATCCCCCGCTCCGCCAGTTCGCCGCGCAGCAGCACGCCGATGGGCGTGCCCGCACGGGCGAGCGAGACGATGGTGCAACTGCGCGCCGTCTCGGGCCGCGCGGTGATCGCATCGGCCAGCGCCGCGACATCGCGCTTCAGCCGCCCCGCATTGCGCGCCAGCGCCGCTTCGTAGAGCGCGAGGTAGCGGGTATCGGGCAGGCGTTCCTCCGAGAGCATTTCCGAATAGTGCCGCGCGCCCGACTGGATCAGCGCCTCCTTCTCCGCGACTTCGGTCAGCGCGACTGCGGCGGGCTTGAGGAGGAAGGTCACGTCCTCGGGGGCGTAGGAGCCGTGGAAGGGCGTCATCCGTCGATCCAGTCGTGCCCGCGCGCGATGTGCTGCCACAGCTGCGCGGCGGTGGGGATCATCGCCATGTCAGTGAGGTCGAGGAAGCCTGCGTCCGACCAGCTGTCACCGATGCCGACCACGAGCCGCCCGGGGGTCTCGGCGCGCACCGCTTCGAGCATGTAACGCACTGCCGCGCGCTTGCTCAGCCACGGGGGGAGGAAGGCGAGGTTGTTGCCGTTGGCGTGGATGCGCCAGCCTTGGGGAAGGCCCGCGCGCGAGGTTTCGGCGAGCACGGTGAGCGCGGGAACGTCGCCGGAGTTGCTCTTGATGACGATGTAGAGATCGAGCCCGTCCTCGCTCACCATCCAGTGGCGGTATTCTTCGCCAAGGCCATCTGTCAGCGCGGGATAAAGCGCCGCGGGCGTTTCGGCGCGCTGCGCCTCGGCGGTGAGGCGTTCGTGCCAGACCGGATCGGGCGTGCCGTCGGGCAGCAGGATGCAGCCGCCATTGGCGCAGATCGCGGGGGCCTGCGCGATGTCGACCCGGGCGAGCACGTCGCGCGCGCGGGCGGTGACCGGCACCAGCTCGCCGTGTGCCAGCCAGCCGAGCAGCGCCTGCTGCGGCGGGGTCGCGTAGCCGCTGGGGCTGCCATCGACGAGGCGGCTCATCAGGCGCAGATCGCCTTCCGGCCAGTCGCCGCATTTGGGGCGGGTCTGGAACAGGCTGTCATCGAGATCGGCGAGGATGAGGGGGCGCGCGGTCATGCGGACTCGCCATAGCGGCACAACAGCGTCTCGACCATTACAGGAGAGCCCGCTTCGCCGAGCCAGCGGTGCAGTTGGTCGGCCTGCGTTCCGGCGATCTCGGCAGCGATCACGATGCGGTCCGGGCGGTGGGCGAGGAGGTTGTAGACATGGCAGGTCGCGCCCGAGCCATAGGCGTCTTCGAGCGTGGTGACGCTCTGCATCGCATGGCCGAGCATAGCGGGGGTGCGGGTGATCGACTGGACGGCGGCGATACCGCCTTGCGCGGCGATCTCTTCGGCGATGCGCAGCGCCTCATAGGCGTGCTCGCCATCGCCGAGCACCAGCACCCGTTCGCCGGTGGCGGCGGTGGCGGGGGTGCGGGTGGCGGCCTCGGGGGCGATGAGGCCAGTGCGGCTGCGCATGCCGGTGGCGGGCGCGGTGCCGTGGCGGTTGGCGGTGGGGGCGAGGCTGGCAGCGGCCTGCCCCGCGCCGGGTGTCCAGTGGAGCGTGCCCGCGATCAGCGAATGCGCCGAGGCAGCGCGCGGCATGCGGGGCAGGAAAGCGCCCGCGCTCCAATCGGTGAGGCTGGCGACTGCGATCCGCTCGATCTGCGGCAAGGCCCCCACCAGCGCCTCGGCGGCTTCCACAAAAGTGCTGCCGGTGCTGCATTCGTCGTCGATGATGACGAGGCTTCGTGCCTGCGGGAGCAGCGCCTCGATCTCGCCTGCCACCTGCACCATGTGGCTCGCGGCGTGGCTGTGGCCTTCCTCGAACCGACACAGCACCCGCGCACCCGCCACCGTCTGGCGGCTCGACTGGACATAGGCGCTTGAGACGCCCGGATGCCGCGCGCGCCATGCCGCCCAGACGCTCTGGGCGAGGCCCGTGGCTGTCTCAGCCATGCCGCAGAACAGTATTGGCTCCGGCAAGGCGGGGATATGCGCGGCGAGCGCATCGGCTGCGGCGCGCAGGGCTTCCGGCGGTGTCGGCAGGTGGCGTCCAAGCACCCGCGAGACGATCAGGAACCCGCGCTTGGGGTTTGCCCGCGCGGCAAAGTCGCACAATGCGTGGATACGCTCCGGCGCGACACCGGACAGCGTCAGCGTGCCCGTAGGCAGCGCGACCGCGAGTTCATCTTGCGGCGTCGCCGACGCCGGCGCGGGGTCAGGCATGGATGATGATGCTGACCACCGCGCTGCGCGCCCGGGCGACGACATTGCGGCGCACATTGTCGGTCGAAATCGCCAGCGGCGGCAGCTCTGCCCCGGCGGCGGCCGCCATCTCGTAGACCAGCGCGGCGCGGATGCCGAAATTGACGTTCTCCGAGATCGACCCGCGCTCGCGCATGTTCTGATGCGCGAGGCTGGCCGAGGTCACGCCCACCAGATTGCCGAATTCGTCGATGATCGCCCCGCCGGATGATCCCGAGCCGATCGGCGCAGAGAACTGGAAGCGCGACACGTCGCCGCCCCCGCCGGTCAACCCCGAGACATTGCCGGTGGTGACCTTGAGGTCGGCGCCCAGCACGTCGATCAGCGGGAAGCCTGCGGCCATGATGTCCTCGCCCAGGAACAGCGGCGATCCGATCCGCAGCGGAAGCGGCGCGCCGTGAGTGGTGCAGCGCAGCAGCGCGAGATCGTGCTGGGCGTCGACCGCGATGACAGTGCCCGCATCGCGCGCCGGGCCGATCTCGAACTTCTGGCCATCCTCGACCACATGGGCGTTGGTGACGATCAGGTCGGGCGCGATCAGCACCCCGCTGCCCGTGCCCAGCAGCTGCCCCGGCACCGGCACCGGGCGGTTATGCCCGCGCCCGTCGGGATGCGGGATCGGGCCATTGCCGGGGAGCGGCACGCCGGGCACATTGCGATAGGGCACCTCGACGTCCGCCATGTTGCGCGCGCGCACATAGGCGTCGATCCCGAAGGTGAAGCCCTCGTTCGAGAGCTTCATCCGGCGCTCGTCATTCTTGGTGTAAACCTCGGCGAGGATCACCGCAGCGAGCTGCTCGGTCGGCTGCGGCATCTGCCAGGTGGTGCCGTCGACCTCGAATTCGATCGGATAGGCGTGATTGGTGAACCCGCCGTGGCGGTCGTCCATGACATAGGCGACGATCTCGAAGTCGCCCTGAAGCTCGGCCATGCCCTGCATGAACCACTGCGCCGGATCGCCCCGGTCGAAGGCCAGCACCCGCCCGCGCTGGCTCTCGTCGCGCCCGATCGCGGCGACGGCGATACGCGCCGCCTCTTGCCCGCGCATGTGGATGCGGCAATCGGCCTTGGGGCTGATCTTGACGCGCTGTCCGGGCTGGGCGGGCTGCATGGGTGGGAGACCTGAGGCCGGATCAGCCGATATTCACGCCCATCGCGCCCGCAAGACCCGCAAGGCCGCTGCGCCAGCCTTCGCCGATCGCCTTGACCTTGATCTCGCCCGCGGGGCTGCGATAGAGTTCGACGAAGACCATCGCGACGTTCATCGAGGCGTCTTCGGACAGGTCGTAGCGCGCCAGTTCCTTGCCGTCGGCCTGGTTGACCACGCGCGCGAAGGCGCTCGAGACCGAGCCGAAATTCTGGCCGTTGATCTCGCCCTCGTGGATGGTGACCGCGATCACGACCTTCTTGGCCTGCGGCGAGAGCTTGGCGAAATCGATCAGGATCGTCTCGTCATCGCCCGCGCCTTCGCCGGTGCGGTTGTCGCCGCTATAGACCACCGCGCCATCGGGCGAGGTCTTGTTGTTGTAGAACACGAAATTGGCGTCGGAGAGGACCTTGTCGTTCTCGCCGATCACGAAGGCCGAGGCGTCGAGATCGAACGCCGCGCCATCGGTCTTGCGCACGTCCCAGCCGAGCCCGACCATCACCGCGTTGAGGCCCGGGGCCTCCTTCGAGAGCGACACATTGCCGCCCTTGCTGAGCGAAACCGCCATTATCCGTGTTCCCTCGCATGGCCGGCGCGCGGCCGGGGACGCCCCGCCCCGCGCGCCTTGCCCGTTAGCCGATGTTGACGCCGTAGTGGCCGGCGAGCGGGCCGAGGCCGCCCTTGAAGCCCTGACCGACGGCGCGGAACTTCCATTCGGCCCCGTGGCGATAGACTTCGCCGAGGATCATCGCGGTCTCGACCGAAGCGTCTTCCGACAGGTCGTAGCGCACGACTTCGTTGTTGTTGTTGGCATCGACGAGGCGGATGAAGGCGTTCGAGACCTGACCGAAGGTCTGGCCCTTGCTGTCGCCGTCATGGATGGTCACGACCACCGCGACCTTGTCGACATCGGCGGGCAGCTTCGAGAGGGTGATCTCGACCTGCTCGTCATCGCCGTCACCTTCACCCGTGCGGTTGTCGCCCTGGTGAATGACCGCGCCGCCGGCGACGTTCTTGTTGTTGTAGAAGCAGAAATCCATGTCGCTGCGGACCTTGCCTTCGGCGTTGCAGACGAAGGCCGAGGCGTCGAGGTCGAAATCCTGACCATCGGTCGCGCGCACGTCCCAGCCGAGGCCGACCATGATGCGGTCGAGACCCGGTGCTTCCTTGGAGAGGCTGACATTGCCACCCTTCGACAGTGAAATAGCCATAATTCGTCTCCTTTACCCAATTCTGGCGGCGCGGGGCCCGCCGGTGATGAAAGACTTATGCGAGCGCGTCCTCTGGCTCGCCGTCGGGGTTGGCCTTGTTCCAGCGAACCGAGGACCAGAAGGCGAGCCCGATCAGCACCGCGCCGATCAGGCCGGTGATGACTTCGGAGATGTGCATGAAGGTGTTGAGGTACATGATCACCGCCAGCGCGAGGATCGCATAGAACGCCCCGTGCTCGAGGTAGCGGTATTCGCTCATCGTGCCCTGGCGCACCAGGAAGATCGTCATCGAACGCACGAACATCGCGCCGATGCCGAGGCCGATGGCGATGATGATGAGGTTGTTGGTGAGCGCGAAGGCGCCGATCACGCCGTCGAAGCTGAAGCTCGCATCGAGCACTTCGAGGTACAGGAACGCGCCGAAGCCCGCCTTGGCGACGTCACCGGTCGAGGGCGTGGGCGGTTCGAGCAGGTGGTTGATCACCTCGACGCCGAGATAGGTCAGCAGGCCTGCAATCGCCGCGGTGATGAAGGTCAGCGCCTCTTCGCCCGGCAGCACGGTCGAAACCGCCCAGGTGCCCGCGAGCACGAGCCCGATCGAGACCGCCTCAATGTCCGCGACCTTGGCGAGCGGACGCTCGATCGCGGCGATCCAGTCGACTTCCTTGTCGGAATCGAAGAAGTAATTGAGGCCGACCATCCCGAGGAAGGCGCCGCCAAAGCCCATCAGGCCGATATGCGCGCCTTCGACGATCCGCTGATATTCCGTCGGCGAGTTCAATGCGAGGTTGATCGCCTCGACGGGTCCGATCGATGCTGCGACCATCACGATCACCAGCGGGAAGACGATCCGCATCCCGAACACCGCGATCGCAATACCCCAGGTCAGGAAGCGCTGCTGCCAGACCGGCGACATGTCCTTGAGCACCGAGGCATTGACCGCAGCATTGTCAAACGACAGCGAGACCTCGAGCACCGCGAGCACGGCGCAGATCCACACCATCGACAGCACGCCGTCGATCGTGCCGGTCAGCGCCCAGCCATAATACCCGCCGAGCGCCAGGCCCACGGCGGTGAACAGCAGCGAGCCGCCAAAATGTTTGAACATCGAATCTGATCCCCTTGGCCGCGTGATACGGCGGTAATGTTGTTTAGTCCTTACTGCCGCGCTGCCATTGCAGATAGACGCCGATATCCTCGGCGAAGGGCTTCTGGCTCTGGTAGAAGCGCATCAGGCGGCTCATCTTGAGTTCCCCGCCGACATTGTCGATCAGCGCGATCCCGCACAGGCGCTCACGGCTGTTGGTCTCGTCCATGCGGATCTCGATCTCGGGCTGGCCCGGGATGTTGAGGCGCACGACGCCATCGGTCTCGGCCCAGTTGGGCGCACCTTCATAGATCAGGGCGAAGACCCCGATGCGGCGGATGTAATCGAAATACTGGCCGTTGACGCGGATCGTCTCGCCCGCGGCGATGGCACCGGTGCGGTCGTCGCCCGACAGCTCGATGAAGGGCGGCTGGTCGTAGGCACCGAAGCTGCGCCCCAGTGCCTGGATGCAGCCTGCGCCCATGCCATCGGCGAGTTCGAAGATCACCCCGAGGTCAAGGTCGAGCTGCTGCGAGCCGCCGAAGAAGCCCTTCTTCTGGGTGCGCGCCGTCCAGTTGAGGTTGAGCACGATCTCGCCGAAGGAATTGCCCTGCTTCTTGAGGCTGACCGAGGAGTTGCCCTTGTCGAGGCTGATCTTCTTCAGGCTGATCGGCGCGCTCGGGGGCGGCGGTGGAGGGGGCGGAGGCGGCGGCGGGGGTGCCGGCGGCGGAGGCGGGGGCGGGGGCGGCGAGGGCGCAGGAGCGGGTTCATCCACCTCGCCCCCGAAATGTCCGATCAGCGCGGCGAGCCCGCCCGCGAAACCGGCGGCAATCGTGCCGATCTTCCAGCCCGACGAGTGCCGATAGACTTCCGCCAGCATCACCGCCTTTTCATTGGTGAGCGCGGCGGCCGCATCGAAGCTCGCCTTGCCGCCGTCGATGGTCACCATCAGCGGGCGGCTCTCGCCCACGCTGCGGGTGTCATGGGTGGCGGTAAAGACGATGCGGTCGATCTTGGCGGGGAGCTTGTCGAGATCGAGCGCGAAGCTGGCAGTGTTGCCGCTCGCGGTCATGCGCACCTCGCCGCCCGGGGTCGCCGGGTTGGAGAACAGCACGACATAGCGGTCATCGCCGATCTTCTGCCCGGGCTCGAGCCCGAAAGCGGCAATGTCGATCCCGTCGAGGCCGAATTCGACCTTCACCTCGCAATTGGCGCCGACCCCGAGATCGGACAGCGAGCACTTTTCCCCACGTTGCAGCTGCATGCGAATATGCTCCAGGTCTTGGAAGGCCCGCTGCGCCCCTCGCGCAGCGGCCCAATCGGTTCAGATCAAAGAATGGCGCGCGCGGGCGCGGTGAGATCGTGGACGGTGCGCCCTTCGGTGCGTGTCCCGATTGCCTTGAAGTCCCACGCGCCCCCGGCGCGCGACAGGCGGGCGAGGATCAGCCCGGTATGCGGGCCCGAATCCGAGATGTCGAACCGCGCCAGCTCGCGCCCGCTTTTCTTGTCGACCACCCGGCCAAAGGCATTGGCGACCTTGTCGAAGGTCTGCCCGCGGAAGGAGTTCACGGTGAGCACGATGTGTTCGACCCGCGGGTCGAGCCGGTCGAGTTCGATCGCGATGCTCTCGTCATCGCCGTCACCCTCACCGGTGAGATTATCGCCGCTATGGCGGATCGTCCCGGCGGCATTGGCGAGCTTGCCGAACCACACCTGTTCGAGCACGGCCATGTCGGCATCGAAGGTGATGCACGAAGCGTCGAGATCGATGTCGCCGCTGCCGCCCAGCAGGCCTCCGAAAAAGCCCTTCTTGGCGACGTCCCAGCCCACCCCGAGGCTGATCTGGGACAACCCGTGCGGGGCCTCTTTGGCGAGGCTGACCGACTGGCTCTTCTGGAGCGATATTCCCACTGATCCCCCGCGACGCTGCGATCTGTCTCGTTCTGAGACAGGATATCCCCGAAGGCCGGAAGGGTGTCAACCCCACGCCCGAAGGGATTGCCGAGGGCTTAGTGCTGTTATCGTTACGTTTTTGTTAAGGCTGGCGCCTCGAAAATCGGGTTAGCCGATACTCTTCACGCGGCGGCCTGCATGGTTCTCGATCACCGCAATCGCATCGCGCATGTCGCGGGTCTTGCCGATCTGGGTGTCGCTGCCCCAGACCGATCCCTTGTAGACGTAAATCCAGCCATTGCTTTCAGAGACATAGTAGAGGTTGGCGCCCCCACCTTCGACGATCACCTTCTTCTTCGCCATGCGCGCTCCCCCCAAAAGGGCACAGCGGGCTAGAGCCCGAAGCTGCCCTTCAATCCGTCGATCACATATTGCGCCGCGAGCGCCGCCAGCAGCACCCCGAGCAGCCGGGTGATGACCGCCTCGACCTTGTCGCCGAGCAGGCGGATCAGCGGGCCGGCGGCGACCAGCGCGGCCGCGGTGATCGCCAGCACCGCGGCCAGCGCGGCGAGGATCTGGCCTTGCTCGGGCAAGTTCCCGTCGGCCTCGTTCATCAGCAGCATCACCGCCGCGATCGCGCCCGGCCCGGCCAGCATCGGCATTGCCATCGGGAAGACCGAGACGTCCTCGATCTCCGGGGTCGCCGCGACCTTCTCGGCGCGCTGCTCGCGGCGCTCGGTGCGCTTTTCGAACACCATGTCGAAGGCGATGAAGAACAGCATCAGCCCGCCCGCGATGCGGAACGAGTTCAGCTCGATATGCAGCGCGCCGAGCAGTTCCTGCCCGAACAATGCAAAGATCAGCAGGATGACGCTGGCGATCCCGGTCGCGCGCAGGGCCATGCTGCTCGCCTGCGCGGTGCTGGCGCCCTTGGTCAGCCCGGCATAGATCGGCGCGCACCCGGGCGGGTCGATCACCACGAACAGGGTGACGAAGGCGGAAAGGAAGGTTTCTGTCAGCATGGCGGAAGGCTCTCGGAGCCCCTCACATCAATTGCCGATCGGCACAAGGCTTTGTTCGATCCCGGTCAACCAACGGCCCTGATAGAAGTATTCCGCGAGGATATAGCGCGTGCCGTCCGCCCGGTGCTCCCAGCGCCAGCGCAGCGTGGTGTCGCGCGAGAGGTGTGCCTCGGTCTTGCCGTCCTCGCCGAGCGAGATCGGCGGCGGCGGTGGCACTGGGGTGCCGGGGCGCGGGCAGCTGGCTACGAGGCCCTGGATCGCGTCAATCTCGGTCACGACGATGTCGCCCGGCTGCGCTTCCACAGGGGGTGCAGGCGGCGGGGGCTGCGGCACGTCGGCCCCACCAACGTCGAAGACATAGAGGTAGCGCCCGTCAGGCTGCCGCTCCCACACGGTGACGAAATTGCCGACCGTGCCATCGGGTTCGCGCAGACGGCCTTGGCTGACCGCGACCGCGCCGTCGCAGCTCATCACCACGGTGCGCGCCTTCCACTGGACGGCTTGCGGAGGATTGCTCTGGGTCGCCAGCCACGGCGCGATTTCGAAGGGTCCCTTGCTGCCGTGGAGCAGCGCCCCCGGTGCGGCATACTTGGCAAAGGCGGTCCACTGGCCCAGTTCCTGCGCGTCGCGGGCAAAGGCGATCTCGGCGGCGACGATGGTGCTCGGCTGCGCGGCCCCCGGGGCGGTCGCGAGCGCGCGGTCGATCATCGCCACCTGCCGCTTGGTCGGCTTGGGCGGCCCGCCGCTCCCCGCACATGCGGTGAGACTGACGCAGAGCGCGGCGGCGACAAGCAGGCGGGTGCGTTTCATAATCCCTCGGGCGGCTCCATTCCGGCGTGGCGATGCGCTGCGACCAGTGTGTTGCGGAGCAGCACCGCAATCGTCATCGGCCCGACCCCGCCCGGCACCGGGGTGATCGCGCCCGCGACCGCGGCGGCCTCGGTGAAGGCGACATCGCCCACCAGCCGGCCCTTGGGCTTGTCGTCGGTGGGGGCCAAGCGGTTGATGCCGACGTCGATCACGATCGCGCCCGGCTTGATCCAGTCCCCGCGCACCATCTCCGGACGGCCCACCGCGGCAACGACAATATCGGCGCGACGCACCACCTCGGCGAGGTTGCGCGTGCGGCTGTGCGCGAGCGTGACGGTCGCGTTCGCGTCAGTCAGCAGCTGCGCCATCGGCTTGCCGACAATGTTCGAGCGCCCGATCACCACCGCCTCGAGCCCGCTCAGGTCGCCGAGGTGATCCTGCAACAGCATCAGGCACCCGAGCGGCGTGCAGGGGACAAAGCCCTCCTGCCCGACCGCAAGGCGGCCTGCGTTGATCACATGGAACCCGTCGACATCCTTGTCGGGATCGATCGCGGCGATCACCGCCTGCTCGTCGAGCCCTTGGGGGAGCGGCAGCTGCACCAGGATGCCGTCAACCTCGGGGTCGCGGTTGAGCCGCTCGACCAGCGTCAGCAGCTCGGCTGCGGAGGTGGCGGCGGGCAGGCGATGCTCGAAACTGGCGATGCCCGCTTCCTCGCAGGCCCGGCCCTTGGCGCCGACATAGACCTGGCTCGCCGCATCATCGCCGACCAGCACCACGGCGAGGCCCGGACGGCGCGCGGCCGCATGGGCAAAGTCCGCCGCCGCCGCGCCGATCCGTGCCCGCAGGCTTTCGGCAAAGGCCTTGCCGTCGATCCGCAGCGCCTCGCCCATCAGTAGGCGAGGCCCTGCACGATCCGCGAGACTGCCGCCAGCAGGATCATGAACACCATCGGCGAGAAGTCGATCGCGCCGGTATCGGGCATGATGCGCCGGATCGGGCGCAGCACCGGCTCGAACAGGCGCGAGAGCGCATCGTGCACCGCGAAGACGAACTGGTTGCTGGGGCTCACCACGTTGAAGGCGAACAGCAAGCCGATGATGAACCAGATGATCAGCAGCATGTTGGCCGTGCTGATCACCATGCCGAGAATATCAACCAATGCCTGAGTCATTGCGATCCGTTTCCGTAACAGGGGCGGCGGCGTGCCGTGTGGCTGGCCTGCGCCCGGTCTTGTCCCTTGGTAGGCGTATTAGCCTGTTAATACGCCTCGCGCCAGCCCCGGTTCCCCGCGATCAGGCCCGCACCAGCGTGCCCGCGCCGCGGGCGGTGAAGAATTCGAGCAGCATCGCATGGCCCACCCGGCCATCGAGCACCACCGCCGCCTCGCAGCCCGCCTGCACCGCGGCGACGCAGGTTTCGAGCTTGGGCACCATCCCGCCGCGGATCACGCCGTCCTCGCGCAGCTTGGCGATGTCGGCGGGAGTAAGATCGGTGAGCAGCGCTCCGTCCGCGTCCAGCACGCCCGGAACGTCGGTCAGCAGGAACAGCCGCGCCGCGCCCAACGCCGCCGCGATCGCGCCTGCCATGGTGTCGGCGTTGATGTTGTAGGTCGCCCCGTCCTCTCCGGGGGCGATGGGGGCGATCACCGGGATCATCCCTGCGCCCACCATCGTGTCGATGACGGAGGTGTCGACCGCCGCCGGCTCGCCGACGAAGCCGAGGTCGACCACCTGCTCGATATTGCTGTCGGGATCGCGGGTGGTGCGGCTCACCTTGCGCGCGGTGACCAGCCCGCCGTCCTTGCCCGAGATGCCGATCGCCTTGCCCCCGGCGGCCGCGATCCAGCCGACCAGCTCCTTGTTGATCGCGCCCGAGAGCACCATCTCGGCGACCTTGGCGGTGGCCTCGTCGGTCACCCTGAGGCCATCGACGAAGGTGCTCTCCACCCCGAGCCGCTTCAGCATCTGGCCGATCTGCGGGCCGCCGCCGTGGACCACCACCGGGTTGATGCCGACCGCCTTCAACAGCACGATATCCTCGGCAAAGTCGCGCGCGGCCTCGGGATCGCCCATCGCGTGGCCACCATACTTCACCACGAAGGTCCGCCCAGCGTAGCGCTGGAAGTAGGGCAGCGCCTCGATCAGCACTTCAGCCTTGGACAGGTCGGGCGTCTCCGCCCGCGGGTTGGCAATCTTGTCGGTCACCGGCATCGTTCCCAGCGCGCGAGCTCGCGCATCTCGCGCCGCGCCCTAGCGGCTTGCGCGCGCGGGGCCAAGCGGCTTGGTGGGATGACGCGCCTGAGGGTTACCCCGCAGTCGTCATTCCAGTCACTTGGTGCTATTCTGCGCAGCCAGAGAGGTGACCATGGCCAACCAGGACAGCACACCACCCGCCCCGGATCCGTCCGGCGTCCAGGACCCTTCGGGAGGCGGCCGCCGACAAGAGAGCCGCCGCCACGCCGCGGAGCCCTCAGCCGAGCCCGACCGCCGCAAGGGCGAGCGTCGCTCGGGCACCGACCGCCGCCTTGCACCGCGCGTCGACGCGCACGAGTAAGGCGCACCACGCCGGCTGGCCGTGCCGGGTTGCAGGCGGGACATCGCCTCATGCCCCGCCTGCATAAGCTCGCCCTCAGGTAGCGCAGCGGTAGGGCGACAAAGACGCCCTCACGTAGCGCAGCGATAGGGCGGCAAAGACGCCCTCAAGTAGCGGAGCGATAGGGCAGCAAAGACTCCCTCCTCAGGCCGTGGACGCCTCCTCCAGCATTGCCGCGATCTGGTCGAGCAGGCCCAGCCGCTCCTTCTTCAGCGCCTCGAGCCGCTCGTCGCTCGCCGCCTCGGTCTCGCATTCGATGCGGTGGATCTCGCGGTTGACCTCGTGATGCCGCGCCGCGAGGCGGGCGAAGTGCGCGTCGGTCGCCTTGAGGCGGCGCAGCGCCTCGGCATCGCGCGGAAAGGCGTCGGCGAGTTCATGCGGCGTATGGGCTGACATCAGGTTCTCCCTCATTGGATGCCCCCTCCCTAGCGCGGGCCAACCCCTAGGCGTTTGATCCCGATCAATTTCGCTGGAATCGTCATGCTTCCCCGCTATTCTCTCCAGCGGGATACTTGCATGACACGACCGGAACCTCTTCTGCGCCGCATTGCGGCCTTTGCAGCCGTGCCTCTGACCGCCGCCGCCGCGCTTGCGCTATGGCCCGAGGCGGGCGAGGCGCAGTCCGCCCCCGATCAGCGCGGCGAGCAGCATTCGGCGCTCTTCCCCGTCTGCAAGGGCCCGGTGCGCGTCACCTGCGTGGTCGACGGCGACACCTTCTGGCTGCGCGGCACCAAGATCCGCATCGCCGACATCGACACCCCCGAGGTCTCGCAGCCCCGTTGCCCGCAGGAGCGCGCGCTCGGCCAGCGCGCCACCGAGCGGATGCGCCAGCTGCTCAACGCGGGCCGCTTCGGCCTCGCCGTCCCCGCCGACGGCCGCACCCGCGACCGCTACGGCCGCGAGCTGCGCATCGTCACCCGCGGCGGCCAGAGCCTCGGCGCCGTCCTGGTCCGCGAGGGCCTCGCCGCACGCTGGGGCGGGACACGCAAGGCATGGTGCGGGGCCTGACCGGGCGCGTCTTGTTCAGCTTCGCGGCTGTTGGAGACACATGAGACACAGTATAAATGCAAAATTCTCTCCCCCCGCGCGCGCGTTCAGGGCAGGCGCAAGGCCGCGCGGCTGACGGGTTGGCGAGGGGGTTGCAGCGGGCATGACCGGAGAACGCTACGCCTCTGAAAGCGTGTAGGAAAGCGGTGTTTGCGCTCTATCTGGCAAGCCCGAACGCAATGCCTGCGATGATGGCGATCTGGATGACGGCGATGGCGTGGAGCCGGCTGCAGAACGGCTGCTTCCTCGTCTTGTGCCGGAACAGCGCGCGCCCCGCATAGGCTCCGGGTGTGCCCCCGATCATTGCGAGGTTGAGCAGCGTGGTCTCCGAAATCCGCCAAGCCCCCGTTTCCGCCCGCGCCTTGTCGAGGCCGAAAGCGGCGAACGCGAGGAAGTTGATCGCGATCAGCGCGGTGGGGATGTTGGCCGGCGTGGCGATGGCGGCGAGGGGGTTCACCAGAAGAACACGATCAGGAAGGTGCCTAGCGGGAAGGTCAGCATAGCTGGCCAGAACCAGTCGCTCTGCACGATACGCCGGGCAGGAGAGAGGCGCAGCCCGCCCTCGGTCCATTCGACCTCATGGAGCTTCCTCGGCCTGCCTTTACGGATATGATGGAGCTTGCCCATCGGGGCGTAATAGCCTGACGTTCTGAGCAAAAGGTGAAGGCGCGCCCCCTCACCCCGTCCCGGGCTTGACCCGGGACCCCGCTGTTTCTGCGCTCGAACGGGAAGGAAGCTGGGCCCCGGGTCAAGCCCGGGGCGGGGAGGTGGTAGCAGCGGGTTGGGCCTCCGCTCAGGTTTGTGGAGCGTCCCGCGTGCCGAAAGCACCGCGCTGGCCCACCCCTAACCCCTCCCGCAGGCGACAGCGGAATGAAGCACAGGAAGGCATTAGATCGAACCGAATTGTCGCTAGAGCGGTTTCCACACGAACTGACTCGGCGGGGATTCCCTTTGCGGCGGGGTTGTGATTCAGACTTCGTGCTGGTGGCAGGAGGCCAGCATGGATGGCACGAACGCTTTCGCAGGATCTTCGGGACCGAGTTGTCGCAGCGATCGATA
>CAMCUB010000013.1 GCA_945878845.1 Erythrobacter sanguineus | reverse complement strand
CTTCCGGCCCCACTCGAGCCTCGGGAACAGAACCCCGGCTGAGATGGGAGCCGGTTCAGTCGGCAAACCGGGTTGGGGGTTAACCCCCAACCCGGTTGTTGCCATCACGCCCAAGCATGGGCATCAAACCGGGCGAAGGCTCTACTCATCGCTGGTAGAAACCTCGGGCTCAGACCATCATGTAAGTTGTTTTGGTCGGAAAAACCTTGAGGCCTGCAACACAGCGGAGATGATGGCATTAGTCCCATAACGATGACCGAAACTGGGCCGGTTGCAGACAGGCAGCTCTCGGCTCGGCGAGTGCGCAAAGCGGACTATCAGGACACGACAATATTGCGGACGTTATGTGGGTGATATTGGTGTAGGCAGCGGGAGGACGGTGATGAAACTGGCTCCACGTTACGAATTGGTAGGCTTGCACTTCTTTCCTTTAGCCACTGGCTAAGGGAAGGCAGGTCAATTGCCGAACAGCGCAGCGCCAATACGCGCTTGTTGTGTTTTGACGGCAATGCCCGCCAACAGTGCCAGTGCGGCAATTCCCAACACTATCTTGCTGCGCATGCGCATGACAGTCCCTCCCTACTCGGTGTGTCATCACGTTTGCCGCAATATAATGACATCATCAATGCCATCTTATTGCTAAGACGCACGCCATGCGGCCTGCTTCGCGCGGTCGGGGTCAACCCCCAGCATGCGCAGCTGCATTTCGGCGGCTTTGCTGCCGGCCTCTGCTCCTGCGGTGCCGTTCATCCGCGCAAATAGCGCGACATTGACAAGCGAGCTTACCATTTCGACCAGAAAGTCATCGACCCGGATCGAAAACACGCCCTGCGCAACACCCCGTTCAAGGTCGCGCCGAAGATATTGCCCAGCCTCCTTGCGCAGCTCTGGCAAAACCCAGAATGCCTGGCAGAACGCCCAGCCCCAGTTCAGCCGTTCCGAAGCGATATGTATGAATTGCCGTGTGCCAAGGCTGACCCGTTCAATCGCATCGTCAATGTCAGCCATCGCCTCATCCATTTCGTGGACGATTTCGGCCGCCACAGAAAGTGCAACGACCGACGTCAGTTCGTCCTTGTCTTTGAAATGAAGATAGAAAGTGCCGTTCGCCATCTCGGCTTCGCGCGTGATCTCGTTGACCGATGCCGCTTCCAATCCTTCGCGCGCGAAGACGGCAAGCGCCGCATCGATCAGTCGCGCCCGGCTGCGGGCGCTCTTTCCCAAATGCTTGGCTTTGGCGGCAAATAGAGATGATTGCGGCACTGTCATGCTCGTTTTGAACTCATTATCCCTGCGGCGATTGATCCGGTTATTCACTCTGCGACGAAGCTGGATTCGATATGTCCTAAGCCATCAACTTCGCAGCGCACCACATCTCCCGCCTTCAACATGGTCATAGGCTTCATCGCCATGCCAACCCCTCCCGGGGTGCCGGTGAAGATAACGTCGCCGGGTTCCAATGTCATCGCTTGTGACAGTTCCGCGATCTGCTCCCACAGGTTGAAAATCAGATGCCGGGTGTTAGACGATTGCCGCTCTTCACCATTCACGAAACAGCGGATGCCGAGATTATGAATATTCCCAGCCGTGTCGCTGGTGGTGATCCAAGGGCCGAAAGGCGCGTGCGTATCAAAGGACTTGCCGAGGGAAAATTGCGGGGTGCGCATCTGCCAGGCTCGTTCGGTGACATCATTGCCGATGCAATAACCGAAGACGTGCGCGGTCGCGTCATCCTTGCTGATATGCCGACCGCCCTTACCGATGACAGCGACTAATTCGACTTCATAGTCGGTCATCATCGAACCGCGCGGAATTTGGACCGAATCATATGGCCCGTTGACTGATGTGCCCGCCTTGGTGAACCAAATCTGGTTCGACGGGGTTTGCATCCCGGTTTCAGCGACATGATCGGCATAGTTGAGGCCTATGGCGAAAATCTTGCCCGGGCGCGGAACCGGTGCGAGCAGGCGAGCCGAGGCGATATCAACTGTCTCTTCGGGAGCAGCTGCCAAAGCTTCAACTTTTGGGCGGGCAATGTCCCAGTTCGCGATCAGCGCGATCATATCCGGCGCTAGGTGACCGAGGGGTGCGATAGTCGTATCATTGATGACGACGCCAATCTCTGCCGTCTGGCCTCTGGTGAATGTGACGAGTTTCATGTGTCTCTCCGTGAATGGGGATAAGGTCAGGCGGCTTTGGCCAACGCGTCAATCTCGGGCCAGACTTCGGCACCATTTGCTTTGAGCATGGCCACCAACGGAGGGGCGAGAAAGTCTGTAATCGCCGGCCCATAGCTAGGCCGCGCGGCCATGCGGGCCAACCAATCAGCTACCTTCGGGCGGGCCTCGATCAGCGGCGTCATCGCGAGATGGTCAAGCCGCAGAACATAGGGAAGCGCTGCCGTATCGGCGAGCGAGAAGCTGGCATTTGCCAGCCAAGGTGACGATTGCAGCGCATCCTCCATCCGGTCGAGCATTGCAACAAAAGCCGCGAGCGCTTCACCAAACAGCGGCGACGCCACGCCTTGCTCCAAGGCAATCCGACGTGCCGCTTGCCCTTTCTTCCCGTGAACGCTGGCGACATTGGCTTCAATCGCTGCTTGCCCTTGCGAAACGATCATTTTGTGCGGCCCGACCGCAAAGGTGAGGACAGCGGCATAGGCGTGGACCCGATCAATATATTGGGTCCACAGTCTTACAGCATGACGGCACACCGCGTCTTGCGGCATCAATGGGATTTCCGGAAAGGCATCCTCCAGATACTCACAGATCAGCGCCGATTCGATGATCGGCCGACCATCATGAACCAGCGTGGGAACGACATGATTGGGGTTTAGTTTCACATAATCCGGATCATGCTGACCGCCCGTAAACAGGTCTATCAGCTGCGATTGATAGACGAGTCCCTTTTCGGCAAGCGCCAGCCTGACCTTTTGCGCGCAGGTTGAAGGCGGCGCGTGATAAAGCGTGAGCCCATCGGTCATTGCAGCACCAGAACGGTTGCGATCATGTTGATCGTCGCCAGCATCGTCGCGCCGAACAGATTGGTATCGACCAGCCGCACCGTTCCGCCAATGTTGAACCGGAAAGGCCGAATGCCATTCACATCTTTCAACGATCCTTCAAACCGCTTCATGTTGGCGAGTGTCAGGAAGAAACTCACTATCCAGTTGAAATTCATCATCGCGGCCAGGATTACATGGCCGGGGAAACTCAGACCCCAAACAATGTAGAGGATAAACATGGCCACGCCCGCCTGACACAATACTTGCCAGACAACGTGGAAGCGTGCGTGCGGCGTCCACAGCGGATTGGTCGCGTGGGTCTTATTGAAATCGGCCTTCATCGGACCAAAGGCGGTCATAACTGCCACAAGCGAAATAAGGATTTTTGCCGTCAATTCCATGCCACATCTTCCGTTATTCTAGATCAGGCCTTCGTACGTCCCGCCGTCGAGTTGCAATTGTTGGCCAGAAATAAATCCAGCCTGCGCGCTACAAAGATACGCGCAGGCATCGCCGAACTCGGCCGGATCACCAAAGCGTTTGGCGGCAATTGTCCCGGCAATCTCGGCGCGGGCTTCCTCAAAAGTGATGCCCTTCATCTGGACCATCAGATTGGCGATCATCTTTTGGCGGTCGGTGTCAAAGCGTTCGGGCAGCATGCTGTTGATCGTAACATTATCCGCCGCAACTACGGGGACCATAGCCTTGCACGCGGCAGTCAACCCTGTCCGCGCGGCGGTCGAAAGACCCATTGGTGCCTTGGGCGTCTTGACCATGGCGCTGGTGATGTTGACGATCCGCCCAAATTTGCGCGCCTGCATGCCTGGCAGGAACGCCCGGATCAGCATCAGCGCCGGGATCATGTTCATATTGACGGCGGAGGCCCACGCCTCTTCGTCCCAGCTCTGGAAGTGCCCCGGCGGCGGTCCGCCATTATTGTTGACGAGAATGTCGATCTCACCGGCTTTCGCGATTAGGTCGTCACGCGCGGCCTTGTCGCCAAGGTCGGCGACAATCGCCGTCACTGTTCGACCGGACGCTTTTTCGAGTTGCGCCTTGGCCACGAGCAAGGTTTCCTCAGTGCGGCCATTGATGATTACGTCTGCCCCTTCGCGGGCAAGCGCAAGGGCGCAAGCATAGCCCAGTCCCTTTGATGATGCACAGACCAATGCCCTGCGTCCTTTTATTCCCAACTCCATTATACTTTCCCTCCCGCCAAAATTTTCAGATAGTCTTTCAGCGCTGCCTCCATGGCGGCGGCCTCGTCGGCATTCGCATCGCGCGCGACATGCAAAAGGTGCCGGTCGGGCCGAACTAGAAGAGCGCCATCTGCGCCCAGTGTGACGGTCTGGGACCATTTGCCCGACGCAAGCTGAAAATCCCGGCCTTCGACCAGCAGGCGCAGCGGAACTGTGCTTCTTTCCAGCAGTTTTTCCCAATGTCCGCTTGCTGCGCCAGCCAAAATCGTAAAACCTCCCGCATCGATCAGATCAAGCGTCGATCCACCGCCGGCGAGCACTGCATGGGGCAGGCATGCCCCGACGATGGCCTTTGGCACATAGACGTTGATCGGCGTGCCCGCATCAATGTCGCGGTGGTCACCATACACATAGCCAAGCTGCAAGCGCAGGCTGTCAAAGTGCTCGGCCTGCATCGCGATGCAAGCTGCAATCGCGTTGCGATGGGCTGGATCGGCAAGGCGCTTGTCAAGTTCGTCTCTGTTAACCGGTTGTCGCATTTCTTGCCCAAGCGCTTGGTAGACCAGCGCGATCTTAAGCGCATTTCCGACGCTTTGCCCCATGTTACTCCGCGCAACATGCTGCCGCTCATCACCATAGCTATCGAGCAACCCTTTTCCGCCCCAGCCGTGTTCGACAGCCGCGATTTTCCAGGCGAGATTCTGAATGTCGCCGATCCCGGTATTGAGGCCAAGGCCACCGGTCGGCGGGAAACGATGCGCTGCATCGCCAACCAGAAACACGTTTTTCGTGCGGTATGTGCTCGCAACCTGCGCGCACATTGACCAGGTCCTTGCGCCCTTGATCGTTATGTCCACGTTCTGGCCAATGGCGGTCGAGATCATCCGCGCGCAGACGTCGTCCGTGAAATCCGCCAGAGTGGTCGTTGCGGGATCATAAGGATGCATCAGCACCCAAGTTTTACCCAGATCATAGGCAATTAACACGCTGCCGATGGCCTCGCCGAAGATGAAATAGAGGATCGCCGGACGGTCACCGACCAGGCCGCGCAAATCTCCCTCAAAATGGATCATCACATTATGGGCAATGTCGGCCATGCCCTCGAGCGCAATTCCCGCGGCATCGCGGATCGCACCGCCTGCGCCGTCGGCAGCGATCAGATACCGGCTGCGCACCATTACATCCTCGCCGTTCGCATGATCACGCAGGCGCGAGATGATGACATCGCCGCTCTCTGCATAACCCAGCCATTCGAGCTGACGGCGCAGTTCGACATGACTTGCGCCCTCCAGCGCGTCTTCGGCCACCACTTCGAAATCGGGTTGCGCGATATTAATCAGCGGCCATGGGGTCAGCGCACGCACGGCCTTATCCTGCCGCTCATAGGGGATCGAACCAAGTTCGTCTCCGGTCACGCTTGTCATGAAGCGGACGAACGCGCCTTCATCTGATCGGGTCGCCTTGGCGTGAATATTGTCCATCGGCAGCCTCGCCGCATGACAGATTTCCAGCGAGCGTGAATTGAGCGCATGGGCCTTTGGCGCATCGAGCCGACCAGCATGGCGCTCAGCAATCAGCGCCTGAATCCCGAGCTGTTCAAACATATGCCCGGCAAGCAGACCTACTGGTCCTGCGCCCACCACCAACACCGGAATGTCAAACTCGGTCATTCACTCACCTCTAGGCCACCACGCCGGCTGATTCTTAGCGCGGTGATAAGCCAGTTTATGAGATAAGCAACATAAATGAATGATTGTACATTTTTACGTTCGCACAGGAAAAAAAGTGGATGGTCCCATATCCATCTCAAAACAGATTAATGCGCCAAGTTGAACGGATGGCCGCTCAGAAGGGGGTGTCGTGTGTCCGTCGTCAGAACATTTGGCACTGATGGCAGCGTAAATTAACGGAGCATTGGCCTCATCAGTTGGGTTGATATTAGGCGGCCAGCTTGCGGTGTTGCAAGCGCCGATATTCGATAGTCTGTCGTTTCATCCTCTCGCGTTTTGCAAAACCTGCCGCTCGTTCAGCTCACACTTTTCCGTTACTTATTGCTGCTTTTGTGGATCAGCTCGATCAATGCTAGTGTCTTGAACATTGTGAGAGGCAGACGTTACACTGATTCCAATCCGACCCACGCTTATGAACAGGAGCGGGTGCGATCAAGAATACGGCACTACCGCCCAAGCAATTAGATCATGGCCGGACAACTGTGATGACAATGTCGCCAAGGACGTTCGAACGATGACGCACCACATCATTTGGCTGCAGGAAATGGCCGCCAGCAAGTTCGTTGGCGATAAATTGCTCGCGGGCAATGTCCATCGGTGATTGGCGCGCGAATGGACCGCCCGCAATCACATAAGCGAACGCCGCATCGATCAGGTCTCTGCGTGTTGGTGGGGTGAAGATCGTGCCCTCAGCCGTTCCAGACATCAATGTGGCGCTCGGCGGGATCGCGCCATCGGGCATGAGCTTGGTATAGCTGCCGCGATAGAGAAAACGCGATTTGCTCATATCCGTGAAGGCCTTTAGCGCAAGCTCTCGGAAGTCGAGCGTCATCTCGCTGCCTCGCGCGTCTTGGCGCGGCGCATCGTTGATGGCGGTCGTCATGCGGATGTTGGCAACAAATGCTTTCCAGTCTCTAGGAATAACAAGAAAAGGGCCGGTCGGGAAGAAATCGGGTCCGCTCTTGGCATCGCTAAAGCCCCTGCCTGAATCGAGATTGTCCGGATCGGCCAGGTTGATAAGCGCGTTGCGATTGGTGAAATCGCCGCACAGGAAGAACGCCTTTACTGCTAGGTCAAAGTCCTCGACCGTTCGCAATGTCCGGTCGAAGCGGACGCAGATTTCGACCTCATAATCGAGCAGGATGCCCTCTGGTGCCTGCACCCGGGTGCGTGCAGAAGTGGCGGGACCGAATTTAGGGAACTGGAACACGGTGCCACTCTCAGCCTCTTCGGCGTGCTCGGGGAAATTAGTTCCCGTGCCGATCTGGCGGGTGCCAGCCGGGCCTGACGGCAGCAGATCACCAATTGCAATCGTGACCTTCGGTATCGTGCCAGCGCGCCCGGCCAATACCGGGGCCAGGTTCACGGCAGCCAGCGCCGCAAACGGATCGGCTGTCGCTGGGGCACCGAGTTCGGCTAGGTCGATGCCGGTAACGCTCTCCCCTCCGCGGGCTAGCACCAGCAACGTGTGTGTGCGGCCATTCGGCGCACGGAACTGCGCAAGCGTGATAGCCTGCTCAAGCGGGGCGAGGCCCTGAACAAGTGGCTTGTCCTCAAAGCTTGCCGGATTGAACCGTGGATCGGGCGATGTCGTCCAAGCCGTGAACACGATTACCGCCATCGCGATCATCGACCACGCAAGCCACTTTGCGACCGTTTTTAAGGTCATTCGATCCTGCGCCATCGGCTGCAATCCTCCTTTTCGACGTCAACACATCATCAGACGCAAAACATTATTGACACGTGTTATAAAAATATTCAACTAAACAGCATGTCAAGACGCGAAGAGGCCAAAACATTCAACCGAGCGCGCATTTGTGCGGCGGCGGAGTCGATTATTCGCAGCGAAGGTATAGACAATCTCACCATGCGTCGCTTGGCCGTAGTGGCTGGGGTCAGCCTGCGCACGCCCTACAACCTATTTGGATCGAAGACCGATGTGCTAATCGCACTGCTCGATGAGGCAGTTTTCAAATTCACCCAATTGGGTTTGGCCCGCGCTGACGGTGTGGCTATAGTGGGCATGTTGCGCGCGCTTGGACAGATTGAGACGTTTTTCGACAGCGATGAAACCTATTACCGCGGCATTTACGCCGCGATCATGACCTCCGATCATCCAGAGGTTCGCAGCACAAGCGTCGACCGCGCAATCGCATCGGCGCGCGTGTTAATGGCGCAAGCTATCTCCAATGGCGAACTGCGTGCGGACACCGATGCCCAGTCTTTGGGCCGCCACCTCGCGATCACGCTCCTCGCGGTGCTTGGCATGTGGGGTTCGGGGTTCTTTTCGAACCGCGAGAGCATGGCGCAGGTTCGGCGCGCGTGGCTCGCGGTCATGCTGCAGCATTGCACCGACACATCGCGCCTCATGCTTGCGGCAGCCTATGATAACCCCAGTGACATTGGAGACTAATGCCTTGAACCAACGGCTCCTTGGATACCTATCGACGACCTACTACCCGGCCTGCGAGCGATTGCCGCCACGATGCCGCCCGCGCCGAGCCACAGCCTTTGGCTCAACTGGCATCCATCGCAGCAGCGCCCTGACATGGCCTTCTAGCTTGAAGCAAACCGCTATCTTGCAGTTTGCGGCGAATGGACGCGCGGGGAAGATGATGACCGTTACGCCAATTGGGCTACCGAGCGAATGGCAGCGATGCAGGCGCATGCTGTGGGCATCCGTTGGCAGATGAAAAACTGGGAAAAAGGCCGGCTCTCTTCATGAAGGATGAGAACTTGGCGCGGCTGGACAGTTTACGTTGCAAATATGATTCCGGGGGGCTTTTCCGAGCATGGATGGGGCGGCCGGATCTGTGATGCCGACCTGTTGCACCGAACTTCAGTGGATGCAAGACTGGCGTAGGTCCTGACAATCCCACGCGAGGCAAATTTAAGGTAAATCCAAAGGTGAAATGAGGGCCATGAAAAAAATCTGGGCATTCGAATTTGTCGCTGCGGTATTCCTCTTGTGCGTCCCAGTCGCCGCCGGTGGCGCACAAAAAGCACCCAAAGCACCCAACATAGTTTTGTTGGTCGGTGACGACTGGGGGTTTTCCGATGTGGGTGCATTCGGCAGTGAAATCCGTACGCCCAATATTGATGCGCTTGCGCGGTCAGGAATGAAGTTTTCCAACTTCCACGTGGCGGCGACCTGCTCTCCAACACGCGCGATGTTACTTACTGGTGTGGATAACCATCGCAATGGCCTTGGCGCCATGGACGATCTCATGCCGGAAAAAAATTCGTGGAAAACCAGGTTACTTAGGGTATTTGAGTAACAATGCCATCACTGTGGCGCAGTTACTCAAGGACAATGGGTACCACACCTATGCCACTGGGAAGTGGCATCTGGGGCACAAACCGGGGATGCTGCCGCCTAGCCGAGGCTTTGAACGATCCTTTATACAGGCCCATGGAAGTTCTGATAACTGGGAACAAAAACCCTGGATTTTTATTGAAAACAGCGAATGGTTTGATGACGGCAAGCAAGCCTCACTCCCACAGGATTACTACTCATCGAAGTTCATCACCGACAAAGCGATTGAGTACATCGCCGCGGGGGCGAAGGACGGCAAGCCGTTCTTTGCATATGTGGCTTACCAAGCAGTGCACATCCCGGTGCAAGCCCCCAAGGAATTCAGCCACCGATATCGCGGCATGTACGACTTGGGGTGGAATGCATTGCGTGAGGCACGTCGCCACCGGGCTATTGCTTTGGGCCTCATTCCAAAAGACACAAAGATGGTCAACATGGCGACCACAGTCGATTGGAATTCGCTGCCAGCGGCCAGCCGAGTTGACCAGGCACGCCGAATGGAAGTCTATGCCGGCATGGCAGAGGCGATGGACTTTCACGTGGGAAGGTTGATCGATCATCTGAAAAAGACCGGTGCCTATGACAACACCGTTTTTATATTCTTATCAGACAATGGGGCGGAAGCAGCAGACCCGTATGAAAACGCACCGCTCAAGTGGTGGATCAAAGCCAATTGGACGGACAAGACTGAACGGCTCGGGGAAATGGGGGCGTACTCTTTCATTGGTCCGGGTTGGGCGAGTGCAGCTGTGTCACCGCTGAGCACCTATAAACAGTGGGCAGGCGAGGGTGCCTTACGCACACCGCTTATCGTTTCTGGTGTTGCAGGCATGTCCGCTCAATCATTGAACAAGAACTTTGTGCACGTCACTGACATAGCACCCACACTTGTCGAGTTGGCTGGCATCATACCGCATCAGGGGCGCTATCAGGGCAGAGACGTCGAACCGATGCGCGGCAATAGCCTATTGGCGGTCTTGCAGGGAAAGTCAAAAAAAGTACATCCAGCGGATCAGCCCGTAGGCTATGAACTGCAAGGCAATTCTGCGCTGTTTCGCGGAGACTACAAAATTGTTCGCAATCTTCCCCCCGTAGGCGATGGCGAGTGGCACCTCTACGACATTGTGCAAGACCCAGGAGAGGTGCTTGACTTGAGGATAAAGTTACCAAGCCTGTATCAAGAGATGCTGCAGGATTACGCAGCTTATGTGCGCAACAACCAAGTTCTGACCGTCCCACAAGGCTATGACTACCGCAAGCAAGCCCTGAATTACGCGCTCACTTATTGGCTTTGGCCAAAAATAAAGTGGTATCTGCTTTTTGGAACAATATTCTTGGTAACAATTTATTGTGCTCGAAATTCGCTAATTCGTAAGCGCGTCCGCAAGTGAAAGGTCCATGCAGCGATCAGTTATCAAGTTAAACAACACCCATTGACGGGCGCAGGGAAGCACATCACGTGACATCACGCGCAACCTGATAGCCGCCAACAGCTGCGGTATCACGCTCGAGACTGACGACTCAATCTCGGCATCCATCGCAGCAGCGCCCTGACATGGCCTTCTAGCTTGAAGCAAACCGCTATCTTGCAGTTTGCGGCGAATGGACGCGATGCAGGCGCATGCTGAGGGCATCCAGTTGACAGATGAAAACCTGAGAAAAAGGCCGGCTCTCTTCATGAAGGATGAAAACCTCGCGCGGCTCGACACCGTGCGGAATAAATACGATCACCAGGCGCTATTTCGATCATGGATGGGTCGGCCGGGGCTTTGATACCGCCCCGTAGCACCGACATCATGTTGCAAAAAGGTCAGGGCCGGGTCGCAACCAGAATTGTGCGTTGGATATGATTATCGGAGAAATAGTCCGGGCTATTTGCGTTTGCCTTACAGCCCCATGACAATTGCCTTGGCAAAGGCGGGGCGCTCGCTGATGCGCTGTACATAGGCTCTCAAATTGGTCATTTCTTGGGGAATGCAGCCAAGCCGATTGCTCATGAAAGCGGCATGGCCGAGCATAATATCTGCACCTGAGAAATCGCCGATCAGATAATCCTTGCCGGCAAGCGTTTCATCGACCGGCTGCCACGCCCGGGTCAGCAATTTGCGTGCCTGCTCCAGGACGGTTTCGTCGCGGCGCTCGGGCGGGAGAAGTAGCGTGTGGACGACAATCGTGTTGACGGGAGGCATCACCATGCCTTCGCAATAATGAAACCATTGGAGATAATGGGCAAAGTGAGGACTATCAACAGCAGGCTTCAACCCGCCATTTTTGTGCCGCTCCAGGATATAGTCGACAATGGCACCGGATTCGAAAATCGTTATTTCACCGTCGTCGAGAACCGGGACACGGCCTAATGGATGACGGGCGCGATGTTCGTCGGATTTGAGATCCTTGGGATGAAACGCCATCAGGTTCAACGCGTAGGGCAATTCAAGCTCTTCAAGCAACCAGCTGATCCGGCTTGCGCGGCTATTCGGTGCAAAGTGAAGCTTCAGACCCATCATTCCATCTCCCGATCACATTTTTTCGACGCCAGGATGTGCAACGTCGAATCCGTCAGTTCTACTTGCAAGGGAGCCTTACTGAGCGGCGAACGAGCGCAATGTCAATTAGGCACAAGGTTCGATTGCGGTAATCGGCAAGTGGGAATGACAGGTTTCGGTATTGGCAGTTGTTCTGCACTGCGGCCGCATTTGTGCGCAAAGCGAACCAGCAGAATCTGGACACCGTGCGCTCAATTCGGACGTCTAACGTCATAACATTTGGCAGTGATGACTGCGTAAATTAGCAAAGTGCCGACCTCATCAGTCGAGTTGACACAAGGCGACAGGCTTGCTGTGTCGCAGGCACCAATGTTTGGTGGTCTTTCTTTTGATCATTTGGCGCGGTTGGATGATGGTTGCAATGCTCGACAAACGCTTTGATCTGTTGTTCGAGGTTTCTTGAGTGCCTTATACCAGCGTTCGATCTTACCCGGTGCTTGCAGATGCATCGGTGCACAGCAAACTTTACATGTTGGTAAATTATGATTTGCAGTGAGAGGTAGTCTTACAAACCGGGCGGGGGTTAATTCCAAAATCCATCCCCCCCGGGGGCGCACAGCGAAATGATGGAGATCTCCGATTAAGGCTCGAAACCCAGGCATACCCCAGCGAAACTTAAAAGTGGGGCTGCATGTGGGTCCACTAAAACATATTTCAAATAATATCTTTAAAGTTCAGATACTTAATTGAAATAATTGGCGGACAGGGTGGGATTCGAACCCACGGTAGGCTTGCACCTACGGCGGTTTTCAAGACCGCTGCCTTAAACCACTCGGCCACCTGTCCGTAAAACGCCCCTAGCCAGAGTTCGCGCGCAAGTCATCCCCAGTTCGGTTGTTGGGAATTCATCCAAGGTGTGACATCCCTAGCAGCATGATTCCCCGTCTCCTTCCTGCCGCCGCGCTTGCTCTGGCCGCGCTCACCGCGTCGCCCGCTTCGGTGCCCGCGACTGCGCAGGCGAGCGTCGATGGCATTCCCTTCGACGCCTATCTCGAGCTCCTCAAGGCCCGCGCCCGCGCCGAAGGCGTGCGCGAGGATACGCTGGAGCGCATGACTGCCGGGCTCACCCCCAATCCGCGGGTGATCGCGCTCGACAACAACCAGCCCGGCAGTGCGACCACGCGCGGCTATCCGCCGATGTCGGACTACATCCGCACCCATGTCGATGGCGCGCGGATCGGTGGGGGGCGGGCGGTTTATGCCCAGAACCGCGATACGCTCAGCCAGATCGAGGCGCGCTACGGCGTGCCCGCGCCGATCATCCTCGCGATCTTCGGCCACGAGACGAGCTTTGGCCGGGTCAAGGGCGAGTTTGACCTCGCGCGCTCGCTTGCCACGCTCGCCTGGGAGGGCCGCCGCCGCGAGCTGTTCGCGGGCGAGTTTGTGGCGCTGATGAAGATCGCCGAGAAGGGCTATGCGCGCGAACAGCTGGTCGGCTCCTATGCCGGGGCCTTTGGCAACCCGCAGTTCCTGCCCTCGGTCTACCTGCGCCTCGCCACCGATGGCGACGGGGACGGGCGCGCGGATATCTTTTCGAACCGCCCGGACACCTTCGCCTCGATCGCCAACTATTTCCGCGATGCCGGATGGCGGCCAGGCGAGCCTTGGGGCGTCGCAGCGGCAGTCCCTTCGGGCTTCGACGCCTCGGCCTACCGCACCCGCCTCGTCTCGCCTGTCTGCCCTCGCGTCCACGAGCGGCTCAGCCGCTGGATGACCGTCGCTGAATGGCGCGCGGCGGGGATCGAACCGCTGCGCCCGCTCGGCGAGAATGTGATGGCCGCCTTCTTCCAGCCCGACGGCCCCGGCACCCGCGCGTGGCTGCTCACCGGCAATTACCGCGCGATCCTCGAATATAATTGCTCGAGCTATTATGCGCTCAGCGTCGGGCTCTTGGCTGACGAAATCGTGAACTGATGCGCCCGCCCGCCTCGCCAAGGGGCAAGGGGGCGGATATAGCCACCCGCGTGATGTTTCCCCGATTTTTGCCGCTTGCCCTGACCCTCCTCGCCCTAGTTGCAGGCGTGCCTGCGCGCGCGATGATGCCCGATGTGGGCCTCATGCTACCGCCGGTGCTGCCCGCCGTCCCCACCAGCGCCGAGGCGCCGGTGGCGCTGCTGGTCGACCTCGGAAGCGGTCAGGTGCTCCACGCACGTCGGCCCGATGCGCGCTTCATGCCCGCCTCGGTCACCAAGGTGATGACGCTCTACCTCGCCTTCGAGCTGATCGCGCAAGGGCGGCTCGATCCCGCGCAGGTCTTCACCATGAGCCCTACAATCGCGCGTGACTGGCGGCGGGTGGGCTCGACCATGTTCCTCGACGCAGGCGAGCGGGTAGCGGTTGACGACCTCTTGCTCGGCATCGCCAATGTCTCGGCCAATGACGGGGCGGCGGTGCTGGCCGAGGGGCAGGCGGGGTCGGTCGCGGCGTGGACCCAAGCGATGAACCAGACCGCGCTCGGCCTCGGGATGACCGGCAGCCACTTCGCCAGCCCCAATGGCTGGCCCGATGAAGGCCGCACCTTCACCACCGCAAGCGACCTCGTCGCGCTCGCCCGCGCGATGATCACGCGGCATCCGGACAAGTTCGGCTATTATGTCGGCCGCGCTGGGCTGGATTACAAAGGCATCGCGCAGGTCAACCACGATCCGATGATCGGGCGGGTGCCGGGGGCCGACGGGATCAAGACCGGTTTCACCAACGAGGCGGGCTTCTCCTACCTCGGCACTGCGAGGCGCAACGGCCAGCGGTTGGTGCTGGTGCTGGCTGGCGTCCCCAACGGGCGGCTGCGCGCGCGGATCGCACGGGCCTATGTCGAGTGGGGCTTCTCGGCCTTCGAGCGCCGCCAGCTCTTCGCGCCGGGCGCGGTGGTGGGCGAGGCGCGGGTGCAGGATGGCAACGCGCGCACGCTGGCATTGAAGGCCGCCGGAACGGTCGCGATCAACCTGCCCAAGGGGAGCAGCAGCCCGCTTTCCGCGACGATCCGCTACGAGGGGCCGCTGAAGGCACCGATCGCGGCGGGGCAAGAAGTCGCGGTGCTAGAGGTGACGGCCGAGGGCGTCGCACCGGCCCGTATCCCGCTCTATGCGGCGGAAAGCGTCGACACCGCCGGACCGCTCGACCGGATCGTCAACGCGATTGCCGGAGCGTTCTCGTGAGCTTGCCGGGCCGCTTCATCGCCTTCGAGGGCGGGGAGGGGGCGGGCAAGTCCACCCAGGCGCGGCTGCTCGCCGAGGCTCTCCGCGCGCGCGGCCTCACCGTGGTCGTCACCCGCGAGCCGGGCGGCACGCCGGGCGCCGAAGCGATCCGCGCGCTGCTGCTCTTGCCCCCCGGAGAGGGCTGGCCACCGCAAGCCGAGGCCCTGCTCTTCGCCGCCGCCCGCGCCGATCATGTCGCGCATCTGATCCGCCCTGCACTCGCGCGCGGCGACTGGGTGATCTGCGACCGCTTCGTCGATTCGAGCCGCGCCTATCAGGGCGGAGCTGGCGCACTTGGCGACGATGCCATCACCGCGCTCCACGCTTTCGGCAGTGACGGAATGCGACCCGACCGGGTGATCCTGCTTGAGGGCGATGAATCCGCCTTGTCGGCTCGCCTCGCCGCGCGGGGGGGAGCGGCCGACGCGATCGAAGGGCGTCCGGCGGAGTATCACCGCGCGGTGGCCCAAGCTTTCCGCACGCTCGCCGAAGCCGACCCGCAAGCCTTCGCCCGGATCGACGCGATAGGCGCGCCCGAAGACGTCCACGCCCGCATCATTGCGGTGCTGGAAGACCTCCTCCCATGACCGACTGGCCCAACCACGCCGAAGCCTGGCGCGCCTGGCGCGACGCTCTGGAGGGCGAGCGAATGCATCATGGCTGGCTGCTCGCAGGCAAGGCGGGGCTGGGCAAGCGCGACTTCGCCATGGCCGCAGCGCGCGAACTGGTCGCCGAGCCCGGTGTGCCGCAACCTACGGGCGATCACCCCGACATCATCACGCTGACCTATGGCCCCAAGGACGACAAGGGCGAGAAGGCGCAGGCCGAGGGCAAGGCGTTCGAACTCGCCCGCTCGATCCGGATCAAGCAGATCCGCGCGATGCAGCGCCGCCTGACCACCCGGCCGACGCTGGGGAGCAGGCGGGCTATCATCATCGACCCCGCCGACGATCTCGAACGCAACGCCGCCAACGCGCTGCTGAAAAGCCTTGAAGAGCCGCCGACGGGAACCTTCTTCCTGCTGGTCACCCACCGCCCTGCGCGGCTCCTGCCGACGATCCGCTCGCGCTGCCGTACCTTGCGCTTCCCGGTGCTGACCGACAGCCAGCTGGGCGCGATGCTACACGCGGGCGGCTTGCCCTCCGACGCGCAGGCGATTGCCGCAGCAGAAGGCTCTTTCGGCGCGGCGGTGCGCTTTGCCGAGGAAGACTTGGCACCCATCGCCCGCGTCATCTCGGGCCTCTTAGCGAGCGGCGATAGCTGGATGACCGGGCGCGGCGAGCTTGCCCGCCTGATCGGCCCGCGCGCAGGGCGCGAGCGGGTTCAGGCAGTGCTCGACCTGGCGCAATCGCTCGCCGCCCGCGCCGCCCGGGCCGCCGAGGATCCGCTCCGTCGTGCCAAGCTGATCGACACACACACCGCCCTCGTGCAGCTCGCCGCCGAGGCCCCCACCGCCAATTTCGACCCCGGTCTGCTCCCCTTCGAGATCGGCAGCTTGCTTGTCGCCGCCGCCCCCGCTAGCGAACCGGCGCATGGCTGAGACGACCCCCTTCTACATCACCACCGCGATCAGCTACCCCAACGGGCGGCCGCATATTGGCCACGCCTACGAGGCGATCGCGGCCGACGTGATCGCGCGCTTCCAGCGCCTCTCGGGCCGCCGCGTGCGGTTCCAGACCGGCACTGACGAGCACGGGCTCAAGATGGCGCGCAAGGCCGAGGAGCAGGGCCGCACGCCGTCCGACCTCGCCGACGAAATGTCGGGCTATTTCCGCGAGATGTGTGACGCTCTGAACGTCTCCTATGACCGCTTCATCCGCACCAGCGAGCCCGATCACCACCGCGCCAGCCAAGCGATCTGGCAGGCGATGGAGGCTGCAGGCGATCTCTACCTCGACCGCTACGAAGGCTGGTACTCGGTCCGCGACGAGGCCTATTACGACGCGAGCGAGTTGGTGGAAGGCGAGGGCGGCGAGAAGCTCTCCCCGCAGGGCACGCCGGTCGAGTGGACGGTCGAGGAAAGCTGGTTCTTCCGGCTTTCGAAGTATCAGGACCAACTGCTTGAATTGCTGAAGAGCCCGGGCTTCCTCGAGCCGGCAAGCCGCCGCAACGAGATGATCGCCTTTGTCGAACAGGGCCTGCGCGACCTCTCGGTCAGCCGCACCTCTTTCGATTGGGGCGTGAAGGTGCCGGGGTCCGAGGGCCACGTCATGTATGTGTGGGTCGATGCGCTCACCAACTATCTGACAGGGCTCGGTTATCCCGATGACATGGGCGACATGTGGCCCGCCAGCCTGCACCTCATCGGCAAGGACATCGTGCGCTTTCACACGATCTACTGGCCGGCCTTCCTGATGAGCGCGAACCTGCCGGTGCCGCAGAAGGTGTTTGGCCACGGCTTCCTGCTCAACCGCGGGCAGAAGGAATCGAAGTCGCTCGGCAACGTCACCGATCCGCTCGAACTGGCGGAACGGTTCGGGGTCGATGCCTTGCGCTATTTCCTGATGCGCGAAGTCGCCTTCGGACAGGATGGCAGCTATTCGCCCGAAGCCATTGTGCAGAGGGCGAATGGCGAGCTCGGCAATGCCTTCGGCAACCTCGCGCAGCGCACCCTCGGCTTCATCGCCAAGAACCTCGATGGCTACCTCCCCGCCATCCGCGGGCATGACGCAGCCGACACGGCGCTGTTTGAGTCCGTCGACCGCGCAATCACGACGGAGATTCCGCAAGCTTTCGAGAACCTTGCATTGCAGCAGGCGGTCGAGGCTTGGCTTCAGGCGGTGTTCGCCTGCAACGCCTATATCGACGCGCAGGCGCCCTGGACGCTGCGCAAGACGGACCCTGAGCGGATGGAAACCGTTCTCGCCACGCTCTACATCTGCATCGCGCAGCTCGCGGTCGCGATCAGCCCGGTGATCCCTGCAAGCAGCGCCAAACTGCTGGATATGCTGGGTGTTCCGGAGGAACTGCGCAACCTCGAAGGGATCCGCAGCCACTGGTATTCGCCGCTCGCCGAGAGCGATTACCAGATCATCGCGCCGACCCCGTTGTTCCCGCGGCGTGAGCTTCCTGCCGAGGACGCGTGATGCTGGTCGATAGCCATTGTCATCTGGAATACAAAGGCTTGGTCGAGGACCGTGAGGGCGTGCTCGAACGCGCCCGGGCCGCGGGGGTGGGGGCCTTCCTCAACATCTCGACCCGCCAATCCGAGTGGGACCAGGTAGTCGGCACTGCCGCGCGCGAGCCGGATGTTTTTGCGAGTGTCGGCATCCACCCGCACGAGGCCGACGCCCACCAAGATCTGGGCCGCAGCGCGCTGCTGGAAGCCACCCGCCACCCCAAGGTCGTCGCAATCGGCGAGACGGGGCTCGACTACTATTACGACAAGTCGGAAAGAGACGCCCAGAAGCGCTTGTTCCGCATGCACATTGATGTCGCGCGCGAGACGCAGCTGCCGCTCATCATCCACACCCGCGATGCCGAGGACGACACCCACGCAATCCTTGCCGAGGAGATAGGGAAGGGGGCCTACCCCGCCCTGATCCACTGCTTCACCGCCTCGGCCGACTTTGCCGAAAAGGTGCTGGCGCTCGGACTGACAATCTCGCTCTCGGGGATCGTGACCTTCAAGAATGCCAAGGACTTGCAGGAGGTCGCCAAGGTGATCCCTGAAGACAAGCTGCTGGTCGAGACCGATAGCCCCTTCCTGGCCCCCGTCCCGCATCGGGGGAGGGTGTGCGAGCCTGCCTATGTCTCGGACACCGCGGCCTTCGTTGCTGCCTTGCGCGGAACGGATGTGGAACACTTCAAGCGGGTGACCACCGCGAATTTCTTCAACCTTTTCAGCAAGGCGGTGTTGTGAAGCTGGTGATGCTCGGCTCGGGCACCTCAACCGGGGTGCCGCGGTTGGGCGGGCCGGATGGCGCGGGCGACTGGGGCGATTGCGATCCGGAAGAGCCGCGCAACCGCCGCACGCGGGTCTCGATCATGGTCGAGAGCGATGAAGGCAAGCGGCTGCTGGTCGATACCTCGTCCGATTGCCGCGCGCAGCTGCTCGCCAACCGCGTCGGGCATATCGATGCGGTGTTCTGGACGCATGACCATGCCGATCACTGCCACGGCATCGATGACCTGCGCGTGCTGCGATATGGACGCGGCGGGCCGATCCCGGGCTTTGCCGAGACCGAAACCGTGCGGAGATTGCGCCAGCGCTTCGGTTACGTCTTCGCCGGGCAGGAAGGCTATCCCACGATCTGCACGCTCGACACGCTCGATCGGCTCAGGATGATCGCAGGCTTCGGGATCGACTGGTGCCAGATGGCGCACGGTCCCGGAGAGACCACCGCATACCGCTTCGAAGCTGATGGCAAGAGCATTGGCTATGCGACCGATTTCAGCGCAGTTTCGGACGAGATGATCGACCTGTTCTACAATATCGACATTCTCGTCAGCGATTGCCTGCGCCGCGAGCCTCATCCGACCCATGCGCATCTCGGCATGGCGATCGAACTTGGCGAAGCCTGCAAGGCCGGCCGCGTGGTGCTCAGCCATCTCGACAAGAGCATGGATTACGCCGCGCTGTGCGCCGAGGTGCCGGACTTCGTCACCGTGGGGTATGATGGGCTGGAGATGGTCGCATGAATGCAGGGATGACGGTCGCGATTGTCTCGAGCCTGGTGTGGCTGCTGCTGATGGGCAGCGCCTTTGCTTCCTACCGGCTCGGCTGGGGGCAGACGATCAAGATGGCGCTGACGTGGGTGGCGATTTTCGGCGGGCTTTATCTGGTGGTGGAGTGGTTCATGATCGCGCAGGGCACCGCCTCGGCGCTGGTGTAAATTTTACATAATATATATTATCCATCTTGAGGACCGCAATGAGCGACGCGCCCCAGCAGCCCCCTATCGACCGCCTGCTCGCGATCATGGCCGCCCTGCGCGATCCTGACGCCGGATGCGAATGGGATCTGGCGCAGGACTTCTCCACCATCGCGCCTTACACGATTGAGGAAGCCTACGAAGTCGCCGACGCGATCGCGCGCAATGACATGGCCGAACTGCGCGAGGAACTTGGCGACCTGTTGTTCCAGGTCGTCTTCCACGCCCGGATGGCCGAGGAAGCCGGCCACTTCGCCTTCGAAGATGTCGCCGCCGCTATCGCCGACAAGATGGAAGCCCGCCACCCGCACATCTTCGGGGACGCCGGCGGCATGATGACCGAGGCGCGCTGGGAGGACATGAAGGCGCGGGAACGCGCCGACAAAGGCGTCGCCAGCGCATTGGACGGAGTCGCGCTCGCACTGCCGGCGCTGATGCGTGCCGAAAAGCTCCAAAAGCGCGCCGCACGCACCGGGTTCGATTGGCCCGATCCGTCGGGCTCCGAAGCCAAAATCGCCGAAGAGATTGCGGAACTTAACGCTGCCACTTCAGACGCGCACAAGCTCGAGGAAGCTGGCGATCTGCTGTTCGCTGCGGTCAACTTTGTCCGCGCCCACGGGATCAGCGCCGAGGATGCCCTGCGCGCCGCTAACGCCAAGTTCGAAGCGCGGTTCAGGGCAATGGAGGCGCTGGCGGGGGTCGAAGCCTTCACCAGGCTCTCGCTCGATCAGCAGGAAGAGCTGTGGCAGCAGGTCAAGAAGGCCTGACAAGGCTCACATAAGGCTAGCGAACTGCCCCAGCTCCTTGGGATTGAGCCGCACCGTCAAGCGCCGCATCGGGCCAACCTCACTGTCTCCCCCGTCATCATCCGCCAGCACATCGCCGTGGGCGTGAAGCCATGCGATGCGGCGGCCATCGCTGACCGGCACCAGGAAGCTGACCTCTCTGGCGCCGCCGGTCAGCAGCCGGGCGAGTTCGGCTTCGAGCAGGTCCACCCCCTCCCCCGTTGCTGCGGAGAGGATCACTGCCCCCTGCCCTTCCGCCGCCTCGCGCAATTCTTCAAGCGATTCAGCGTCCAAGAGGTCGCACTTGTTCCAGACTTCAAGGATGGGAATGGCACTCGTCCCGGTCTCGGCATCGACCACGCCGAGATCCGCAAGCACGTCGAGCACCTGCTTCTTCTGCGCGGCGTGCGAGGGGTTGGCCATGTCGCGCACATGGCAGATCACGTCGGCCGCGGTGACCTCTTCCAAGGTGGCGCGGAAGGCGGCGACCAGCTGCGTCGGCAGGTCGGAGATGAAGCCCACCGTGTCCGAGAGGATAGCCTTTTCCACCCCCGGCAGGCCAATCGCCCGCATGGTCGGATCGAGCGTCGCGAACAGCAAGTCTTCGGCCATCACCTCGGCACCGGTCAGGCGGTTGAACAGCGTGGACTTGCCGGCATTAGTATAGCCCACCAGCGCGACCACCGGCCAGGGCGCCCTGCCCCGCCTGTCACGGTGCAAAGCGCGGGTCTTTTTCACCTGTTCGAGATCGCGGCGCAGGCGGGCCATGCGCTGGCGGATCATCCGGCGGTCGGCCTCGATCTGGGTTTCACCCGGGCCGCCGAGGAAGCCGAAGCCGCCGCGTTGCCGCTCAAGGTGGGTCCAGCTGCGCACCAAGCGGCTCTGCTGGTAATCGAGATGCGCGAGTTCGACCTGCAAGCGGCCTTCCGCCGTCGCCGCGCGTTCGCCGAAAATCTCGAGGATCAGCCCGGTGCGGTCGATCACCTTGCGCTTCAGCCGGTCTTCGAGGTTGCGCTGCTGGATCGGGGTTAGCGCGCCGTCGACGATCACCAGCTCGGCCTCGTGCTGTTCGCACCAGATGCCGATATTCTCGACCTGGCCCGAACCAAACAGCGTGTTGGGCTGCATCTGGCGCACCGGTAGCACCGCCGCATGGGCGATCACCACGCCGATCGCGAGCGCCAGCCCCTCGGCCTCGGCCAAGCGCTCGGCCGGGTCGAGATCGTAGCGCAGTGCGCGGATGTCCGGACACAGGACCAAGGCCCGCGCCCCGCGGGTGACCTCCTCCTGAAACTCGCTGTCAAAGCTCAGTCGTCTATCCCGTCGTCTTCGCCGTCGTCGTCATCATCGACGCTGAGGTCGACCGGCGCGGCGGGCTGGATGGTGGAGACGGCGTGCTTGTAAGCCAGCTGCACCGCGCCGTCGCGCTCGAGCAGCATGCAGAACAGGTCATAGGCGGCGATCCGCCCCTGCAGCATCACGCCGTTGACGAGGAACATGGTGACCTGCACTTCGGCCTCGGCGACGCGGCTCAGGAAGATGTCCTGCAGCTGCTTCTGCTTCTTGCTGCCGCTCTGGCTGCCGAACTGCGCCGGATCAAGCGAAGTGCCGGGCATGATCGTGCTGATCGCGTGCTTGTAGACCAGCTGCGACTGGCCATCGCGGCGCAGCAGGATCGAGAAATTGTCGAACCAGGTGACGATGCCCTGCAGCTTGACGCCCTTCACCAGGAACATGGTGACGGGAATCTTGTTCTTGCGCAGCAGGTTGAGGAAAGCGTCCTGGAGATTGCCGCCGTGACGGACCGGGGCGCCGCCGCCCTTGCTTTCGCTTTCGGCAGGCGCGGCAGGGCGCGAAATCGGACGGGGAGAGAGCGTTCGCCCGCTGGACATGGTCGTGGCTCCTGTTCTTGGCGGCCGGCTTGTGTGCCGGTCCGCAGGTTTCAGGCCGCCGCAAAAAAAGAGCGGGGAATGGCGGCCCTGATGCCGCGTATAATGGCGCTTGGACCGTCGCGGGACAAGGCTTGATTTTGCCGCGAATTGCTATGCTGGCGCCCGGAACCGCCCTTTTGTCGGCTCAATCCTCCTCGTCGCGCCGGTCGGCCATGCCGAGCAGCTTCAACTTGCGGTGCAGAGCCGAGCGCTCCATCCCGATGAAGCTCGCGGTCTTGGAGATGTTGCCCGAAAAGCGGCGGATCTGGATCGAGAGGTATTCGCGCTCGAAACTGACCCGCGCCTCGCGCAAGGGCACGCCCATGATCGCGGTCAGGCTATCGCTCGCCATGCCGATCTGGCCGCCGATGATTTCGGGCGGCAGCATGTCGGGCTCGACCATGCCGAGCCGTTCGCGCGGGGTCATGATGATGGTGCGCTCGACCACGTTGCGCAGCTGGCGGACATTGCCCGGCCAGTCATAGGCCTGGAGCGCGGCCATCGCCTCGGAGGAAATTTCCGGCGGGGCAAGGCCCTGATCGTTCGAATAGCGGGTGAAGAAATGCTCGGCGAGTGCGGGGATGTCCTCGCGCCGCTGGGCGAGCGAGGGCAGCACCACCGGAACCACATTGAGGCGGTAGAACAGGTCCTCGCGGAACCGCTTTTCCGCCATCTCCACCGTGAGATCGCGAGTGGTGGAGGACACTACCCGCACATCCACCCCGATCTGCCTCGTGCCGCCCACTCGGACAAAACTCTGATCGGTCAGCACCCGCAGGATCCGCGCCTGGGTGGACAGCGGCATGTCGGCGATCTCGTCGAGATACAACGTGCCGCCATCCGCCATTTCGAGCAGGCCCGGACGCACCTGCTTGCCGTTCGCTTCTTCGCCGAACAGTTCCTGTTCGAACCGTTCGGGCGTGATGCGGGCCGAATTCACCAGCACGAAAGCGCCATTGGCCCGCGCGCTCCAGGCGTGAAGCAGGCGCGCGGCGACTTCCTTGCCCGCACCCGCCGGCCCCGAGATCAGTACCCGGCTCCCCGTGCTGGCAACCCGCTTGAGCGTCGCGCGCACAGCGTTGATCGCGGGCGAGTTGCCGGTGAATTCGGCATTGCCCCAGCTTCCCTCGCGCAGGCGCGAGTTCTCGCGGCGCAGGCGCTCGGTCTCGGTCGCGCGTTCGACGAGCAGCAGCAGGCGCTCGGCCTCGAAGGGCTTTTCGATGAAGTCCATCGCCCCGCGCCCGACGGCTGCGACCGCGGTGTCGATATTGCCGTGGCCCGAGAAGATGATCACCGGCAGGTTCGGCTCGCGCGCCTTGATCGCGTCGAGCAGTTCCAGCCCGTCCATCGCGCTGCCGTGGAGCCATACGTCGAGCAGCACCAGCGACGGGCGCCGCTCGTCAATCAGGCTCAGCGCCTCGGTGCTGTCGGCGGCCGTGCGGCAGGCATAGCCCTCGTCGCCGAGCACCCCGGCCACCAGCTCGCGGATATCGCGTTCATCGTCGACGATCAGGATTTCGAGCGCCATGGGGCGGCTCCTTTTGCGGTTTGGGTCAGAAGGGAGGAATGCGGGATCATGCGCCGCCGCCTTCAACGGGCACGGGACTGCGTGCGAAGCTGAGGCTGACGCGGGTGCCGCCGCCGGGGCTGCTGGCAAAGCTCATGTCGCCGCCGTGCTCGTCAACGATCTTGTTGACGATCGCGAGCCCAAGGCCGGTGCCCTTCTCGCGGGTGGTTACATAGGGCTGGGTGAGGCGTTCGGGGTTGGCGGGAAGGCCGATGCCATTGTCCTCGATGATGACAATGATCGCCTCGCCCGCGTCTCGCATGGTCACGCCGATCTCGCCCGCAAAAGCGCCCTTGGCTTCGATCGCGCGCGCCTCGACCGCCTCGACCGCGTTCTTGAGCACGTTAGTCATGGCCTGCCCGAACTGGTGGCGGTCGCAGCGGATCTCGCGGTCGATGAGCTCGGAGGAGGCGACGGAGAAGGCGATACCCGAATGCGCGACTTCCTGCAGGAACACTGCCTGCCGCACCAGATCGAGCGCGTCCTCGTCACGGAACACCGGCTTGGGCAGACGCGCGAAGGAGGAGAACTCGTCGACCATCTTGCGCAGATCACCGACCTGCCGGACGATGGTGTTGGTGAGATCGTCGAACAGCTCACGGTCCTCGTCGGTGACCTGCTTGCGGTAACGGCGCTTGAGGCGCTCGGTCGCCAGCTGGATCGGGGTGAGCGGGTTCTTGATCTCGTGCGCGATGCGGCGCGCGACGTCGGACCAGGCAGCCTGTCGCTGGTCGAGCAGCTGGCGGGTGATGTCCTCGAAGGTGATCACGTGGCCCTCGTCGGTGCCGGGCGCGACCTTGACCGCCAGCGTCAAGAGATCGGTGCCCTTGGCGTGGGTGACCACCGCGCGTTCCCGGCCTTCGAACAGGATCCGGGCAAGTTCGGGCGCGAGGGTTTCGAACGACTGGCCGATGAGGCTTTCGGCCGATCCTTCATGAGCCAGCAGCGCCTGCGCCGAAGAGTTCATCAGCGTCACCCGCGCATCCGCGTCGACCGAGACGACGCCGGCGGTGACGGATTCTAGCACGGCTTCGGTGAAGGCGCGGCGATCGTCGATCTGGCGGTTGGCGCTGACGAGGGCCTGGGTCTGCTTCTCGAGCTGCGCGGTCATGCGGTTGAAGGCGCGGTTGAGGAGGCCGATCTCGTCCGCCCCGGTGCGACCTTCCAGACGCAAGGCGAAGTTCCCCTGCCCCACCTTGCGCGCCGCGCCGACAAGGTCGGTGAGCGGCTCGACCTGCCGGTCGGCAAAGCGCAGCGCAAACCAGATCGCGAGGCCTACCAGCAGCAGGCTCACCCCGACCAGCGCGATGTTGAAGCGCAGCTGGAGCGTGCGCGCGCTACCCGTCAGCCGGTCATAGGCGGTGACGATCGACTGCGCCTTGGACCACGAGTTGAACATCGTCTCCTCGGTGGTGCGCGCGTTGTAGAGGTAGACGCCGGACTGCGCGTCAATCGGCACCAGCGCCTCGATCCGCTCGGGGCTGCCGACCACCACCGCAAGCTCGCCGCGATCAAGCCGGGGGAGAGCGGCGCGGCTGAAGGCAAGCGGGCTGCCGGCCTGCGTCAGGTTGAGCGCGGCGGCGGTGCGGAACGATCCGTCTCCCATCCGCTGGAGGATAGCGCTTTCGGAAATCTCGCGCGCCTGGGCCTGGTAGGCGTAGAAATCGGGGAAGTCGGGATCGGTGATCGGCACCCGCGACAGGGTGTCGCGCATGTCGGTCGCCATGGTCACGGTGTTCTGTTCGACGTCGCGCTGGTTGGCGTCGTAATAGTTCTGCGCCAGCGCATTGGCATTCTCCATCAGCCCGCGCGATTCGTCCGAGAACCAGAAGTCGACCCCGGTCTGGAACAGGAAGGCGGCGAACCCTGCCACGAGCAGCGTCGGCAGCGCGGCGACCATCGAGAAGAAGAACACGAGCCGCACGTGCAGCCGCGCGGTGCTCCCTGCCGCGCGGCGCAGCGCAAGGCGGCGGCCGATCAGCACCAGCAGCGCCATCGCCGGCACCAGCGTCGCCATCAGCAGCACCGAGACCTGCATCGTCGGGAGAAGATCGTCGGAGCCGGTGGTGCGTCCATAGGTCGACCAGGTGGCGACAATCGCCCCGCCCAGCGCGATCACCGACAGCCCCTCGAGCCAAGCGAAGAGGTTCGCCCGGCGCCCCGCAAGCAACAGCCGCCGCCACCAGCGTGGGGGCTGGCGCAGGGCTGGACGCGGAGCTTTGGGTGGGGTTTGCGCCATCGTTGCCGCTTTACAACAATGGTGTGGCCAATTTGCAAGTCGGCACGAAACAAAAGCCGCAGTTGTGCGACATTTCGTGCCTCAAGCGCGGCGATCAGGAGGGCGAGAAGCGCTCCGGCTCCAGCCCCAGCTCGCCGATCCGCTTGCGCAGCGTGTTGCGGTTGATGCCGAGCAACTGCGCCGCGCGCAGCTGGTTGCCCCCGGTGCGACCCAACGCATATTCGATCAGCGGCTTTTCGAAAGCAGCGAGCGCGCGGTGATAGAGCGCGCCGGGCGGCGGATTTTCGGCCGCCAGCCACGCCGCCAGCGCCCCGCCGAAGCCGCCCTGCCCGGCATCCTGCGGCACGCTCGCCGCGGCGATTTCGGGGCCGATGATGTCCGAAACCGCGTCAGCATCGATCCGCTCCTCGCGCGCCATCAGCGTGAGGCGGTAGACCACGTTGCGCAGCTCGCGGACGTTGCCGCGCCAGTTGCGTGCCTCGAGCTGCTCGATCGCGTCGGCGGTGAGCACGCGGCGCGGCAAGCCGTCCTCGGCGGCCAGCACGAGGAAGTGCTGGGCAAGCGCGGCAATATCCTCGCGCCGCTCGCGCAAGGGGGGCAGCACGATCGGCACCACGTTGAGGCGGTAGAACAGATCCTCGCGGAAAGTGCCCGCGGCGATCATCGGGGTGAGATCGCGGTTGGTGGCGGCGATGATGCGGACATTGACCGCGATCTCCTGCCGCCCGCCCACGCGCCGGATCCGCCCCGATTGCAGCGCGCGCAGCAGCCGGGTCTGGGCCTCGGCAGGCATGTCGCCGATTTCGTCGAGGAACAACGTGCCGCCATTGGCCTGTTCAAACTTGCCGATCGCCTGTGCGATGGCTCCGGTAAAGGCGCCCTTCTCGTGCCCGAACAGCTCGCTTTCGACGAGGTCGGCGGGGATCGCGGCGGTGTTGACCGCGACGAAGGGCCCGGTGCGGCGGTTGCCGAGCTCGTGGATCGCCTCGGCGACCAGTTCCTTGCCGGTGCCGCTCTCACCAGTGACGAGCACGGTGAGATCATTGCGCAGCACCCGCGTTATCATGCGGTAGACGCCCTGCATCGCCGGGCTGCGCCCGACCAGCGGCATTTTCTCGCCTTCGCCCGGGATCGGAACATTGCTGTCCTCGGCCGAGGGCGAGCGCGCGCCTGCGGCCTGGCGGACGGCATGGACCAGCTCGTCGAGATCGAAGGGCTTGGGGAAATATTCGAAGGCGTCGCTCTCGCTCGCGCGCACCGCAGTATCGAGCGTGTTCTGCGCCGAAAGCACGATCACCGGCATGTCAGGCGCGCGCTCGCGCACGGCCGAAAGGCTGGCGAGGCCGTCACCATCTTCAAGGATAACGTCGGTCAGCATCACCGCAAAGCGCCGCGTGGCGAGCAGCTTGTCGCGCGCGGCGATGCCGGTGCAGTGGGCGATGGCGAAGCCCTCGTCCTCAAGCGCGGCGATGATCACCGTGGCGATCGCGATGTCGTCCTCTACCAGCAGGATCGGGTCATGCGGATTGGGCATCAGGCGGCGTCCGGGGCCTGCGGCAGGTGCAGGCGGAAATTGGTGAGCCCGGCGCGCGCATCGCGGTCATGGCTGACATTGCCGTTCATGTCGCGCACCAGCTTGCGCACCAGCGAAAGGCCAAGCCCCTGCCCCGAAGGCTTGGACGAGACGAAGGGCTCGAACACGTGGTCGCGCAAGGCCGGGTCGATGCCGCGCCCGTTGTCGGAGATGGTAATTTCGATCGGCAGCGGCACCGCGCGGCCGTTGCGGATCGCGCTGAAGGCAAGACCGCTGACGAAGCGGGTCTGGACGATGATGAGCCCGCCCTTCGCCCCGCCCGCCAGCGCCGCATCGCGGGCATTGGAGATGAGGTTGATCAGCACCTGTTCGAGCGCGTCGCGATTGGCGAGCACCGGCGGGAGCGACGGGTCGAACTCCTCGCGGATCTCGATCTCGCCCAGCGCGCTGCCGGCGGCGCGCATGGTGGCGACCGCGGCACGAATCGCCTCGTGCGGGTTGCAGGGATCGACCGAAGCGGTGCGGGTGCTGCCCAATTGCTGCATCCGGTCGATCAGGCGCGCGATGCGATCGACCTCGTCGGTGATCATCTTTGCGAGCTTCTTGTCGGCGTGGGGCAGCTTGCGCGCCGCCAATTGCCCTGCCCCGCGGATCGCCGCGAGGGGGTTCTTGATCTCGTGCGCCAGCACCGCGGGCGCGCCCAGCATCGCCTCGCTGTTGCCGGGGTTGGCGGCGTCGTCATGGCCGATCTGCGAGAGCGTCACCACCCGCCAGCCCGGAAAGCCGCCGAGCGGCGAGGCGGTGAGGTTGACGCGGCTCTCCTGCGTTGCGACCCGGATCGCCAGATCGCGCGCAACCAGCGCCTCCTCGCTGGCGAGCAACCGCGCCTCGACGCGCGGATCGAGCGGCCCGATGCGGTCGGTGAGGCGTGTGCCGATGAGGCGCACCGCGCTGGTGCCGAGCAGATCCTCAGCGGCGTGGTTGACCTCGGCGATTCTGCCCTCGGGATCGATCAGCACCACCGCGAAGATCAGGCCGGATAGCTGCGCGCGGGCATCGGGGCGGGCCCCGCCTGCCGGTTCGGCCGGAACGCTCGCCACGCTCAGGCGGCCTGCTGCATCAGGAAGGGCGCGTAGAAACGCTCGATCTCGGAGAGCACCGTCGCGGCATCGTCGATGAAGTTGGCGCGGTTGCGAAATTCGGCCGAGCCATGCAGGCCCTTGGTGTACCACCCGAGGTGCTTGCGCGCCATCTTCACGCCCGTCTCGCGCCCGTAGTGGTCCAGCATCCGGTTGTAGTGCTCGACGACGAGGGCATATTGCTCGTCGATCCCCGGCGTCGCCCGCGCCTCGCCGGTGCGCCACCAGTGCATCACCTGCCCGAGCAGCCACGGCTTGCCATAAGCGCCGCGTCCGATCATCAGCCCGTCTGCGCCCGATTGCTCCATCGCCTTGGCGGCGTCCTCGATGGTGCAGATGTCGCCGTTGACGATGACGGGGATGCTGACCGCGTCCTTGACCTTGCGCACGAAGGCCCAGTCGGCGCTCCCCTTGTACATCTGGTTGCGGGTGCGCCCGTGGACGGTGACCATCTGGACGCCGAGGTCCTCGGCAATGCGGGCCATCTCGGGCGCGTTGAGGCTATCGTGACACCAGCCCATGCGCATCTTGACGGTGACGGGCACTTTGACGGCCTTCACCGTAGCTTCCATCAGCCGCACCGCGAGCGGCACCTCGCGCATCAGAGCGGAGCCTGCGAACTGGCCGACGACCTTGCGCACCGGGCAGCCGAAATTGATGTCGATGATCGCTGCGCCGTTGCCTTCCTGGATCTTCGCCGCTTCGGCCATGGAGGCAGGATCGCAGCCGACCAGCTGCATCGAAACCGGCTCCTCGATCCGGTCCCAAGCGGTCTTCTGCGTGCTCACGCGGGTTTCGCGGATCGCCGCTTCGCTCGCCACCATCTCGGTGACGTTGAGGCCCGAGCCATAGCGGCGCACCAGCGTGCGGAACGGCATGTCGGTGACGCCCGTCATCGGCGCGAGGATCACGGGCTCGGCGACCGTCACGGGGCCGATGGCGATCGGCTTCAAGGCCGGCGGAGGGGGGAGCGCGTTCATGTCGAGGGCAATGCCTAAAATATGGGCAGCGCATAGTGGATTGCCGAAAGCCCGTCCAGTGCCTAAGCGATGGCACCGATGGCCGGTTCCTCCCCCCTCCCCCCTTTCACCGCCATTGTTGTCGCTGCGGGCAAAGGCCTGCGTGTGGGCGGGGATATTCCCAAGCAATTCAGACTATTGCGCAGCAAGCCGATCATTCGCTGGTCGATTGAAGCCCTCGCCCAGGCGGGTGCGGATGTGATCGTGACGGTGATCGCCCCAGAGACCCGTGCCGAGGCCGAGGCGGCGCTCTCAGGGATCGAAGGCGTGCGCTTCGTCCCCGGCGGCGCGACAAGGCAGGAGTCGGTGCGCGCAGGGCTCGAGGCGCTGGCCGAGGCCGCGCCCTCTGCCGTGCTGATCCACGACGCCGCCCGCCCCGACTTGCCCCGCGAAGTAATCGCCCGGCTGCTCGCCGCGCTCGCTGAGCAGCCCGGTGCGATCCCGGTGCTGCCGGTGGTCGACAGCCTTGCGGTGGCGGGAGGCGATGGCGTGATGACTGGCAAGGCGGAGCGCGAGGCGCTGCGCCGCGTCCAGACCCCGCAGGCCTTCCGCTATCCCGACATTCTTGCCGCCCACCGCAAATGGGCAGGCGCACCCGAGGCGGGCGACGATGCGCAGGTGCTGATGGCCAGCAATGGTTCAGTTGCCCTCGTCGATGGCGACGAGCGCCTGAAGAAGATCACCTTTGCCGAGGACCTGATGGATCAAGCCGCAACACCCGCCTTCCGCATCGGACAGGGCTTCGATGTCCACCGTCTCGAGGCGGGCGAGGAGCTGTGGCTCGGCGGGGTGCTGATCCCGCATGACAAGGGGCTCGCAGGCCATTCCGATGCCGACGTCGCGCTCCATGCGATCACCGACGCGGTGCTCGGCGCGGTCGGCGAGGGCGATATCGGCACCCACTTCCCGCCCAGCGACCCGCAATGGCGCGGGGCGCGGTCGGGGCGCTTCCTCGAACATGCAGTCAGCCTCGCCCGCGCGGCCGGCTACGGCATCGCCAATGTCGACCTCACCCTGATCTGCGAGGCGCCCAAGATCGGCCCGCACCGCCCCGCCATGCGCGCTGAAGTCGCCCGCCTGATGGGGCTCACCGAAAGCGCGGTGAGCATCAAGGCCACTACCACCGAGAAACTCGGCTTCACCGGCCGCGGCGAAGGTATCGCCGCACAGGCTATCGTTCTAGTCACCCGCATCGCTTGAGGAGACCTGCCATGACCCGTCGTCTGATCGCCCCTGCCCTCGCCTTCACCGCGCTTGCCTCGGCCACCGCTGCGCAGGCGCAGACGCAGGCCTGCGTCCAGCCTGCCGACCTCGCCGACGCGGTCGTCTACGCCATGCCGGTCGCCTATGACGCCGCCCGCACCGCCTGCGGCGACCGCTTTGCCGCGGGCGGCTTCATCGCCCGCGAAGGCGACGCCTACATCGCCACCTTCCGCGCCGGGCAGGACAAGGCCTGGCCGGGCGCTTTCAGCTTCCTCAAGACCTTTATGGACCAAGGCGGCGCAGGCAAGGACGCAGACATGGCGGCGATGATCTCGGCCCTGCCCGAAGACGCGCTGCGTCCCTTCGTCGATGCCCTCGTCGGCCAGATGATCGCTGACGAGATCAAGCCCGACAGCTGCGGCAAGATCGAGCGCGGGATCGAGCTGCTGAGCCCGCTGCCGGGCGAGAACATCGGCGGGCTGGTCGCCTTCATCGTCGAGCTCACCGACATGAAGAACCCGCCGGTCTGCGGCGCAACGCCGAAAGCGAAGTAAGCCGCATCATGCCCCTCTCGCTCCTCCCCGAAGACATCGCCGCACTCGCCGCCCGCGTGGTGTCGGAGAACGCCGTCGCGGGACGTACAATCGCGACCGCTGAAAGCTGCACCGGCGGACTGGTGGCGGGCGCGATCACCGAGATCGCGGGGTCATCCGCGGTGCTCGACCGCGGCTTCGTGACCTATTCGAACGCGGCCAAGATGGAGATGCTCGGGGTGCCGAGCGACATCATCGAGACCTTCGGCGCGGTCTCGATCGCCTGCGCCTGGGCTATGGCCAAGGGCGCGCTCGACCGTTCGAAGGCCGATGTGGCGGTAGCGATCAGCGGGGTGGCGGGGCCCGGCGGCGGCACCCCGCAAAAACCGGTCGGCACCGTGGTCTTCGCCCGAGTGGTGCGCGGCGCTACGGGCGAACCCGAGGGAGAACTGCGCTTCTTCGAAGGCGGCGATGGCCCCGGCGGGCGCGCCGAGATCCGGCGTCAGGCGACGCTTTGCGCGCTCGAGCTGCTGCTGCCGTAGAGCGCGGCGGCGCGGCTCTCGAAGGCCTCGACCATCTTGCGGAAGGCCTTGTCGAAATATTGCCCCGCGATCCGCTCGAACAGGCGGTTCTTGAAGGTGAAGTCGACCACGAAGTCGATTTCGCAGCTATGGTCATCGACCGCGCGGAAGGTCCAGACATTGTCGAGGTCGGAGAGCGGCCCGTCGACATAGTGGACGTCGATCTCCTTCGGGCGGGTCTTGGAGACGCGGCTGGTGAAGCTCTCGCGGATCGCCTTAAAGCCCACCACCATGTCCGCGACCATCTCGGTCTCGCTGTTCGAGCGCACGCGGGTGGCGATCACCCAGGGCAGGAACTCGGGGTAGCGGGCCACGTCCGCCACCAGATCGAACATCTGCTGAGCGCTGTAGGGCAGGCGGCGGGTTTCGCGGATGCCGGGCACTAGAGCTGAACCTTGGCTCCACCCCGCGCGAGCTTTTCCTCACGCGCGGCGCGCATCTTCGCGAAATCATCGCCCGCGTGGTAGCTCGACCGGGTCAGCGGCGAGGAAGCGACCTGGAGGAAGCCCTTGGCCCGCGCGATCGCACCGTAAGCCGCAAACGCCTTGGGCGTAACGAACTCCTCGACCGCCGCGTGCTTAGGGGTCGGTTGGAGATATTGCCCCATGGTGATGAAATCGACCTCCGCCGAGCGCATGTCGTCCATCACCTGGTGCACTTCGAGGCGCTGTTCGCCGAGGCCGAGCATGATCCCCGACTTGGTGAAGATCAGCGGATTGTGCGCCTTCACCTCTTCGAGCAGCCGCAACGAGGCGTAGTAGCGCGCGCCCGGCCGGATCGTGGGATAGAGCCGCGGGACGGTTTCAAGGTTGTGGTTGTAAACATCGGGCCCGGCTTCGCAGATCATCTCCACCGCGCGGCGCATCTTGCCGCGGAAATCGGGGGTGAGGATTTCGATCGTGGTGTTCGGCGTGGTGCGGCGCAGCGCCTCGATCACCTTGACGAACTGGCTCGCGCCGCCATCGGCCAGATCGTCGCGATCCACCGAGGTGATGACGATGTGTTCGAGCCCCATCTTGGCCGCGGCGATAGCGGTGTTCTCGGGCTCGAAGGGATCGACCGCCTTGGGCATCCCGGTCTTGACGTTGCAGAAGGCGCAGGCCCGCGTGCAGACATCGCCGAGGATCATCACGGTCGCGTGTTTCTTGGTCCAGCACTCGCCAATATTCGGGCAGGCCGCTTCCTCGCACACGGTGTGCAGGTTGAGCTCGCGCATCAACCGGCGCGTCTCGTTATAGCCCTCGCTCACCGGCGCGCGCACGCGGATCCAGTCGGGCTTGCGCTGGCGGGCGGGCCGGCCTTCGGGAGGGCTCGGCTGCGGCGGGCTAGAGAGGTCGTTCATCCCCGCCATTTAGTCATGCGCGCTGCGTCCCGCAAGCGCGCTGGGGCTTGCAAACGGCGCACCCCCTCCTGACAAAAAAGAGCGCCGGAGCGGTGGTCCGCCCGGCGCTCTTGTCTTGTTCAGCCTTGATTGGGGCGATCAGCCGCCGACCGCCGTAGCGGGCTTCTGCTCCGCATAGGCCTTCCACAGCCGCGCGATCGGAACGCGCGCGCCCGACACCTGACCGAAGGACGCGATCGCCGCTTCGACATTGCCCGCACCGAGCTGAGCGATGCCGAGACGGGTCAGCGACGTATCGCGGTCGGCATCGGCGAGCGACAGGCTCTTTTCGTAGAAGCCCGCCGCCTTGGCATATTCACCATAGCTCAGGAACGTGTCGCCTGCGGCCATCACGGTGCGCAGCTTGGCAGCCGGCGCATTGGCATCGCGTTCGAGCGTGGGGAGCGCGGCCTTGTCCGCGGCGACCAGGCTGCCGGCAGCCTTGTACTGCTCCTCGATCCAGCTGTCGGTGCCCTTGGGGATCACGCCCGTGGCATAGGCATCCTCGATCACTGACTTCACTTCCGAAGGCAGGCGGCGCGGGTCGGCAGATTCGACGTAGAAGATGTAGTCGTTCTTCTCCGTGAGCGTCCCGATCTTCTTGCCGAGCCGCAGCAGATCGAGCAGCACCGGACCGTCGAAATCGTTGAGATTGCGGGTCAGGTTGACTGCATCGCGCCAGTTTTCGGGCGTCGGATAATCGGCCACCCAGTGCTCGACGAAGTCATAGACCTGCGGCACGATCTCGTTCTCATAGGCGACCGAGACCCCGCGGCGGTAGAGCTTGGCATTGACCGTCTCGCCGGCGGCCTTCTTGGCCGCGATCACGTCATTGAGATACTTGAGACCTTCCTCGTTGCGTTCCTCGATGAAGAACAGCTCGGCCATGTTCAACTGCAGGTCCGAGGTGGAGAGGTTCGGCGCGCTGTAGTTGATGTCGATCGCCTTCTGGAGATGGCCGCGCGCCCTGTCATACTGCTTTAGCTCGTTGGCGAGCTGGAAGGAGACGACATAGTAGCGCCCGGTATCCTCGGGCTTGGTCTTGCCGCTCGCCAGCATCGTTTCAGCGCCCTGCAACTGGAGCGCATAGTCCTTGCTGGTGATCCCGGCGTTGAACAGCATGCCGCCCAGCGCAAGCTTGTCGTCCGCGGTGGCGGCGAGCGGGATCAGCGCGTCGATCTCCGGCTTCAACGCCGGAATGTTCGCGCCGGGAGCCTTGAGCTTGGCGTCGAGCGGCTGGTAGGCCTTGACGAAAGCCGGAGTGTAGACGGGCTTGCCGGCCTCGGCCGCTTCCTCGCCCTTCTTCTTCTTTTGCGCATAGGCCGCACCGGTAAAGCCGGGCACGGCAAGCACGGCGGTCCCGGCGGCAAGCGCCACGGCAAGCGCGAAATGGCGCGCGAGGCGAGCCGGACGACGGGGCGAAGACATATTGGTCACTGCATCCTCCACAAGAAGCGCAGGCCCGCCGTTCGATGGACGGCGCAGACTGCGGCGAACTTCCGGACGAGCCTTTGAACGGCTCGCACGGAATTTGCAATTCCCGCTAGGCATGCCGTGCTGAACGGGCTTTGAATGCCCGTGCGCCCCCCGCCCCCTCCGGCGGGCTGCAAGTGTGGAAAAAAGAGCGGGGTTCCCGAAGTGTTCCGCTGCTGTGGTGGCGAAAGCCCGGGGTTGTGCCTAAATAGAGGGGACCTGCCGGCCCTGCTATGGCCGGCCTGCCTGATACGGCACGCCAACACACACAGAAATGGCCCCGACCTTGAGCGACGACAGCGACATTCTCGATTCCCCCGCCAGCCCGATGGGCGGCTTTGATCGTATCGACATCGTCGACGAGATGAAGTCGAGCTATCTCGACTATGCGATGAGCGTCATCGTCTCCCGCGCGCTGCCTGACGTGCGCGACGGGTTGAAGCCGGTCCACCGCCGCATCCTGTTCGCCAGCCAGGAAGGCGGCTTCGTCGCCGGGCGGCCCTACCGCAAGAGCGCCAAGATCGTCGGCGACGTGATGGGCAACTACCACCCGCACGGCGACAGCGCGATCTACGATGCGCTCGCCCGCATGACGCAGGACTGGTCGATGCGCGTGCCGCTGATCGACGGTCAGGGCAATTTCGGCTCGATGGATCCCGATCCGCCGGCCTCGATGCGCTACACCGAGGCGCGTCTGGCGCGGGTGGCCAACAGCCTGCTCGACGATCTCGACAAGGACACGGTCGATTTCACCGACAACTATGACGGTAGCCGCAAGGAGCCGACGGTTCTGCCGGCGCGCTTCCCCAACCTGCTGGTCAACGGCGCGGGCGGGATCGCGGTCGGCATGGCGACCAACGTGCCCCCGCACAATCTGGGCGAAGTGATCGACGCCTGCTTTGCCTATATGGACAATCCGGGGATCACCTCGGAAGAGCTGATCCAGTACATCCCCGGCCCCGACTTCCCCACCGCCCCGCTGATCCTCGGCACCCACGGCGCGCGGCAGGCCTATACCACCGGACGCGGCTCGATCCTGATGCGCTGCCGCCACGAGATCGAGAGCACGCGCGGCGCCAAGAGCGAAGGGCGCGAGAGCATCGTCTTCACCTCGATCCCCTATCAGGTCGGCAAGTCCGCGCTGGTCGAGAAGATCGCCGAAGCGGCCAAGGAAAAGCGCATCGAGGGCGTTTCCGACATCCGCGACGAAAGCTCGCGCGAGGGCGTGCGGGTGGTCGTCGATCTCAAGCGGGACGCGACCCCGGAAGTCGTGCTCAACCAGATCTGGCGGCACACGCCGGCGCAATCCTCCTTCCCGGCGAACATGCTGGCGATCCGTGGCGGCCGCCCGGAAACCCTGCGCCTGCGCGACTTCATTGCAGCGTTCATCACCTTCCGCGAGGAGGTGATCACCCGGCGCACCAAGTTCGAACTCGCCAAGGCGCGCGAGCGGGCGCATCTGTTGCTGGGTCTGGTGGTTGCGGTCTCGAACCTCGATGAGGTCGTGGCCATGATCCGCACCGCCCGCAACCCGGCCGAAGCGCGTTCGCGGCTGCTGACCAAGGAATGGCCGATCGGCGACATCGCGCAATATATCCGGCTGGTTGAAGCGATTGAGCCTGATGCCGATCAGGCGGGCGGCACCTATCGCCTGTCCGAACGGCAGGTGAAGGCGATCCTCGAACTGCGCCTTCACCGTCTCACCGCTCTGGGCCGTGACGAGATCGGCGGCGAGTTGAAGGTGCTGGCCGTTTCGATCGAGGAGTATCTTTCGATCCTCGCCGACCGCGTGAAGCTCTACGGCGTGATGCGCGGCGAGCTCGAGGAGATCAAGGCAACCTACGCCACCCCGCGCCTCTCCGAGATCGCGCCCGCCTGGGATGGGCTGGAAGATGAGGACCTGATCGAGCGCGAGGAGATGGTCGTCACCGTCACCCACGGCGGCTACATCAAGCGCACCCCGCTCGATGCCTTCCGTGCCCAGGCGCGCGGCGGCAAGGGCCGCTCGGGCATGACGACCAAGGACGAGGACGCGGTGGTCGAGCTGTTCGTCACCTCCACCCACAACCCGGTCTTGTTCTTCACCAACACCGGCCGCGTCTACCGCATGAAGGTGTGGAAGCTGCCCGAAGGCGGCCCGCAGACCAAGGGCCGCCCGATGGTCAACCTCCTGCCGCTGGGCGACGAGGAGCGCGTCACCAACGTCCTCCCCCTCCCCGAAGACGAGGCGACCTGGGCCAATCTCAACATCGTCTTTGCCACCGAGCAGGGCATGGTCCGCCGCAACTCGATGGACGCTTTCACCAATGTGCCCACCGCAGGCAAATATGCGATGGGCTTCGTCGAGGGCTCGGGCGACCGGCTGATCGGGGTGCAATTGCTCACCGAAGAGCAGGAAATCTTCCTCGCCAGCGATGCGGGCAAGGCGATCCGCTTCTCCGCCACCGACGCGCGCGAGACCAAGAGCCGCACCGGCATTGGAGTGCGCGGGATGAGCCTCAAGAAGGGCGGCAAGGTCGTCTCGATGGCCGTGCTCGATCCGCTCACCGCCGACATGGAGACCCGCGAGGCCTATACCCGCGCCGCCGCGTGGAAGAACAATGAAGCGGTCTCCACCCTCCCCGCCGAACAGGTCGCGGCGATGGGGACAAGCGAAGAGTTCATCCTCACCATCACCGCCAATGGCTACGGCAAGATCTCCTCGGCCTATGAATACCGCACCACCGCGCGCGGGGGCCAGGGGATCACCAATATCGGCACGCCAGAGAGCAATCCGGAGCGCAACGGCCCGGTCGTCGCGAGCTTCCCCGTGAAGCACGGCTCGCAGCTGATGCTGGTGACCGATCAGGCCAAGCTGATCCGCCTCGGCATCGATTTCCGCCACCTGACCCCCGGCGGGTTCGAGGAGCACAAGGGCTTCTCGATCTCGGGCCGCGGCTCGTCAGGGGTGCGCATCTTCGACGTTGCCAAGGGCGAGCACATCGTCGGCGCAGCGCTGATCGACGATGCGGGTGAAGACGAGGCGGAAGTGGACGTGGTTGGTGACGTGGGCGAAGCGCCCGTCACCTGACGGGCTGCTCTCCGCGCAAACACTGGATGATGCCCGTCGCGATCATGATCTGCGCCGCATAATAAAGCGGCCAGATCAGGATCGTGTTGGCGGGCTCCAAATCGACCGGCCCCATCCGCGCGAAAATCAGCCAATCGCTCAGCACGAACAACACCGCCCCGGTGCCGACGCGGTAGCGCGGGTAGTGGCTCATCCACGCGGCCGAGGCCATTGCGCCGAGGAAAGCGGCGTAGATCGCGATCTGCACATTCCCGCTCAGTAGCCAGCTCACTAGCGGGGTGCCGATCAGCAGCGCCGCCCCGATCAGCTTCTGGACCGGTGAGGGACGCCGGTGGAGGTTCCTGAGGTAGAGCCCCACAGCCACCACATGCGCCGCAGCAAAGAACGCGCCGCCGGTCACGAAATCGAGCTCGATCGCTACGTCCCCGCAAGCCGCCAGCGCCAAGGCCGCAACCAGCAGGAACCCGTCCGCGCGGTGCTTGCCCTGCGGCACGCGCAAGGCGACATAGAGCGCCAGCAGTCCAACCGAAGCGCCCTTGGCCAGCAGGCCCCAGGTGCCCTCGAAAATCGGATTGTCGCTGAGGAAATAGAACGCGGTTGCCGCAGCGATACTCGCCAGCAGCCACGGCCTCTGTTCGATCAACGCGCCCTTTGCCATGCGTCCTGCCCCTTGGCCCTTCCGTCCGGGTGCCCCTTGGGGCTTGCCGCGGAGCTATCACGCAATTACCTGCCCCGCCATGACCACACGCCCGACTTCCCACGATGTGCACATAATCGGCGGCGGCCTCGCCGGGAGCGAGGCAGCATGGCAGCTCGCGCAGGCGGGCGCGAAGGTGCGCCTGTCGGAGATGCGCGGCAGCGGAGAGATGACCCCGGCGCACCAGACTGATGGGCTGGCCGAGCTGGTATGCTCCAACTCCTTCCGTTCGGACGATGACACCAAGAACGCGGTCGGGCTGCTCCACCACGAGATGCGGCAGCTTGACAGCCTCGTGATGCGGGCAGGCCATACGGCGCGGGTGCCAGCGGGAAGCGCGATGGCGGTCGACCGCGATGTGTTCTCGGCCGAGGTCGAGACGGCGCTGTCACAGCACCCCAACGTCACCGTCGTGCGCGAGCGCGTCGACGAACTGCCGACAGCCGGCCTCACCATCGTCGCCACCGGGCCGCTCACCGCCGAGGCGCTGGCGGGAAGCATCGTGCGCGCCACCGGCGCCGAACGCCTCGCCTTCTTCGATGCCATCGCGCCGATCATCCACCGCGATTCGATCGACATGAGCAAGGTCTGGATCCAGTCGCGCTGGAACAAGACCACGGAAGCTTCGAATGAAGGCGGCGACTACATCAACTGCCCGATGACGCAGGAGCAGTATCTCGCCTTCCACAAGGGGCTGATGGAGGGCGAGAAAACCGAGTTCAAGCAGTGGGAGAAGGACACGCCCTATTTCGACGGCTGCATGCCGATCGAGGTGATGGCCGAGCGCGGGGTGGAAACGCTGCGCTACGGCCCGATGAAGGGCGTGGGGCTCGACAATCCCTTCGACGTGACGCCGGAATTCCCGCAGGGGCGCTGGCCCTATGCGGTGGTGCAGCTGCGGCAGGACAACAAGCTCGGCACGCTCTGGAACATGGTGGGCTTCCAGACCAAGCTGAAATATGCCGCGCAGATCGAACTGTTCCGCACCATCCCTGGGCTGGAGAATGCCGAATTCGCGCGGCTTGGCGGGCTGCACCGCAACACTTTCTTGAACTCGCCGGAAGTGCTCGACCGTCAGTTGCGCCTGAAAGCCGCGCCGCATATCCGCTTTGCGGGCCAAGTGACGGGCTGCGAGGGCTATGTCGAGAGCGCGGCGATCGGTCTGGTCGCGGGGCTGATGACCGCGGCGGAGCTGGCTGGGCGCGCATGGCAGCCGCTGCCTGCGACCACCGCGCTGGGCGCGCTCCTCAGCCATATCACCTGCGATGCCGAGGCGAGCACCTTCCAGCCCATGAACGTCAATTTCGGGCTCTTCCCGCCGCTACACGAGGTCGGCAAGAAGGTCCGCAAGGAGGCCTATACCGACCGCGCCAAGGCCGATCTGGCGCGCTGGATCAGCGAAACCCGCGAGCCCGTGCCCGCCTGACGCATCAGCATTTGCAGGCGGGCTTCTTCTTGGGCGCTGGCTTGGGCGCGGTCGCAGCGAATTCGCGCGGGGTCAGGCGCCCGTCGCCGTCCTTGTCGGCCTTGCCGAACCGGTCGACCGTGGTCACCGCCCATTCCTCGAAGGTGAGCAGGTTGTTGCCGTCCTTGTCGAGCGCCCGGAACCCGTCGGTGCGGGTCGAGAGCATCTCGTCGCGGGTGATCACCCGGTCGCGGTTGCGATCATAGCGGAAGAAGCGCTGCTCTTCCTTGCCGAGCTCGCTCATCTCGGGCGGCGCGGGGCCCTTCTGGCTGCTGGGATCGGCGTTGGGGAGCAGCATCGGATCGCGCGAGGGCGCGGCAGCCGGCGGCGGCGGTGCACCACGCTCGATCTCGGCGCGGCCCTGCCACCAGAACACGCCCACTCCGGCAAGGACCAAGCCCCCCAGCACTCCCAGCACCGCCTGTCGCAAGGGTCTGCCCCCCCTTTGCTGCCACGTCACAGGGCTAAATACACGGAATCAGGCGCGAAAGATAGCCGCGCGCAGGGCCGCGAGCGAAGCGCCCCGTCCTTCCATCAGCGGCCGCCCGCCGCGGGATAGCGCGCGGAGGGCGAGAGCCTCGAGCACCGCCAGCCCGCCTAGCCCGCTCGGGATCCGCACTTTAGGGGCGGCCGCCGCCAGCCCCGCCCCGACCAGAGCCGCGCTTTCGGCGGGATCAGAAACCTGCGCGGCCGCATCGGCGAGCGCCCAGCGTCGGCCCGCCGCGGCAAGCCGCGCAGCGAGCGCGTCAGTGACAGGATCATCGGCGAGGCCGGCGAAGAAGGCACCGCGCCCCGCGCCAAAGGCCTCGGCCTCGGCAGGCCCCAGGCTTTGGGCGGTAACCAGAACCTCCCAGCCATCAACCATCTGCACCAGAAACGCCTCGCGCCCCTGCCAATGCTCGCCGATCCCGTCTAACACTGCGTCGCCGCGCGGGCGCTCGGCCACGGGCTTGCCCAGCGCGTCGCGCCACCAGGCAAGGCGCATCTGCCCGAGCATCGGCTCCTGCGTGCGCCCGACGATCCGCGCCAGCCTGCGATCAAGCTGAAGAGCCATGCTTAACGGCGCGCGCACTTTTGGACCGCTCCAGGCCAACGCCAGCTCGGCTTCGGGGGGCAGGGGATCGGGGGTTTCCGGCGTCACGCGGCCGCGCCTAGCCGTGCCTTTGCCCGCTTGGCAAGCAAACTGTCCCGGCCCGGGACGTTAGCGCCCGTGGCACGTCTCGGGGAGCGGCGGAAGGTTCTGTTAACCACGCTCTTTGGCAATCCGCTTACCAGACCGGGTTAAGGGCTCAGGATGCATCTGGAATGTCCGCGCGCTTTTTCAGCGGACGACAGGGAAGGGCACCGAAGTGATGGGGCGAGAAATGCAGGCCAGAACATCGTTCTTGCACAATCTGCTGCACGACAAAACCGCCAACACGCTCGCGATTGCTGCGGCATCGCTGATCCCGATGATGGCGATGGTCGGCGGCGGTATCGACGCGAGCCGCTATTACATGGCCGCTGCGCGCATGCAGGCTGCGTGCGACGCGGGCGCGCTGGCGGCGCGCCGGGCGATGCCGACCACAGTGATGACCTCCGAGGCGCAAACGCAGGGCCTCAACTTCTTCGACCAGAACTTCAACGACGGGCTGTTCGGCGTCACCAACCGCACGCGTGCCTATAGCGCCAACGCGCAAGGCAAGGTCACCGGGACCGCGACGGGCACCCTGCCCTCGACCATCATGGCCGCCTTCGGCTACAACACTTTCCCGATCTCGGTCACCTGCACCGCCGAAGTGAACATCTCGAACACCGACATCATGTTCGTGCTCGACGTCACCGGCTCGATGGCCGATTGCCCCGCCACCAGCGGTTGCAACTCGGGCCCGGGCTCGAAGATCGTCGCGATGCGCTCGGCGGTGATGAGCTTCTACGATACCGTGGAAAGCGCCACCTCGGCCTCGGCGCAGGTGCGCTACGGGCTGGTGCCCTATTCGCAGCAGGTGAATGTCGGCTTCTCGATCCCGCGCGTGCACATGGTCAGCAACAACACCTATCAGTCGCGTGTGGCGCGGTTCAATCTGGCGGCCTACCCCGGTCTCAACGCGGGCGATCCGATTGTGCTGTCTGACCAGGTCGAATGGCTGCCCCGTTCGACCGGCAACTTCAACACCTCGAACACGGACAACTACCGGTTCCGCACCGATGGTTCGACCGGGACGACCGCGCGCAACGCCTGCACCAATTATCCGGCGACCTACACGGTCAACATCGCCGGTGTGAACCAGACGTGGCAGGTGTTCGCGGCGACCGAGTTCGTGAACAACCAGTGGTCTGGCGGGAACGCGAACAACCGCGCCGGGTGCCGCGCGCGCGTGCGCAAGACGCGCCCGGCGACCACCACCGAAGTGACCCCGCAGTTCCTCGACTGGGTCTATTGCCCGGTCTCCACCGGCACCGCGAGCCCATGCGGCGTCACCAACCCGGCGGGCAGCCCCGCGGGCTGGGAAACGGTCAATTTCTCGACCCTCTACACCGGCAATGCGATCAACATGCCGCTCGGTACGAACGGCGCGATGACCTCGGTCACCTGGGCTGGGTGCATCGAGGAGCCGAGCACGGTCCTGACCGACACCTACAGCCCGATCCCGGCCAACGCGCACGACCTCAACATCAACCTCGTGCCTGCCAACGAGACGCAGCGGTGGAAGCCGGCGCTGATCAACGCGGTGTGGAAGCGCGAGGATACGAACGGCAACCAGATCAACTGGCTCTACCAGACCGGCGACGAATCCCGCCCCGGCTGGGCTTGCCCGCGTCCGGCCCGCAAACTGGCGGAAATCTCGCGCACCGATCTGCAGGCCTATGTCGACGCGCTGGCGGCGAGCGGGAACACCTATCACGACATCGGCATGCTGTGGGGCGCGCGCTTCATCTCGCCGCGCGGGCTGTTCGCGACCGAAAACAACACGGCCCCGAACGGTGAGCCGATCTCGCGCCATATCGTGTTCATGACCGACGGTGCGCAGGTCAACAGCAACGAGAACTACTCGACCCATGGGACCGAATGGTGGGACCGCCGCATCACCGGCGAAGGCGACGGCACGCGCGAATTCAACCGCCGCGCCGCGCGTCTGCAGGCCATCTGCAACGCCGCCGAGCAAGAGAACGTCACGGTCTGGGTGGTCGCCTTCGGGACGACGCTGACCCAGAACCTGATTGACTGCGCCTCGCCCGGACGCGCCTTCCAGGCCGCCGACAACGCCACGCTCACCGCGCGCTTCCAGGAAATCGCCCAGAAGATCGCCGCTCTGAGGCTCACGCAATGATCCAGCGTCGTCTGTTCATCGCCCGCGCCGTGCTGCGGCATCTGCGCCAGGACCGCGAAGGCGCCACGCTGATCGAGTTCGCGATCGTCGGGCCGGTCCTGATCCTGATGCTGATGGGCCTGTTCGACATCGCGCACACGCAATACACCAGCGCGGTGCTCTACGGCGCGGTGCAGAAGGCGGCGCGCGACTACACGCTGGAATCGGCCGGGACCTCGGCGACGGTGATCGACGGCCGCGTGCAGGACCAGATCCGTGCGGTGATGCCCAACGGCGCGACGATCACATTCACCAAGACGGCCTTCGACGACTTCAAGGACGTGAACGAGCCTGAAGCCTACACCGATCTGAACAACAACGGCACTTGCAACACCGGCGAGCCGTATGAGGATGCGAACAACAATTCGGTCTGGGACGTCTATCGCGGATCGAACGGCCTCGGGACCGCGCGCGATGTCCTGCTCTACACCACCAATGTCAGCTATCCGCGGATGTTCCCGATGTTCGGGCTGGCCGGCCTGCCCACCACCGTCACCCTGTCCGCTACGACGGTGCTGCGGCGTCAGCCCTTCGACCAGGGAAGCAATCAGACCCCGGCTGTGAGGAATTGCACATGAACCGCTCGATCCGCCAGACCCTGCGCAATCTGAAGCAGGATGTCTCGGGCCTCGCGATGGTCGAATTCGCCTTCGCGGCGCCGCTGGTGCTGGGCATGGGGATGCTGGGCACGGACACCGCCTCTCTGGTGATCGCGCACCTTCAGGTCAGCCAGATCGCGATGCAGTTGGCCGACAACGCCTCGCGCGTGGGGGAGGAAGATACGCTCGCTGCGCGCCGGGTCTACGAACGCGATATCATCGACACCCTGTTGGGTGCCGAAAAGCTGGGCGAGAACATTTCGATCTACCAGCAGGGCCGGGTGATCATCTCCAGCCTCCAGCGCAATGCGCAAGGCGGCCAGTGGATCGCCTGGCAGCGCTGCCGCGGGGCCAAGAACTTCAACGCCAGCTACGGGGCGCAAGGCGCCGGCTCGACCGGCACCAGCTTCCCGGGCATGGGCGTGCCCGGGCGCTACATCACGGCATCGGCCGGCACCGCGGTGATGTTCGTCGAGGTCGCCTACGACTTCCGCTCGATCACCCCGATGAACCTCTTCAACAACCAGCAGATCGTCTACACAGCGGCGTTCAACGTGCGCGATAACCGCGATCTGTCGCAGCTCTACGCTGGCGGAGCGGTGGCGCGTTGCACCACCTTCTCGGCGAACCGCCCGGTCTGATCGGACCGGGCAGCCGCCGAGCCGCGCCTCACTTCTTGTAGCACACCTTGCGCGCGCCCTCGGCGATGCGCGCGGCATCGATCAGCGCGAGCTTCTCGAGGTTCGCGGCATAAGGCAGCGGCACGTCCTCGTTGCACACCCGCAGCACCGGCGCATCGAGGTGGTCGAAGCCCTCCTCCATGCAGATGCTGATGATCTCGGAGGCGATCGAGCAGGTCGGCCAGCCTTCTTCGGCAACGATCAAGCGGTTGGTCTTGGCGAGGCTCTTGAGGACGGTTTCCTTGTCGAGCGGTCGCAGGGTGCGAAGGTCGATCACCTCGGCATCGATCCCCTCGTTCGCCAGCATGTTCGCCGCCTCGAGCGCAAGGCCGACGCCGATCGAATAGCTGACGATGGTGACGTCCTTGCCCTCGCGCACGATCCGGGCCTTGCCGATGGGGAGGACATAGTCATCCATCGAGGGCACATCGAAGCTGCGGCCGTAGACGAGCTCGTTCTCGAGGAAGACCACCGGGTCCTCGGAACGGATCGCGGCCTTCATCAGCCCCTTGGCATCGGCGGCATCATAGGGGGCGATGACGATCAGGCCCGGCACGCTCGCATACCACGGCCCGTAGTTCTGCGAGTGCTGCGCGCCCACGCGTGAGGCCGCGCCGTTGGGGCCGCGGAACACGATCGGACAGCGCATCTGGCCGCCCGACATATAGTTGGTCTTGGCGGCCGAGTTGATGATGTGGTCGATCGCCTGCATGGCGAAATTGAAGGTCATGAACTCGACGATCGGACGAAGCCCGCCCATCGCCGCGCCGGTGCCGATCCCGGCAAAGCCATATTCGGTGATCGGGGTGTCGATGACGCGCTTGGGGCCGAACTCGGCGAGCAGGCCCTGCGTGACCTTGTAGGCGCCCTGGTATTCGGCGACTTCCTCACCCATCACGAAGACGCGCGGGTCCTTGCGCATTTCCTCGGCCATCGCATCGCGCAAGGCTTCGCGCACCGTGGTGCTGACGAGCTGGGTGCCGGCGGGGATCGCGGGATCGGCAGCGGGGGCCGCGGTGACCGGCTTTTCCGCCTTGGGGGCCGCAGCCGGAGCTGGAGCGGGTTCAGCTGCCGGAGCGGACACAGAAGCGGCGGCAGGTTGGGCTTCCTCCCCTTCCCCGCTAATCAGCGCGATCACCGCACCCACGGCGACATCCTCGGTGCCCGCAGGCACAAGGATCTTCTCGAGCACGCCTTCGTCAATGGCTTCGAATTCCATCGTCGCCTTATCAGTCTCGATCTCGGCGATGATGTCGCCGGGCTGGATCCTGTCGCCTTCCTGCTTGAGCCACTTGGCGAGCGTGCCCTGCTCCATCGTGGGCGAGAGCGCCGGCATCTTGAGTTCGATTCCCATGGCTCAATACTCCTCCACGAGAACATCGGTGTAGAGTTCGCTCGCCTCGGGCTCGGGCGAGGTTTCGGCAAAGTCGGCGGCTTGGGCGACCTCGGCGCGGATCGCCTTGTCGATGGCTTTCAGCTCGTCCTCGGTCTTGCCGGCTTCGATCAGGGTCTTCTTGAGCCCTTCGATCGGATCGTGATGGTCGCGCTGTTCCTGCACTTCCTCGCGCGAGCGATACTTGGCGGGGTCGGACATCGAATGGCCGCGATAGCGATAGGTGTTGCACTCCATCAGCACCGGACCCTTGCCGCTGCGCGCATGCGCGCAGGCGACTTCGGCGGCGGCGCGCACTTCGAGCACGTCCATCCCGTTGACCTTCATGCCGGGAATGCGGAACGCGGTGCCCCGGCGATAGAACTCGGTCTCGGCCGAGCCGCGCTTGACCGCAGTGCCCATGGCATAGCCGTTATTCTCGATCACGAAGACGATCGGCAGCTTCCACAAGGCGGCCATGTTGAAGGTCTCGTAGACCTGCCCCTGATTGGCCGCGCCGTCGCCGAAATAGGCGAGACAAAGCCCGCCATCTGCGTTGTACTGGTGCGCGAGCGCGAGGCCCCCGCCCAGCGCCACCTGCGCGCCGACGATGCCGTGGCCGCCATAGAACTTATGCTCGGTCGAGAACATGTGCATCGACCCGCCCTTGCCGCGCGAAATGCCGGATTCGCGGCCGGTCAGCTCGGCCATGATCACTCTGGGATCGATCCCGTAGGCAAGCATGTGGCCGTGGTCGCGGTAGCCGGTGATGACGCTGTCACGATCATTGTCGAGCGCGCTCTGGAGCCCAATCGCGACCGCTTCCTGACCGATATAGAGGTGGCAGAAGCCGCCGATCAGGCCGAGGCCGTAAAGCTGCCCCGCCTTCTCCTCGAAGCGGCGGATCAGCAGCATCTGGCGGTAGAATTCGAGCATCTCCGCTTCTGACGCGGCATAGCGCTTCTTCGCCTCGAAGGCCTCCTGAAGCGAATGGAGAATGAAGTCGCTATCGTCCGCAGCCGAAGGGGCTGCCTTTGCGGGCTTCTTGGCCAAGATAAGTATCCCTCTTACTGGCGCGCTCATGGGGAGGAGATGCGCCGTCCAATGCCCTGCTCTATAGGCAGGCTAGCGGGGGTGACGCAACGGCAAGGCGTTGCAGAAAACCGAACGCGCATACGAAATCAGAGCGATTTGCCAGCGGCGCGTCAGCTCACTCGTCGTCGAGCGTGATGACGACTTCGTCCTCGCGCATCACCCCGAGCTGGTCGCGCACCAGCTCTCCGGCGAGATCCTGATCGACCGCGCCGGGATCGAGCCGCATCACCCGGTTGCGCAGGCCATCGCGCTTCTCGGTAAGCTTGGCGATTTCGGCCTTGCGGGTTTCGAGCGCGGAGGCGTTTTCGCTCCAGGCGAGCAGGCCCGTGGGGCCGGCCACGCCGACACCCGTCAGCAGCAGCAGCGCGCCTAGCGCCACCACCCGCTTCAGCCTGCTTTCCTTCACCGGTTTGCGCATGACGGAAAAAACCGTGCCCCCTTCGCCCCGCAATCCCGCACGAGGGCTGACTTCACAGAATCACACTTGGCCGCGCGCTGCAAGGGGAATGCGCTGTAATGCGCAAGAAAACGGAGGCGCCCGGCTGAAATGAGTAAGAGCGCGGCTGTTCTAGTAGGAGCGCGGCAGGCACAGCACATGCTCGGCAAGGTAGGAGAGGATCAAGTTGGTCGAGATCGGCGCGACGGTATAGAGCCGCGCTTCGCGGAACTTGCGTTCGACATCATATTCCTCGGCGAACCCGAAGCCGCCGAAGGTCTGGACGCACATGTCGGCGGCCGCCCAGCTGGCCTCGGAGGCGAGCAGCTTGGCCATATTGGCCTCCGCGCCCGGATTCCCGCCTTCGTCATAGACCCGCGCGGCGTGGTGGACCATCAGCTCGGCGGCGCGCATCTGGGCATAGGCGCGCGCGATCGGGAACTGGACGCCCTGATTCTGGCCGATGGGGCGCGCGAAGACCGAGCGATCCTTCGCATAGCCGGTAGCCTTCTCGATGAACCACTTGGCGTCCCCGATACACTCGGCCGCGATCAGGATGCGTTCGGCATTCATGCCGGACAGGATGTAGCGAAAGCCCTTCCCCTCCTCGCCAACTAGCGCGCTGGCGGGGATGCGCAGGTCATCGAAGAACACCTCGCAGGAGGAATGGTTCATCATCGTGCGGATCGGCTTGATGGTCATGCCATCGGCCGCGGCTTCGCGCATGTCGACGAGGAAGATCGACAGCCCCTCGGTCTTGCTCGCGGCTTCCTCGCGCGGGGTGGTGCGGGCGAGGAGCAGCATCAGGTCGGAATATTCAGCGCGGCTGGTCCAGATCTTCTGGCCGTTGATGACGTAGTGCTCGCCATCCCTGACCGCGCGGGTCTTGAGACTGAGCGTGTCGGTGCCGCTGGTGGGCTCGCTCACCCCGAAGGCCTGAAGGCGCAGCTCGCCGCTGGCGATGCGGGGGAGGTAGTCGGCCTTCTGCTCGGGCGAGCCATAGCGCAGCAGGGTGTTCATGATGTACATCTGGGCGTGGGCGCTCGACCCGTTGCAACCGGAGGCCTGGATTTCCTCCATGATCACGCAGGCCGCCTCGAGGCTGAGGCCGCTGCCGCCATGCTCGGCCGGGATCAGCGCGGCGAGGAAACCCGCCTTGGTCAGCGCGTCGACGAATTCCGCCGGATACTCGCGCACCGCATCCTTGGCGCGCCAGTATTCGCCCGGAAAGCCATCGCACAGCTGTCGCACCGCGCGGCGGATTTCGGCGAGTTCCTCGGGCTCGTGGGCGGACGTGTGCACCTGTTCTCTCCTCTGGGCAGGCGCGTGGCTTGCCGCTTGTGCGCGCCATAGTCCACCTCACCAATTTGGGTGCTTTCGGACAAGACACGAGGTCTGGCAATCCCGTTTCGTTCTGCTACCGACTGACCACGAGAGGGAGAGACCCCATGCAGATCATCGCCCATGACCCGGCCCGCTTTGAGTGCCTGCCCGACTATCCCTTCGCCGAAAACTGGCTGACCATTGATCTCGGCGAGGGCCTCGCCGCGCGCATGCAGTACCTCGACGAGGGGCCGAAGGACGCGCCGCCGGTGCTGCTGTTCCACGGCGAGCCCTCGTGGTCCTACCTCTACCGTAAGATGATCCCGCCGCTGGTGGCGGCGGGCTTTCGCTGCCTCGCGCCCGACCTGATCGGCTTCGGCAAGAGCGACAAGCCGAGCGAGCAGAGCTTCTACACCTATGCCCGCCATGTTTCGTGGCTCAAGCAGTGGCGCGACGCCGTGGTGCCCGTGTCCGCAGGCCTGTTCTGTCAAGACTGGGGCGGGCTGCTGGGCCTGAGGATCGTCGGGCAGGAACCCGATCGCTTCGCCTTCGTCGTCGCCAGCAACACCTTCCTCCCCACCCGCGGCGGCAAGGCCTCCGCGGGTTTCCTCGCATGGCGCGAATTCGCGCGCTCCTCTCCCGAATTCCGGATCGGCGGGATCATGGACCGCGGCTGCCAGTGCGAACTCACCGCGGCCGAGGTCGCCGCCTACGACGCGCCCTTCCCCGACGAGGCCAGCAAGGCCGGCGCGCGCGCCTTCCCGCAGCTGGTGCCGATCGAGGATGACAAGGACGGCGTTGCCGACAATATCGCCGCGTGGGAGGGCCTAGCGACCTTCGACAAGCCCTTCCTGACCCTGTTCGGCGAAGACGATCCGGTGCTCGGCAAGGCGGGGCCGTTGCTGTCGGGCCGGATCAAGGGCGCGGCGGGCCAGCCCCATGCGATGCTGCCCAAATGCGGGCACTTCAGTCAGGAAGACCACCCCGAGGCGCTCTCGCAAGGCGTGATCGACATGGCGAAAAAGGCCGGCTTCCTGACGTGACCGGCGAGGCCCCTGCCCCTGCCCCTCCCCTCGCCTACCTCACCCGCACGCAGGAGCGGGCGCTGGCGCTGACCATCGCGGTGGTCACGGCCAACGCGTATTACATCCACCCGATCATCGGCGAGGTCGCCCGCGCTTTCGCCGTGGGCGAGGCTGAGATAGGGCTGGTTCCGGCCTTGAACCAGCTCGCGCTGGCGCTCGGCATCCTGCTGTTGCTGCCGCTGGGCGATTTCTACCGCAATCGCACGCTGTGCCTTGTGTTCGTGGCGGGGCAGACGCTGTGCCTTGCGGGCATGGTGCTCGCGCCCGGGTTCGTCGCCTTCACCGCCGCCTCGACGCTGCTCGGCTTCTTCACCATCGCCCCCTACCTGATCCCCGCCTTCGCCTCCAAACGCGTCGCGCCCGAGCGCCTGGGGGCGGTCACCGCGCAGCTGACGGCGGCGGTGATCTTCGGCATTCTGGTCGCGCGCGTGGGCGCCGGAATCATCGCCGCGCGGGCGGACTGGCATACGGTCTATGTCGGCGCGCTCGTGCTGATGGCGGCAGTGACCGCCTTCCTGCCCTTCGCGATGCGCAGCGAGGCCGCCAGCCCCAAGCAGCCGCCTGCCAGCTACCGCGCGGTGATCGCCTCGGTCTTCACCCTCGCCGCGCGGCACCCCGACATGCGGATTTCGGCGGCGATCCAGGGGCTGAACTTCGCGATCTTCACCGCGAGCTGGCTGGCACTGGCGCTCCACCTGACCGGGCCTGCGATGGGCTACGGCACCGATGATGTCGGCTATCTGGCGGGGATCGCGGCGGTGAGCGTCTTCACCACCCCAAGGCTTGGGCGCTGGGCCGACAAAATCGGCCCGCGCCGCGCTCGGATCGCGGCGGCGCTGGTGCAGCTGGCAGGCATCGCGCTGTTCTATCCGCTGGGCGGATCGATCTGGGCTATCGCGGTGCCGCTGTTCATAACCAACCTCGTCGGGCCGACCATCGACGTGACGGGCCGCATGACGCTGTTCACCCTCGCCCCCGAAATCCGCACCCGGCTCACCACCAGCTATATCGTCACGATGTTCGTCGGCGGCGCGATCGGGAGCGCGGCGGGCACGGCGGTATTCGACCTTGGCGGCTGGGGCGCAACCTGCGCGCTGCTGCTGGCGGCGAGCTGCGCGGTGGTCGCGCTCTCGCTCCATGCCGAGCGGCGCTGGCGGAGACTGCAAGAGGGGTGATGGTGACCCCGGCGCGATTCGAACGCGCGGCCCCCAGATTAGGAATCTGGTGCTCTATCCGGCTGAGCTACGGGGTCCCGCCGTCTCAATAGCAGGCGCGGGTTTCATTTCAATTCAACTTGTCGGGCGGCGCGACCGGGAACGGCAGGGGCGCGACCGGCACGCCCTCATCGATCAGCGCCTTGGCCTCGGCGAGGCTCGCCTGCCCGTGGATCGGGGCCTCGTCGCGCTCGCCATAGTGCATTTTGCGGGTTTCCTCGGCGAACTTGTCGCCGACCCAGGTGGAGTTCTTGAGCGCCTCGGCCTGCGCCTTCGCCAGCGCCGCCAGTGCCTGCTGCACTTGCGGCGGCATCGGGGTGTTGGCCAATCCCCTTGCTTCTGGGGGCCGGGGCGCCTCCGGTGGGAGCACTTCCTGACGGCTGTTGCCCTTGGCAGGCACGGCGGGGGCCATCGGCGCCTTGCTCACGTCCGAGGTTCCGCAGGAAGGGCAGCACAAAAGCCCGCGCGCGCGCTGGTCCTCGAAGTCACCCGAGGAGCCGAACCACCCCTCGAACCGGTGGCCTTCTGTGCAAGCGAGGTCGAAAACGATCATGTCGGATCAGGAATTGGCGATTTCCCGGCGGTTGGCAAGTGCCGGCACCTGCGCGCGCACTTCGGCAATGCGGGCAAGGTCGATGTCGCAGAAGCCAAGGCCGGCCTCTTCCCCGCCCATATCGACCAGAACCTCGCCCCACGGATCGACCACGAGACTGTGTCCATAGGTCTCGCGCCCGTCCTCGTGCTTGCCGACCTGAGCGGCGGCGATGACGAAGGCGCTGGCTTCGATGGCGCGGGCGCGCAGCATGACGTGCCAATGCGCCGCGCCGGTGGGCCGGGTGAAGGCAGCAGGCACCGCGAGGCAATCGCAGGCGCGATTCCCCAGCGCGCCGAACAGCGCGGGGAACCTCAGGTCATAGCAAACCGCCAGCCCGAGCCGCCCGACCGGCGTATCCTCCAACGTCACCACCGCGCGCCCGGCATAGGCATTGCTCTCGCGCCAGCTTTCGCCGCTGGCGAGATCGACGTCGAACATGTGGATCTTGTCGTAGGTGACCGGCTCTGCCGCACGGGGTGCAAAGACCATCGAGCGGTTGGCGTTCTTGTCACCTGCTTCATGCCGCACCGCCATCGAGCCCACTGCGATGGTCACGCCCGTCTCGGCGGCAAGCGCGGCGAAACGCGGCACGAAAGGGGACTGGTCCTGCGGAAGAATATGCGCCGAAGCGCGGGCCCGGTTGCGGTCGAGCAGCAGCGACATCTCGGGGGTGAACAGCATCGCCGCACCCTCGCCTGCGGCCTTGCGCGTGGCATCGGCAATCGCGTTAAAATTGGCCTCAGGGTCGATCCCCGAGGTCATCTGCAGAACAGCAATCCGCGGCATCAGCCCGCCAGCAGCGCGTCAAGCTTGCCCGCGCGTTCGAGCGCGGCGAGATCGTCGCTCCCGCCCACATGGACCGCGCCGATGAAGATCTGCGGCACGGTCATCGCGCTGGGCGCGCGGGCGAGCATTTCTTCGCGCTTGGGGCCGCCCAGCGTGATGTCATGCTCGGTGAAGACCGCACCCTTCTCGCTCAGCAGGCGCTTGGCGCGCACGCAGAAGGGACAGGCGAATTTGGTGTAGATGTCGATTTGCGGAGCGGCCATTTTGTCCCTCTTGAAAGCGAACGCGCAAAAACCAGATAGGCATAGTCGCCGCGTTTCGCCAGTCTCGGGAAACGTCGGGCGGCACGGCGGGCGCTGCATCCGGCAGGCCCGCGTCAGACGTTAAATCGCTCATCAAGAGGATTTGCTCATGTCGCGTTTCGATTTCACCCCCTACCGCCGCTCCACCGTGGGCTTTGATCGCCTGTTCGACCTGCTCGAGAGCCAGGCGCGCCTCAATGCGGGCGACAACTATCCCCCCTTCAACATCTCGCGCCGGGGTGAGGACAATTACCGCATCACGCTCGCCGTGGCGGGCTTCCGGCCGGGCGACATCGACATCACCGCGCAGCAGAACTTGCTGGTCGTGCAGGGCCGCAAGCGTGACGAGGCCGAGGACGGGTCGGAGCTGATCCATGTCGGCATCGCCAATCGCGGCTTCGAGCGCCGCTTCGAGCTTGCCGATTTCGTGCGGGTCGAGCGGGCGGATCTGGCAGATGGCCTGCTCATCATCGACCTCGTGCGCGAGGTTCCCGATGCGATGAAGCCGCGCAAGATCGCGATCGGCGGGACGGCGACGCTGACCGCCGTGCGCTCCACCAGCGGCGAGAGCGACGGCGAAGACACCGCCAGCGCTGCCTGAACTGGACCTGAAACGAAAAGGGGGCGGATCTTGCGATCCGCCCCCGCGACTTGCGTCGCCTCGGCTGGTCCTATCCGTCCGGGTCGCAGAAGACGGACAAGATCAGCCAAGCTGGTATACAAGAACTCTCGCCTGCACGCCACTGACGAAATATCGCATTGGCGGTGTGACAATCCGTTCGGACTAACGGACGGGTCCCTAGAAAACCGTGAAAACCATCCCCGCGTCTAATGCGGAACAGTAAGCTTACGCAAGGCCTATCTGCAAAACTTGTATGGAAACGACACGGCAAGTCCCGCTTACGAAACAAAGGATTGCAGAGGGCATTTGATGCTCGCTCGCACAGGCTGAACCGCCCGCTGTGCATGGTCGCTGACCGCCGGCAAGAAATGACGGAAGTCTGTTAGACGGAGCAAGAATCGATAAATGCCTCGCGCGCCAGGCGCGAATCACTGGCGCAGGTCAGACGAGGCGCGACTGTTCCAGCGCGGCGGCGATGAAGCCGGCGAACAGCGGGTGCGGATCGAAGGGGCGCGACTTCAGCTCCGGGTGGAACTGCACGCCCACGAACCACGGATGGTCCGGCCGCTCGACGATTTCGGGCAGCAGCCCGTCGGGGCTCATGCCCGCAAAGATCAGGCCCTGCTTCTCGAGCGGCTCGATGAAGGCGCTGTTGACCTCGTAGCGGTGGCGGTGGCGCTCGGAGATCATCTCCGCGCCGCCGTAGATCTGCGAGGTGTGGCTGTTGGGGCTGAGCTTGGCAGGGTAAGCGCCCAGACGCATCGTGCCGCCAAGGTCCCCGCCCTCCTCGCGTTGCTGGAGGCCTTCCTTGGTCATCCATTCGGTGATGATGCCCACCACCGGCGTGTCGGTCGGGCCGAATTCGGTCGAGGACGCCTGTTCGAAACCCGCCGCGCGCGCGCCTTCGATGCAGGCCATCTGCATGCCGAGGCAGATGCCGAAGAAGGGCACCTCGCGGGTTCGGGCAAAGCGGACGGCAGAAATCTTGCCCTCGCTCCCGCGCTCGCCGAAGCCGCCGGGCACGAGGATACCGTGCATCGGTTCGAGCGCCGCGATGATCGCGCTGTCGTCGTCACCTTCGAAGATCTCGGCGTCGATCCAGCGGATGTTGACCTTGACCCGGTTGGCGAGCCCGCCGTGGACCAGCGCCTCGTTGAGGCTCTTGTAGGCGTCCGGCAGGCCGACATACTTGCCGACCACCGCGATGGTGACTTCGCCTTCGGGGTTGAAGTTGCGCTCGGTCACGTCCTTCCACGCCGACAGATCGGGTTCGGGCGCATCGGTGATGCCGAAAGCGCGCAGCACCTCGCGGTCGAGCCCCTCGGCGTGATATTGCTCGGGCACCGAGTAGATCGAGGGCGCATCCAGAGCCGGGATCACCGCCTCCGCGCGCACGTTGCAGAACTGCGCGATCTTGCGGCGGTCGCTGTCCGGGATGGGATGCTCGGCACGGCACAGCAGGATGTCGGGCTTGATCCCGAGCGCGGCAAGCTCGCGCACCGAGTGCTGGGTCGGCTTGGTCTTCAGCTCGCCCGCCGCCTTGATGTAAGGCACCAGCGTGACGTGGACACTGACGGTCTCGAACGGTTCGAGCTCGTTACGAAGCTGGCGGATCGCTTCCATGAAGGGCAGCGATTCGATGTCGCCGACCGTGCCGCCGATCTCGCACAGGATGAAGTCGTTATCGCCCTGATCGGCGAGCGCGAATTCCTTGATCGCGTCGGTGACGTGCGGGATCACCTGCACCGTCGCCCCGAGATAATCACCGCGCCGCTCCTTGGCGATGATGTCGCGGTAGACGCGGCCCGAGGTGATATTGTCCGCCTGGCTCGCCGAGACACCGGTGAAGCGTTCATAGTGCCCGAGGTCGAGATCGGTCTCGGCCCCGTCGTCGGTCACATAGACCTCGCCGTGCTGATAGGGGCTCATCGTGCCCGGATCGACATTGAGATAGGGGTCGAACTTGCGGATGCGGACCTTGTAGCCGCGCGCCTGCAGGAGGGCCGCCAGAGAGGCTGCCATGAGACCTTTGCCGAGCGAGGAGACCACGCCGCCGGTGATGAAAATGAACCGCGCCATGGGAGTTGGGCCTTAATCGTCAGGAGGGATTCGGCGCAAGCGAATTGCGGCCCTTAGGCGGGCGCCATCCACAGTGTCGGTGATCGGCAACGCCAAAGGGCGCGCCCGGCGGGGCGCGACCCTTGTGGCAGAAGGCGCAGGATTACTGCTTGGCGGGCGCCGCGGGGGCCGGCTCGGCCGGCGCTTGCTCGGCAGGAGCGCCCGGCGCGGGCACCACCGGATCGGCGAGCAGATCGGGCTTGGCGGGCGCGGCAGCACCCGGCGCGTTGCGATCGAGCGTCGAGGTAACCGTGCCAGCGCTGTTCTCGCGCGCGGCGAGCGCGGCGAGCAGGATCGAGAGCGACACGAAGGCCACCGCCAGCCACTTGGTGGTGCGGGTCAGGAAGTCCGCTGCCCCGCGCGCGCCGAAAGCGCCGCCCGGGCTCGAGCCGATACCGAGCCCGCCCCCCTCGGAGCGCTGCATCAGCACCACGCCAACCAGCGCGGCGGCCACCAGGGCCTGGATCACGGTGAGGAAGATGAACAGGGACATGAAGACGGTTCTCTAGCGGGGGCGAGCCATTCGCCCGGTTGCAATTCTTGCGCGCCATGTAGGCGCGAGGAGCCTGCGCGGCAAGCCCGGGCCCCCGGGCGGCCGCTCGGCCTAGTTCTCGAACGGCTCGCTGGCGGCGAGCGCGATGCCCATGAAGCTGTCGGCGGTGAGGCTCGCGCCCCCCACCAGCGCCCCGCCCACGTCCGGCACGGCGAAGATCGCCGCGGCGTTGTCGGGCTTGACCGAACCGCCATACAGAATGCGCACCTCAGGCCCTTGCTCTGCGCCCAGCAGCTCGATCAGCAGCGCGCGGATGACGGCGTGCATTTCGGCAATGTCGTCGGTTGTGGCGGGCGTCCCGGTGCCGATCGCCCACAGCGGCTCGTAAGCGACGGTCAGCCGCTCGGCGAGCTCGGCAGGGAGCTGGTCTGCAGGGGGAAGCGAGGCCTTGAGCTGCTTCTTAATGAAGGCCACCGCCTTGCCCGATTCGCGGGTGGCGCCGCTCTCACCGCAGCACAGGATCACCTTGAGCCCCGCAGCAAAGGCCGCGCCCGCCTTGGCGCGCACCAGTGCATCGGTCTCACCGTGGCCGGTGCGGCGTTCGGAATGGCCAAGGATCACGAAGCTCGCGCCTGCATCGGCGACCATCGCGGCCGAGATGTCGCCAGTATGCGCGCCGCCATCCTCGTGGTGGCAATCCTGCGCGCCGACCGCGATCTGCTCGGCCTCGCGGTGGATCGGATGGATCAGCGTGTAAGGCGGCGCAATCGCCACCTCGACCTTCATGTGGCGCTGTGCGGCACGGTCGATCGCGCGAGCTTCGGAGAGCATTGCGCGGGTGCCGTGCATCTTCCAGTTTCCGACGATATAGGGTCGGCGGGTCATGACAAGTCCTGCACTTCCTGCAAATTGAGAGGGTTGGGCCGGTGTGAGCCAGTGATTATGGTTGTGATTCTGGATCTGCTGTAGTGTCCCGGAACCGCGTCCGCTAGCCGAGGAAGGCCCACTAGTCAAAACGCGCGCGAACCTGTTGCCGCGCGGTCGCAGGGCCTATAAAGCGCTGTGCCGCGCCGCAGCCGATGCGGCCTTGCCCCGACTTCCAACGGCCGTCTCGGCCAGCCCCGATGGGACGTTCACGCACATGATTTCGTTTTTCCGCCGCTTTTTCAACTCGAAGGTCGGCCTGCCCCTCGTCCTTGCCTTTCTGGCGCTGATCGCGGTCGCGTTCGCGGCGGGAGATTTGTCGAACGCCAATTTCTCCGGGATTTCGGGCGGAGACAAGCTGGCGGTGGTCGGCAGCCGTGACATTCCCCTGAGCGAATTGTCGGTCGCGGCCAACACCGAATTGCGCGGCGCGCGCCAGCAGAACCCGACGCTGACCATGCCCGAATTCGTCGCGCAGGGCGGGCTCGATGGGGTGATCAAGCAGCTGATCGACCGCTACACCGTCGGCGAATATGGCCGCACGCACGGCCTGCGTGCGGGCGACAATCTGGTGAACAGCGAAATCCTCAAGATTGCAGCCTTCCAGGGGCCGACCGGCGAGTTCGACCAGAAGACCTATGAAGCCGCGCTTCAGAACGCGGGCCTCTCGGCCCAGACCTTCCGCCGCGATCTCGAGGACGGGCTGATCGAGCAGCAATTGCTGCGCTCGGCCATCGTCGCCCCGCAGCTGCCCGAAAAGATCGCGCGCCAATATGCCGCGCTGGTGCTGGAGAAGCGCAAGGGCGCCATCGCGCTGATCCCGAGCAGCGCCTTCGCGCCCGCCGGCAACCCGTCCGAGGCGCAGCTTGCCGCGTGGTACAAGGACAACCGCACCCAGTTCATCCGGCCTGAGCGCCGCACCCTGCGCTTTGCCGTGTTCAGCGGTGAGAGCCTCAAGGTCAATGCCGCGCCGACCCCGGCCGAGATCGCCGCGCGCTACAAGCGCGATGCGGCGCAATATGCCGCGAGCGAAAAGCGCGGGATCACCACCTTCGTCGTGCCGACGCAGGATGCGGCCAAGTCGCTCGCCGCGCGGATCAGCGCGGGCACGCCGATCGAAGCCGCCGCGCGCGAGGCCGGGTTCACCGCCTCGCGGCTCGAGCCCGAGGATCGCGAGACGATGGCCGGTTCGACCAGCTTTGCCTTCGCGCAGAACGCCTTCAAGGCGGCCAAGGGCGGAGTGGTCGAGCCTGCGCAGGGCACGCTCGGCTGGTATGTCGCGCGGGTCGACTCTGTCGAGAACACCGCAGCGCGCAGCCTCGCTCAGGCAACCCCCGAGATCACCGAGGCGCTCACCGCCGAAAAGCGCGCCGCCGCCATCGCCGACCGCGTCGCCGAGATCGAGGCCGAGATCGACGGCGGCACCGCGCTGGCCGATGTCGCCAAGGCCAACGGCCTCACGGTCGAGACCACCCCGGCGCTGCTCGCCAATGGCCAGGCTTTCGGCCAGCCCGATCTGCAGATCGTGCCGCAACTTGCACAAGTGCTCCAGACCGCCTTCCAGATGGAGGAAAGCGAACCCCAGCTCGCCCCCGTCGAAGGTGAGCAGTTCGTGATCTTCGAAGTCGCCAAGATCGAAGAGCCCGCCGCTCCGGCGCTGGCGCAGGTGCGCGAGGACGCGATCACCGGCTGGAAGCGGGCCCAGGGCGCGATCCTCGCCAAGCAGGCCGCCGACCGCATCCTTGCAAAGGTGCGCGGCGGCATGAGCCTCGAGGCCGCGATGGCAGCGGAGAACAAGCCCGGCTTTGATCGCGAGGTGATCGATATCGAGCGCCGCAAGCTGCTCGCCCAGCAGCAAGGCCGCATCGCCCCGCCGCTGGTGCTGCTGTTCAGCATGGCCGAGGGCACCACCAAATCGCTCGAGGGGCCGCGCAATCTCGGCTGGTACATCGTCGATCTGGAGGACATCAGCACCCTGCCGCTCGAAAAGGAGCCCGAGCTGGTCACGCAGACCCGCCAGCAGTTGGCAGCCTCGCTGCCGGGCGAATATCGCCAGCAGGCGGTCGCGGCGATGCGCAAGGAGCTGGGCGTGACCCGCAACGAGGCGGGGATCGCGACGGTGCGCAAGCAGCTCGCCGGCGACGCGGCGCAGTAAGGTCGTCAGCCCCCGTGAGCCTTTCGTGAGCACCCGAGCCCCGGCAGGCCTGCCCGAGAACGCCGCCGCAGCTCTCGCCAGCCTCGCCGCCGGTCGGCCGAACCTCGTGTGGCGGCGGATCATCGCCGACAGCGACACCCCGGTGGGCGCGGCGCGGCGGCTGATCGTGCCCGGGCGCGGCGACTTCCTGCTCGAAAGCGTCGAGGGCGGCGAGGTGCGCGGGCGCTACAGCCTGCTGGGGCTCGACCCCGATCTGGTGTTCCGGGCAAGCGGCGACGCGGCCGAAGTGAACCGCGACTGGAAGCTCGCGCCCGACGCCTTCACCCCGCTGGAAGGCGGCGCGCTCGCCGAATTGCGCGCGCTCGCCGATGCCTGCCGGATCGACCCCATGCCCGAGGGCCTGCCGCCCGCACTCGCGTGCCTTGTCGGCTATCTCGGCTATGAGACTATCGGCCTCGTCGAGACCCTCCCGCGCGCGCCCGACAGCCCGCTCGAGCTGCCCGACATGCTGTTCGTGCGGCCGACGGTGATCCTGGTGTTCGACGGGCTCACCAACGCGCTCTTCGCAATCGCTCCGATCTGGGAGGCGGCCGACCCGGCAGCCGCGGTGGCGCACGCGGGCGAGCGGATCGATGCGACCTTGAGCCAGCTGGGCGCAGCCATGCCTGCGGGCGGAGCCGACGCGGTGCCGGACACCCTCCCCGACCTTGCTCCCGTTATCGCCCCCGAGGACTACAAGGCGATGGCGCTCGCGGCGAAGGACTACATCCTTGCGGGCGACATTTTTCAAGTTGTGCTCGCCCAGCGCTTCACCTGTCCCTTCACCCTCCCCCCGCTGGCGCTCTATCGCGCGCTCCGGCGGGTGAACCCCTCGCCCTTCCTCTATTTCCTCGACTTGCCCGGCTTCGCGCTGGTCGGCTCCTCGCCGGAAATTCTGGTGCGGGTGCGTGAGGGCGAAGTCACCATCCGCCCGATCGCCGGAACCCGCCCCCGTGGGCAGTCGCGCGAAGAGGATATTGCCAACGAGGCCTCGCTGCTCGCCGACCCCAAGGAGCGTGCCGAGCATCTGATGCTGCTCGACCTCGGGCGCAACGACGTGGGCCGGGTGGCGGCGGCGGGGACGGTTGAGGTGACGGGCAGCTTCACCATCGAGCGCTACAGCCACGTGATGCACATCGTCAGCAATGTGGTGGGCGAGCTGGCGGCGGACCGGGACGCATTGGACGCGCTATTCGCAGGCTTCCCGGCAGGCACGGTCTCCGGCGCGCCGAAAATCCGGGCCTGCGAGATCATCGCTCAATTGGAGCCCGAGACCCGCGGTGCCTATGCCGGCGGCGTGGGCTATTTCGCGCCCGACGGCAGCCTCGACAGCTGCATCGTGCTGCGCACCGCTGTGGTCAAGGACGGAGTGATGCATGTGCAGGCGGGCGCGGGGATCGTCGCCGATTCCGACCCCGATTACGAACTCGCCGAATGCCGCGCCAAGGCGGGCGCCCTCATCGCCGCCGCGCGCGAGGCGGTGCGGGTCGCAGGCGAGCCGGGGTACGGACAATGACGCGCGCTGCCCTCGCCCTAGCCCTGACGCTGCTGCTCGCCGCCTGTTCGGAAGCCCCTGCGGGCGAGGCGCTGGTCACGGTCAAGTTCGACGGCTCGGACGTCGAGGAACCGCTCGCGACTCCCACCGAAACCGCCGCGCCCGACCTTGGCCCCTCGGCCTGCGAGAGCGTGACCTTCGAGAGCGTCGCCCTCACCCATTGCATCGCCGATCCCGCCCAGCACCGCATCGCGATGGCCAATCTCGGCGCGGACAAGCAGCCCTTCGGCAGCCTCTCCGCCTTCGCCGCCAGCGTTGACCCGGCGCAGGTCGCCTTTGCCATCAACGGCGGGATGTATGGCGATGACCTCAAGGCGATCGGCTACTACGTCCAGAACGGCGAGCGCCTGAAGGAGCTCAACCGCGCGGGCGGCGAGGGCAATTTCTACATGAAGCCCAACGGGGTGTTCTTCGGCACCGGCAACAAATGGCAAGTGCTGGGGAGCAACACCTTCTTCAACACCGTCGGCGACCGGCCGCAATTCGGCACCCAGTCCGGCCCGCTGCTGCTGGTCGACGGCAAGCTCCACCCCGAAGTGCAGGACGACGGCCCCTCCAAGGCGATCCGCAACGCGGTCGGCGTCGACGCGAGCGGCAAGGCGCATTTCGTGATCTCGGACGCGCCGGTGAGCTTCGGCCAGCTTGCGCGCTATTACCGCGACGTGCTGAAGGTGAAAAACGCGCTTTACCTCGACGGCGCGATATCCTCGCTGTGGGACCCGGCGCGGGGGCGCATGGACAAGGGCCGCGTCGGCCCGATCATCGTGGTGACCAAGCGCGAGGCGAAACCTGCGGCAAAGGCGGAACCATCGGCAGAGGCAAGCGCGCAATGATCCTCGTCATCGACAATTACGACAGCTTCACCTTCAACCTCGTCCACTACCTGATGGAGCTGGGGGCCGAGGTCCGTGTCGAGCGCAACGACGCACTGACCGCCGCCGAAGCGCTGCGCACCAATGCGGCGGGCTTTCTCATCTCGCCCGGCCCCTGCACGCCGAACGAGGCTGGCATCAGCCTCGATCTGGTCGCCGCTTGCGCGGACGCGGGCAAGCCCTTGATGGGCGTGTGCCTCGGGCATCAGGCGATCGGGCAGCATTTTGGCGGCACCGTCCAGCGCGGCGGGCTGATGCATGGCAAGACCTCGCCTGTCACCCATGACGGGACGGGGGTGTTCGCTGGGCTCCCGAGCCCCTTCATCGCCACGCGCTATCACAGCCTCGAAGTGGTGGATGTGCCCGCCGAGCTCGTCGCCAATGCCCATGCCGAGACCCCCGGCGCCGATCACCCCTCGGTGATGGGCTTCCGCCATGCCACGCTCCCGATCCACTCGGTGCAGTTCCACCCCGAGAGCATTGCCACCGAGCATGGCCACGCCCTGCTCGCCAATTTCTTGGCGGTGTGCGGATTGGAGCCGGTTCTGCCCGCAAGGCTGACCGCATGACCACCCTCCCCGACATCACCGCCCCCCTCTCCGAGGCCGAGGCCGAAGCGGCGTTCGGCACGCTGCTCGATGGCGCGCCTTCGGAAGACGAGATCGCAGACTTCCTCGTTGCCCTCTCCGCGCGCGGCGAGACGGCGGACGAGATCGCGGGCGCGGCGCGGGCCTTGCGGGCGCGGCTCATTCCCATCACCTCGCCCGAGGCCGCGATCGACGTCTGCGGCACCGGGGGCGACGGGCACCACACGCTCAACGTCTCGACCGCGGTCAGCCTCGTGGTCGCGGCCTGCGGCGTGCCGGTGGCCAAGCACGGCAACCGCGCCGCATCGTCGAAAGCGGGCGCGGCGGACACATTGGAAGCCCTCGGGCTCGACATGGACGCCGCCGGGCGCACCGCCGAGAAGACACTCGCCGAAATCGGCATCTGCTTTCTCTTCGCCAAGAACCACCACCCGGCGATGGCGCGGATCCAGCCCATCCGGGTGCGGATCGGCCAGCGCACGATCTTCAACCTGATGGGCCCGCTCTCCAACCCGGCGGGTGTGACAAGCCAGCTGATCGGCATCGCCCGGCCCGCCTATGTGCCTATTTATGCAGGCGCGATGGCGCGGCTCGGCACCGGTAAGTCGTTGATCGTCTCGGGCGACGAGGGGCTGGATGAATTGAGCCTCGCGGGCGGCAACGAGATCGCGGTGGTGACCGGCAACACCTTCACAATGGAGCGCATCGACGCCGCCGCCGCGGGCCTCCCGCACGCGCCAATCGAGGCAATCCGCGGCGATGACGCCAGGCACAATGCGGCGGCGCTCAAGGCGCTGCTGATGGGCACTCCCGGGCCGTACCGCGACGCGGTGCTGTTCAACGCGGCAGGCGCGCTGACCGTCGCCGGGCGCGGCAATGACTGGCGCGAGCGCGCGGCGATGGCCGCCGAGGCGCTGGATTCGGGCGCGGCGCTGGCGCTGCTCCACAAGTGGATCGAACTGGCAAAGTGACACGATGAACAAGCTCGAGGAAATTTGCGCCACCAAGCGCGGTGAAGTCGCAACCCGCAAAGCCGCGACCACCCTTGCCGCGCTTGAAGCTGCCGCCGCCGCGCAGACCGCGCCGCGCGGGTTCGAGGCCGCCCTGCGCGCACGCGCCGCAACAGGCTTTGCCCTGATCGCCGAGATCAAGAAGGCGAGCCCGTCGAAGGGGCTCATTCGGGCCGATTTCCACCCTGCCTCCCATGCCGCCGCCTATGAAGCGGGCGGCGCCGCCTGCCTCTCGGTGCTGACCGATGCGCCCTATTTTCAGGGCCACGAAGACTACCTCGTCGAGGCCCGCAGCGCCTGCAGCCTGCCGGTGCTGCGCAAGGACTTCATGGTCGACCCCTGGCAGTGCCTCGAGGCGCGCGCGATCGGGGCCGATGCGATCCTGATCATCGTCGCCGCGCTCGAAGACAGTGCGATGGCCGAGATCGAGACCGCAGCGACCGACCTCGGCATGGATGTGCTGGTCGAGGTGCATGACGAGGCGGAGCTAGAACGCGCCGCCGCCACGCTCAAATCGCGCCTGATCGGGGTCAACAACCGCGACCTCAAGACCTTCACCACCTCGCTCAGCGTCACCGAACGCCTCGCCCCTCTTGCACCCGAGGGCACGCTGCTGGTCGGCGAGAGCGGGATCAACACCTACGCGGACCTCGAAAGGCTGGCGGACGCGGGGGTGCGCACCTTCCTAGTCGGCGAAAGCCTGATGCGGCAGGATGATGTTGCCGCTGCGACGCGCGCGCTGCTGATGGGCGCGGCCTGACCAAAACGGGCTCTGTCCTACACGCATCGAATCGGGCAAGAGTGGGCCGCATGACCGACGCCGTCTTCCCCCTCTTCTCCCCCATTCCGGCGCCGTGCGCGGGCCGCGGTTTTTCGCCCTTGGACAGTGTCTCATGTGTCTCCAACATGGGCGCGCAGTCAGGCAAGGGGCTCTCCCGATGAACGGCGAGAACGGGCGACTCACCCACCTCGACGATAGCGGGGCGGCTCACATGGTCGACGTCGGCGGCAAGGCGGCGACTGCCCGTCGCGCGGTGGCGAGCGGGCGGATCACCATGGGCGCGGACGTGCTCGCCGCGATCCGCGCAGGCAACGCGCCCAAGGGCGACGTGCTCTCGGCCGCGCGCATCGCTGGCATCATGGCCGCCAAGCGCACCGGCGAGCTGATCCCGCTGTGCCATCCGCTCGGGCTCGAAGCGGTGAACATCGACTTCGCCTATGAAGCGGATGCGATCCGCGTCACCGCCACCGCCTCGCTGACCGGCAAGACCGGGGTGGAGATGGAGGCGATGACCGCGGTCTCGGTCGCGCTGCTGACGATCTACGACATGGCCAAGGCGCTCGACAAAGGCATGGTGATTGGCAGCGTGCGCCTCATCGCCAAGAGCGGCGGCAAGTCAGGCGACTGGCAGGCGCCGGTTTGAACGAACTGCTCGGTCTTGAAGAGGCGCAGGCCCGCCTGCTGGCGCTCGCGCCGCAGCTGCCATGCGAGACCGTGCCGGTCGAGGCGGCGCTCGGCCGCTTCCTCGCCGAGGACGTCCGCGCCGCCCGCACCCAGCCTGCCGCCGACCTCTCGGCGATGGACGGCTATGCGCTCAGCCCCGGCGAGGGGCCGTGGCAGGTGGTGGGCGAGAGCCGCGCGGGCGCGCCCTATGGTGCCGCGCTTGGGCACGGCGAAACAGCGCGCATCTCGACCGGCGCGGTCGTGCCCGAGGGCGCGGACCGGGTGCTACTGCAGGAGGACGCGGAGCGGGAAGGCGACACCGTCACCGCCACCGAGCTGCCCCCGCCTGGCCGCCACATCCGCAAACGGGGCTTCGACTTCGCTGCGGGCGACCTGCTGCTCGCCGCGCGCACTCGGATCACCCCCGCCCGCCTCGCCCTCGCGCTGGCTGCGGGTCATGCGCAGGTGGCTGTCACCCGGCGCCCGCGCGTGGCCGTGATGGACTCGGGCGACGAGCTCAGCGCCGATCCTGCCGCCTGCCTCCCCCACCAGATCCCGGCGAGCAACGCCGCGATGATCGCCGCGATGCTCGGCCCGCTTGGCTGCGATGTGACCCGCATCGGCCCAGTGCCGGATGACCGCGACGCCCTCACCGCCGCGCTCGCGCAGGCCGGGGACGCCGACATCCTCGTCACTTCCGGCGGGGCCTCGGTCGGCGATCACGACCTGATCAAGCCGGCTCTCGCTGCCTGGGGCGCCGAGACCGCCTTCTGGCGGGTCGCGATCAAGCCGGGCAAGCCGCTGCTGGTGGCGACCAATGGCGCGCAGGTGATCCTCGGCCTGCCCGGCAATCCGGTGTCGAGCTTCGTCACTGCATTCCTCTTCGCCCTGCCGCTGGTGCGCGCCGCGATGGGCGATCCCGCTCCCCTGCCGCGCGCCGTCACCATGATCGCGGGCGAGGACCTGCCGCCCACCGAGCGTCGCCGCGAGTTCCTGCGCGGCGTGGTCGAGGGCGACCGCGTGCGGCTCGCCGGATCGCAGGACTCCTCGGCGCTCTCGGCGCTGGCGGCGGCGGATGCGCTGATCGACCGCCCGGCGGGCTCGGCGGCGGCCCGCGCCGGGGACGCGGTGCGGGTGTTCCTGCTCCGAAATGGCTGAATTGCGCGGGTTGCTGGCGGGTGGCGCTTGACTTGCGCGAACGGGTTGCCTAATTGTTCCTTGTTCGTTCACCTTAATGGCAGAACGACCAGTGCAACTAACGCACCACACCCTTAATTCAAAAAGGGGAGGTGCCTCTTGGCGCACGCAAGGGATTGGCACGCTTTGCCCTCCGGGCGCGGCGTGGGTGCGACCACAGGAGAATTGACCAATGCTGACCGCAAAACAGCACGAGCTCATCCAGTTCATCCAGAAGCGGCTGGAAGAGACCGGCATCTCGCCGAGTTTCGAGGAAATGAAGGAAGCGCTCGACTTGAAGAGCAAGTCGGGCGTGCACCGGCTGATCTCCGCGCTCGAGGAACGCGGCTTCCTGCGCCGCCTGCCCAACCGGGCGCGCGCGCTCGAAGTGATCCGTGAACCGGGCGACACCACCCCAGCGCGCAGCATCGCGCCCGCGGGCGACAATGTCGTGCCGATGCCTGCTCCGCGTGCGGCGCAGCGCGAGGCAGCGAACGACGTGGTCGAACTGCCGCTCCACGGGCGCATTGCCGCCGGTGCCCCGATCGAGGCGCTTGAGGGCCAGTCGACCCTGCCGGTCCCGGCTGCGCTGCTCGGCCCGGGCGAGCACTATGCGCTCGAGGTCTCGGGGGACTCGATGATCGAGGCGGGCATCTTCGACGGCGATTTCGCGCTGGTACGCCGCACCAACACCGCGCGCGACGGCGAGATCGTGGTCGCGCTGGTGCGCGGCGAGGAAGCAACGCTCAAGTACCTGCGCCGCGAGAACGGCCAGGTGCGGCTCGATCCCGCCAATGCGACCTATGATCCGCAGTTCTACCGCCCTGACGAGGTCGAGGTGCAGGGCAAGCTCGCGGGGCTTTTGCGCCGCTATCACTGAGGCGTGGTAGTTGCCGGAGCCGGGGAAGCGGGCCGTGACGGCCACGCCCTTGGCTCCGGCTCCCGCCACCAGCCATGCTCACCCTGCCCCTGTGCGACCGTGGTGATCCGCTTGGCGGCAAGGTCGATGGCGATGCCGCCGGAGCGCTCTAGGAACCGCCGGTCGGCCTTGAGCCAGCGCGGGCGGCACGAGCGCGGGAGGAAGCGCTCGGCCACGACAATGTCGGCCTCGGCGCAGGCAGCGGCGAGCGCGCGTTCCTCCACCTGACTGCGGCCGCGGCCAAGGAGGAGCGCCCATTCGCGCCCTCCCCGTGCGATGGTGAGGGTGCAGAACGCCGAGGTGCAGCGCGCCCCGGGCCACTGGGCGATCGGCACGGGCTCGGCCCCGACTCCGGCGAGCTCCATCAGGTTGTCGCGGGTGTACTCCGAGCGGCTGTCGCGCAAGCTGACGAGCCGCAGCGTCCCGTCGCGCGCGCGCATCGTGATCCCGACCTGCTGCCCGTCGCCCGCCACGAGAATGTCGGGGACCGGGGTCAGCGCCACCATCACGCTCGCCGCCGCCACCGGCACGAGCCCCGCAAGACGCACCTGCCCGCGCCACAGCGCGAGCCACAGCCCGCCGCTCGCAAACAGCGCGACCGCCAGCCCGCTGATCTGCGGCATCAACCGCACCGCCCCCGCTTGGCCTGCGGTGAGGTGCGCGATCCACAGCAAGAGCGCCAGTGCACGCTCGACCACCCACCAGAACGGCCAGCCCGCACCCACCAGATCGAACACCAGCGCCAGCGCGATCAGCGGCATGGCCACGAAGGTCACCAGCGGGATCGCGACCACATTGGCGAGCGCTCCGTACATGCCCGCCCGGTGGAAGTGGAACAGCACGATCGGCATCAGGGCAAGCTCGATGACGACGCCGGTCACGAACAGGATCACCGTCTGCCGCCCGATGCGCGCCCACCAGGGCTCATCGCGGGGGGCGAGGAAGGCCCTTACCGGCGTGCTGTTCGATAGCGCGATGATCGCCAGCACCGCGGCAAAGCTCATCTGGAAACTGGGGCCGATCGCGCTCTCGGGCCACAGCAGCAGCACGAAGCCGGCCGCGACCGCGACCATCCGCAAGGACAGCGCCTCGCGCCCCAGCACCAGCGCGCCCAGCACCAGCAGCGCGGCGACGCAACTGCGCACCGTCGGCACCTCGGCGCCGGTCAGCAGCGTGTAGGCGATCCCCACCAGCGCGCCCGCCGCCGCCGCCACAATCGGCAGCCGCACCCGCAGAGCGAGCGCGGGCCACAGCGCGAGCAGGCGCAGCACCGCGAAATAGGCCGCCGCGATCACCGCGCTCACATGCAGCCCGCTGATCGAGAGGAGGTGGGTGAGGCCCGAATCGCGCATCGCCACCTCGTCAGCCTTAGCGATCCCGCCGCGGTCGCCGCTGGCAAAGGCCGCCGCGATGGCACCCGGCGATCCCGGCACTGCGGCGCGGACATGCGCGGAAAGCGCCCGCTGCCAGCGCGCCAGACCCTCGCCCTCGGGCGCGGGGGTGATAACTGTCAGCCGCCCCACCATCGTACCGGTTGCCGAGAGCCCCTGAAACCACGCGGCGCGGACGAAGTCGTAGCTGCCCGGCAGCATCGGTGAGGCGGGCGGCATCAGCCGCGCGCGCAGCCGCACCACCGCGCCCTCTGCGAGGCCTGCGGGCGGCCCGGCCTTGCCGAACGCCGCCAGAGGCACATTGACCCTGACCTTGCGTGCGCGTCCCGCCTTGGCGTCGCGCATCGCCAGGGTCAGGCGCAGGCGCTCTTCGGCGGGCTGATCCTCGCGGCCGAGCACCCGCCCCTCGATCAGCACCACCGCAGGGCGTGCGATCGGCTCGGCGCCCACGATGGCCGAGCGCGCCCACACCGTCGCCACCCCGAAGGCGAAGATAGCCGCGCAGGCGACCACCGCGAGCCTCAGGTTCGCGCGCGTTTCGTCCGCCGCGCTTCCCGGCGGCCAGAGCGCCATTGCGGCCAGCGACAGCCCCGCGCCGCCGGCCATCGCCGCCAGCCATTGCCAGGGGTGCGGGAGCGTGAACCAGGTGATGATGCCGAGCGCAAAGACCACCGCCAGCCACGGCGCGCGCTCGAAGCCGGCGCCCGCCAGAAAGGCCTCGGCCCGCCCCGCCAGCCCCCCCGACCGGCCGCCGATGCTGGACAAGCCTCGCGCACTTTGCCAAGGGCCCGGGCGCGGATCGGGAGCGGCGTCCGGTCCGCCCGGATCCTCCCCTATCGGAATGATCGGCACATCGCGCATCGGCTTGTCCCTAGGGCCGGCCGGTTCCCGCCCAAGCCGTTCGAAGTGAACAGGAAGTCAGAGCCCATGGCAAGCGAAAGCAGCACTCCTACTGGCGAGGTCGTCACCCGTTTCGCGCCCTCGCCCACCGGCTTCCTGCATATCGGCGGCGCGCGCACCGCGCTGTTCAACTGGCTCTATGCCCGCCACCACGGCGGCCGCACTTTGCTGCGGATTGAGGATACCGACGCCAAGCGCAGCACGCAGGAAGCCATTGATGCCATCATCGAAGGCCTCGACTGGATGGGCCTCGATTATGACGCCCCCCCGCTGTTCCAGTCCGACCGCGCCGAGCGTCATGCCGAGGTCGCATGGCAGCTCCTGAAAGCGGGCCACGCTTACAAGTGCTTCGCAACGCCCGAAGAGCTCGAGGCGATGCGCGAGGAGCAGCGCGCGCTCAAGAAGCCGCTGCGCTATGACGGGCGCTGGCGCGACCGCGATCCGGCCGAAGCACCCGCGGGCGCGCCCTTCACCATCCGCCTCAAGACGCCCGAGGCCGGCGAGACCACGATCCACGACCGTGTCCAGGGCGCGGTGACGGTGAAGAACGAAGAGCTCGACGACTACATCATCCTGCGCGCCGACGGCACGCCGACCTATATGCTCGCGGTGGTGGTCGACGATCACGACATGGGCGTGACCCACGTGATCCGCGGCGACGATCACTTGAACAACGCCTTCCGCCAGCTGCCGATCATCCGCGCTATGAACGACATCGAGGGCGGATGGCCGGACCCCATCTACGCCCATATCCCGCTGATCCACGGCTCCGACGGGGCGAAGCTGTCGAAGCGCCACGGTGCGCTCGGGGTCGAGGCCTATCGCGACGAGTTCGGGATCCTCCCCGAAGCGCTGTTCAACTACCTCCTGCGCCTCGGCTGGGGCCACGGTGATCGCGAGGAGATCACCCGGGAGGAGGCGGTGGCGCTGTTCGACCTTGGCGGGGTGGGCAAGAGCCCTTCGCGCTTCGACATGAAGAAGCTCGAAAACCTGAACGGCCATTACCTGCGCGAGGCCGAAAATGCGCGCCTTGCCGCGCTGGTCGCCGCGCGGATAGGCGAAGGCGCGGACGAGGCGCTGCTGGCCCGCGCCATGCCGGTGCTCAAAGTGCGCGCGAAGAACCTCAATGAAGTGGTTGAAGGCGCAGGCTTCCTCTTCGCCAAACGCCCGCTCGCCATGACCGAAAAGGCCGCCAGCCTGCTCGAGGGCGATGCAAGGCCGATTTTGCGCAAGATTTACGAGGCGCTCCGGGGCGAAAACGACTGGACAAGCGAGGCGCTCGAAGCCACTACGAAGGCGCTCGCCGAGGAGCAGGGATTGGGTCTCGGCAAGCTGGCGCAGCCGATGCGCGCGGCGCTGACCGGGACCACCACATCGCCCGGTATTTTCGATGTTCTGGTCCTGCTCGGCCGAGACGAGGCGCTGGCCCGACTCGACGCGCAGGCCGCCTGAAACAGGGCAAGCCGGCATAGGGGGCCGGTAAGGGTTTTTTGGACAGGAGACAGATCTTGGCAGACAAGACGGCGAAACTCGAATTCGGCGGCCAGACTCACGAGTACCCTGTACTCGCGGGCAGCACCGGCCCCGACGTGATCGACATCCGCAAGCTCTATGCGCAGACGGGTGCCTTCACTTTCGACCCGGGCTTCACCTCGACCGCGAGCTGCGAAAGCGCGCTGACCTATATCGATGGCGATGAGGGCGTGCTGCTGCACCGCGGCTATCCGATCGGCCAGCTGGCCGAGGACTCGAGCTTCATGGAAGTCAGCTATCTGCTCTTGAACGGCGAACTGCCGAGCAAGCAGACGCTCGACGAGTTCACCTATACGATCACCCGCCACACCATGCTGCACGAGCAGCTGATGACCTTCTACCGCGGCTTCCGCCGCGATGCGCACCCGATGGCGGTGATGTGCGGCGTGGTCGGCGCGCTCTCGGCGTTCTATCACGACAGCACCGATATCGCCGATCCGACCCAGCGGATGATTGCCTCGCACCGCCTGATCGCCAAGATGCCGACGATCGCGGCGATGGCGTACAAGTATTCGGTCGGCCAGCCCTTCGTCTATCCGGACAACTCGCTGAGCTACACCGGCAACTTCCTGCGCATGACCTTCGGCGTGCCGGCCGAGCCCTATGTGGTGAACCCGGTGGTCGAGCGCGCGCTGGACCGCATCTTCATCCTCCACGCCGATCACGAGCAGAACGCCTCGACCTCGACGGTGCGACTGGCGGGCTCCTCGGGCGCGAACCCGTTTGCCTGCATCGCGGCCGGCATCGCCTGCCTGTGGGGCCCGGCGCATGGCGGCGCGAATGAAGCGGCGCTCAACATGCTGCGCGAGATCGGCACGCCCGATCGCATCCCGCACTATATCGAGCGCGCCAAGGACAAGAACGATCCGTTCCGCCTGATGGGCTTCGGCCACCGCGTCTACAAGAACTACGACCCGCGCGCGACCGTCATGCAGAAGACCGTGCGCGAGGTGTTCGAGAGCCTCAAGGTCACCGACCCGCTGTTCGAAACCGCGCTGCAACTCGAAGAGATCGCACTCAACGATCCCTACTTCATCGAGAAGAAGCTGTTCCCGAATGTCGACTTCTATTCGGGCATCATTCTCTCGGCGATCGGCTTCCCGACCACGATGTTCACCGCGCTCTTCGCGCTGGCGCGCACCGTGGGCTGGGTGGCGCAGTGGAACGAGATGATCAGCGACCCCGGCCAGAAGATCGGCCGCCCGCGCCAGCTCTACACCGGCCCGACGACGCGCGATTACATCCCGCTCGACAAGCGCTGAGCGCGACCACGCATCTGAAACAAGCAGGCCGCCGGTTCCTCCTCGGGAACCGGCGGCCTTCGCTTTTCAGCTATCAGGCGGCGGGCAGTTCCAGCATGAACAGCGCGCCTCCGCCCGGCGCGCTTCCCACTGTCAGCATGCCCTCCATCGCCTCGGCGAGACGGCGCGAGATGTAGAGGCCGAGGCCGCTGCCTTTGTCCTTGCCCCCGTCGCTGTCGCGGCCGAGGCGTTCGAACTTGTCGAAGATGCGCTCGGCCTGCTCGGGGGACACGCCCGGGCCCTCGTCGGCGACGCTGACAGCGACGCGGCCCTCTGTGAGCGCGAAGACGTTGATCGTCACCGTGCTCGAGGCAGGCGCATAGGCGACGGCGTTGCCCACGAGGTTGATGAGGATCTGCAGCACCCGCCGGAACTCTGCCGAGGCGACCGCGGTGCCGCGCTCGCCTTCGACCACCAGCGCGGTGTCGCGGTTGTGCGCGCGCACTCCGAGGATCCCGGCGGCACGCGCGGCGGCATCGGCAAGGTCGACCGGTTCCTTCGCAGTGCTGAAGCCCGGGGTCTCGACCACTTCGAGATCGGCCAGATCGTCGAGCATCGCGGCAAGGTGCTGCCCGGCGCTGGCGATGGTGCCGGCATATTCGCTGTATTCGTCGCGCAAGGGCCCCGCGAGGCGCGCGCGCATGGTCTCGGCATTGGCGATGATGCGCTGCACTGGCTGGCGCAGGACAGGCGTGAGCGCGGTGCCGACGAGCCGTGCGGGCGAAGTTTCGAGGGGGCCCTCGGCTGCGCCTTCGGGAGCAATCTCAGCCAGCGGTTCCTCGGCGATCAGCAGCAGCTCGAAACCCGCCGGGTTCTGGGCATCTACCCCAAGCGGAATAAGCCGCACCCGCCAGGCCCTCGCCGAGCCTTCGAAGCGGCACGCAGCGCCGTCGAGCAGTCGCCAGTGGAGCGGCTGGTGGTGGGTGATGTCGGTGAGTTCGACGAGCTCGCTCCACACCGTGCCGGGCGCTGCGAGCGCGGCCGCCTCAAGCGCGGCGGCATCGCGCGCGCGCGCGCTCAACACCTGCAGCCGTTGGCGCGCATCGAGCCGGGCGCTGACTTCGGCGGTGGCGCGGTCGATCGCGTCAAGCCGCTCGGCAAATTCGCGCGCCGAGGGCGGGTTCAGCGGGCTGCGCTGCCAGTTCTCGACCAGCACTTCGCACCCGCCGCCATCGTCCTCGCCCAAGGGATGGATGCGCGCGAAGCCCGAGACTTCCGCATCGCCGTCGAAGGCGGAAAAGCCGCGCGCGATCCTCAGGCCCAGCGCGCGGGCCTGACGCACCAGCGCGAGCAGCTCGGGGATCGCCAGCGTGCCCGGCAGATCGCCCCCGCAGCGCTCCTGCAATTCGGCGAGCGGCGCATCGGCGCTCAGCAGCCGGTCGCGCGCATCGGTAAGGCCGTAGGAGCCCAGGAGCGTATCGGCGGGGTCCACCATGTTCATCACGCTGCGCGGCCCGCGGCAAGCAGCGCGGCGGCACGGGCGGCGGTGAGCGCGCCGATCGCGGGCGGAAGCAGCGCGGCAGGCTCGGCCAGCCCCAGCTGGCGCTCGATCGCGGGCACAGCGAGGCCCGCGGCGCGCAGCATCAAGGCGAGCCGCACGCCCTGCCCTTCTTGGGCCGCAAGCACGGCCTCACCGCGCGGGGAACGGGTCTCGCTCGCGAGCGCGCTAGTGAACAGAGCAAGCCCCGCATGGTCGAGCGCGAGCGCAGCCACCGCCCCGCGCCGCATCCCCGCCACAAGCCGCGCCAGCAGGCCGAGCCGTGAAGTCGCCTCGTCATAGCTTGCCTGAAGCCGGGAAAGCCCCGAATTGTCCCCGGCGCGTCCTTGGGCGCGGGGTAGCAGGGCGTGGAACAGCTCGGCCGGCAGCTCGCCAAGCGGCAATTCCATGCGGCGCTGGCTCTGGATGAAGCGCGACTGCGCGGCGAGCGTCGTCATCGCCAGCGCGGAAACCGCGGGGTCCTCGGCGGCGATCAGTTCCTGAAGCAGCGGGCTCAACACCGGGTCGATGGCGTGGCGCTGCTGCAGGCGGTCGGCAACGAGGCTCTCGGTGGCCAGCGCATGGCAATGGGCGAGCAGCGCCTCCTCGCCCATCAGGCTCTCGGCCAGCGCATCGAGCGCGGCGGGATCAGCGCCCGGCACGCGGGCGGATGGATCGCGGCCGGACTGCGCTGCCAGCAGTTGCGCAGCAAGATCGAGGATCATGCCGCGCACCCGCGCTAGGATCGCCTCGCTCACGAGGCCCTGCGCTTCGGAGCCCAGGAGGTGGCGCAGCACCGGGACGACCGCCGTCAGCGCGCGGGCCTCCCGCGCGAGCCCGCCGCGCAGGATCGCCTCGACAGCATCGTCGGCGCCAAGGTCCATCGTCACTTCGCCCATCGTCCTGCCGGCATAGGGCCCGCATAGTTAAGGACGGGTTAGACTATTCCTCGGCCCCGCGCAGCAGCAAAGCTGCGCATAGCCCCAAGGCGAGACAGGCAAGCGCTTGCGCCAGCAGGCCGAGGGTGGCGGCGAGCGCGAGGATCAGCAACAGGCTGGCGCGGTCCGAAGCGGCGGCGGCAAGCGCGCTGTCGCCCTTGCGCGCCGCGAGCCGGGCGAGCGCATAGGCGACCGGACCGAGCACGGCGAGCGGCTGCCATTCGGGAAAGGGCGCAAGGCCGAACCACAGGGTAACGCATGCGAGCAGGTCGCACATGCCCGCCAGCACCTTGGCCGGAGCGCTACTCCCCGCCCCACCCGCGCGCCGCAGCCTTGCGGCGAGCGCGGCAAAGCCGTTCGACACCTGCGCCGCGAGCAATCCTGCTCCCGCCAACGCCAGCCCCGTTGCGGCGAAACCGAAAGCTGCTGCCATCACGCCGCCGAGCAGCAGCACCAGCGCAGCCCCGCCGGCGAGCAGCGGGCCCTGTTCGAGCCCGCGCGGGACAGCGGCGCGCACTGCTGCTCCGGCAAGCGCTATCCCCGGCGCGCGCCAATCGGCGGGCGGCGCGGCGGCGGCGATCAGCGCGCCCTCGTGCCGCCGGACGGCCGCGTCGCTGTCCGCCAGCAACCACGTCTCGGGCACCAACTCGCGAGCGGCGAGTTCGCTCGCAGGGGTTCCGGCCTGTAGCGCGAGCCGCAAGAGCAACGAGACCGCGTCGGCATCGACGGGGAATTCGGCAAGGCGCTGGGCGGGCGCGCCGCGCATCACCAGCACCCCGCCCCAATGGCGCGCCGCGTCGATGCGCTCGAAATCCTCAGGGTGCGCAGCGGCGAGCGGGTGGTCGGCAGGGATCGTCGCCACCATCCGCTGGAGGGCTTCATCCCCTTCCCCTCCGACCCCCAATCCGACAAGCGCGCGCACAACCGCCGGATCGGGCACCAGCCCGTCTGCGAGGATCACCAGATCATCCTCGGCCCGCACCAGCGCGGGGATCGCAGCAAGGCCCCGAAGCGCGTGAAACTGCACGCCTTGGCCCTCGAGCATGTGCTGCAATTCGATCACCGTCCCGCCCGGCGTCTCGGCCAGGCAGAGCACTCTCTCGACGCCCAGCCCCTGCAACAGCGCCGCCTGCCACGCGATCACACTGCGCCCGGCAAGCGGGAGCGCGGCGCGCAAGTTCCCTTCCTCGCTGTGGCGCAGCGCGGCAATCAGGCCGATGCGCATTGGGCTAGCTCCTCCGGTCGCGGCGACAGGGGGAAGAGGATTGGCGGTTTAGGGGCGCAGGTTCAAGCGCGGCGGCAGGCGTTGCCCCCAAGCACGGGGCAGCGCGGCGCGGCGCGGGTCAGATGCGGTTGGGATCGGGGGTGCGGGTGCGCGCGAAGCGGGCGATCACCGCCTCGACCTCGCGGATCGCCATCGGCTCGCCGGGCGCGGCGTGGAGCGCAATCTCGGCGGCCTGGAGCAGGTCCTCGGCATGGAAGCTCGCGGCAAGGCCCTTCAACCGCATCGCTGCGACATGCCAATTGCCGTCGCAGCGCGCACGCTTCAGCAGATCGAGCTGCTTGGCCGCGCTGTCGAGGAAGGCACCGAGAAGCTCGCGCGCCAGCGCGGCATCATCGCCGGCCGCCGCCGCAAGGGTCGCATCCAGAGCTCCATGATTAAACGCCATGCCTCAGGAATAATCCGGATTGGTTAAAGCGGGGTTTATCCCGAGTCGCGCTGTGGTATGAAGGGGCATGGCAGATCGGCACCAGATGCGCGCCCTGGGGCGCAAGAGCGGCAGCGACGACGCGGGCGAGACCACGCTTCCCGAGACCGACGGCGGCGCAGAAGCGCTCGAATTGTCAGACACCTGGGTTGACGAGGACGGCAGCAACGAGGCGTTTGATGCGCCCCGCCCCTCGCTCCTCACCAAATCGGCACCCGCGCTGGCGGTGCTGACGGTGGTGGGATGGAGCGGGTTCTTCGTCTGGGCCCATCTGGCCCAGATGCAGGCCGCCCCTATCCCTGCGCAGTGGGCCCAGTGGGTGGTGATGTGGGCCGTGCCGGTCGCGCTGGTGGGTGTCCTCTATCTGCTTTCGATGCGCTCCTCGCACGCCGAGGCGCAGCGCTTTGCCGCGACCGCGGCGGCGATGAACCGCGAAAGCGCCGCGCTCGAAGCCCGGCTCAAGGTGGTCAACCGAGAACTCAGTCTGGCGCGCGAATTCCTTGCCGCCGAAGCGCGCGATCTCGAAGCGCTGGGTCGCATCGCGGCCGAGCGGCTCTCGACCCACGCGGGCGAATTGCAGGCGCTGATCCGGGGCAATGGCGCCGAGGTCGAGACTATCGCCACCACCAGCGAAACCGCGCTGGGCAACATGAACCGGCTGCGCGACGATCTGCCGGTGATCGCCAATGCCGCGCGCGATGTGACCAACCAGATCGGCAGCGCCGGGCGCGTCGCCGAGGAGCAGCTCGCGCGGCTTGCTGGCGGGTTCGAACGGATCACCACGGTTAGCACCGCGAACGAGGAACAGGTCGCGCGGCTCGGCGAGAATGTCGGCGCGACGCTCGCCGGGTTCGAGGGCCAGCTGGTGCGGATCGACGCGCTGGTCACCCAGCGCTTCGCCGCGCTCCAGACAGAGGCGGACAGCTACCGCGCGGCAGTCGGCGCGCTCGAGGAAGAGGCCATGGCAGCGCTGCGCGAGCGTGCGGGGACGGCCGCGAGCGAGGCCGAAAGCACCGCCGCGCGCCTGCGCGACGCGGCGGAAGAGGCCGAGGCGCGCTTTGCCCAGACCATCAAGGGTCTGCACGACGCGATGCTCGAGAAGCTGCGCCTCGTCGACGAGCTCGACCGCAGCACCAGCACCGCGGCGGCCCAGCGCATCAGCCAGCTGCGCGACGAGGCGGTGCGCTTCGACGACCATCTCGAAGCGCGCAACCGCACCTTCGACGAGCTGATCGAGCAGCGCCAGTCCGCTTTCGAGACGCGCGAGGCACAGGCCGGCGAAGTGCTCGCCCAGCGCCTTGCCGCGCTTGACGATGCCCTTGCGCAGGCGCGTGAGGCGCAGGTCGCGGAGATCGAGAAACTGGTCGCGCAAGGCGAGGCCATGACCGAGCGGGCCACCGAGCTTGCCCGCGTCGTGGGCGAAGCGGGCGCGGCGGGAGAGACCGCGCGCGCCAATCTCGGCGGCGCGCTCGACGCGCTGGCCCGCCAGCTTGACGACAAGCGCGCCGCGCTCGCCGCGACCGAGGCGACGATGCAGCAGCTCACCGACAGCTCTGTGCGGCTGCTCGAGATCCTGCAGTCGGGCGCGCGCACCTGCCGCGAGGATCTGACCGGCGCGATCGGCGGGGCCAATTCGGCGCTCGAGAATGTCGAGGCGCGCGCGGACAAGGTCGCCGCGCTGATGCTGCGCAGCACCCAGGCGGGCAGCGACCTGTCCGACTATTTGGTGCAGACGCGCGACGGCATCGATGCAGCGGAAGTCGCCATCGCCGGTTTCAAGTCGCGCCTTGCCGAGGAAACCGAGGACGTGCTCGCCCGCTTGCAGGGCCTGCGCGGCGGCTTTGCCCGCCTCGCCGACGAAAGCGGCGCGCTGGCGCACGAGACGCAGGACGCCTTGCGAGAGAATCTCGCCGCGCTCGAAGCCGCGATCACCGGCGCCTTCACCACGCTCGATGACGGTGCGCGCGAGCGGATGCTGGGGCTGGCAGGCAGGCTCGGGAGCGAGGCGGTCGAAGCGCTCGAACGGGCCCTTCGCAACGAGACCGCTGCCACCATCGGCGCGCTTGAGCAATCAGCCGCGCATGCCTCGGGCGTCGGGCGCGAGGCGGCGATCCAGCTGCGCGACCAGCTGGTCAAGGTCAACGAGCTCACCGGGAATCTCGAACAGCGCGTGGGCCGCGCGCGCGAACTTGCCGAAGAGCAGGTCAACAACGACTTCGCGCGGCGCATGGCGCTGATCACCGACAGCCTTAATTCAGCAGCGGTCGACATCACCGGGGCGCTGTCGAGCGAGGTCGCGGACACGGCGTGGGACGCCTATCTCAAGGGCGACCGCGGGATCTTCACCCGCCGCGCGGTCAAGCTGCTCGATGCGGGCGCGGCCAAGGAGATCGCCGCGCTCTACACCGCCGACGAGGGCTTCAAGCTCAATGTCAGCCGCTACATCCACGATTTCGAGGCGCTGCTGCGCCAGACGCTCTCGACCCGCGACGGGCATGTGCTGAGCGTGACGATGCTGGGCTCGGACATGGGCAAGCTCTACGTGGCGCTGGCGCAGGCGATCGAGCGCTTCCGGACTTAAGTCGCCGAGGCACTCGGCGGCTTGGGCAGGAAGTCGATGTCGGCCGCGGTGACCCAGCCATAGGTGAAGTTGGCGATGAAGGCCGCAGTGAGAACGGCGGCGATCACGGTCGCCCGCAGCGCCAGCCTACCGGGCCGGAAATTGACCGGCGCGCTGTCGGCCTGCCCCGGCACCTTCTCGACCCCCGCCTCGTCCGCAGTGCGCACACCGATGGGGAGCATGATGAAGGCGCTCATCACCCAGAACAGGAAGTAGATCGCCAGGATCGAGGTGATCCCCATCAGGCGGCGGCCCCCGGCATCACCACGCGCACCTGCGGCTTCTTGCCTGACCAGCGCTGGGCGGCGCGGCGGGCGGCAAGGCGCGCGGCTTCGCGCACTGCCGCCTCGTCCTTGGCGTCGCGGCCCTTGAGCCGGCCGATGGCCTTGAGCACATCCTCGGCGGCCTCGGCGAGGAACTCGGGCAGGTCTTCGTCGAGCGGCAGGCCAATCGCTTCGATCACCGGCTTTGCACCGCGCGCCAGCACCACGATCAGCACACCATCGCCCGCAATGCGCCGGCGCATGGTGATCGCCTCACCATCGGCGGGGGAGATGATGTCGCCGTCGAGCACCAGACGGCCCGCGCGCACCTCGGCCAGCTTGCCGGGCTTGCCCGGCGCGAGGCGCACGAGATCGCCGTTCTTCTGCACCACCTGCGAGGGGATGCCGCTCGCCTTCCCGACCCGTGCCTGCTCCGCCATATGGCGGATTTCGCCGTGGACGGGGACGAGGATTTCGGGCTTGAGCCAGGAGTAAAGCGCCTCCAGCTCCGGCCGCCCCGGGTGACCCGAAACGTGGATCAGCGCCTGCCGGTCAGTCACCATCTGGATGCCGCGTGCGGCGAGCTGGTTCTGGATCTTGCCGATGGGAATTTCGTTGCCCGGAATCTGGCGCGAGGAGAACAGCACGACGTCTCCCGCGGTCAGCTCGATAGGATGGTTCATGTCCGCCATCCGGCCCAAGGCCGCGCGCGGTTCGCCCTGCCCGCCGGTTGCAATAATCAGCACCTCACCGCGCGGCAGGCCCATCGCAGTCTCGAAATCGACCAGCTTGGGGAAATCCTCAAGATAGCCATTGTCCTGCGCAACCTCGATGATCCGATCGAGCGAGCGGCCCGCGACGCAGAGCTGACGCCCGGTTTCGATCGCGACCTCTCCCAGCGTTTGCAGCCGCGCGACGTTGCTGGCGAAGGTGGTGACGACAACGCGCTTGCCCTTGTGGCGCGCGACTTCGTCCATCAGCGCAGAATGCACCGCGCCTTCACTGCCCGAAGCGTTGGGATTGAACACATTGGTCGAATCGCACACCAGCGCGAGCACGCCCTCATCGCCGATTTCGCGCAGCTCTTCCTCGGTGGTCGGCTCGCCGATGATCGGATCATCGTCGAGCTTCCAGTCGCCGGTGTGGAAGATGCGCCCGTGCGGGGTGTCGATCAGCAGTGCGTTGCCCTCGGCGATCGAGTGCGCGAGCGGCAGGTAGGTGATCGTGAACGGCCCCAGCTCAATCTCGCCGTGGTCTTCCTCGATGATATTGAGTTCAACCTTGCCGAGCAGCCCCGCCTCTTCGAGCTTGCGCGACACCAGATCGGCGGTGAAGGGCGTGGCATAGAGCGGCACGCCAAGGTCGCCCGCGAAATAGGGCACCGCGCCGATGTGGTCCTCGTGCGCGTGGGTGAGCACGATGCCGATCAGGTCCTTGCGCCGCTCCTCGATGAAGTCGAGATCGGCGAAGACCAGCTCCACCCCCGGATATTCGTTGCCCGAGAAGGTCATGCCCAGATCGACCATGATCCACTTGCCCTGGCAGCCATAGAGATTGACGTTCATGCCAATCTCTCCCGAGCCGCCAAGCGCCAGGAACAGGAGTTCGTCTTCGGGGGTAAAATCTTTCTTCACAATGTCTCTTACGTTGCGCAGGCTCAGGCGCTTTCGGCCTGGCGGGCGAGGATGGCGAGGCCATCGAGGGTGAGATCGGCATCGACATGGTCGAAGATCTCGGTCGCGTCATCGAACAATATGGCGAGCCCGCCGGTGGCTACAACCTTGGCGGGGCGACCGATCTCGCTCTTCATCTTGGAAACCATGCCCTCCATCATCGCGACATAGCCCCAGAAGACGCCAATCAGCATCTGGTCTTCGGTGTTGCGGCCGATCACCGAGCGGCTGGCGGGGGCCCGGATCGCGATGCGCGGGAGCTTGGCGGTCTTGCCGACCAGCGCATCGAGGCTGAGGTTGATCCCCGGCGCGATCGACCCGCCCTTGTAGGCCCCGGTAAAGTCGACCGCCTCGAACTTGGTGGCAGTGCCGAAGTCGACGATGATCAGGTCGCCGCCATATTTGTGGTGCGCAGCGAGGATGTTAAGCGCGCGGTCGGCGCCCAGCGAGGAGGGCTGATCGACATCGATCTCGAACCGCCACGCGGCCTTGCCCTGCCCGGCAAACATCGGGGTGATGCCGAAATACTTCTCGCACAACACGGTGAGGTTGTGGTCTGCGCGCGGCACCACCGAGGCGACCATGATCCGGGTGATCGCCTCACGCTCGACCCCCTCGATCTTCAGGAGCTGGAGCAGCCAGACCGCATATTCGTCGCCCGTGCGGCGCGGATCGGTGGCGATGCGCCAGCGCGTGCGGGTCGTGTGGGTGCCGTCCGCATGAAGATCGAACAGCGCGAAGACGACATTGGTGTTCCCGACATCGGCGGCGAGCAGCATCGTGGGCAGTCCTTGGCTCAAGAAATATCGCCTGCGCGAATGACACGTTCGCGGCCATCCGCCAAGCGCAGGCGCAAGGCGCCGTCGGATTCCTCGAGCCCGGCGAAGGTGCCCGAGAGGACCGAGCCGTCGGTGTCGTGGACGGTCACGGGCGAGCCTTGGGCATGGATCGAGGCGCCGATGAAGGCGTGGAGCGTCGCGGCAAGGCCATAGGTACGCCACGCGGCGAGGCGCTTGTCGAAGGCGGCGGCGAGGCTTGCGGCAAAATCCTCAAGCAGCGGCGGCGTGGTGACATCGGCGAGGGCGGCAGTCTTGCGGCCCTCCACCTGCGGCGCGCGGGCCAGATTGACCCCGATGCCGACGACGATGTGCCCGCGCACCATCTCGAGCAGTATCCCTGAGAGTTTGCCGCCATCCAGCAGCACGTCATTGGGCCATTTTAGACCAAGCACTGCGGTTTCACCCAGCGCCTCAGCGGCCGCATCGCGCACTGCCAGCGCGGCGACGAAGCTCAGCGAGGCAGGCGGTGGTCCGGCGTCTCCGAGCACGACCACGCCCGAGCCCATGAAATTGCCCGCGCCGTCGAACCACTCGCGCCCCTGCCGACCGCGTCCTGCGGTCTGCCGGCGGGCGACCAGCCATGTCCCCTCGGCCCAGCCCTCGCCCGAGCGCAGCTTGGCGGCGAGGTCGGCGTTGGTCGAGCCGGTCTGGTCGACGAGTTCGATCAAACCGCGAGGAACAGCGAGGCGGCGGCCTTATCGGCCAGATCGGTCAGCGACGGCGTCAGCAGGTAACCGAGCGGCGAGATGATCAGCGCGGTCAGGCCGAGCAGCGTCCAGTGGCTCGCCTCGCTCTTGCCGGTGACGACGCCCACAGGCTCGTCGAAGAACATCACCTTGACGAACTTGATGTAGTAGAAGGCGCCGATCACGCTCGTCGCGATAGCGATGGCGCCGAAGGCGACGAGGCCCGCCTCGATGGTTGCCTGGAAGACGACGAACTTCGCGTAAAAGCCGAGCAGCGGGGGGATGCCGGCAAGGCTGAACATGAAGATCAGCAGCGCCCAGGCGATCGCGGGCTGCGTGACCGAGAGACCGCGGATGTCGGTGAAGGTCTCATAGAGGTTGCCCTCCTCATCGCGCAGCATCAGCAGGGCGACGAAGCAGCCGATGCTCATGGCGACATAGATGAAGAGGTAAACCAGCATCGCCGAAGCGCCGTCGGCATTCGCCACGGCAAGGCCGAGCAGGATGAAGCCGATATTGTTGATCGAGGAATAGGCGAGCAGGCGCTTGAGGTTCTCCTGCCCGATCGCTCCCAGCGCGCCGAACACGATCGAGGCGAGCGCCATGAACATCACGATCTGCTGCCAGGCGGCGACTTGCCCACCAAACACCTCGAACACGACGCGCGCGGTGAGGCCGACCGCGGCGACCTTGGGCGCGGTGGCGAAGAAGGAAGTGACGGGCGTGGGCGCGCCTTCATAGACGTCGGGCGTCCACATGTGGAACGGCACAGCGCTGATCTTGAAGGCGAGGCCGGAGAGCACGAAGATCACCCCGAACAGCGCGCCGGTGCCCATCTCGCCGGTGAGGCCAGCGCGCACGGCTTCGAACGTGGTGCCGCCAGTGAAGCCGTAGAGCAGGCTGATCCCGTAAAGCAGGATCCCCGAGGCGAGCGCGCCGAGCACGAAATACTTGAGGCCCGCCTCGCCCGAACGCGTATCGCGGCGCAGGATCGCGGCCAGGAC
>CAMCUB010000012.1 GCA_945878845.1 Erythrobacter sanguineus | reverse complement strand
GACGCCATGGTGCCGTTGGCCAACATGTTTGGCTACGTGAACTCGCTCCGCTCGATGAGCCAGGGGCGCGCTCAGTACACCATGACTTTCGACCACTACGAGCAGGTTCCGCAGGCGGTCGCGACTGAAGTCCAGGCCAAGTACGCCTGATCGATAAAACTAGACAGATAGTCGGCTCCACGGCTGACGAATACGGAGAAAAGTGATGGCTAAGGAAAAGTTTTCCCGCAATAAGCCGCATTGCAACATCGGCACCATCGGTCACGTCGATCACGGCAAGACCTCGCTGACGGCTGCGATCACCAAGGTGTTGGCTGAAACTGGTGGTGCGACCTTCAAGGCGTACGATCAGATCGACGCTGCGCCCGAAGAGAAGGCCCGCGGTATCACCATCAACACCGCTCACGTCGAGTACGAGACCTCCAAGCGTCACTACGCTCACGTCGACTGCCCCGGCCACGCCGACTATGTGAAGAACATGATCACCGGTGCCGCCCAGATGGACGGCGCGATCCTGGTCGTGAACGCCGCTGACGGCCCGATGCCCCAGACCCGTGAGCACATCCTGCTCGCCCGTCAGGTCGGCGTGCCGGCGCTGGTTGTGTACATGAACAAGGTCGACCAGGTTGACGACGAGGAAATCCTCGAGCTCGTCGAACTGGAAGTGCGCGAACTGCTTTCGTCGTACGACTTTGACGGTGACAACATTCCGATCATCAAGGGCTCGGCTCTGGCCGCTCTCGAAGGTCGCGATGACAACATCGGCAAGGATTCGGTCATTGCCCTGATCGAAGCCGTCGACAGCTTCATCCCGCAGCCCGACCGTCCGGTCGACAAGCCTTTCCTGATGCCGATCGAAGACGTGTTCTCGATCTCGGGTCGCGGCACCGTGGTGACCGGCCGTATCGAAACCGGCATCGTAAACGTCGGCGAAGAAGTCGAAATCGTCGGCATCAAGGACACCCGCAAGACCACCGTCACCGGCGTGGAAATGTTCCGCAAGCTGCTTGATCGCGGTGAAGCTGGCGACAACGTCGGCGCCCTGATCCGCGGCGTTGCCCGTGAAGAAGTCGAGCGTGGCCAGGTTCTCTGCAAGCCCGGTACGGTCAAGCCGCACACCGAGTTCGAAGCCGAAGTCTACGTGCTGTCGAAGGACGAAGGTGGCCGTCACACGCCGTTCTTCGCCAACTACCGCCCGCAGTTCTACTTCCGCACCACCGACGTGACCGGCGAAGTGATCCTTCCCGAAGGCACCGAAATGGTGATGCCGGGCGACAACGTTTCGATCGGCGTCAAGCTGATCGCGCCGATCGCGATGGACGAAGGTCTGCGCTTCGCGATCCGCGAAGGTGGCCGCACCGTGGGTTCGGGCGTCGTCGCCAAGATCACCAAGTAAGGTTCTGCCTCCATCAGGAGGCTAGCTGAACGAAACGAGGCCCGGCGCTCTTACGAGCTGCCGGGCCTCTTTTTATGTGAGGGCAGGGCGCCTTTGCGGGACGAAAACATAGTCGTTTCACGGTCATGTAATTTTCGGTCCGAGAGCCCTTGCTTTGGACCCGCGCTCCCCGTATAGGCGCGCATCCCCGACGGAGATTCGTCTTCGGAAGGCACGAGTTTTGAGGAAGGCCGCCCGCTCACGGGAAACCGAAGCAAGCGGGGCGGTCTTTGTTTTTGGGAAATGCCGGGCAACCGGTTGCTCCTTGGCTCTTTCGCATCGGTAGTAGGACATGGAAGCTCAGAATATCCGTATTCGCCTCAAGGCGTTCGATCACCGCGTTCTCGACCAGGCCACTGGTGAGATCGCAGATACGGCCCGCCGGACCGGCGCTCTTATTCGCGGCCCCATTCCCCTGCCGACGCGTATCGAGAAGTTCACCGTGAACCGCGGCCCGCACGTCGACAAGAAGTCGCGCGAGCAGTTCGAGGTGCGCACCTACAAGCGGCTGCTCGACATCGTGCAGCCCAACGCCCAGACCGTGGACGCGCTGATGAAGCTCGATCTGGCTGCCGGCGTGAACGTCGAGATCAAGCTGGCCTAAGGCTAGCCGAAATGCCCCCCGCTTCGGCAGGGGGCCTCTATCGTTGGGGTCATAAGCACCCCACCTGACGATAGGGTGGATACCGCCGGAGAAACTCTCCGGGCTGCGTCCCCCGTCTCGCTTCCAGCGGCCACCCGGCCAGCGGAGGCACTCAGCCCGGACGGGGCGATGCATGACATTATGGGCTGAACGGGGCCGCAGGTGCATTCGCATCTGCGGTCTCACACGCACCTTGCGGATGGTCTGCAGGGTGCCTCTGTTGAGGAGTAACTGACGATGCGCACCGGCGTTATCGCAAAGAAAGTCGGGATGACCCGCCTCTTCCAGGAGGATGGACGGCACGTTCCCGTGACCGTTCTGTCGCTGGAGGATTGCCAGGTGGTCTCGCACCGGACTGAAGACCGCGATGGCTATTTCGCGGTCCAGCTCGGCGCGGGCGAAGCCAAGCACAAGAACGTTGCCAAGCCGCAGCGTGAACAATTCGCCAAGGCCGATGTCGGTCTGAAGAAGCAGGTTGCCGAATTCCGTGTCGACGGCGCTGACGCGCTCGTCCCGGTCGGCGCCACCATCAGCGCCGAGCATTTCATTGCCGGCCAGATGGTCGACATCACCGGCCACACGCAGGGCAAGGGCTTTGCCGGTGCCATGAAGCGCTGGGGCTTCGGCGGTATGCGCGCCACCCACGGGGTTTCGATCTCGCACCGTGCCCATGGTTCGACCGGTAACCGTCAGGATCCGGGCCGCGTGTTCAAGGGCAAGAAGATGGCCGGCCACATGGGCGACCGTCAGCGCACCCAGCAGAACCTCGAAATCGTCCGCACCGACGCGGAGCGCGGCCTTCTCTTCGTCAAGGGCTCGGTCCCGGGTGCGAAGAATGGCTGGCTGCTCGTTCGCGACGCGGTGAAGCTGAAGGCCCCCGAAGGCCTGCCGTACCCGGGCGCCGTCCTCGACAAGAAGGCTCCGTACACTGCTGACGAGACCCCCTCGGTCATCGAAGCCGCGGCCGACGAAGCCATCGTGGCCGAAGCCGTCGAAATCGACGCACCGGCCACTGAAGAAAACAAGGAAGGCTGAGCCATGAAGATCAAGGTTCAGAACATCGACGGTACTGCGGTCAAGGGCGCAGACATCGAACTTTCGGACGACGTGTTCGGCATCGAGCCGCGCGCCGACATCCTGCACCGGGTCGTGACCTGGCAGCTCGAGAACCGCCGCGGCACTGCCCGCCCGACGCGTGAGCGTTCGGACGTGGCCCGCACCGGCAAGAAGTTCGGCAAGCAGAAGGGCGGCGGTACCGCCCGTCACGGCGACCGCGCGGCTCCGATCTTCATCGGCGGCGGCAAGGCCCACGGCGCGCGCAAGCGTGACTTCGAGCAGTCGCTCAACAAGAAGGTCCGTGCGCTGGGTCTCAAGATGGCGCTCTCGACCAAGGCCAAGAGCGGCCTGATCGTGGTCGACAGCCTTGAACTGGCCGACGCCAAGACCAAGTCGCTGAAGGGTCAGCTCACCAAGGCCGGTCTCACTGGCAAGGTGCTGGTGATCGACGGCGAGCAGGTCGATGCGGGCTTCAAGAAGGCCGCCGGCAACCTGCCGGGCATCAACGTCCTCCCGGCGATCGGTGCCAATGTCTACGACATCCTCAACCACGACACGCTGGTGCTGACCAAGGCCGCTGTCGAAAAGCTGGAGGCGCGCTTCAATGGCTAAGAAGCAGACTGTCGACGCGCGTCACTATGATGTGATCATCGCGCCGCACATCACCGAAAAGTCGACCCTCGCGTCCGAAAACAACGCCGTGGTCTTCAAGGTCGCCGGCAACGCGACCAAGCCGCAGATCAAGGAAGCGATCGAGGCGATCTACGACAAGAAGGTCGTCGCCGTGAACACCCTGATCCAGAAGGGCAAGACCAAGCGCTGGAAGGGCAAGCCCTACACGCGTTCCGATGTGAAGAAGGCCATTGTCACCCTCGCCGAGGGTGAAATGATCGACATCACCAGCGGTATCTGAGGCCAGGGACGGAGAAACGAACAATGGCACTCAAGAACTACAAGCCGACCAGTCCCGCTCGCCGCGGTCTGATTCTGGTCGACAAGTCGGCGCTCTACAAGGGCAAGCCGGTCAAGGCGCTTACCGAAGGCAAGCACAAGACCGGTGGTCGCAACAACAAGGGCCACGTCACCTCGCGCGGGATCGCCGGGGGCCACAAGCAGAAGTACCGCTTCATCGACTTCAAGCGTCGCAAGTGGGACATGCCGGCCACCGTCGAGCGTCTGGAATATGACCCCAACCGCACCGCCTTCATCGCGCTGGTGAAGTACGAGGACGGCGAACAGGCCTACATCATCGCTCCGCAGCGTCTCGCTGTCGGCGACATGGTGGTGGCGGGCGAGAAGACCGACACCAAGCCGGGCAACGCGATGCTGCTCGGCCAGATGCCGGTCGGCACGATCTGCCACAATGTCGAGATGAAGCCGGGCAAGGGCGGCCAGATCGCCCGTTCGGCCGGCACCTATGTGCAGGTCGTCGGTCGTGACCGCACGATGGTCATCGTCCGCCTGAACTCGGGTGAGCAGCGCTACCTTCGCGCCGATTGCATGGGCACGGTGGGTGCGGTGTCGAACCCCGACAACGGCAACCAGAATTTCGCCAAGGCTGGCCGCAAGCGTTGGATGGGCGTCCGCCCGCTGACCCGCGGCGTTGCGAAGAACCCGGTCGACCACCCGCACGGTGGTGGTGAAGGCCGGACCTCCGGCGGTCGCCACCCGGTGACCCCGTGGGGCAAGCCGACCAAGGGTGCCCGCACGCGCCATAACAAGCAGACGGACAAGATGATCATCCGTTCGCGTCACGCGAAGAAGAAGAGGTAAGAGACGATGGCACGTTCCGTCTGGAAAGGTCCGTTTGTCGAGCTGAGCCTGCTGAAGAAGGCAGAGACAGCGCAGGACACCACGAACACCAAGCCGATCAAGACCTGGTCGCGGCGTTCGACGATCCTGCCGCAGTTCGTTGGGCTCACCTTCAACGTCTACAACGGGCACAAGTTCATTCCCGTTTCGGTTTCGGAAGAAATGGTCGGCCACAAGCTCGGTGAATTTGCGCCCACGCGCACCTTCCCCGGTCACGCTGCCGACAAGAAGGGCAAGCGCTAATGGGCAAGGCAAAAGCACCCCGCCGCGTGGGCGATAACGAGGCGCTGGCCGTCGGCACCACGATCCGTGGTTCGGCGCAGAAGCTCAACCTCGTCGCGGCCCTGATCCGTGGCAAGAAGGCCGAAGATGCGTTGAACATCCTCGCCTTCTCGAAGCGGGCGATGGCGCGCGATGCGAGCAAGGTGCTCGCCTCGGCGATCGCCAATGCGGAAAACAACCACAACCTCGACGTCGACGCGCTGGTCGTTGCCGAAGCGAGCGTGGGCAAGTCGGTGACGATGAAGCGCTTCCACACCCGTGGCCGCGGCAAGTCGACCCGGATCCTCAAGCCGTTCTCGCGTCTGCGGATCGTCGTTCGCGAAGCAGAGGAAGCGTAAGATGGGTCACAAGAGCAATCCGATCGGTCTGCGCCTGCAGATCAACCGCACCTGGGACAGCCGCTGGTACGCCGAAGGGCGTGACTATGCGCAGCTGCTCAAGGAAGACATCGCGATCCGCAAGTACATCATGGCGAACCTGCCCCAGGCGGCGGTTTCCAAGGTGGTGATCGAGCGTCCGGCCAAGCTGTGCCGCGTGTCGATCTATGCGGCGCGTCCCGGTGTGATCATCGGCAAGAAGGGCGCGGACATCGAAAAGCTGCGCTCGAAGCTGGCAACGATGACCGCGAGCGACGTGAAGCTCAACATCGTCGAGATCCGCAAGCCCGAGATCGACGCCAAGCTGATCGCGCAAGGCATCGCCGACCAGCTGGTGCGCCGCGTGGCGTTCCGCCGGGCGATGAAGCGCGCGATGCAGTCGGCCATGCGTCTGGGTGCCGAAGGCATCAAGATCATGTGCGGTGGCCGTCTTGGCGGCGCTGAAATCGCACGCGTGGAGCAGTACCGCGAAGGGCGTGTGCCGCTGCACACGCTTCGTGCCAACGTCGACTACGCCGAAGCCGAGGCGCTGACCGCCTATGGCATCATCGGGATCAAGGTTTGGGTCTTCAAGGGCGAGATTCTCGGCCACGATCCGACCGCGCAGGACCGGCTGATGATGGAAGCTCAGACTTCCGGCGTCCGCCCGGCTCGTTGAGGTAGATAGCCATGTTGCAACCGAAAAAGCACAAGTTCCGCAAGCAGTTCAAGGGCCGGATCAAGGGCGATGCCAAGGGTGGCACCGCGCTCAACTTCGGCTCCTACGGCCTCAAGGCTCTCGAGCCCGAGCGGATCACCGCGCGTCAGATCGAAGCGGCTCGCCGTGCGATCACCCGTCACATCAAGCGTCAGGGTCGTCTCTGGATCCGCATCTTCCCCGATGTGCCGGTGTCGAAGAAGCCTGCCGAAGTCCGTCAGGGTAAGGGCAAGGGTTCGGTCGAATACTGGGCGGCGCGCGTCAAGCCGGGCCGCATCCTGTTCGAACTCGACGGCGTGGCCGGCCCGCTGGCCGCTGAAGCTTTCGAGCGTGCAGCGATGAAGCTGCCCATCAAGACCAAGGTCGTCGCCCGTCTGGGTGACACCAGCCACCTGGGAGGCGAATAATGGCCGATATCGCGGACCTTCGCACCAAGACCGATGACCAGCTGACCGCCGAGCTCACCGAGCTCAAGCGCGAGCAGTACAATCTGCGGTTCCAGGCTGCGACCAACCAGCTCGAGGCTCCCTCGCGCATCCGTCAGGTGCGCCGGAACATCGCGCAGATCAAAACGCTGCAGAGCGAGCGTGCGGCGAAAGCCGCCGCCGCCAAGGCGTAAGGAGTAAGCACAATGCCCAAGCGCATCCTCGTCGGGACTGTGACCTCCGACAAGACCGACAAGACCGTGACCGTGCTTGTCGAACGCAAGGTGAAGCACCCGCTCTACGGGAAGATCATCCGTCGTTCGAAGAAGTATCACGCGCACGACGAGACGAACGAATACACCGTGGGTGACGTGGTGCGGATCGAAGAGACCCGCCCGATGTCCAAGACCAAGACCTGGATCGTCAAGGACCGGGTTGTGGCAGGTGGCGTGCAGGCGGTGGAAGCCGACCTCGACGTCGCAGCCGCGGGTAACTGAGTTAGACGTAAACGGAACTGTCAGGCCCCGGTCGGATCGGGCGTCCTGATAAGCCAGTGAGAAGGAAGACGGATCCATGATCCAGATGCAATCCAATCTCGACGTCGCGGACAACAGCGGCGCCAAGCGCGTCCAGTGCATCAAGGTGCTGGGCGGCTCGAAGCGTCGTACCGCGGGCGTCGGCGATGTGATCGTCGTCTCCATCAAGGAGGCGCAGCCGCGCACCAAGGTCAAGAAGGGCGACGTTCACCGCGCGGTGATCGTGCGCACCCGCAAGGACGTGCGTCGTCCGGATGGCACCGTCATCCGCTTCGACACCAATGCCGCGGTGCTCGTGAACAAGAACGAGGAGCCGATCGGCACCCGTATCTTTGGCCCCGTTGTGCGCGAACTGCGCTCGAAGGGCTTCATGAAGATCATCTCGCTCGCGCCGGAGGTGCTGTGATGGCTGCCGCCAAGATCAAGAAGGGTGACAGCGTCGTTGTGCTGTCGGGCAAGGACAAGGGTCGCACCGGTACGGTCGCCCAGGTTCTCCCGAAGGACGGCAAGGTCGTTGTCGAGGGCGTGAACATCGTCGCCCGTCACCGCAAGCCCAGCCAGAGCAACCCCCAGGGTGGCATCGATCGCTTCGCCGCGCCGATGTCAATCTCGAAGGTTGCGGTGGCTGATCCCAAGACCGGCAAGGCCACCCGCGTCCGTTTCGAAGTCAAGGACGGCAAGAAGGTGCGCGTTGCAGTCAAGAGTGGGGAGACCATCGATGGCTGATTATACCGCCCGCATGAAGGCCAAGTACGACAACGAGATCGTCGCGGCCATGACCGAGAAGTTCGGCTACAAGAACCGCATGGAAGTGCCCAAGCTCGAGAAGATCACGCTCAACATGGGCGTGGGCGAGGCGAGCCAGGACAAGAAGAAGGTTCAGACCGCCGCCGAGGAAATGGCGCTGATCGCCGGCCAGAAGCCGGTCATCACCATCGCCAAGAAGTCGATCGCGCAGTTCAAGCTGCGTGAAGGCATGCCGATCGGCTGCAAGGTGACCTTGCGCCGTGAGCGGATGTACGAATTTCTCGACCGTCTCGTCACTGTCGCCATGCCGCGCATCCGCGACTTCCGCGGGCTGAACGCCAAGTCGTTCGACGGCCGCGGCAACTACGCGATGGGGCTGAAGGAACAGATCGTGTTCCCCGAAATCAGCTACGACAAGATCGAGAAGGTGCGTGGGATGGACATCATTGTCACCACCACCGCCAAGACCGACGAAGAAGCCCGCGAGCTTCTGCGCCTGTTCGGCTTCCCCTTCCAGGGCGAAGCTCCGGGCGCCAAGGCCACCGAACAGATGGAGGCGGCGTGAGCCGCCTCCCGTTAGAGACACGAAAGCAGAGAGCTTAAGTCCATGGCGAAACTGAGTTCCATCAACAAGAATGAGCGTCGCAAGAAGCTCGTGAAGCAGTACGCTGCGAAGTACGAGAAGCTGAAGGCGATCGCGGACGACCAGTCCCTCGACGAGACCGAGCGCCTGATGGCCCGGCTCAAGATGGCGGAGCTTCCGCGCAACGCGAACCCGACCCGGGTCCGCAACCGTTGCGCCACCACCGGCCGCCCCCGCGGCTATTACCGCAAGTTCGGCATCAACCGCATCGAACTGCGTCAACTCGGCAACCGCGGGATGATTCCCGGTCTGACCAAGTCGAGCTGGTGAGGACTGAACAATGGCAATGACCGATCCTCTGGGTGACATGCTCACCCGTATCCGCAACGGCCAGCGCGCCAAGAAGGACTCCGTCCTGACCCCGGCGAGCAACCTGCGTGCGAGCGTTCTCGAAGTGCTTCAGCGGGAAGGCTACATCCGTGGCTATTCCGAAGACACCTCGGGCAAGCACAAGGCGCTGCGGATCGAACTGAAGTATTTCGAAGGCGAGCCCGCGATCAAGCACGTGGCCCGCGTTTCGAAGCCGGGCCGCCGCGTCTACTCGGGTTCCAAGGAACTCCCGACGATCCGCAATGGCCTGGGCATCACCATCGTCTCGACCCCGCGGGGCGTGCTCTCGGATGCCGAAGCACGTACCCACAACGTCGGCGGCGAAGTCCTGGCGGAGGTGTTCTGATGAGCCGCATCGGTAAGAAGCCGGTGGCGATCCCGGGCGGTGTGACCGCCTCGATCGACAACGGCACCCTCACGGTCAAGGGCCCCAAGGGCACCCTGACCCTCGGCCTGTCCGACCTCATCGACTACAAGGTCGAAGAGGGCGAGATTCAGGTCAAGCCGGCCAATGACAGCAAGCAGGCACGCGCCTTCTGGGGCATGCAGCGCACGCTGGTGTCGAACCTGGTGGAAGGCGTCAGCGCCGGCTTCACCAAGGTCCTCGTCATCAAGGGCGTCGGCTACCGTGCCAATGCGCAGGGGACCAATCTGAAGCTGCAGCTCGGCTACAGCCACGATGTCGACCTGCCGGTGCCCGCCGGTCTCGAGGTGAAGACCCCGGACCAGACCACGATCGAGATTTCCGGCACCGACAAGCAGGCCGTCGGCCAGTTTGCCGCCGAAATCCGTCGCTGGCGCAAGCCCGAGCCCTACAAGGGCAAGGGGATCGCCTACAAGGGCGAGTTTATCTTCCGCAAGGAAGGGAAGAAGAGATAAGATGGCAAAGCTTTCCCTTTTCGAACGTCGCCGTCGCCGGGTTCGCACTGCGCTCCGTGCGCGTGCCGGTGGCAAGCCCCGTCTGTCGGTGCACCGCACCGGCCGTCACATCTACGCCCAGATCATCGACGATGCGGCCGGCAAGACCGTTGCTGCCGCCTCGACGCTTGGTGCCAAGGCGAGCGGCGCGAATGTCGATGCTGCTGCCGAAGTCGGTAAGCAGATCGCCGAGGCCGCCAAGAAGGCGGGCGTGACCACTGTCGTGTTCGATCGCGGCGGCTTCCTGTTCCATGGCCGCGTCAAGGCGCTGGCCGATGCCGCCCGTGAAGGCGGGCTGGAGTTCTGATCATGGCTGATGAAAACACCATCGAAACCCCCGACGTGGCGACCGATGTCGCTGCCGAGGGCGGTGAAGCACAGGGTCGTCGTGGCCGTGGTCGTGGCGGCAATCGTGACGGCGGCGGGGGCGGCAACCGCGAAGGCGGCGGTCGTGGTCGCGGCGGACGTGACAACAACCGTGGCGGCCCCCAGCAGGAAGATGATGGCATCATCGAGAAGCTGGTGCACATCAACCGCGTCTCCAAGACCGTGAAGGGCGGCAAGCGCTTCGGCTTTGCAGCGCTGGTTGTGGTCGGCGACGGCCAGGGCCGCGTCGGCTTCGGCCACGGCAAGGCCCGCGAAGTGCCCGAGGCGATCACCAAGGCGACCGCTGCGGCGCGCAAGAAGATGATCCGCGTGCCGCTCAAGGAAGGCCGCACCCTGCACCATGACGGCAATGGCCGTTTCGGCGCGGGCAAGGTCACTGTCCGCACCGCGCCTCCGGGCACCGGCATCATCGCCGGCGGTCCGATGCGCGCCGTGTTCGAGAGCCTCGGCGTTGCCGACGTGGTGACCAAGTCGGTCGGCACCTCGAACCCCTACAACATGATCCGCGCCACCTTCGACGCGCTGACTGAGCAGACTTCGCCGAAGTCGGTGGCTCAGCGTCGCGGCAAGAAGGTTGCCGACCTCTTGGGTCGCGGCGGGGCCACTGCGGTTGAGGCTGAAGCCGAAGCCGCGGCGATTGCGGAGTAATTCGAGATGGCTACCATCAAGATCAAGCAGATCGGCTCGCCGATCCGTCGCCCCGCCAGCCAGCGCCAGATCCTCATCGGTCTGGGTCTGAACAAGATGCACAAGATCGTCGAGCGTCAGGACACTCCTGAAGTGCGCGGCGCGATCGCCAAGATCCCGCATCTGGTGCAGGTGGTCGACTAAACATCAGGTAAGGCCCCGCTCAGTCGGGGCCTTCCTTTCTCTCAGCGCGACAAAAGCGAAAGCGAGTGCACGACTATGAAACTGAATGACATCCGCGACAACGCCGGTGCCCGCAAGGGCCGCGTCCGTGTCGGCCGTGGTATCGGCTCGGGCAAGGGCAAGACCTCGGCACGCGGCCAGAAGGGCCAGAAGGCCCGTTCGGGCGTGGCCATCAAGGGCTTCGAAGGCGGCCAGATGCCGCTCCACATGCGTCTGCCGAAGCGCGGCTTCAACAATCCCTTCGCCAAGGACTACGCCGAAGTGAACATCGGCATGATCCAGAAGTTCATCGACGCCGGCAAGCTCGATGCTTCGGCCACCATCACCGAAGACGCGCTGCGTGCGGCCGGTCTGGTGCGCGGCGGCAAGGATGGCGTGCGTCTGCTCGGCAAGGGTGAGATCACCGCCAAGGCGACCTTCGCGGTCACCGGTGCGACCAAGGGCGCGATCGCTGCGGTCGAAAAGGCCGGCGGCAAGGTGGATGTGGCTCCCGAGCCGACCCCCGAGCACGAGAAGAAGCTCGCCCGCCGCGACGCCAACAAGGCTGCTGCGCAGGCCGCCAAGGCCAAGTAATCGACAAAAGGAGGAGCGCGGGGGTTCGACAAGGGCCCCCGCGCTCCCTATTTACGCTCTCGCGTGCCCCGGCGGCCCTTTGAGAAGGGCTCACAAGGCAGGGCGCGCCCGGATCAAGAGCTAGGATCGACCCGTCCCCATGGCATCACGCGCCGACAATATCGCGAGCAACCTCAACCTCGGCAATTTTGCCAAGGCGACCGAGCTCAAGCAACGCATCTGGTTCACCATCGGTGCGCTGATTGTCTTCCGCTTCCTGAGCTTCGTGCCGCTTCCGGGGATTGACCCGGTCAAGCTGGCCGAGTTCAACGACCGCGCCTCGGGCACGATCCTCGACCTGTTCAACGCCTTCTCGGGCGGCGCGCTCGAGCGCATGAGCCTGATCGCGGTCGGCATCATGCCCTACATCACCGCGTCGATCGTGGTGCAGATGGCCTCGGCGCTGCACCCGGCGCTGGCCGCGCTCAAGAAGGACGGGGCGAGCGGGCGGCAGAAGCTGAACCAGTACACCCGCTACGGCGCGGTGCTGTTGTGTATCATCCAGGGCTATGCGGTGGCTGCCAATGCGGTCGCGCAGGGCATTGCGGTCGATACCAGCCCGCTGTTCTACGTCACCACGATCATCAATGTGACCGGCGGTACCATGTTCCTGCTGTGGCTCGGCGAGCAGATCACCAGCCGCGGCATCGGCAACGGCGTTTCTTTGATCATCATGGCCGGGATCGTCGCGGCTTTCCCGACGCTCGTCGGCAGCCTGTTCGAAGGCGGCCGCACCGGAGCGATCTCGGAGATCGCGATCATCGGCTTCATCGTGATGGTGGTGTTCCTGATCCTCGCCATCGCCTTCATGGAGCGGGCCCAGCGCCGCCTCACCATCCAGTATCCCAAGCGCGCGACCGAGCGCGGGATGATGCAGGCAGAGCGTTCTTACTTGCCGCTCAAGATCAACACCGCGGGCGTGATCCCGCCGATCTTTGCGAGCTCGCTGCTGCTGCTGCCGCTGACCATCACGCAGCTTGTCGGCAGTTCGATCGAGCCGGGCACGACCACCTACACCGTGCTGCAGACGATGAACCAGTATCTCCAGCACGGTCAGCCGCTCTACCTGACCCTCTATGCGCTCGGGATCATCTTCTTCTGCTTCTTCTACACCGCTGTGGTGTTCAACCCGGAAGAGACGGCGGACAATCTCAAGAAGAACGGCGGCTCGATCCCTGGCATCCGCCCGGGCAAGCGTACCGCGGACTATCTCGAATACGTCCTCACCCGCATCACCGTCGTCGGCTCGATCTATCTGACGGTCGTCTGCGTGCTGCCCGAAGCGGTGATCTCGCAGACCGGGATTCCGCTGGTTCTCGGCGGTACCTCGCTGCTGATCGTGGTCAACGTCACGGTCGACACCATCAGCCAGATCCAGTCGCACCTGCTCGCGCTGCAATATGGCGACCTCATCAAGAAGGCCAAGCTCAAGGGGCGGATGCGCTGATATCCGACATTAGTCGGCTTGACGCGCCCGCCCGCTTGGTTGAACCCGTAAGTCTGAAAGAACGCGCGTGTCATCGATCCGCGGCGATATTGGGGGACGGTTCGTGAACATCATTCTTCTTGGCCCTCCCGGCGCCGGCAAGGGAACGCAGAGCGCGGGTCTGGTCGAGCGGCATGGCATGCGCCAGCTCTCCACCGGCGACATGCTGCGCGCCGCAGTCAAGGCGGGCACCCCGGTGGGTCTGCGCGCCAGGGAAGTCATGGAGCGCGGCGAGCTGGTCTCGGACGAAATCGTCTCCGACCTGATCGACGCTGAACTAGCCGCGATGGCGCCGGAAACGGGCGCGATCTTTGACGGCTACCCGCGCACCGCCGCGCAGGCCGAAGCGCTCGATGCGATCCTCGCCAAGAACGGCCGCGGGCTCGACCATGTGATTGAGCTCGAGGTTGACGAAGACGCGCTGGTCGAACGCATCACCGGCCGCTTCTCCTGCGGCAATTGCGGCTCGCTCTATCACGACACCGCTAACCCGCCCAAGGTGGACGGTGTGTGCGACACCTGCGGCAGCACCGAGTTCAAGCGGCGTCCTGACGACAACGAGGAAACCGTGCGCATGCGCATGCAGGAATATCGCGCCAAGACCGCGCCGATCCTGCCCGGCTACGAAGCGCGCGGGATCGTCGCCCGGGTTGACGGGATGGCAGCGATCGACACGGTCGCCGGCCAGATCGACGCGATCCTCGGCAGCTGACCCGGCCCAACGCGAAAACGGGCAGGGGGGTCTTGTGCCTCGCGGGCTTTTGCCGCAGCCATGCCAGCTCGGTTTCGCAAGGGAGGGTCTTGCCATGAAATTTCCGGTGATGGCGGCGGCACTTGCCGTTCTTGCAAGCGCGCCTGCTGCGGCAGAAGTAACGCGCTCCTCCGAGCTCGGCTTCGTCTCGCGCAATGAGGTGGTGGTGAAAGCCACGCCCAAGGAGGTGTGGCTCGCGCTGATCAGCCCGGCGAGCTGGTGGGACAAGGCGCACACCTGGTCGGGCGATGCGATGAACCTCACTCTGACCCCGCAGGCGGGCGGGTGTTTCTGCGAGACCATCCCCGAGGTCGACGAGCCCGGGCGCTTCACTCTGCAGGGCAGCGTCGAGCATATGCGCGTCGTGCAGGCCTATCCCGAGGCCGCGCTGCGGATGGTGGGAGCGCTCGGACCGCTCCAGAGCGAGCCAGTGACCGGCGTGCTAACGATCGTGCTCAGCAAGCACGAGAAAGGCACGCGGATCGTCTGGGAGTACAATGTCGGCGGGTCGATGCGCTACGAGGTTCCGGTGATCTCCAAGGCGGTTGACGGCGTGATGGCAACCCAGCTTGCCGCGCTGGCGAAGCCGCTGGGCGTGGTGGTCTTGCCTCCGCCGCCTGCGCCCGCTCCGGCTCCCGCCGCCGCGCCAGCTGACGCTCCTGCAGCGGCGGCGCTGCCTGCTGCGGGCAAGCCTGCCACGCCGACCGGCACGGCCCCTGCGCCGTCCGCTGCCAAGCCTGCCACAGGTTCGGTCGCGCCCAAGCCTGCCGCTGCACCCGCAGCCGTTGCGCCCAAGCCTGCCCCTGCGCCTGCAGCGGCAGCGCCCAAGGCCGCTGCCGCTCCTTCGGCCAGCGCGCCAAAGCCTGCCGGCCTGCCCGCCGCGAGCGCCCCGAAACCCGCCGCCGCGCCTTCGGTCAGCGCGGCCAAGCCGGCAGGCACGGCCCCGGCCAGCGCCCCGAAACCCGCGGCCACCGCCCCTAAACCCGCCGCCGCGCCTGCGACCGGATCGCCCAAGCCTGCGCCCAAGCCGACCCCCAAACCGACGTCGGTCGAGGATGCCTTCAGCGACCTCGACGACAAACCTGGGCTGTGAATATCGGGCGGTGAAGTATCGGGCAGGGCGCCTCACTATCTGCTTGATGCGCTAGGGCGTTTGGCTCATTTCGCGGTTTCCAAGCCAAGCGGTTGACGGCCCGCGCGAATCAGCCTATGCGCGCCCCTCATTCGACATGTTCGAAGCAAGTTCGGCAGGCATCGCCCTTGCGCGTGCCGACCGGACTTTTTGCCGTTTGTGATCCGGCCTTAGCGCCACGATCCTCCGGCAAGCGGACATGAAGGTGAATGAGCGTTGAGATAGGGGAGGCCCCTTAAGGCCGTAAACCCCTGTGGAGCATGGAGAAATAAGTGGCTCGTATTGCCGGGGTAAATATCCCCACCAACAAGCGCGTGATCATCGCGCTGACCTATATTCACGGTATTGGTCGTACCACCGCCGTCCAGATCGCTGACAAGCTCGGCATCGCGCACTCGGCGCGCGTGCAGGATCTTTCCGACGAGGAAATCCTGCGCATTCGCGAAACCATCGATGCCGATTTCACCGTGGAAGGCGATCTTCGTCGCAACACCGCGATGAACATTAAGCGCCTGATGGACCTGCGTGCCTATCGCGGCCTGCGTCACCGTAGCGGTCTGCCCGTTCGCGGCCAGCGCACCCACACCAACGCCCGCACCCGCAAGGGCAAGGCCAAGCCCATCGCGGGCAAGAAGAAGTAAGCCGGCGGGCCGAGAGGCCCTCCGACGCTTTTTCCTTCTGACGAGCTAGAGGAATATAGACAATGGCACGCGAACCAGGCCGTATTCGGCGCCGTGACAAGAAGAACATCACCAGCGGCGTTGCGCACATCAACGCCAGCTTCAACAACACCATGATCACCATCACCGACGCGCAGGGCAATGCCATCTCGTGGTCGTCGGCCGGTGCCATGGGGTTCAAGGGCAGCCGCAAGTCGACGCCGTACGCTGCGCAGGTCGCCGCTGATGACGCCGGCAAGAAGGCCGCCGAGCACGGCGTGCGCACCCTCGAAGTCGAGGTCAAGGGCCCGGGTTCGGGTCGTGAAAGCGCGCTGCGGGGTCTTGCAGCTGTCGGCTTCAACATTACCTCGATCCGCGACGTGACGCCGATCCCGCACAACGGGGTCCGTCCCTCGAAGCGTCGCCGCGTCTGATCCGCCGGGATGGCGGGGGCGCGTGTCGCCTCCGCCGCCCGATCGGGTCTGATGCATGCGCCGCTCTTCCCGCGCATCCGGCCCGCCCAAGTTTGAACCGCCCGAAAGGCGAATTAGGGGAAATCCATGTCCGTCAACACCAAGAACTGGCAGGAACTCAAGAAACCCAACTCCCTGGAAATCAAGGATGGCGGCGATCGTCAGCGCAAAGCGACCTTCGTGGCCGAGCCGCTCGAGCGGGGCTTCGGCCTGACGCTCGGCAACGCGCTGCGCCGGGTGCTGCTGTCGAGCCTGCAGGGCGCCGCGATCACCTCGATCAAGATCGAGAACGTGCTGCACGAATTCTCGTCGCTTGCCGGCGTGCGTGAAGATGTCACCGACATCGTCCTCAACGTCAAGCAGATCGCGCTGCGCATGGAAGGCGAAGGCCCCAAGCGCCTGCAGCTTTCGGCGACCGGTCCGGGCGCCGTCAAGGCCGGCGATATCGCCGTCACTGGCGACATCGAGGTGATGAACAAGGATCTGGTGATTTGCCAGCTCGATGAAGGCGCGACGCTCAACATGGAGCTGACCGCTGACACCGGCAAGGGCTACTCGCCCGCCGTGCAGAACCGTCCGGCCGATGCGCCGATCGGGCTTATCCCGGTCGACTCGCTCTATTCGCCCGTCCGTCAGGTGAGCTACAAGGTCGAGAACGCCCGCGTCGGGCAGGAGCTTGACTACGACAAGCTCTCGCTGACCGTCGAGACCGATGGCACCGTCACCCCGGAAGACGCCGTGGCCTATGCCGCGCGCATCCTTCAGGACCAGCTGACGCTGTTCGTCCACTTCGAAGACGGCATCCCGCAGCCGGTCGGCCAGATGATCGGCCACGCCGTGCAGCCGGAAGAAAGCGACGCCAACCAGCTCAACCGCTACCTCCTCAAGAAGGTGGACGAGCTGGAACTGTCGGTGCGTTCGGCCAACTGCCTCAAGAACGACAACATCATCTACATCGGCGATCTGGTCCAGAAGACCGAAGCTGAGATGCTGCGCACGCCGAACTTCGGCCGCAAGTCGCTCAACGAGATCAAGGAAGTGCTCTCGAGCATGGGCCTGCGTCTGGGCATGGACATCCCGGGCTGGCCGCCCGAGAACATCGAAGAGATGGCCAAGAAGCTCGAGCAGGAGCTGCTCGGTTGATGAGTTGGTGAGCCCCTGCTTCGGCGGGGGCTTGCGCTTTGGGCCAAGGTTCGGAGCCCTGATCCGAACCAGCACTGGGCTACCTCACACGGGCCCTTTTCGAACGAAGGATAATACAAATGCGTCATGGTATTTCGGGCCGCAAGCTGGGCCGTCGCACGGGTCACCGCAACGCCCTGTTCCGCAACATGGCCGCCGCGCTTATCAAGCACGAGCAGATCAAGACCACGCTGCCCAAGGCCAAGGAACTGCGCCCCTATGTCGAGAAGCTGATCACGCTGGCCAAGCGTGGCGGCCTGTCGAACCGTCGTCTCGCCATGAGCCGTCTGGGTGATGAAGCGCAGCTCAAGAAGCTCTTCGAAGTGCTCGCCGAGCGCTACAGCGACCGTGAAGGCGGCTACGTCCGCGTGCTGCGCGCCGGCGTGCGTCCGGGCGATGCGGTGCAGATGGCGATCATCGAATTCGTCGACCGCGACGAGAGCGCGCGCGGCCAGGATTCGGGCCCCGTGCAGTCGGAAGAAGAATACGAAGACGCGTAAGCAGACACGTCGTCCTGACGAAAGTCAGGACCGCTGGATGTTTGCGACCGATCCCGGATCAAGTCCGGGAAGACGGATTGGGCAAGGGCCGGGGCGGGAATGCTTCCGGCCCTTTCCTTTTGGCGGCACGCCGATAGGTTGCGCGCCATGATCCGCAACGCCCTTGCAGCTGCTACGCTGCTCCTCGCCTCTCCCCTTGCCGCACAAAGCCAGCAGGAGGCGCTTAACAGCCGCTATGACCGCGCGCTCGCGGCGGGCTACAAGGCGCTGATGCTGTGCGGTGCGATCACCAGCGCCGAGGCCAATGGCGCCGAGCGCCCGCCCGAGAGCGTGATGCAATGGGAGCTGACGGGGATCCAGTCTCCGCTCGATGCGGTGGTGGCCGAACTCCCGTTCACCATCATCCGCAGCCCCGATGGCCCGATTGCCCGCGTCGCGGTCACCTGGGCACAGGACATGCCGGCACGGTTCGCGGCCTATGGCGGCCCCGGGATCGGCTGCGCACTTGCGCCCATCGGGTGGCCTGACGGGCTCGACGACCCGCGCCCGCCGGTCAAGGTTACGCCGCGCTTCGAACCCAAAGTCCTTGGCACGGTTGAGCTTCCCATGATCGAAGGCTGGAAGCCCCCGCCGCCGACCCCGCTGGACAGGGTATTCGAAGCGGCATTCGGGAAGGGCTACGGCAAGGGACGCACCACTGCCGTGCTCGTCAACCGCTACGACCGCGAGGGCAGACGGACCGAAGGAAGGGCTCGCTCCAAAAGCGGCTTCGACGACAAGACCCCGCAGCGCACCTTCTCGGTCGCCAAGAGCATCGCGGCGACGCTGATCGGCGCGGCGGTCTATCGCGGGGAGACGGATGTGGACGCCTCGGCGGGGCTCGGCCTCGCGGACAATGATCCGCGCCGCGCGATCACCATCGATCACCTGCTGCGCATGGCCTCGGGTCGCTATTCCGACACGCCCGGCAACCGCACCGATCCGCTCTATTATGGCGGGGCCACCGTCGATGAAGTTGCGCTCGACTGGCCGCTGGTGAGCCCGCCGGGCAGCACCTATCGCTATGCCAACCACGACACGCTCGCCGCCGTCGCCGCGATCAAGGACACCTTCGCCGCGCACCCTCCGGCCGAACTCTTCGCCAAGCTCGGCATGGAGGGAACCGTCGCCGAGACCGACTGGCAGGGCGATTACATCCTGTCCTCGCAGGTCTGGGCCACGGCAGACGACCTTGCGAAACTCGGCCAGCTCTATCTGAACGACGGCAAGCTCCCCTCGGGGACACGCATCCTGCCCGAGGGCTGGGTGAAATATGTCACCACCCCCAGCGGCCCGCAGCCACCGACCGGCACCTTCGGCTATGGCGCCGGGTTCTGGCTCCTGAACAAGGAAGAGGGCGTGCCGCCCGATACCTTCGCCGCGATCGGCAATCGCGGGCAATATGTGGTGATCGTTCCTTCGCGCAAGGTCGTGATCGTGCGGCGCGGGGAGGATCCTGCGGGGAGCGGGTTCGATATCGCCGCCTTCACCCGCGACGTGCTGGCGGCGCTGCCGGAGTAAGCGGCTGCGGCAGACCGTTCAGCAAACGAGCTTCCAAAATTAACAATCCCTGTCACCCCAATTCAGCAATGCCTCACCCCGAATCGCGCAAAACATCCTCGACACCTGCGGCAATCCCGCCAGTCGGTGCCAAACGAGGAATGCTCCGATGACCACCAAGACCAACCGGCTGGCCTCCGGCAACATGGCCCGGTTCGCGCTCGGTGCGGTCGCTGCGACCGCGCTGACCGCTGCCTCCGTCACCCCCGCCATGGCGGACGACCGCCGCGACCGCGACGGTATCGGCGCGGGCGAGATCATCGCTGGCGCTGTGGTGATCGGCGGGATCGCCGCGCTTGCGGGTGCCTTCGACGGCGACCGCGGACGTGACCGCGACCGCTATGACTACCGCGACGGCTATCGCGGCGACCGCTCCGACCGGGGCGGCTACGGCGCCGGCTACGGCTCGCGCAACGCGGTTGAGCGCTGCGTGCGCGCTGCCGAGAACCAGGCGCGGCGCTTCGGCGGCTACCGCTATGCCGACGTGGTCGACGTGCGCGATATCGACCGCACTCGCGGCGGCTTCCGGGTGCGCGGCCGGATCGATGTCGGCGGCGGCTATGTCCGGCGCGGCAGCGACCGCGGCACCTTCACCTGCCGGGTTGACGGCCGAGGCGCGCCCTTCATCGACTTCGACGGGATCCGCCGCCTGCGCTGACCCCTTCTGAACCCCCTCGCGCGCGGTGTTCCTGCCTTTTCGCCGCGCGCGTCCTCCCCGCCCCGCCATCTTCCACCGAATGGCGGGGCGGCTCGTGTGCAGCATTGCGATGGTTCAGCCCAGCGCAAGCTCGCCGCGGCTAGTCCTCTTCACCATCCGGGCGTTGGTGGGCGGCCGGGCACCTGAACAGGAGGAGAGAGCATCATGGCTCTGACATTGCGCGTGGCGGCTGTGGCAGCCGCGCTGGCTGGCACCACCATTCTTGCCGCCCCCGCTGCGGCCGCGCCGCTGGCGCCCGCGGCTGCGGCATCGACCTATTTTGCACCCTCGCGCTTTGACCCCGCTGCCGACACTGCGCAGTGGCGCTGCCGCTGGAACTGCGGCTGGGGCGGGCGTCGGGGCTGGCGCCGCAACCGGGTCGATGCCGGCGACGTGCTGATCGGCGCGGCAATCATCGGCGGCGCGCTCGCCATCGCCGATTCCCAACGCCGCCGCGAGCGTGAGCGCGAGGTCGTGGTGATCGACCGCGACCCGCGTTACCTTGACCGCGATGCTGACTTTGATCGCCGCGATGAACGCCGCGACGACCGGCGCACCGGGTCGAGCGGCCTCGATAGCGCCGTCGACATGTGCCTCGACCGGATCGAACGCGACGTCCGGGTCGACACCATCGACAATGCCCGCCGCACCGCCAGCGGCTGGGAGGTGACGGGCTCGATCTTCAATGGCGCGCAGTTCAACTGCCGGATCGGCAATGACGGCCAGATCGATACGATCAGCTATGACGGCACTTTCGGCGTGAGCAGTGCTGGCGCGGGCGACTGGGGTGAGCCGCAGGCTTATGCCGGGCAGCCCTATGCCGAACAGCCGGCCGCCGGGCAGTGGGACGCACAGTCCTATGCTGCTGCGCGCGCGGGGCTGGGCGGGACGGTCCGCCCCGATCTGGCAGTGCAGGAAGCCGGCGCCGACGGGGCCGCCGACGCTGCCGCCCGCGCGATGAGCGCGGCGGCGAGCCGAGCGGCGGGCACGGCTGCGTCCACGGATACGGCCGCAGCCCCGCTGCCCGCCTATCCCGGCGGGCCGATCCCCGGCGAGGTAATCCCCGAGACGATGGAAGAAGCCAGCGGCGGCTAACCCCCGCCGCCGCGCTCTGCCCCGTAGCTCGGCAGGCCCCATTCCCAGCGGATAGCCGCGCTTCTGAGCGCAAAGCCGCAGGCGAAGGCAAAGCCCCAGGCGATCTCGCCCGGCAGGCTGAGCGGGGCCATGGCGAGCATCCCCGCAACGCTCAGCGCCGCGGTTAGCGCGGCGGGGGTGACGTAGAGCTCGGGGCTCATGATGATCGACGGTCGGCCTGCGACGACGTCGCGGATGATCCCGCCGACGCAGCCGGTGATGACCCCCATCAGCGCGGCGGGCACCGGCGGGATGCCGTAGGCCAATGCCTTGGCGCTCCCCAGCACGGCATAGGCGGCAAGCCCCGCGCCATCGGCGTAATCGAAGCCCTTGCCCTCCCACCAGCGCACCGGCGTGAACCACGCGATCAGCGCGGTGCCGAGGCAGACGACGGCGACCCAGGGATCGTCGATCCAGAACACCGGCGCAGCGATCAACAGGTCGCGCACTGTGCCCCCGCCGACGCCGGTGACCAGCGCGAAGAAGGCCATGGTGACGAAGGTCTGCCGCAGCCGTGCCGCCAGCACCGCGCCCGACAGCGCAAACAGCGCGATCCCGGCGAGGTCGAGCAGGTCGAGGATCGGGGTGAGGACGGTCGGGGTCATGCTGAGTGTGCGGGCGGAGCCGGCCGCAACTTGCGGCGGCGGAACATCAGCACGCAGCCGATCAGCGCCCCCGTCAGCGACAGCGCGGCGAACAGGATCAGCACCGGATGGCTGCTGTCCTCGCGCTCCGAGAGATCCATGATGTGGAGGCCCCAGGCGAGGTCAAAGGCGCGCCACCAGCGGGTGCGCACCGCCTCGATCTCGCCGGTGTCACGCCCGACATAGACATTGGTGCCGTCCGCGAGCGCCACCTGCCACACCGCGACCGGCCGACGGAAATCGAATGGGGTGCGCTCGGCGGGGAAGAGCGTGACGCGGCGCACCTTGTCGCCGCCGGTGATCCGCTGCGCCACCAGTGCGCGTGCCTCGGCGGCACCCAGCGCGGGCAGCGCCGCGCCGGTCGCGAAATCGACGCGCCGCGTCTCGCCCGTCAAGCTGGTCAAGATCGCCACCGCGCGGCCCTGCTGCATGGTCACGCGCATCTCCTTGAGCCCCGAGCCGGGGCCGGCCAGCGTGCTGCCGCGCAGCACCAGCGGGGCGGGCTCGGCGGCGATGCGCAAATGCTCGCCGCGCACTTCCTCGATGGGCCGCGCAACCATCAGCAGACCGGTGCCGAGCCACATGGCAATCGGCACGCCGACCAGCCAGCCGAGCCAGATGTGCCACTTGGCAAGCGTGCGCATGAGCATCTCAATCACTCGTCGTTGCGAGGAGCCGCAGGCCCAAGGAAGTTCGGGGCGGCAATCCACGGACCTTCGCTCTCCACTTCGAACCTTCGATCATGGATTGCTTCGCCTTGCGGCTCGCAATGACGAGGGAAGGCTAGGAGTGCAACACCTGCCCGATCGCCTCTGCCGCCGCGATGCAATCGAGGTCGCTCCAGCGCGGGCCGATGACCTGCATGCCGCAAGGGAGCTCGGCGCCGAGATAGTTGCCTGAGCCGATCGGTAGCACGGTCGCAGGCAGGCCCGGGAAGGTCGCCATCCCCGACCACACCAGCCCGCAGCTGCCCGGCTCCTCCTTGCCGTCGATCACAAGCTTTCCGCGGAACACGGCTTGCTCCGCATGCGGCACCGCGAGCACCGGGGCGGGCGGGGCGAGGACGAAGTCGTAGGTGGCGAACAGCACCTCCCACTCGGCGACGCAGGCGGCCTGCGCGTTGAGCAGCGCAAACCAGTCGGTCGCGGTGGCGCGCGTCCCGTCGGGGGCGGGGGCGCCGCCCGACATGGTGATGTTCATCATCTTGAGATAGCTGCGATAATGCCGCGCCTGATCGGGCAGCAGATCGCTCGCCCGGTCGATCCGAACCCCGGCGCGGGCGAGGGTCTCGAGCGCGGCTTCGGTGGGCCCCAGCACGCTGGCATCGACCGGAGCGCCGGGGAGCGTGGTGATCGCCAGCAGGCGACACTCGGCCAGCGGCTTGGCACGCGCACGCAGCGGAACTTCCGCGCCCACCTCGACCAGCACGGCAAGATCCTGCGGGTTGCGTGCCAGCGGTCCGGCGATGCTCAGCGGGCCGTCGGCAGCGGCGAGGAAGCCCTCGCGCCGCGACATGCCGGGAAAGTCGTGGCCGTGCTTGGGGACGAGGCCCCAGGTGGTCTTGTGGCCCCACACCCCGCAGAAATGCGCCGGCACGCGCACCGATCCACCGATGTCGGTGCCATAGTCGCAGGCGACCATCCCGCTTGCCACGGCGGCCGCGCTCCCACCGGATGATCCGCCGGGGGAGCGTTCGGGGTTGTGGGGGTTCGAGGTGCGGCCATAGACCGGGTTGAAGCTCTGCCAGTCGGTGAGATCGACGGGCACGTTGGTCTTGCCGATGATGATCGCGCCCGCCGCCTTCAGCCGCCTGACCAGCAGCGCATCCTTCGGCGCGGGTTGGTCCTTGAAGCGCGGATGGCCCCAGGTGGTGGGCAGCCCGGCGACATCGAAGCTTTCCTTGATGGTCATCGGCACGCCGAACAGCGGCTGATCAGGCTGTGGCCCGGCGACGTCGAGCGCGCGGGCCTCGGCATAGGCGGCCTCGAAATTGGGGATCGCGAGGGCGTCGATATCGCAGTCGAGCCGGTCGGTGCGCAGGATCGCCGCATCGACCGCCTCCACCGCGCTGAGCTTGCCCGCGCGGATTGCGGCTGCCGTGGCCAGCGCACCGGGCTCCTCGGTCAATTGCGGATAGGCCATGCGTGAATTCTCCCCTCTGGCAGAAGGTCTAGGCAAAGCGGCCCGAGGGATCAATTCACGCTTTTTGCGCTGTCCCCACTGCGCTCAGCGCGAGGCCGAAGCCCAGGATCGGGGAGGCGCCGTAGCCGGTCAGCGGGAAGGGGAAGGCGGCAAGGCAGGCCATCGCGCCGAGCGTCACCAGCAGCGCGGCAAGCGTCAGGGCCTCAGTGCGGGGGATGTGGGTTGCGCGCAGCAGCAGCGCGGGCGCGGCGAGGAACAAGAGCGCACCCTGCGCCAGCGCGGCAAGGGGGGCGCTGAGCCAGACCTGCGCCAGCACGCCCTCGGTGAAGACCTGCGGTTCGAGCGTGCCTCTGCCGAAGGTCAGCATCGCCAGTCCCGCAGCGGCGAGCGCGACAAGTGCGAAGCCGAGAGAGCGGCGGAGCGTAGCCAGCATTGCTCCGGCCACAGCAAGCCCTGCGAGCATGGCCGCATCGAGCTGCATGCCCAGCGCGAAGGTCGCAAGCCCGAGAACTGCAGGGCCGAACCGCTCCGCGCGCGCTGCCAGCACCACCGCTAGCGGCAGCAGTAACGCGCCCGAATGCACCAGCACCGGGCCTGCACGCAGCCAGCGGCTCACGCCGCCGACCTCGGGGCCGATCATTACGGGCAGGAAAAGGAGCCCTGCGACTAGCGCCGCAAACCTGAGGCGCGCTTTCGGCTCCGACGGCAGTCGGCCAAACATCACCCACAAGACTGCCAGCACCAGCGCCCCCGCGTTGACGGCAACCAGCCGAGCGGGCGCGCCAAAGGCGGCGAGGTAGGCGAGCCCGCCGAGCGCGGGCACGGCGAGGGGCAGGGCGCGCTGCCAGCGATCCGCCGCCCGCGCGTTCACCTCCGCCAAATCACATGTGAATCGGCTTGCCCGTCACCGCCATCGCCGCTTCCTTGAAGGCCTCGGCGTGGGTCGGGTGGGCGTGGCAGGTGTAGGCAATGTCTTCCGAGGTCGCGCCGAATTCCATCGCCTGCGCGGCCTGTGCGATCATCGTTCCGGCGAGGCTGTTGATCATCCACACGCCGACCACGCGGTCGGTGGCGGCGTCCGCGATCACTTTCACAAAACCGTCGGTGTCGCGGTTGGCCTTGGCGCGGCTGTTGGCCATCATCGGGAACTTGCCGACCTTGACCGCAAGCCCGCGCTCCTTGGCCTGTTCCTCGCTGATGCCGACGCCTGCGATTTCCGGCGCGGTGTAGACGACGCTCGGGATCACATCGTGGTTCACGATGCCGGTGAGCCCGGCGATATTCTCGGCGACCGCGATGCCCTCATCCTCGGCCTTGTGGGCGAGCATCGGGCCGGGGACGACGTCGCCGATCGCCCAGATGTTCGGGACGGTGGTGGCGAAATCGTGGTCGATCTCGATCTGGCCGCGGTTGTTGACGCTGAGCCCCGCCTTCTCGAGCGCAAGGCCCTCGGTATTGGCGCGGCGGCCGATGGCGACGAGCACGTGGCTGGCGGTGACGGTTTGCGCCTCTCCGCCCGCAGCCGGTTCGACGGTGAGGGTGACGGTCTTGCCGTCCACGCTCGCAGCCGTCACCTTCTGGCCGAGCATCATCGCCATGCCCTGCTTCTTGAAGATCTTCTGCGCCTCCTTGCGCACCTCGCCGTCCATGCCGGGGAGCAGCTGGTCGAGGAATTCGATCACGGTGACCTTGGCGCCCAAGCGCCGCCACACCGAGCCAAGCTCAAGGCCGATCACGCCGCCGCCGATCACCACGAGGTGCTCGGGCACTTCCTCAAGATCGAGCGCGCCGGTGCTGTCGACGATCCGCTTGGCGGCGTTGTCGACCGGCACGCCGGGGAGCGGCATGACCGAGGAGCCGGTGGCGATCACGATGTCCTTGGCGGTGACCTTCTCGCCAGCGACGCTGACCGTGTGCGCGTCCTCGAAGGCGGCATGGCCCTTGAGCCAGGTCACCTTGTTCTTCTTGAACAGGAACTCGATCCCGCCCGTGAGCTCGCCCACGGCCTTGGTCTTCTCTTCCATCATCCGGCCCAGATCGAGCGTCGGCGTGGCGGTGATGCCCCAGGTGGCGAAATGGCCATTGCGCGCCTCGTCGAACAGCTCCGAGCCGTGGAGCAGCGCCTTGGAGGGAATGCACCCGACATTGAGGCAGGTCCCGCCGAGCGTCTCGCGCGATTCTACGCAAGCCGTCTTCAGCCCAAGCTGCGCCGCACGGATCGCCGCGACATAGCCGCCGGGGCCGGCACCGATGATGAGGACGTCGTAGTCGTAGGAATGGTCAGCCATTATTTTCTCCGTCGCCCCAGGACAAGCTGGGAACTCAGGCCGCAAGGGTCAAGCGTGCCGCCCTAGGCCCCAGCTTCCGCTGGGGTGACGAAGGGCGGAGGACATCACAAATCGATCAGCATCCGGGTGGGATCCTCGATCGCTTCCTTGATGATCTTGAGCGCCGTCACCGCCTCGCGACCGTCGATCAGGCGGTGGTCGTAGGACATGGCGATATACATCATCGGGCGGATCACGATCTGGCCGTCGCGGACCACGGCGCGGTCCTCGATGCGGTGGAGGCCGAGCACCGCGCTCTGCGGCGGGTTGATGATCGGGGTGCTCATCAGGCTGCCGAACACGCCGCCGTTCGAGATCGTGAAGGTCCCGCCGGTCATGTCCTCCATGGTCAGGGTGCCCGCCTTGGCGCGCGCGCCAAAGTCGGCGATGTCCTGTTCGATCCGGGCAAAGCCCTTCTTGTCAGCATCGCGGATCACGGGAACGACGAGGCCGTTGGGGGCCGAGACCGCGACCGAGATGTCGACATAGTCGTGATAGATGATCTCGTCGCCGTCGATATAGGCGTTGACGCTCGGCACGTCCTTCAGCGCGAGGCAGGCGGCCTTGGCGAAGAAGCCCATGAAGCCGAGGCGAATGTCATGCTTCTTGGCGAACAGGTCCTTGTACTTGTCGCGCGCTTCGATGACGGCGCTCATGTCGACGTCGTTGAAGGTGGTGAGCATCGCCGCATTTTCCTGCGCGGCCTTGAGGCGCTTGGCGATGGTCTGGCGCATGCGGGTCATCTTGACGCGCTCGGTGCCGCGCGCGCCTCCGGTGGCGACCGGAGCAGCGGGGGCAGCGGCGGGTGCGGCCGCGGGGGCTGGTGCGGGGCCCTTGGCGCGGGCTTCGGCGGCGGCGAGCACGTCTTCCTTGGTCAGGCGGCCGTCCTTGCCGGTGCCCTTGATGGTCGAGGGATCGACGCCGTGCTCCAGCACCGCGCGGCGCACCGCAGGCGACATGGTCTGGGCGGGGGTGAGCAGCTCTTCGGAGGCAGCCGGGGCGGGGGCGGGGTCAGCCTTCGCGGCGGCCGCAGCGGGCGCCGGCGCAGGCGCACTCGCGCCGTCCTCGATGATCGCGATCACCGCGCCCACTTCCACGGTGTCGCCGACCGCGACCACGTGCTGCGACATCACGCCCGCAACCGGCGAGGGCACATCGACCGCGACCTTGTCGGTTTCAAGGCTGGCGATCGGCTCGTCGACCGCGACCGCTTCACCGGGCTGCTTGAGCCATTCGGCAATCGTGCCTTCGGTGACGGATTCGCCGAGGACGGGGACTTTGATTTCGGTGGCCATTTTAATGGGTTCCTGAAACTTGATTCAATCTCGTGTGAAGAAGGGCGCGGCCGTCAGAGCCCCAGCGCGGCGGCGACGAGCGCCTCCTGCTGGGCCTTGTGGCGGCTGGCGAGGCCGGTTGCGGGCGAGGCGGCGGCGTCGCGCCCGGCGTAGCTCGGCCGCATGCCGGTGTGCCCGGCCTTGGCGAGCGATTCCTCGATCCGCTCGCCCGCGAAGGACCACGCGCCGTTGTTGCGCGGCTCCTCCTGGCACCAGACGACCTGCTCGAGGTTCGTCATGCGGCCGAGCCGCAGCGCCAGCGGATCGCCGGGGAAGGGGAAGAGCTGCTCGATGCGGACGATCGACACGTCATCAAGGCCCGCAGCATTGCGCGCCTCGATCAGGTCATAGGCGACCTTGCCCGAGCACAGCACCAGACGCCGCACCTTGTCGTCCGGGATATCCGTGGGATCGGAGAGGATGCGCCGGAACTGCCGCTCGCCGAGGAAGGAATCGCGCGCCGATTTCGCCATCGGGTGACGCAGCAGCGACTTGGGGCTCATGATGACGAGCGGCTTGCGGAAGCTCCGAAGCATCTGGCGGCGCAGCACGTGGAAGTAGTTGGCCGGGGTGGTGATGTTGCATACGCACATGTTGTCGTCGGCGCACAGCTGCAGGAAGCGTTCGAGCCGCGCCGAGGAGTGCTCTGGCCCCTGGCCCTCATAGCCATGCGGCAGCAGCATCACGAGGCCGTTGGCGCGCAGCCACTTGCTCTCGCCGCTCGCGATGTACTGGTCGATCATGATTTGCGCACCGTTGGCGAAGTCACCGAACTGGGCCTCCCACAGCACGAGGCTCTTGGGATCGGCCATCGCGAAGCCATATTCGAAGCCGAGCACGCCGTATTCCGACAGCGTGGAATCGTGCACCTCGAACTTGCCATGCGGCAGGGTGCTGAGCGGCACATATTTGCGTTCGGACTTCTGGTCGACCCACACCGCATGGCGCTGCGAGAAGGTGCCGCGCCCCGAGTCTTGACCCGAAAGCCGCACCCCGTAGCCTTCCATCACGAGGCTGCCGAAAGCCAGCGCTTCGGCGGTCGCCCAGTCGAAGCCTTCGCCCGTGCTGAACATCTCGCGCTTGGCGGCGAGCACGCGGTCGAGGGTCTTGTGGACTTCGAGATCGGCGGGGACTTCGGTGAGCACGCGGCCCAGCGCATCAAAGGTCTTGGGCTCGATCGCGGTTTCGACCGAGCGGCGCGCGGTTTCCGGGTCGGCAGGCTTGTTGAGCCCGCTCCAGCGGCCGCCGAACCAGTCGGCTTCGTTGGCCTTGTAGCTCTTGCCCGCCTCGAACTCCGCTTCGAGCAGCGTGGTGAATTCACCTGCGATCCGTTCGCGTGTGCCGGGTTCGACCACGCCTTCGCGCACCAGCCGCGCCTCGTAGGAGACCGAAACCTTGGGGTGGGCGCGGATTTTGTCGTACATCACCGGCTGGGTGAACTTGGGCTCGTCACCCTCGTTGTGGCCGAAGCGGCGGTAGCACCACATGTCGATCACGACGTCGCGGTGGAAGGTCTGGCGGTATTCGACCGCGAGCTTGCAGGCGAAGGTCACCGCTTCCGGATCGTCGCCGTTGACGTGCAGGATCGGCGCCATGACGCCCTTGGCCACGTCGCTGGGGTAAGGCGATGACCTTGCAAACTTGGGCGACGTCGTAAAACCGATCTGGTTGTTGATGATGAAGTGGACGCAGCCGCCGGTATCGTAGCCCGGCACGCCCGAGAGCGAGAGGCTCTCCCACACCACGCCTTGCCCGGCAAAGGCGGCATCGCCGTGGATCAGCACGGGGAGCACCTGCTCGCGCTTCGCCAGATCGTCGCGGATCGCCTGCTGCGCGCGCGCCTTGCCGAGCACCACAGGGTTAACCGTCTCGAGGTGCGAGGGGTTGGGCACGAGGCTCATGTGCACCGAAATCCCGTCGAACTCACGGTCGGTGGAGGTGCCCAAGTGATACTTCACATCGCCCGATCCGCCGACATCATCGGGGTTGGCCGAGCCGCCCGAGAATTCGTGGAAGATCACGCGGTAGGGCTTGGCCATCACGTTGGCGAGCACGTTGAGGCGCCCGCGGTGGGCCATGCCGTAGATGATCTCGCGCACGCCCGCGCTGCCGCCGTGCTTGATCACGGCTTCCAGCGCCGGGATCATGGATTCGCCGCCATCAAGCCCGAAGCGCTTGGTGCCGACATACTTCTTGGCGAGGAATTCCTCGTAGCCTTCCCCGCGCAGCACCGCGGCGAGGATCGCCTTCTTGCCTTCGGGCGTGAACTGGATCGTCTCGCCGGGCTTTTCGAACTTCTCCTGGAGGAAGCGGCGCTCCTCGGTGTCGGCGATGTGCATGTATTCGAGGCCGACCTTGCCGCAGTACACTTCGCGCAGGCGCTGGTGGAGCTTGCCGACCGTGGTCCACTCCATGCCGAGCACGCCGCCGACATAGACGTCCTCGTTCTCCTTGCCCGCAAGGCCGTGCCATTCGAGCGTGAGGTCAGCCGGGCCGGTGCGATCGACAAGGCCGAGCGGATCGAGCTGGGCGGCCATGTGCCCGCGCACGCGGTAGAGGCGCACCAGCGTCATCGCTGCGATCGAGAGCTTGGCGGCCTTCTCGACCGCCTGCGGATCGGTCGCCTTGCCGGCGTCCTTGGCCGCAGCCTTGACCGCGAGCTTCATCTCGGTCGGGTCCATCGCCGCGGTAAGGTCCGCGCCGCTGTCCGCGAGCGTGTCGAGCCAGCCGCGCTTCGCCCACGAGGGGCCGGGCTGCGGGCCTTCCTGATCGGTGAAGGCGGGGATGAAGTTCTGCGGTTCGTTGCCCATGATGGGACTCCTGGGGAGGAGGAAGGGTAGTCCCCCGCCTAAGGCACGCGGGGGACCGGTAGTCGCTAACTCAGGCGTTTTCTTTCAGCATCGCGGCAAGGGTTTCACCCAGCAGCGAGGGCGAGGGCGAGACGCGGATGCCCGCATCTTCCATCGCCGCGATCTTGTCTTCCGCGCCGCCCTGACCACCGCTGACGATCGCGCCAGCGTGGCCCATGCGGCGGCCCGGAGGGGCGGTGCGCCCGGCGATGAAGCCGACCATCGGCTTGGCGCGGCCCTTGGCGCGTTCGGCCTTGATGAAGGCGGCGGCTTCTTCTTCAGCCGAGCCGCCGATTTCGCCGATCATGATGATCGACTCGGTCTCGGGATCGTCGAGGAACAGGTCGAGCACGTCGATGAAGTTGGTGCCGTTGACCGGATCGCCGCCAATGCCGACCGCGGTGGTCTGGCCGAGGCCCGCCATGGTGGTCTGGTGCACGGCTTCATAGGTGAGCGTGCCCGAGCGCGAGACGATGCCGACCGAGCCCTTCTTGAAGATGTTGGCCGGCATGATGCCGATCTTGCATTCGTTCGGGGTCAGCACGCCGGGGCAGTTGGGGCCGATGAGGCGCGACTTGGAACCGGCGAGCGCGCGCTTGGCGCGGACCATATCGAGCACCGGGATGCCTTCGGTGATGCAGATGATCAGCTCGATCTCGGCATCGATCGCCTCGCAGATTGCGTCAGCGGCGAACGGCGGCGGGACGTAGATGCACGAGGCAGTCGCGCCGGTCGCAGCCTTGGCCTCGCGCACGGTGTTGAACTGCGGCAGGCCGATATGGGTGGTTCCGCCCTTGCCGGGGGTCACGCCGCCAACCATCTGCGTCCCGTAATCGAGCGCGGCCTGGGTGTGGAAGGTGCCGGTGTTGCCGGTCATGCCTTGGGTGATGACCTTGGTGTCTTTGTTTACGAGGATGGACATTTAGTTCTCCGCCGCTCTGCTTTTTCGGTTCAGAAGATACCTCGCCAATGCCAGCACGCTGATCGCGATACCGAACCAGAACGAAGCGATGTTGATGTAGTACGAAGCTAGAAGATTAACGCCCAAGGAACTGGCGATGGCAGTTGGCACGCTCAGAAAAGCGGCAGCTGCCATCAACAGACCAAAGGCGCAGAGTTTGCTCACGCCAGCGAGCTGTCCAGCGCCTTGCACGCCTCGAGCAGTTCCTTGACCGCATCGACGCTGACGCCGAGGTTGGCCTTCTCTTCGTCGGTCAGCGAAATCTCGATGACTTCCTCAGCGCCGCCCGCGCCGATCACCACCGGCACGCCCACGTAAAGCCCGTCGACGCCGTACTTCCCGTCAACCTGCACCGCGCAGGGCAGGATGCGCTTCTGGTCGTAGAGGTAGGCTTCGGCCATCGAAATGGCGCTGGTGGCAGGCGCATAGAAGGCCGAGCCGGTCTTGAGCAGCGCGACGATCTCGCCGCCGCCCGAGCGGGTACGCTGGACGATCTCGCCGAGGCGGTCTTCCGAGATGCCCTTGATCTTGGCCATGTCCTTCACGGGGATGCCGTTGATCGTCGAGTAGGTCAGCACCGGCACCATCGTGTCGCCGTGGCCGCCGAGCACGAAGGCGTTCACGTCCTTGACGCTGACGCCGAATTCCCACGCGAGGAAGGTGGCGAACCGCGCCGAGTCCAGCACGCCGGCCATGCCGACAACCTTGTTCGCCGGAAGGCCCGAAAATTCGCGCAGCGCCCAGACCATCGCGTCGAGCGGGTTGGTGATGCAGATCACGAAGGCATCGGGGCAGTTGGCAGCAATGCCTTCGCCGACCGCCTTCATCACCTTCAAATTGATGCCGAGGAGGTCATCGCGGCTCATGCCGGGCTTGCGCGCGACGCCCGCGGTGACGATCACCACGTCAGCGCCCGCGATGTCGGCATAATCGTTCGAGCCGGTGATGCTGGCGTCGAAGCCTTCGACCGGGCCGCACTGGCTGAGGTCGAGCGCCTTGCCTTGCGGAATGCCTTCCGCGACGTCGAACAGGACGATGTCGCCAAGGCCCTTCAATGCTGCGAGGTGAGCGAGCGTGCCGCCGATATTGCCGGCGCCGACGAGGGCGATCTTCTTGCGGGCCATTGTTTCGGACTTCCTTCCCTGATCCTCGGGACGAAGCTGGGCTGCGCCAAACGCATCAGGCGCTGGTGCCGACCCCCGTCCCAAGCGACCGGGCACCCGTTACATGGGGGTCGGTAGGCGGCTGAAAAGGGGAATGCAATGGTCAAAAAGTCGGATAGGGCAACAATCTTTGCAAACAGTTCGCAATTGCAATAATACCCTGGGGTCAGCCCTTATGGGAAACGCCGTAGCATAGCTGCCGTAAGGGAAGGGCCCCGCGAAAGGCCCGCCAGATCTCAGGCCGGTTCGAGCACCCGCACGGCGCGCGCCGCCAGCCGGCGGTCGAACATCTGCGTGATCGCGAGCCAATGGTCTTGTCCATTCGCATCGCCGCGTGTCCGCGCCTCGGCGGCCAGATCGACCGCGACTTCAGCCGCGGCCAGCCCGTGCACCGCGAAATGCCGCAGCGCATCGGTGAGCAGCGGGTCGAAGCCGCCCGCGTCCGGAGCCGCCGCGCCGACGTCACGCCGGTTGTCGTTCGCCGCCCGCGCCAGCACCGGCGCAATCAGCCCGCGGCCCGCAGCGCGCCAACCGAGACGACGCACAGGGTGATTGGCGGAGGCGAAGCGGACGGACATCGGGCGGTGGTTTCCTGCTTGTTGGACTGCGCAAGAAAACTGCGCGGACGGGTCACAATCCCCTAGCGCGCGGCCGCTAAGGCTTGGTGTGACAACAGGGTTTCGGCAGGTTTAACCTTGTTTTGCCAGAGGCCTAGTTGGCAGGCGCGGTGCCGGGCCCGGGCTGGGCCTTCCACTGCCCGGCGCGGGCATATTCGGGCTTGACCGAGCCGGTGCCCGTGACCGGCCCGCTCGGGGCCACAGGGGCTCCTCCCGCTGCTCCGGCAGTGCCCTGCTTGCGCGGCGGCACGGGGGCGGCGTCGTAGCCGATCGCCGGAAGCCCCGGAGCGCTTGCCGCAACCGGCCCCGCCGGCACGACCGGGGCCGCGCCCGCAGGCAGCGGCGTGGTGCGCCCGCTCACCACCGGCTCGAACCCGGCATAACCGCCCCGGAACGCCGCCGCCGAGCCGCTCGCCCCGCGGGTGCGGTAGAAGCGGTGCGCGCCGATCGTGCCGATATGGTCGAGGCTCGAAGCCCAGTAAGGGTTGACCCAGAGCGTGTGGTAATGCGTCGCGAGGCCCACGGGGGCATAGACACTGCCGCTCAATGCCTCGTCGGCGATGCGCTGCGCCCGCGCCCAGCTCATGCCCGAAGGCCGCCGCGCCAGGCTGCCGTCGCAGGTGAAGGTGAACTGGCAGCCGGTCGAGCGCTCCGAGCCCTGATAGACCACGCCGCAGACCGAATTGGGCCAGCTCGGGTGGGCGACGCGGTTCAAGACTACCTGTGCGACCGCACGCTGCCCGGCCTCGCTCTCGCTCGCGGCCTCGTACCACACGGCCTGCGCAAGGCATTCCGAGGCGCGCAGATGCGAGATACCGGCGGCGGGCATATAGAACGGCTTGGCCGCCGCGCCGACATCGATCAGTGCGCCGAGCTCGCGCCCACTTTCGGCGCCATTGCCAAGCGGATCATCGTTCGGCAGCGCGACCAGCGCGGTGCCCGCAGGGTCTGCCATGTAATAATAAGCCGAGCCCGGGAAGCTCATGCCGGGGCGCTCGAACGGCAGCGCGGCCTCGGCAGCCTTGCGGGTGGCGAGCGCGGCGGTGCTCTCGGCCGCGGGGCCGGGGAGCTGGCCGACATTGCCCGTGGCAGCCATCGCGGGCACGGTGATCGCGGCGAGCAGCACCGCGATCCGCTTGCGCGCGGTCTTGGAGAACCGGCCGATGCGCGGCAGCGCCCAGCGCCGGCGGGCGCGGGGGGCGACGTTGCCCGAGGTATCGACAAAGAATGTGCGCTGACGGGACATGGTCGGCTCCGCTTACGCGCGGGTGTGCGCCGGGGCGAGGCCGCCGCACCCCTGCGTCCCGTTTCCGGACACCCGGTGCGAGCAGGTTAAGCCGTTGCGCGCTCTGGCTTGCAGCCCTATCGCCATGCCCCACGGGATATGGCGCGGGATCGCATAAATATGGGGCCGAGGGGCCGATGCGGCGGGGCGCTGCTGGCAGGGCTGGCGCTTGCGCTGGCCGCCTGTGCGCCCGCCGCTCCGGTGCCTTTGAAGGACACCGCGCATCCCACCCCCGCGCATCCGACAATCGTCAGCCTCAATCCCTGCCTTGATGCCATTCTGGTCGAGGTCGCGCCGCCGAGCCAGGTGCTGGCGCTGTCGCACTATTCGCGCGACGCGGCGTCGAGTTCGATCCCGGCTGCCACCGCTGCGCGCTACGGCGTCACCGGCGGGACGGCCGAGGAGGTGATCGCCGCGCGGCCCGATCTGGTGCTCGCCTCGATCTTCCTCCCCCAGCCGACCCGCTCTGCGCTCGAGCGCGCGGGGCTGAGGGTGGAAACCTTCGGCAGCCCGACCAGCATCGCCGAGAGCGCCGATCAGGTGCGCGCGGTCGCGGCGCTGGCGGGGCGCGGGGACGCGGGCGAAGCGCTCGCCGCGCGCATAGCCGCTCCCCAGCCTCCGCACGGCGAGCCCCTTGACGCGCTGCTGTGGCAGCCGGGCGAGATCGTCGCGGGCGAGCAGACGCTGATCGCTGAACTCTTGCGCGAACAGGGCTTTGCGAGTGACGCCGCGCGCCGCGGTCTCAAACAAGCCGACCGGGTTAGCCTCGAGAACGTGCTCGCCGATCCACCGGGGCTGCTGCTGGTGGCGGGCGATGCGGCGGGGCAGCGCCATCCGCTGGTGCAGCACACCTACAAGAGCATGGTGGTCGCGCCCTTCGATCCATCGCTGATCTATTGCGGCGGGCCGACCATCCTGCGCGCCCGCGCCCGCCTCGCCGAAATCCGCGCCCGGGTGGAGGCGCGGCCATGACGCGCGCGAGCCTCGTCTTCGCCGCTCTGCTGGCGGTGCTGTTCCCGCTTTCGCTGCTGGCCGGACGGGTATGGATTGCGCCCGAGGATTTCGGTCCGGGCAACACCTTGCTGATCCTCGCCGAACTGCGCCTGCCGCGTGCGGTGCTGGCGGTGGTGATCGGGGCAGGGCTGGGGGCAGGGGGCGCGGCGATGCAGGGCTATCTGAGGAACCCGCTCGCCGACCCGGGCCTGTTCGGCATCGCCCCGATGGCGGCCTTGGGCGCGGTGGCGAGTTTCTGGCTCGCGCCGCTGCTCCCCCCGATGCTCGCGGCGTGGAGCCTGCCGGTGATGGCGCTCGGCGGAGCGGCGCTCGGCATGGCCGCGCTGGCGCTGATCGCGGGGCGCACCGCCTCGGACGGGGCAGAGGGCGCAGGCGGAGGGATCGCGCTGTTCACCCTCGCCGGGCTGATGTTGGCGAGCCTCGCGGGCGCTTTGACGGCGCTCGCCATCACGCTTGCGCCCAATCCCTTTGCCCTCAGCGAGATCGTGCTGTGGCTCAACGGCGCGCTGACCGACCGGTCGTGGCGCGAAGTGTGGATCGCCGCGCCGCTGACGCTCGCCGGGATCGGCGTGCTGGCGCTGGCGGCCAAGAGCCTCGACGCGCTGACGCTGGGCGAGACGGCGGCGCGCTCGCTCGGGGTCGAGCCGCGGCGACTGCTCGCGCTGCTGGTGGTGGGCATCGGCCTGACGGTCGGCGCTGGGGTGGCGGTGGCCGGGATCATCGGCTTTGTCGGCCTCGTCGTGCCCCATCTGGTGCGCCCGCTGACCGACCGGCTCCCGTCGAGCCTGATCCTCCCGAGCGCGCTCGCGGGGGCCTGTCTGGTGCTGGCGGCGGACAGCATTGTTCGCGTCTTGCCGCTGGTGACCGAGCTGCGCCTCGGCATCGCGCTTTCGCTGATCGGAGCGCCGTTCTTCGGCTGGCTGCTGGTGCAGATGCGGCGGGGGCGGCTATGACGTTGGCGGCACAGAACCTCACCCTGACCCGCGGCGGGCGACGCGTGGTCGAAGGCCTCACCGCCGCGCTCGCGCCCGGGCGGATCACCGCCATCGTCGGCCCTAACGGCGCGGGCAAGTCCTCCCTTCTGCTCGCGCTGGCGGGCTTACTGGAGCCAGACGCGGGCGCGGTCACGCTGGACGGCAGCCCGCTCGGCGCGCTCGCCCCGCGAGCCCGCGCGCAGGCCATCGGCTACCTGCCGCAAAGCCCAGACATTGCCTGGGACGTGAGCACCGAAAGCCTCGTCGCGCTTGGCCGCCTGCCGTGGCGCGATCGGGGCACGGCGGCAGTCGAAGCCGCGCTCGCCGCGCTCAATCTCGAGGCTCTCCGCAACCGCCCCGTCAGCCGGCTCTCCGGCGGCGAGCGTGCGCGGGTGCTGCTGGCGCGAGTGCTGGCCGGAGAGCCCCGCTGGATCCTCGCCGACGAGCCGCTCGCCGCGCTCGATCTGGCGCACCAGCTGGCACTGATCGCGCACCTCAAGGCCTGTGCGGCGAGTGGGCAGGGGGTGGGAATCGTGCTCCACGATCTGGCGCTGGCGATGAACCATGCCGATCACGTGCTGGTGCTGCGCGAGGGCCGCGTGGTCGCAGAAGGGCCCCCCGCCGACGCGCTCGCTGGAGAGGTCATTGCGCGCGTGTGGGGTATCAGCGCTCAATGGCTGGGCGAGCCGGGACGGCGGGGGCTAGTTACGGGTGGGTGAGAGCCAACAGGTGGCGGGTAAAGCCGTGGGAAAGCTTCACCCCCCTGTTTTCGCCCCCACCAAGCGGCCCGCAGAAGCGGCCAGGTTGCGACCCTCGAAGGGACCCGGCCAGCTCTGCGGGGAGGCCCTTCATTTGGCAGAAGGCGGCCGCGTTGACGACTTTAGATTTTCTGTAGGGGCATACGATTCTGCGCCAAAACACTGGAAAATTGTCGTTTTGTCCCAAGTGCGCGGGCGTTTGGCGGGATTTGCCTTGAGACCCGCCGCCCCCGATTGCCCGCAGGCCCCCACGTATGTTTGCCTATTCGCCCAATTCGCCCTAGCCTCGCCCCGGCCTTGCCGCGGGGAAGGGGGCGACCTGCCCTGCGATGGGAGCTAGCTGGGGGATTTCCGATGAGCGATCCGGAGAGCGCGTTCCGCTACAAGGCGTTCATCAGCTACAGCTGGGCCGACGCCAAATGGGGCAAGTGGCTCCAGCACGCCATCGAAACCTACCGCACCCCGCGCGCCCTCGTCGGCGAGGAACGCGCGCATGGCCCGGTGCCCGCCCGGCTCCACCCGCTGTTCAAGGACCGCGAGGAGGAAGCCGCAGGCGCCAGCATCGGTGCGGCGGTCGAGGCGGCGCTGGGGGCGAGCGAGTTCCTGATCGTCGTCTGCTCGGCCACATCGGCCAAGTCGAAATGGGTCAATCGCGAGATCGCCTGGTTCAAGACCCACCGCGATCCATCGAAAGTGCTCGCGCTGATCGTCGGCGGCGAGCCGGGCGATCCCGACAACGAGTGCTTCCCCAAGGCGCTCACCCACCTCGTGGACGCTGACGGCGCGGTCACCGACATCGCGCTCGACACGCCGCTCGCTGCCGATGCGCGCGAGAGCGGCGATGGCAAACGCATCGCGCGGTTGAAGCTTGCCGCAGCGATGCTCGGCACCGGGCTCGACGAGCTGGTCCGCCGCGACGAGCGCCGCCGCACCTTGCGCACCCGCGCAGTGGTCGCCGCCTCGCTCACGCTGACGGCGGTGATGAGCACGCTCACCTGGTTCGCGGTCGAAGCGCGCAAGGAGGCCGAATTCCAGCGCAATCAGGCGGACGGGCTGGTCGAATTCATGCTCACCGATCTGCGCGCCAAGCTGGAACCGGTCGGGCGGCTCGACGCGCTCGACGTGGTCGGCACCCGCGCGCTCGATTACTATGCCAAGCAGAAGCTCGCCGATCTCGATGCCGATGCGCTGGGGCGGCGCGCGCGGGCGCTGCTCTTGGTGGGCGAGCTTTCCAACCTGCGCGGCGACAGCGGGGAGGCGCTCAAAGCCTTCAAGGAGGCCGCCGCCTCGACCGCCGAGCAGCTCGCGCGCGATCCCGACAATGCGCAGCGCATCTTCGACCATGCGCAGAGCGTGTTCTGGGTCGGCTACATCGCCTATAACCGCGGCGAGCTGAAAAACGCCGAGGCGCAGTACCGCGAATATAAGCGCCTCGCCGACCGGCTGTTGGCGATCGATCCGAAAAACCCCGAATGGCAGATGGAAAGCAGCTACGCCGAGAGCAATCTCGGCGTGATGTTCGATGCGCAAGGGCGCATTGCCGAGGCCGAGCCAGCCTTCGCCAATTCGCTGAAAATGGCCGAAGCGGCCGCCCGCAGCAATCCCGCCGATACCGCGCAGCAGATCGAGATTGGGGTCGCCGCCAACTGGCTGGGGAAATCGAAGCACAAGCTCGGCAAGCTTTCCGAAGCCCTCGCGCAGTACAGCCGCGAGATCGCGATTTATGAAGACGTGCTGCGCCGCGACCGGGCCAATGCCGTGGCAATGAACCGGCTCGGAGTGGCGCTCCAGCACCTCGCCTGGGTTCAGCTGGAGCAGGGCGAGCTTGAGGCTGCGCTGAAGTCCTTCGACCGGGGTCTTGCGGTTCACGCCGAACTGCTGAGGATCGAACCGGACAACACCGAATGGCAGCAGTCAGACGCGGGCGGCCGGATCCAGAAGGCGAAGGCCCTCATCTACGCCGGACGGCTTGCTGAAAGCCGGGCGCAGATGGACGCGGCCGAAGCGCTGCTCGACCGGATGATGGCAAGGGATCCGTCGAACGCGGAATGGTCCACAGTCTTGCGCCAAGAGGTGCTGATAGGCCGCGCACGGCTGGCATTGGCAAGCGGGCAGGCGTCGGAGGGGCGGGGGCCGGTCAAGCAGGTGATCGCCGAAGCCACGCGTGAGGCCGATCGTGCCAACCGCACAAGCGCGCTGATAATTGCCGGGGACATCGAGGCACGCTTGGGGCAGGCTGAGGCCGCGCGCGCCTACTGGACCAGCGGCTTCGAAAGCCTGTCCGCGGCCCCCGGTGCCGATGACGAACGATTTGTTCTGCTCAAGCGGCTGGGCAGGGACGCCGAGGCGCGAGACGTGGCCGCAGCGCTGGACAGGCGGGGCTATCGCCACCCCGCCTATCTGCGCGAGAAAGGGCTCTAGACCGTCAACAGGGCGGCTCTTCGTTCAGCATGAAGCCGATGCCCACCGAGGTCTTGCTGGTGATCCGCGGATCGATCGTGATGTAGTAGCCGTTGTTGTTCGGCAGCACCAGACCGAGGCAATAGGCATAGGCCGGGCCGGCATCGGGCGTATCGTCGTTGATCAGCACCGCCGTGTCGCTGAGGCGTTCCGTGACCATGCCGGGAATCAAGATCGGCACCGCGGAGCTGTAATTGCCGTTGGCATCTGTCCCGCAGAACCAGCAAAACCCGGTAACCGGGCCCTCGCCCGAATATTCCTCGGCTGTGGCCCAGCGTCCGGCCACCGCATTCTGATGATCTCGATCAAACATCTGGCTGGTGTCGAGGTTGATCGTCACGTCGATATTGTCGTTGTAAGCGTCATCGGTGGGCATATTAGTAAGGTCGATGGCGCCGTGGCTGTCGACGCGCCCGGCCATTGCGGCAGGAACCCCGCCGGTCTGCGTAAAGGTTACGGTCGCGCCGATCGAGCCATCATCATACCAGATCAGCATGGGCGTGCAGGTCATCGTGATCTGGCGATCAAGTGTATCCGTTTCAGTGGTCATTGCGTTTCCCCCACCCTTGCAGTGATTGACCGCGCGCGCCCGCAAGGGTTTCCGGGCAGGCCGCGCCATGCACTTGCAATCCCTTTGCCGGGTGGCTGTCTTTTCAAACATGCCGGACGCATTCTCGCGCACCGGCCCCCTCGGCCCTTGCCCTTCGTCTCGTTTCGATGCCGGCGATGGGCAGAGAGGAAAATGCGCCTTTTACGGGGGATTGTAAACTGCGCGCGCAGGGGCGGGCGGGGCGTGGACAATCGCGCCCCGATCCCTATCTGACAGGAACCGATCGGCGCACCGCTCGCTCTGATGCACAGCGGCGGAAATCCCAGCCTTGCGCCCTTTACATGCGCGAACATTTACGGAACATACCTCTTCCATGAGCCTTACGACGATCTCCGTGCGCGGTGCGCGCGAACATAACCTCAAGGGTATCGACATTGATCTGCCGCGCGATGCGCTGATCGTGGTCACCGGGCTTTCGGGGAGCGGGAAGTCCAGCCTCGCGTTCGACACCATCTATGCCGAGGGGCAGCGGCGCTATGTCGAGAGCCTCTCGGCCTATGCGCGCCAGTTCCTCGAGATGATGCAGAAGCCCGATGTCGAGCATATCGACGGGCTCTCGCCGGCGATCAGCATCGAGCAGAAGACGACGAGCCGCAACCCGCGCTCGACCGTGGCGACGGTGACCGAGATCTACGACTACATGCGCCTGTTGTGGGCGCGGGTGGGGACGCCCTACTCGCCTGCCACCGGCGAGCCGATCTCTGCGCAAACCGTCAGCCAGATGGTCGACCGGGTGATGGCGCTGCCTGAAGGCACGCGCGCCTACCTGCTCGCCCCGGTGGTGCGCGGGCGGAAGGGCGAATACCGCAAGGAAATCGCCGAATGGCAGCGGCAGGGCTTCACCCGCGTGCGGATCGACGGGGAGATCTATCCGATCGAGGAAGCCCCTGCGCTCGACAAGAAGTTCAAGCATGACATCGAGGTGGTGGTCGATCGGATCGCGGTGCGCGAAGGGATCGAGACGCGGCTGGCCGACAGCTTCGAGCAGGCGCTGAAGCTGGCCGAGGGGCTGACTTACGTGGACCTCGCCGATGGCGTGGTGCCGGGGCGCGAGGGTGAGGGCAAGGGTGGCGCGATGAAGGGCGCAGGCCTGCCGCCCAACCGCATCGTCTTCAGCGAAAAGTTCGCCTGTCCGGTGAGCGGCTTTACGATTGAGGAAATCGAGCCGCGGCTGTTCTCGTTCAACGCCCCCCAGGGGGCCTGTCCGGCCTGCGACGGGATCGGCGAGAAGATGCTGTTCGATCCGCAGCTGGTGGTGCCCAACGAGGCGCTGACCCTCAAGCAGGGCGCAGTGGTGCCCTGGGCCAAGTCCAACCCGCCGTCGCCCTATTACATGCAGGTGCTGGCTTCTTTGGCGAAGGCCTACGGCTTCGACCTGACGACGCCGTGGAAGGACCTCGCGCCCGAACAGAAGCTCATCATCCTCCACGGCACAGGCGGGCTGCCGGTGCCGCTGACCTTCAAGGACGGCCGCCGCGAATACACCGTCCACAAGGCGTTCGAGGGCGTGATCGGCAACCTCAACCGCCGCATGATGCAGACCGAGAGCGCGTGGATGCAGGAGGAGCTCTCCAAGTACCAGACCGCGCAGGCCTGCGAGACCTGCGGGGGCAAGCGGCTGAACGAGAAGGCGCTCTCGGTGAAGGTGCCCAGCGCCGCCGGCCCGACCGACATCGCCACCCCGGTGCAGATGAGCGTCGCCGATGCCAAGGCGTGGTTCCTCGGCCTCGACGCGCACCTCTCCCCCCAGCAATCCCAGATCGCCAAGGCCATCCTCAAGGAGATCAACGAGCGGCTGGGCTTCCTCGACAACGTGGGCCTCGACTACCTCAACCTCGACCGCACCAGCGGCACATTGAGCGGGGGCGAGAGCCAGCGCATCCGCCTCGCCTCGCAGATCGGCAGCGGGCTATCGGGCGTGCTCTACGTGCTCGACGAGCCCAGCATCGGCCTCCACCAGCGCGACAACGACCGGCTGCTCGAAACCCTCAAGCGCCTGCGCGATCTCGGCAACACCGTGATCGTGGTCGAGCATGACGAGGACGCGATCCGCGCCGCCGACCATATCGTTGACTTGGGCCCCGGCGCCGGGGTGCACGGGGGCGAGGTGGTCGCCGAAGGGACGCTCAAGGACATCCTCAAGGCCAAGGGCAGCCTCACCGCCGACTACCTCACCGGCAAGCGCAAGATTGAGGTGCCGAAGAAGCGCCGCAAGGGCAACGGGCACCACATCGTGGTCAAGAACGCGCGGGCGAACAACTTGAAGGGCGTCACCGCCAAGATCCCGCTCGGCACCTTCACCTGCATCACCGGGGTCTCGGGGAGCGGCAAGTCCTCGCTCACCATCGACACGCTGCAAGCCGGAGCCTCCCGCGTCCTCAACGGCGCGCGGGTCATCGCCGGCGCGCACGACGCCATTACCGGGCTCGAATATTGCGACAAGGTCATCGAGATCGACCAGTCCCCCATCGGCCGCACCCCGCGCTCCAACCCCGCCACCTACACCGGCGCCTTCACCCAGATCCGCGACTGGTTCGCCGGCCTCCCCGAAAGCCTCGCGCGCGGCTACAAGCCGGGGCGCTTCTCCTTCAACGTCAAGGGCGGCCGCTGCGAGAAGTGCCAGGGCGACGGCCTCATCAAGATCGAGATGCACTTCCTCCCCGACGTCTACGTCACCTGCGAGGAATGCGGCGGCAAGCGCTACAACCGCGAAACGCTCGAGGTGAAGTTCAAGGGCCACTCGATCGCCGACGTGCTCGACCTGACGATCGAGGACGCGGAAGAATTCTTCAAGGCCGTCCCCCCGATCCGCGAGAAGATGCGGATGCTGAACGAGGTCGGCCTCGGCTACGTGAAAGTCGGCCAGCAGGCGACCACCCTGTCCGGCGGCGAGGCGCAGCGGGTGAAACTCGGCAAGGAACTCGCCCGCCGCTCGACCGGGCAGACGCTCTACATCCTCGACGAGCCGACCACCGGCCTGCATTTCGAGGACGTGCGCAAGCTCCTCGAAGTGCTGCACCGGCTGGTGGAGCAGGGCAACTCGGTGGTGGTGATCGAGCACAACCTCGACGTTATCAAGACCGCCGACTGGATCATCGACCTCGGCCCCGAGGGCGGGGTGCGCGGCGGGGAGATTGTCGCGGAAGGGACGCCGGAGAAGGTGGTGAAGGAGCCGCGGTCGTTTACGGGGCAGTATCTGGCGCCGTTGTTGGCGAAATAGTCCTCCCCCAGCTGGGGAGGGGGACCACCTAAGGTGGTGGAGGGGCGAGCGAAGCTTTCGGAAACGCAGCGTCCTAGCTTAAGCGTCACGCTGAACGTGTTTCAGCATCCATGCTGCGGCCCGCACTGCCCGCGCTTTCGGCATGATGGACCCTGGAAGAGACGCTGTGCGTGCACAAATAAGCTCAGCGCGACGCATGGGGGAGCGGTGCGCGGAGCGGGGAGATTGTCGCGTAGAGGGGACGCCGGAAACGATGGTGAAGGAGCAGCGCTCGTTTATGCGGCGCTATCTAGCACCCTTGCACACTCGGTGATGCTGGATCCAAGTCGATGTGGGGGCGATGTTTGATTTACTGTCCACTTTTCGGAACCGAAAACCGATAACCTTCACCATAAACCGTATTGATCGCATAACCGGCAGCCAGATGCTGGCGAATATTATGAATCAATACGCGGAGGTGGGCGGGTGAAACCTCTATGTGATCGTGAGAAGCCGCCTTCGAAAGCTTCTCCCCGGTGCAGAAATTTCCCGGTGTCTCAATCAGTAATTTCAGTACGGATTTTTCGGATGGCGTAAGTTTTTGTTTGACAGAATTATTTTCTATAATGTCATCGAAAATTTGTTCGCTGAATATTTGAGATTCAGTTGTTCGATATCTGTGAAGGATCGACAGGACTCTACTTCCGAGTTCGTCCGGCGCTAAGTCCTTCAGGTTCAGCACGTCGTCATAACCCAGCCTTAGAAGAGCTGCTCGTCTGATTGGATTGAGGTTTTGACCAAGCGCAATCTTCGCAATGCGCTTGAGGCACGGATGGTTTATTCTGATGAATGACATGAGCCGATCGGGATCGTTGCCGCCCACAATCAATATATCTATACGCTCGAGGGTCCGTGGCAGATCATCAAAGAGAAGACGGTAACTGAGAATTTTTGAGAGCAAAAATTCCTTGCGAACAAATAGCTCGCGATACTTTGCGAAATTATCATTAATATACAAATATTTTAATGTGTAATATGATAAATTGTCGAACTGACTTTTCATGGTATCACAATGACCCTAAGGGTCGGTTTAAAATAGGTTTTCTTCGTTACCTTTTTATATTCGGCCACTGATGATATTGGAGTGATCGCAGTTTCTTCAAGGAATTTTGAAGAATTTTTTTCAGCTTTATGATCTTCCATCGAGTTTTACCCCGCTGTGTAAATAAAACTATGATGGGTTTATATAATGCATCAATATTAATCATAAGAAGATCCTGACCGTTAATATAAAAGATTTTCGAGAAATTGAAAAATATATATATATCAATATGTTGCGGATAAATAAAAATCGAAATATTTATTGAAATCATTTAATTTATATAATTTGCAATGGTATAAGAATTACAGAGTTCTAAATGTTGCGAATGTAACTCGTCTGGGATCGGCAAAGCCGTCGGCGCACTGTCTCCGGTGATTCATGTGCGAGGCGCGATGCGATTGTTAGGATCGGTGTCGAATCTGATAGATATATAAGCGCCTTACTTCTCAGGTGGCTTGGCGCTGAAACCGGGGATGGCTCACTGGCTTCGGGGAAGCAGGCTTCCAACAACCGGTGTTCTTCTAAGCACAAAGGCATTTGTTCCGGCGTCGCACGCGGTCTGCCATGATCAACTCAGGCTTCTTCTCGGCGATCACGTCGGCTGCCTGAAACGCAGGCTTATCGGGGCAGGCGGGTCAGATCCCCCCTTTCCTACACCCCCGCACCCCCTGTACCCTCGCGTGCCTCTCCCTCTCTCTCCAAGGAGCGCGCCGTGTCCGATATTCCGCCTCGCCATCCGAACCACCGTCCGAACCAGCAGACGCGGCCGTACGATTACGAGGGGGATCGCGCCTTTGTCGCCGAGTGGCTCGCGCATCTCGCAGCGGGGCGGGTTGGGGGGAGTCTTTGTCGGCCTACCGCTTCGCTACTTGAGGCCCGGAATCCGCCTATGTCGGACGAGACGCGGGCGGCGATCCTGGCCAATGAGCGGGTGCTTCGCGGGCGGTGAGGCATTTTCCCCCCTCCCGTTCACGGGAGGGGTTGGGGGTGGGGCGCGAAGCGCTGGGCCGGAAGGCCCACCCCGCTGCGACTAGCCGGCAAGCCGGCAAGTCTCGCGCCCCTCCCGTGAACGGGAGGGGGAATTTCGGTCAGCCTCGGAAGCTCCTCCCCTCGGGCCGCAGGCCCGCAAGGCCGAACGGCAGCCCGCAGCGGGCGCAGCTTGCTGCGCGTCTAGCGAGGACCGCATCGCGGAGGCGATGCGGAACACAAGAATGTAGGACTTTTCCCGTTTTCCTACAGCTATTTCCCTCTGATAGCTTCGGGTATTCCTGACCCCTTGCCCCGGAGCATCACCCCATGTCCGAAACCCCTGCGCCCGCCGCTTCCACAAGCATCGTCGATCCTGCCACGCTGGTGCCCGATGTCGCGCCCTAGGCGCAGGCGCGGTTTGTTGAGGTGTTGGCGCAGTGGGGCAATGTTCGGGCGGCGGCGGCGCAGGCGGGGGTGAGCCGCGCGCATCTCTACCGGATGCGGCGCGCCTCGCCCGAGTTCCGGCGGATGTGGGATGCCGCGCTGGTGCTCGCCCGGCCGCAGGTGGAAGAGGTGCTCGCCGACCGGGCGATGAACGGGATTGTCGAGACGGTTTATTACCATGGCGAGGAGGTCGCCACCCGCACGCGCTTTGATACGCGGCTGCTGCTGGCGCATCTCGGGCGGCTTGACCGGGTCGAGGACACGCAAGGGGTGCGCGCGGCGGTGGCGGATTTCGATGCGCGGGTCGAAGCGCTGCGGGTGCCGCCTGCGCTGATCGCGTGGGACGACGCTGACGATGACGCTTGCGATCAGGGCGAGGGCGGGGATTGCAGCGAGGGCGTGGACGGGGCGGATGAGGGCTGACACCGGGGCCGGTTTTCCGGTTCTGGACAGTGTCTCATGTGTCTCCAACAGCGGCCTCGGCAGGCGCCCGGCGGCGCTCCCATGCAGCCACTGCGGCAAAGGTGAGCGTGCCGCTCGCCAGCATCCACAGGAAGGCGCCGGGCACGCCGAGGATCCAGTCGAGCAGCACCAGTGTCGCCATCTGCACCACGATCGCGGCGAGGGCGGCATGGCGCGCGCGTGATCCGGCGAGCCCGGCGATGATCGGCACCGCGAGCACCGCGCCGATCGCGCCGGCATCGAGGACGAGGGTGCGCAAGGACTCGCCCGTCAGCGCCAGCCCTGCGGCGAGGGCTGCGGCGCACACGGTGGCGGTGCGCGCGGCGCGCAGCAGGGTGCGGTCGGAGGCCTCGGGGCGGAGGCGGCGGTACCCGCTCTCGGTCACCACCGCCGAGACCGCGAGGAGCGCGGAGTCGACCGAGGAGAGGATCGCCGAGACCAGCGCTCCGGTGAAGACGATCAGCAGCCACTCGGGGAACAGCGCCTTGGCGAGGGAGGGCAGGTAGGCCTCGCCCTCGCCGAGCGGGAGGCCGAGTTGGGGGCCGAACAGGCCGAAGCCGACGGGGACGAGCCCGGCGGCAAGGTAGAGCCCCGCGCCCCACAGCGCGCCGGTGCGGGCGACCTCGGGGGTGCGGGCGGCGAGCGTGCGCGAGATCGCCTCCTGGCTGACCATGGTGCCGATGATGGGGATGAGCCAGAGCTCGGCGGTGTCGGCCCAGGTCTCGTCGGCGGGGGCGGGGCGGAAGGCGGTCTCGGGCAGCGCGGCCCACATGGCGGCGGGCCCTCCGGCGGCGGCGGTCATGAGAGCGAAGAGGATGCAGATGGCGACGATGATGACGATGCCCTGGAGGATGTCGGTGATGACGTCGCCCGCAAGGCCGCCGAACAGGGTGTAGGTCATCACCAGCAGCGTCGCGCCGAGGAGGGCTGGGGTGAAGCCGATGCCCGAGGCGGCGTCGATGATGGCGGCGAAGGCGAACAGCTGGGCGGCGGACCAGGTGGTGGCGGAGAGCGCGATGACGGCGGCGGAGAGGCTCTCGGTGGCTCCGCCGAAGCGGTCGCGCAGGAAGTCGGCGAGGGTGATGAAGCCCCCCTTGCGCAAGGCCTTGGCGAAGAACAGCGCGACCGCGAGGAGGCCGGCGGCATAGGCGAAGGGCTCGGCCCGGGCACCGGCGATGCCCTCGGCCGCGACCTCGGAGGAGGTGGCGATGAGGCTCTCGGCAGCGAACCAGGTGGCGAAGATTGACATGCCCACCGCGCCCGCCCCGAGGCTGCGCCCGGCGACGAGGTAGTCGGTGTCGGACCGCGCGCCGCGCCCGACCCACACGGCAAGCGCGATCTGGAGGGCGACATAGGCGAGGATGAGGACGAGTGTGATGGCGGTGGCCCCCCTTGCGGCCGCCATGGCCGGAAAGGCTCTGGTTAGCCCGCCTCGCTCCGGGTGCAAGAGGGTGGGGGTGCGCTATCGTCAGCCGGGTGCATCCGCGCGCGCCTGCGTCCAGTAGTTGAAGGAGACATGCATGAGGAGTGACCGACTATGCCCCTGATCCCCCGCTTCGCTCCCCGCTGGCTCGCCGCCGCTGCGACACTGGCCCTCGCCGGCACTGCCGTCAGCGCGGGCGAGTTCAACTCGGGCCTCCAGATCGAGGCGGGGCAGACCTTCGAGCTGGGCGGCGGGCAGCAGGGCGGCTTCACGGTGACCGGGCGCAACACCGGGCCGGTCGCGGTGGTGGTGCTGGCGAAGGGAGAGGGCGAGGCGGTCGTCAAGGGCCGGGTCGAGCCGGGCGCGGCGGTCGATGCGGCGTTCGGGCCGGGCGAGATGGCGCTGCTGCGCAACACCTCGGACACCCGCACTGCACGGTTGAAGCTGAAGATCAGCGGCGACACGTCCTCGCTGGGGATGACCTACTCGGCCAACCCCTGAGCCGTTCAGTCGGCGATCACCGCCAGCTCGACCATGCCGTGTCCGCGCGCGACGAGGCCGAGCTCGGAGGCGGCGGCGCGGCTGACGTCGATCATCCGGCCTGCGGTGAAGGGCCCGCGGTCGTTGATGCGCACGACGACGCTGCGGCCGTTGGCCAGGTTGGTGACGCGCACCAGTGTGCCGAAGGGCAGGGTGCGGTGCGCGGCGGTCATCGCGCCATTGTCGAACCGCTCACCGCTGGCGGTGCGGCGGCCATCGAACTTGGCGGCGTAGTAGGAGGCGCTGCCGCGGCCCACGATGGCTTCCTGCGGGGCAGAGGGCGCGGGGGCGTCTTCGATGACCGGAGCGGCGGGCTCGGCGACCGGCTGGAGCGGGACGAGCTCGACCATGGCGCTGCTGGTGGCGGGGTCGATCTGCCCAGGCGCATCGGGCGCGGCGGCGGAGGATGCGGCGAGCGGCGCCAAGCCGAGCAGCGCCGCAGCGATCCACGCCGAGTGCTTGCCTGGAGCAAAGCGGGGGGCATCGAGGCCATGTATGCGAATTCCCGTCCGCATGGCGGAGCCGATACAGGGCACCTTTTGTCAAAGGCAAACCAGGTTAGGATTTCATCGTCCGATCGCTTCGTTTGGGGCACGAGTTGCACGCCAAACACGATGAACCGTTCTGGCGGGCCGGGCGGCCTCGGGGCGAATCTAGGGGTTTTCCCGAGGATCGACTCGCGGGGGCGCGCGCAGCGGGGGGCGAAAGACGGGGCGGCCCGCACATAGCAAATGGGGCCGGCATTGCTGCCGACCCCACTCTCACCGGCGTGTGGATGACCTTCCGCTACCGATGCCTCCGGCGAACCTTCGGCGTCCTTCGCTTCCGGGCCATGCTTGGCGCCCGATGTCTAGCCTCCCGCTGCCCTGTCTTGCGACCGGCCTGCCAGAGATTTGTCACCGGCGCTCGCGCCGGCATCCAGCTTTCGCTCCGGCTGGCTTTGCGTCCGTCATCGGGCCTAAGCCTTCCAACTTTCGCCGCCGCGCCTTCGCTTCCGCCGAGACCGCGTCCCTTTACCTTTCCGCCAATTGCCGCGGCTGGGGGCTTACGCCGTTCCGCTGCACTTGCCTTCTGGCCAGGTCTTCGGCCTGTCCGGCGCCACCGCGTCGCTCCGATCCTTGAATTGAGCCGCCTTGCCTTTGGCCGAAGCCTCCTGCATGCCGTCTCCAGATCGGCGCGTGGACAGATGTCACCGCCACCCTCGGGATCAAAACCCCGGTAACTTCAAGGCCCTGCGGCTTTCCGTTCCGGTTGCTTCGTGTCCCGAAGACAGGTTGAAAGTGCGCCTGAATCGGCGATCTGACAACATTTCGGGCGGCTACTTTTCCACTTCGGGCGATAAGGCCTGTGGACACGAGTGGATAAGTCAACGTTTCGTCGCAATTGACGCGACACGTGCGAAAAGCGGGAACGAGGCCGCCTTCAAACTGTCACGATAAGCCCCCCGAGCCGCCGCGCCAGACGCTGCGACTCGGTTTTCCCCTATCGGATGGCGCGGATCAGGCGTCCCGGTTGCGGCGCGACAGCAGCCTCAGGCGCAGGCCATTGAGTTTGATGAAGCCCTCGGCGTCCTTCTGGTCATAGGCCCCGGCGTCATCCTCGAAGGTCACATGGGCCTCGGAATAGAGCGAGTAGGGCGACTTCCTGCCAACCACGCTCGCCAGCCCCTTGTAGAGCTTGAGGCGCACCGTGCCGGTGACCTTGTCCTGACTGTGGTCGATCGCCGCCTGCAGCATCTCGCGCTCGGGCGAGAACCAGAAGCCGTTGTAGATGAGCTCGGCGTACTTGGGCATGAGCTCGTCCTTGAGGTGCGCCGCGCCGCGATCCAGCGTGATCTGCTCGATCCCGCGATGCGCGCGGGCGTAGATTTCGCCACCAGGAGTCTCGTACATCCCGCGGCTCTTCATGCCGACAAAGCGGTTTTCGACCAGATCGAGCCGGCCGATGCCGTGCTTGCGGCCAAGGTCATTGAGCGCGGCGAGCAAGGTGGCGGGGCTCATCGCCTCGCCGTTCAGCGCCACGCCGTCACCCTTCTCGAAGTCGACCGTGATGTATTCGGGCTGGTCGGGCGCGTCCTCGGGGTTCACCGTGCGCGAATAGACGTAGTCGGGGGTCTCCTCCCACGGGTCTTCCAGCACCTTGCCCTCGGACGAGGTGTGCAGGAGGTTCGCGTCGGTCGAGAACGGGCTGTCGCCGCGCTTGTCCTTGGGGACCTGGATCTGGTGCTTTTCCGCCCATGCGATCAGCGCGGTGCGGCTGGTGAGTTCCCACTCGCGCCACGGGGCGATCACCTTGATGTCCGGGTCGAGCGCATAGGCGCTGAGCTCGAAGCGCACCTGATCATTGCCCTTGCCGGTCGCGCCGTGAGCGATGAAATCGGCACCGGTCTGGTGCGCGATCTCAACGAGGCGCTTGGAGATCAGCGGGCGCGCGATCGAGGTGCCGAGCAGATAGTCGCCCTCATAGCGGGCATTGGCGCGCATCATCGGGAAGACGAAATCGCGCACGAATTCCTCGCGCACATCCTCGATGAAGATGTGATCATCGGGGATGCCCATCGCCCGGGCCTTGGCGCGCGCGGGCTCGATTTCCTCGCCCTGGCCGAGGTCGGCGGTGAAAGTCACCACCTCGAGGCCCCGCTCCACGCTCAGCCACTTGGCGATGACGCTGGTATCGAGACCGCCCGAATAGGCGAGGACGACTTTCTGGGGCTGGGCCATGCGAGCGGTTCCTTGGAAGGCGTGATGTCGGCGCGCCGTTAACAGCGGGGGGCGGACACGGCAATGATTAGTGCCACGCTTGCGCCGCCGACGTCCGCCAGCGTTCCAAAAGTAAGCGGCGTCATAAAGATAATGTAATGAAAAAAAAGGACTTTCGTTTGACATCGGGCCTATTTGCGGCATCCTCCCGGTCGTTCATTCCGGGGAGAACAACAATGGTCGCAACCAATCCTGCGCCGCTGGTACCAGTGGCGGCCACCACCACGGCGCAAGCGATGCTCGATGCCGCCATCTGTGCCTATTCCATCGGGCCGGCGGGCTATTACCCTTCGTCCTTCTACAGCACGCCGGTGGGCTGGACGACGCCGCCGATGGTGTTCACCGATGGACCCGACGCGATCAACGCCGCGCTGCTCGGGCGGACGGGGGACAATTGGGCAGTCCTGTCGCTCCGCGGAACGCTGCCCACCTTTGACAGCTTCGACAGCTTCTTCGCCTTCCTGCGCGACTGGCTTCAGGATGATGAGACGACACTTGTGCCGCTGGCGCTGTCGGGCGACGACAGCCTCGGGCGCGTGCATCAGGGCTTCCGCAATGCGGTGCTGTCGCTGTGGCCGAGCGTGTTCGCACAGCTCAAAGCCATCGACTGGAGCCGCTTGAACGGCCTGCGCATTACCGGCCACTCCAAGGGTGCGGCCATGGCCTTCCTGTTCGCTGCGCTGATCAAGGACGAGATGGGCTCCGGCGGGCCCACGGCGATCGAGGTGCATAGCTTTGCCGCGCCATTGGCGGGCGATCCTGCCTTCGCGGCCGCTTACAGCGGCGCCGGGCTGGGGCACGCCACCATGCGCTATCAGGCGGCCTATGATCTGGTGCCCTTCTTGCCGCCCTACACCCTCTTCGATCTGTTCGCGCATATCGACGCCTGGGACATCCACTTTGATTTCGAGCTTGATGCGGCGCTGCTGTTTCTGGCGGCCACGGTCACGCGGGGCTACGCGCTGGTCGGCTCGCTCGCCTATTATCCTGCGGCCACGCCGAGTGTTCCGTTCCCCGCGCCGCTGATCGGAAACCCCGCACAGTGGCGGGCGCAGGCCGACATTATTGCCGCGATCCAGGCCGGGCAGAAAAATCTGATCGCGGGCGCCCATTCCGCGACCCTGTCTTACTGGCCTTCGGTCTTCGGGCAGAACCCCCCGATGTTGCCGATCGGCGCGCTGGCGGCGGCCTATCTCGCCGCCTTCGAGGCCGAGGCCCAGGCACAGGCGGCGCCGGAGTATGAGGCCTAGATTGTTTGCAGCAACCGGCCTCTTGGCAATCGGCTGCTAAGAACTACCTGATATCTCGTGCGCGCAGGCGGTGCCCTGCGCGCGGCGAACGGGGATCACGATGCTGACAATGTGGAGCAAGGCACGCGAGCTGGCGGTGATGACCCCGCCCGAGCGCAACCGCTGGGTCGATTTCCTGCGCGCGGTCTCGATCCTCGCGGTGGTGGTCGGGCACTGGCTGATGGCGGGGCTCTATCTCGATGCGTCAGGGGAGCTGCGGCGCGGCGACCTGCTGTCGGTGGCCGATTGGGCGCACTGGCTGACCTGGGGCTTTCAGGTGATGCCGGTGTTCTTCCTTGTCGGCGGCTATGCCAATCAGGTGAGCTGGAGGGCGACCACCGCCAAGGCCGCTGCCGATCAGGCGGGTGTCTACCGCGACTGGCTGGCGAGCCGGGTGCAGCGCCTCATCACTCCGACCTTCCCGGTGCTCTTGCTGTGGGCGAGCCTCGCGGTGGTGATGACGCAGGTCGGCCTGCCGCGCGCCCAGATCCGCATGGCGACCGAGGCCGCGCTGATCCCGGTGTGGTTCCTCGCGGTCTACCTGCTGGTGACCGCCTTCACGCCGCTTGCCCAGCGCCTGTGGGACCGGCTCGGCTGGGGGAGCGTGGCGCTGTTCGTGCCGCTGGCGATGCTGACCGACTGGCTGACCTTCACGGCCAAGGTGCCCTACGTCAATTTCACCAATTTCCTCTGGGTGTTCCTCGCCATCCACCAGCTCGGCTTTGCGTGGCGGGCGGGCAAGTTCGAACGCCCGCTGTTCGCCTGGAGCTTCTTCGCGGTGTCGCTGGCGATCCTCGTTAACATCACGGTGTTCGGCTTCTACCCGGTCGCGATGGTCTCGGCGCCCGGAGGCTTCTCCAACTCGCTCCCGCCGACGCTGGCGCTGATGGCGCTGGGCGGCGTGCAGGTGGGGCTGGTGCTGGCCTTGGAGCGCGCGGGCCGGCGGATGCTCGAGAATGTGAGCGTCTGGACCGCGACCGTGCTGATGAACGGGATGATCATGACGGTCTACCTGTGGCACCTCACTGCCTTCGTGCTGGTGATGACCGTGGACTGGCTCTTGCTGGGCGGTTGGGGCCTCGGCCCGGTGCCGGGGACGGGCGAGTGGTGGGTGACGCGGCCCGTGTGGATCGCGGTCTATATCCTCGCGCTGCTGCCGCTGATCGGCATCTTCGCACGCCACGAGAGGAGCTTCGGCCCCGTGCGTGGCGGGCGAACCGTGCCGCGCCTGCGCGCGGTCGTTGGCGTGGTGGCGATCTGCGCAGGCCTCGGCGCGACCGCGGGGCTGACCATCACCAGCCCGGATTCGCTCTCCGGCATTCGCTGGTGGGTGATCGCGCTCCCGCTGGCGGGCGCGGCGTTGATGGGCTTCGGCCCGGTCTACCGCCCGCGCCAGCGCCCCGGCGCGCACGAGATGGGCTAGGCGAGCACGCCCTTCGCCGCGAGGCGCTGGGCGAGCCACAGCAGCCCTGCGGCGACAAGGACGACGATGCTCAGCACCACCACCTGCGGGGTGCCGAACACCGCGAAGACGCCGAGCAGCGCTTCGCCCGCCCACAGCATCAGATAGGCGGCGAGCGAGACCGCCAGCACCGCCACGCTCGCCTTTCGGCCTGCCAGCAGCAGCGCCGTGCCGAGCACCCCGCCGAGCGTGCCGATCGCGAAGACTGCCGCCATCCACACAGGTAGCCCGGCATAGAGCTGCGCCTGCTCGGGTGTCATTCCGCCTGCAATCAGCCCGGCCTCGTCGATGAAGGTCTGGCGGACGAACTGCCAGGCGCCGAACAGGCTCCAGAGCAATCCGGCCACAGCGGCAATGCGCGCAGCAAGCGGGTATGGGGCAGCGAGGGGAGCGGTGGTGGTCATGCGCAGAGTATCCTTGTGTCCGGCCCGGCGCGAGAGTTGCACCGGGCTTGCACAGGAAAGACGCGCGGCCTCACGCGGAATCGACAGGGGCCGCGAAAAAATCGCGGCCAGCCTCACGCCTCCAGCAGATAGTCCCGCGTGATCGGCAATGCGCGGCGCGAGCGGACGTACTGGATCTGGTAATTGCCCATGCCGCCATGCTCGAACACCGTCGCGGCGCCGGCGAGGTAGAAGGTCCACATCCGAAAGAACTTCTCGTCATAGAGCGCGATGATCTTCTCGCTGTGCTCCATGCAGTTGGCATACCAGGCGCGGATGGTGTGCGCGTAGTGGAGGCGCAGCGTCTCGACGTCGCTTGCGATCAGGCGGAATTTCTCGCTCGCCGCCACCGTCTCCGAGAGCGCAGGGATATAGCCGCCAGGGAAGACATATTTGCGGGTGAAGGCGTCGGTGGTGCCGGGGCTGCCGAAGCGGCCGATGGTGTGGAGCAGCATTACGCCATCCTCGGGCAGAATCCTGGCGCAGGCTTCGAAGAAGGTCTCGAACTGCGCGCGGCCGACATGCTCGAACATGCCGACTGAGACGATCCGGTCGAACTTGCGGCCCGAGGCGGCGGTCTCGCGGTAATCCTCGATCAGGATCGTCACCTTGTCCGCCACGCCCGCCTCGCGTACGCGTTGGCGGGCGAGCGCGGCCTGTTCCTCCGACAGGGTGATGCCGGTGACGTGGACATTGTGGTGCTTGGCGAGATGGATCGCCATTCCGCCCCACCCGCAGCCGATGTCGAGCACCTCCAGCCCGGGCGACAGGTTCAGCTTCTTGGCGATGTGCTTAAGCTTCGCTTCCTGTGCTTGCCCCAGCGTGGTCACGCCCTCGCCCCAATAGGCGCAGGAATATTGCCAATGCTCATGGTCGAGCATCAGCGCGTAGAGATCATTGCCGATGTCATAGTGGTGCGCGACGTTCTTCTTCGAACCCACGCGGTTGTTGATCTGCTCGGCAGCGAAGCTCGCCTTGTTGAGGAGGCGCTTGAGGCGCTTGGGGCGCAGGTTGTTGTCGCCGCGTTCCCAGCGGTCGTTCATCCTGAGCAGGCTGACGAGGCCCATCACGTCGCCCTCCTCGATCAGCAACCGCCCGTCGATAAAGGCCTCCGCCGCGCCGAGCCGGGGATCGAGGATGATGTCGCGGGCTACCGCGCTATCGGTGAAGCGCAGGACGATCTCGGGAAAGCCCTCCGCGCTGGTGCCATAGGTGCTTGCCGACCCATCGGCAAAGACGATGCCGAGGCGGCCCTGCTTGACGGCACGGGACAGGAAACGGTCGAGGAGAGGCTTGCTCATGATGCTCCTTTCTAGGATGCTTCGAGGGTAAGCGTAGACGGAGAGGCGGCTTTCGCAATATCACGGACTTGCGGCAGGGAGGCTCGGATGGCTGAAGGCAAGACGACGATCACAGAGGTTGCAGTCGAAGAATTCATCGCGGGCGTCGAACCGCCGGCCAAGCGCGAAGATGCGCTTGTGCTCGATGCCCTATTCCGCAAGGTGACCGGCGAAGCGCCGAAGATGTGGGGGCCGACCATCATTGGCTACGGCGAGTATTCCACAACCTATGATAGTGGTCGCAAGGTGCATTCGCTGCGGATCGGGTTCAGCCCGCGCAAGGCCAAGCATTCGCTCTATCTGTCGGCCGGATGCCGGACCCCCGAGGACGAGGCGCGCCTGAAGAGCGCTCTGGATCGCCTCGGCAAGTTCTCGCAAGGCTCAAGCTGCCTCTATGTCAACAAGCTCGCCGACATCGACCTTGCCGTGCTGGAGGAGATGATCGCGGATGGCTGGGCGGCATCGCTGCGCGACCTGCCGTAAGACCCCTCGTCAGACCCCGGCGTACCACTGGTAGCCGGCCACATCCTCCCAGAAGCCGCCGCCGCCCTGGCCGATCTGGTCAAAGCTGGTGACCGCCTCGATCGCCTTCACATACTTGGCCTGCTTGTAGCCGAGCTGGCGCTCGATCCGCATGCGCAAGGGCGCGCCGTTCTTCTCGGGCAGCGGCTCGCCGTTCAGCGAGTGGGCGATGATGGTCTGCGCGTGATAGGCATCGACCATGTCGATGCTCTCGTAATAGTCGCGCCCGTAGAGCGTGTCGGCACAGCGGAAGACGATGAACTTGGCGCTCTCCTTGACCTTGGCGGCATCGAGCAGCGCGCCGAGCTGTACGCCCTGCCATTCGCCGATCGCGCTCCAGCCCTCGACACAGTCGTGGCGGGTGATCTGGGTGCGCTGGGGGAGCGCCTTGACCTCGGCAAGGCCGAGCGCCAGCGGCTTTTCGACCAGCCCGCGCACTTCGAGTTTCCAGTCGGGGAAGCCCTTGGCGAGCTGGTCCTGATAGAAGGGATCGGCGACCGTCACCGAGCCATTCCCGCGGAATGTGGGCGAGCGCTGGTCGCGCGTGAATTCCTTGGCGAGGCCCTGCTTGCCCGCGAGCGCGCGGTGGAGCACGCGGTGGCCATCCTCGGCCGCCTTGAACAGGCTGCCGGCAGCCTCGCTTTCGTTGATCTTGGTGCAGGCCGAGGCGCCCAGAGCGGCGATCCCGGCAAGCAGCGAGCGGCGCGGCAGGTCAACCATGGGCGGGGGCTCCTTCGTCGGCGGCGGGAATGGGGTCGGGCTGGGGAGGAGGTGGCGGGGCAGCGCTCTCGCGCTTACCGCCGGTGAACATCTCGAGGATCAGCCGCCAGTCGGTGAGGGCGAGAAGGATGTGGATCACGAAGAAGCCGAAGATGCCCCATGCGGCAATGAAGTGCAGCGAGCGCGCGCTCTGGCGGCCGCCGAACAGGTCAATCAGCCACGGCGCATAGCCGCCCGCGCCCGGGCTGATCGCGAGCCCGGAGATCAACATCAGCGGCAAGAGCACACCGAACACGCCGCCGTAGAGGATCTTCTGGACCGAATTGTAGCCGTGATGCGCGCCAGCATTCGGGCCCGAATGCGCCTTGATCGAAGCGATCACCGCCCCCGGCGTCCAGTCCTTCGGCGAGGTCGTCAGGTCGCGGCGGAAGTGGCCGTTGACCAGCATCGCCACCCAGATGAACAGCACGCCGATCCCGAACGGCCAGGCCATGGTGATGTGCCAGTCGCGCGCGAGGGCGAGGTTGTAATGCCCCGGGATCGTCGCCCAGCCGGGGAAGCGGATCACGTGGAGCCAGGCGTCGGCGGGGTCGAACCCGTATTGGCCCCAGTAGAGGTTCCGGTGCGCGTTCGAGATATTGAGCCCGGTCATGAACAGCACGATGATCGCGACCGCGTTCACCCAGTGCCATAGGCGGGTTGAAAGTGCATGCTTCTTGGCCATCAATACCCCCTCAGGCCTGCTGTTCGCGAGCGAGCCAGATCACGTCGCGCGGCTGGTCCATCAGGTGCTGGCCGCTGTCGATGAACAGGCTCTGCCCGTTCGCCAGCGCGCCGCTCGCAAGGAACAGCGCCGCATCGGCGATTTCCTCAGGCCCGGTCTTGCGGGCGAGGAGGTTCATCCGGTGTGAAATCTCGGTCTCCTCCTCGCGCTGGTCGTGGCTGGCCAGCACAGCGCCGGGAGCAAGGCCATAGGCCCTGACGTCCCCATCAAAATTCCCCTTGGCCAGCATGCCGATGGTGGCTGCCAGCGCGTGTTTGGACATGGTGTAACTGAAGAAATCGGGGTTCGTATTTTCAATTTTCATGTCTGTGACGTTGATCACGCTGCGCAGCGCACCGCTTTTCGCCGTCAGGGCGATAAAGGCTTGGGCGAGCCGGGCCGGGGCAAGAGCGTTGATCTGCATCGCTGCCCGGTTCGTCGCCGGGTCGAGTGCGGTTACAGGATCGTAATCGAAAACCGAGGCCGAATTGACGAGGCACCGCCAGCCGGGCGTGCGCGCGGCGAGCTCGGTGATCGCGGCTAGCGCGGCGTCATCATCGGCAAGGTCGAAGCCGATCGTCTCGGCGCTGGGGAGCTGTGCGGCAAGCGCCTCGGCCGCGGTGGCTGAGCTGCGGTAATGGATCACCGTGTGCCAGCCCGCTGCGGCAAAGCGGCGCACGATCGCCGCCCCGATACGGGTCGCCCCGCCGGTCACGAGGACGGCGGGGCGAGGAGGGGGTGCGCTGCTGTCGGGGGAGAGGGGCATGACATCAGACCTAACAGGCGGGGGGGCGCGCTTCAATAGGCGAGAGCGGCGCGCTTCCCTTCAAGGCTTAGCGGCAGCGCGCTTCGCCGCGGTCGACCTCGCGGCCGAGCAGACCGCCACCGATTGCGCCGAGCAGCGTGCCGAGCGAGCGGTCGCCGCGGGTGTCGATGGTGCGGCCAAGGAGGGCCCCGCCGACCGCGCCGATCACGAGGCCAGTGGTGCCATCATCGCGGCGGCAGCGGTAGCGGCCATCCTCGCCGCGCCACACGCGGTCGCCCCGGCTCAGGCGGCGATCACGCTGATATTCGCGGCGATCGCGGCGATCATCGCGCCAGTCGCGGCGGTCATAGCGGCGGTCGCGGCGATAGTCGCGGTCGTCGTCCCAGTCGTCATCGCCATAGGCGGCGACGGGCGCGTAGTTGGCGGGGGCAGCGTTGTAGCTGGCGAAGAGGGGCGAGGGGGCGCCGGGCAGCTCTGCAGCCTGCACCGGAGCGGCGAAGGCGGCCATCGAACCAGCGGCGGCGAGGAGGGCGAGATGTTTCATGATCCGTGTCCTTGTGGCGGCTCCCCGATGGAGCCCTGCTGTTTTCGTTCATCAAACTCGAATGCTGCATGAACGACACAGTGGGGAAACGGTTCAGGTTCGGCGCCTATTCCCGCCCCCGCGCCAAAAGCGGATTATCGCTGCGAAGCTGCTGCTTTTGCAAGCAGTTTCGGGCTGAGCGGGGCGAGCGCGGCAAGCGCGGCGAGCTCTTCGGGCGTCGCCTTGCCCACCACCAGCGCGCGGAACACCCGCGCAACGCTCCATTCGGGCGCGCCGATGGCGATGCGTTCGAGCGAATCGCCCGCGGCGACCTCGCCCGGTTCGATCACGCGGAAATACCAGCCGCAGCGGCCCGTCCGGATTATCGCGGCGACCATGCCCTTGTGGCCGAAGCGGTGCTCGATCTTCCAGCACGGCTGGCGCGGCTGGCTGACTTCGATGAGCGCGGTTCCGCAAGCAAAGCGGTCGCCGATATGGACGTGATCCTCGGTGAGCCCGGCTATCGCGAGGTTCGAGCCGAAGCCGCCGGGCTCGTCCAGCAGCGCCGACGCGCCGATCTCGCCCCGCCACCAATCGTGGTGATCGAGCGGGTAGAGGTGGAGCGCCATCTCCGGCCCCCCATGGACGCGGCGGTCGGCCTGCTCGTCGGGGGCGAGGCCCTCGGCATGGATCTGCACGGGGCCTTGCCTTGGGCGCTTCTGGATCGCGCTCAGCTCGGCGCCGTTGAAGGGGCGGGCAGTGCCGGCGCAGACGGCCTCGATGGTCCAGCGGGTCATGGCTTGCTCACGATAAGATCGATCCAGTCACGTTCGACATTGTCGAACCCTCCCGCCTGATAGCGGCGGGTCTCAGCAATATGCCAGCCGGGGATTGCGGCATATTGCGCGGCGAGCCATTCGGCCGAGGGGAAGTTGTAGAACCGGCCTAAGGCGTCGCGGCCTTCCGCTTCGCCGAGCTTGTAGCTGGCGAAATGCCACCCGCCCGGGGCGAGCGCGCCGTGGATTCGGGCGAGGACGTCAGGGAGCGCGGCGCGCGGGACATGGAGAAGGCTGGCATGGGCCCAGACGCCATCATAGGCGGCCTCGGCCTTCAGCTCATCGAAGGCCATCACCCGCGCGCCCACGTTCCAGCGCTCATTGGCCTTGGTGACCATCGCGGGCGTCGCGTCGGTGGCGTCGACGATGAAGCCGCGCGCTTTGATCCGCGCCGCATCCTGCCCGCCGCCGCAGCCGAGTTCGAGCACGCGGCCGCCGGGTGGCAGACGGTCGAGGAAAGGGTCGAGCTGGTAGGAGTGCGCCTGTCCGAACTTCAGCACATAGTGCGGCGCGCGGGCCTGATAGAAGGCGATGGTGTCGGGATCGGTGCAGGCGGGCACTAGGGCGCGGACTTTTCGAGCGGCATCACGTTGTAGGTGCGCACCTCGGCCTGAGAGAGGCAATAACGGGTCGAGGGGTTGTCCTCGCTCTTCACCGCCTGCTGCCGGTACATGATGTCGGTCAGCAGCTTGCGGCTGATCCCCATGCGGATCAGGAAATCATTGTCCTCGCTCGCCAGCAGGGCCGAGGATTGCTCGATGCTGGCGATATATTCGGTGGTGGCCTTGCTGCCCTCGATCACCACGTCGTTGATCGCGGCGCGGTCGCCGGTATGGGTGAACATATGGACCATGAACACCCCGCCGTCATCCACCACCCGGCGGTCGCCCCCCATGAACACGAAATTGCAGGCCGAAAAGCACGCCCAGCCGGCGGGCACGCGGGTGAGCATCCCGCGATAGGAGCGGATGATCTTGCCTGCCTCGTTGCCCGCCCGCGCATTGCCGCCGCGGCTGCGCAGCCACACTTCCTCGATCCGCTCGTCGGCCTCTATCGCGGCCTTGAGGCGGGCGGGGAGGGAGGAATCGATCGCGCCTTCGGCCAGCAGCACGCGCTTTCCGTCGCGGTCAGCCGGGGTGAGAACCATCGCGGTCTTGGGGCCGAAGTCAGGCTCGGCCGGGCAGGTCGGATTGTCCGGGTCCATCGGCGGGGCGGCCGCCGTCAGCAGCGCGAATGCGGCCAGCGCAGCCGGGCAGCGCATCATGCGATAATCGAATAGCGCGCCGACCCCGGAGCGCGGCACATGCGCTTTTCGGCGCGGGTTTCCTCGCCTTCGACGATCACCACATCGGTGACGGTGATGCAATCCGTCCCGCCGCTTGCGCCCTGGCGCGAAGTGACGGTCGAAGTGCCGCTTACATTCTCGCGCGAGTTCGAAGTCCAAGCGGCGGACGCGCCCACTTCCGGTGCGTCCGCACTGTCATCGGTGCGGGTCACGGCAAGCGTCGCTTCGGCGGCCTGCTTCTGCTCTTCGGGGTCGAGCTTGCAGGCGATGCTTTCGGTGATCTGGTCGGAGAATTCCGGCACTGGCACGAAAGAGGGCAGGTTGGCCGAGCGCGCCAATTGGTCGACCGCGCCGCCGAGCAAGCCGCCGACGATCCCGCGTCCCTTGTCGCCCTTCTTGCCCTTGCCGCAGGCGTCGGCCTTGTCCGCGCCGCGCTTGCCGCTGCCCAGAATGCCGCCGAACTGCGCTTCGGCAGGCAGCGGTGCCGCCACAAGCGCTGCAAGGGCGATCAGAGCCGCGAACTTCGATGCAAAAGCTGCCACGCCGATCCTCCTTTGGCTGCGCGGGAAACTACGCTTCTGCTGCAGGAGCGTCAATCGCGGCTGCCGCCGCCTCGCGGTCGCGCTGGGCGCGGGACTTCTTCTCGGCGGCCGTCTTCAACTGACCGCAAGCCGCGTCGATATCGCGCCCGCGCGGGGTGCGCACCGGAGCGGAGAAACCGCCTTCGAAGACGATCTCGGAGAAGCGCCGGATGCGGTCGGGCGCGGAGGTTTCGTAGCCCGCACCCGGCCAGGGGTTGAAGGGGATGAGGTTGACCTTGGCGGGAAGGTTGTATTGGCGCAGCAGCCGGACCAGCTCGCGCGCGTCATCGTCGCTGTCGTTCTTCCCTGCGATCATCACATATTCGAAGGTGATCCGCCGCGCGTTGCTCGCGCCGGGATAGTCGGCGCAGGCCTGCAGCAGGTCCTCGATGCCGTATTTCTTGTTGAGCGGCACCAGCTCGTCGCGCACTTCCTTGCGCACGCCGTGAAGGCTGACGGCAAGGTTCACCCCGATCTCCTCGCCGCAGCGCTCCATCATCGGAATGACGCCGCTGGTCGAGAGCGTGATGCGGCGCTTGGAGAGGGCGAGGCCGTCGCCGTCCATCACCAGTTTCAGCGCGTCGCGCACGTGATCGAAATTGTAGAGCGGCTCGCCCATGCCCATCATCACGATGTTGGTAAGCAGGCGCCCGTCGGCGGTGTAGTGGCCCGCCTCGTCATCTTCGTCGATCACGTCGGCATCGGAGATCATCGTGCCGCGCGGCCATTCCCCCAGCGCATCGCGGGCGAGCATCACCTGGCCGACAATCTCGCCGGGGGTGAGGTTGCGCACCAGCTTCATCGTGCCGGTGTGGCAGAAGGAGCAGGTGAGGGTGCAGCCGACCTGCGACGAGACGCAGAGTGTGCCGCGGGTCTCGTCGGGGATGAACACCATCTCGAAATCGTGGCCGTCGGCGGTGCGCAGCAGCCACTTGCGGGTGCCGTCGACCGAGTGCTGGGCCTCGACCACATCGGGGCGGCCGATCACGAAACGTTCGGCAAGCCACGGGCGCATCGGCTTGGCGATGTCGGTCATCGCCTCAAAATCGGTGACGCCGCGGTGGTAGAGCCAGTGGAACACCTGCTTGGCGCGCAGCTTGGCGGCCTTGGCGTCGAGGCCGGCTTCGGCGAACAGCTCGCGGATGCGCGGGCGGGGGAGGCCGATCAGGTCGACGCGGCCGTCAGCGCGCGGCGTGATGTCGCGCGAAGCGGGGACCGGGTCGACGAGGCCCGGGATGGACATGAGTGCAGTATCGGCCATGGGTGCGCGGCATATAGGGGCAAGTGCCCCATTTGACCAGTCAGCGCTTGGCGCACGAGCCTTTGCTGGTCAGCCGCGCTTCGCGCAGCCGACGGTCGCCGCATCAATGGCGGTCGCCGCGCCTGCCAGCGTGTAGCGGTCGGTAAAGCCGCCGCCCGACACGGTCATGCGGGTGGCCGAGCGCATCGCCGCGACAATCGCGGCGTCCCCGCGCGCGTCCGCCGCCCAGGCATTGCGGCCCTTGGCGACGAGGTCGAAGCGCTTGTCGCCCACCGCGAGCCGGACGCGAGCCTTGTCCGCCACCTCGCGCGAGAGCACCAGATGCACCGCCCCGCGCACGCCCTTGTCGGGCCACAGCGAGACAGTCGCATAGGCGGGGGCAGCGCCCTTTGCTTCGGCCTTGGCAATGGCATAGCAGCGCGCCGGCGCGGCATCCTTGAACGCCGCCCAGCTGTCATAGACGCCGAGGCTTTCGCGCGCGGCCAGCGGCGCGGCGGCGAGGAGGGCGAGGAGGGCAAGAACCGGCAGGCGGGCGATCATCGGCGCAGCGATTGCCCAGCGGGCGCGAATTTGCAACAGCGCTTGGCCATGTCGCAGGAACTCGCCAAGCGCTCGCGCGCCCTGTCCTACTGGCTCCGCCATGCCCCGGAGAAGGGCGGCTTGCGCCTCGATCCCGCAGGCTGAGCGCCGGTCGTGGATGTGCTCGCCGCCTTGCAGCGCGAGGGGCTCCCGACCACCGAAACGCTTTTGCACGCGGTGGTCGAGGAGAACGACAAGCGCCGCTTCGAGCTGTCGGACGATGGCCTCGCGATCCGCGCGCGGCAGGGGCATTCGGTCGCGGTCGAGGGCAGCTGGCAGGCCGCCTCGCCCCCCGAGGTGCTTTACCACGGCACCGTGGAGCGGTTTCTGGAGGTGATCATGCGCGAGGGGCTGACGAAGCAGCAGCGCCATCATGTGCACCTCTCCGCTGATCTCGAAACGGCAACGAAGGTCGGCGCGCGGCGGGGGGAGGCGGTGATCCTGACGGTCGCGGCCGGGCGCATGGCGGCGGACGGCCACGCTTTCGCGCTGTCCACCAACGGCGTGTGGCTGACCGACCACGTTCCGCCCCGTTACCTCGCGCGCGAGGATCAGTCATAAGCGATCCCCAGCACTTCCCACTCGCGCGTGCCCGAGGGGAGGGTCACAATCCGCACATCGCCCAAACCTGAACCCCGCAGAGCGCGCGCCATCGGGGAGCTCCACCCGATCAGGCCTGCACCCGCATCCTGTTCGTCATCGCCCACCAAAGTGACGGTCTGCTGGTTGTCGTCCTCGTCGGCGATCGTCACCCGCGCGCCGAAGAACACGCGCGAACGGTCCACCTGCGCCGCGGGATCGACCACCCGCAGCGCCTTCATCCGCTTGATGAGATGCGCCAGCTCGCGATCAATCTCGCGCATCTTCTTGCGCCCATAGAGATAGTCGCCGTTCTCAGAGCGGTCGCCATTGCCCGCCGCCCAGCTGACGATCTCGACGATCGCCGGGCGCTCGGTGCCGAGCAGCAGGTCGTAGCGCGCCTTGAGCGCCGCCATCCCTGCGGGCGTGATCGGAGGCCCCGCGGGCTTCATCGCGAACTCAGCGCAGGAAGGTGTCGACGGTGCGCGGCAGGCCCGCCTGCTCGGGATACATGTGCGAATAGGTCACCGCATTGCCGATCACCCGCATCACGTAATAGCGCGTCTCGAAATTGGCGGGGATCTTCTCGACCCAGGTGACCCAGTCGATCTCGCCGCGGCGCGGGTCGCCGTTCGCGCGCAGCCACTGGTTCACCCGCCCCGGCCCGGCATTATAGGCCCCGATTGCCAGCGGGTACGAGCCGCCGTAATAACTCAGCATCCGCGCGAAATAGGCGTCGCCCAGCTGGATATTGTAGAGCGGGGCGGCGGTGAGGTCGGCCGAGAGATATTGTACGCCGATCTTGCCAGCCTGCTCGCGCGCGGTGCCCGGCATCAGCTGCATGATCCCGCGCGCGCCGGCATGGCTCTCGCGCGTGCGGTCGAATTCGCTTTCCTGGCGCCCGATGGCGTGGACCATCACCCAGTCATTGACCGCAGGCGGCGTGGCGACGGTGGGGAAGCCGATCCGCTCGAGGCCCGAAACTCCGACCTCGCCCATCTTGAGGCCGAGCACCACCGCCATTTCGTCAAGCCCGGTCTCGCGCGCGAGCATTCCGGCCATCAGCATTTCGACTGGTGTGTCGGCCTCGTCTCCAAGGGCCTCGAAGAAGCGTCGCTCGGTGCGCCAATCGCGGCGGTTCTTGGCGAGCGCGCGGATCGCCCGGACAACGGGGCGCGCCTCGAACTCGGCGCGCGTGCTTGCGTCCATCGCCGGCTGGGGCAGGCCTGCGAAGCCCGGCATCGGGCGGCCGAGCGCGGACAGAGCGAGCTGGCCGTAATAGTAGTCGGGCCAGCGCGCGGCCATCTCGAACCAGCGCGCCGCGCCCGCAGAATCGCCCGCTTGCTGCGCTGCGTGGCCCGCCCAGTAGTAGCCCTTGGCCTTGGTCAGCGGGGTCTTGGCGGCATCGCCATAGCGCGCGAAGAGCGGCGCTGCGGTGGTGCCGTCGCCGAGGTTCCAGAGCGCCTTGGTGCCGCCCAGCCACATCAGATCGGTGAGCCGGTCGCGCAAGGTGAAGCTCGCCTGCGACAGGTCGCTGCCGGGCGCGAAGAGATCGCCGCTGCGCGCGGCGATCTGCGCCGCCTCGGACGGGCCGAGATCCTCGGCCAGCCCCAGCAGCTGGCCGACGAAGGCCTCGGCGTCGCGCGCGGGCCGCACGAAAACGGGGCGGCTGGTGAAGACCCGCGCCGCCTCGTAATTCTGCCCGCTGCTGCGCAGGAACTTCACGAGGTTGAAGACATAGCCCGGGTCGGCCTCGGCCCCTTCGGGCACTGCAAGCCCCGCGGTCTCGGGCCGCGCACCGCGCAGCAGCGCGATCCGCGCGAGCGCCATCGGGCGAGCTTCTTCGGGCAGGTTTACCACCATGCGCGAGGCGGCATCGGCCTTGCCCTGCCACAGCAGCGCATCAACGCGCACCGCGTGATCCTCGGGCGTGAACTGTGCGCCGTAGAGCCCGGCAAGGTAAAGCTCGACCGGATCGGCCATCAGCCCGCCGCGCCATGCCCGCCTCGCCTCGTTCAATGCCTCGGGGCGCTGCATCGCGGCCAGCGCCAGCGCATAGCGCGCGCGGGCCGGGTTGGTGAGCGGGGGATGGGCATCGAAGAAGCGCAGCACCTCGTCCTGCGAGGGCGCTTCGGTCTCGAGCGCGGCCTCGGCCCGCAGACGCAGGATGTCAGACTTGGGGAAGCTCGGCCAAGCAAGCACGAAGCCCGCGTAGTCAGCGAAACCGTGCGAGCGGCTGGTCTGCAGCACTTCCCAGCGGGCGATGGCCCCATCCACCGCGCTGGGCTGGCGGGCGACCAGATCCTGTCCGCCGCTCCAGTCCTGCGCTGCAGCGGGAAAAGCGCCCACCGCAAGCGCCGAGTTCGCGAGAATCGCGGCAACCATCCGGCGAGTATTCAACAGCTTGCAGGCCATGCTGGACATAGTGCCTACCGGCTCCTTATCAGGCGGTGAACGTGAAGGGTAACGGGGGGAGAGGTCCCCTTATTCCGCTACTTAGAGATGAAGGCAGGACAAAGGCAATGTTCAGCGGTTCGATACCCGCTCTGGTAACTCCTTTTCGCGGCGGGGCGTTCGACGAGGTCGCTTTCCGCCGTCTGGTCGACTGGCAGATCGAGAACGGCAGCGCCGCTCTGGTGGCATGCGGGACGACGGGTGAGGCCTCGACCCTGTCAAATGCCGAACACCACCGCGTTATCGAGGTCTGTATCGAGCAGGCCGCGGGCCGCGTCCCGGTGATCGCGGGCTGCGGGTCGAACGACACGCGCAACGCCCAGCTGCATATGAACTTCGCCAAGAAGTCGGGCGCGGCGGCGGGGCTCTGTGTGGCTCCCTATTACAACCGCCCGAGCCAGCGCGGGCTGGTCGCCCATTTCAGTTATCTGGCGGAAAACTGCGACCTGCCGATCGTGCTGTATAACGTGCCTGCGCGCACGGTGACCGACCTGCTGGATGAAACGGTGGTCGAGCTGGTGCGCAAATATCCCGACCGGATTGTCGCCATCAAGGACGCGAGCGGCGATCTCAGCCGCGTCGCCGATCACCGCATGGGCATCGGGCGCGAGTTCTGCCAGCTGTCGGGCAATGACGAGCTGTGGCTCCCCCACGCCGCGGCCGGCGGGCGCGGGTGCATCTCGGTCACGGCGAACGTCGCGCCGAAGCTGTGCGCCGAATTCCACGAGGCGATTGCCGCGAACGAGCTGAAGCTGGCGCGGCAGCTGAACGACCGGCTTTTCCCGCTGCACTACGCGATGTTCTCCGACGCTTCGCCGGCGCCGGTGAAGTATGCGCTCTCCCGCGTTCACGACTGGCTTGAGCCGGAGGTGCGCCTGCCGCTGGTGGAAGCATCGGACGAGGCGAAGAAGGCGGTCGACGAGGCGCTGGTGTCGGCGGGGGTTCTGGAGGCTTAAGCGAAGGGCCCACCCCCGGCCCCTCCCGCAGGCGGGAGGGGCCGGGGGTGGGCCTGACCGAAAACTCTAGAAGATGTAGGAAAAACAAGACTTTCCTACTCGCGGACGGGCTGCCAACCTCCGCCTCGATGATCGCCAACCCGCCTTTCGCCCGCCACAACCTGCGCTGCACCGCCGCGCGCGAGGGCGGGGTTTTTCGGTCCTGTACAGTGTCTCTTGTGTCTCATGGTTCAGCCTGCACGCCGCCAAGCTGAACTCAGACCACCTCGTCCTCGTCGAGAATCCCCTGCGCGCTGCCTTGCGGCTCGCTCGCGAGGATCGCTTCGGTGATCGAGTCGATCCGCGCGCCGACGCGCTCGGGGTGGTCGATCGCGGCGATGTGGAACAGCGCGTCGCCCTGGTGGACGACTGGCAGCGTCGCGTGGCCGATGACGATGCCGTCGACCGGGCTGACCAGCGCCTCGGCCTCCTCGCCGAACAGCCCGGCGACCGTCGCGAGCACGTCGCCCTTCCTCACCGGATCGCCCGAGGCGCACACCGCCTGCATCACGCCGCCGCGCGGGGCTCGCACCCAGGTGGTGCGGTTGGCGCGCGCCGGGATGCCGACCGCGCTGAGCCCGTCGTCGGCCTCGATCATGCCGAGATGCGCGAGCACGCGGGTGACGCCCTCGACCCCGGTCTCGACCGACAGGCGGTCGAAGCGCAGCGCCTCGCCCGCTTCCATCAGCAGCATGTCGACCCCGTGCTTCTGGGCCAGGTCGCGCAGGGAGCCATCACGCAAGGGGCTCTCGATGATGACCGGCGCGCCGAAGGCCATGCCAAGCTCGACCAGCTTGCGGTTGCCGGCGGCGATGCGGATCTGGGGGAGGTTGTAGCGATGGATCGCGGCCGAGTGGATGTCGATCCCCAGCGTGCAGCGCGCCACCACCTCGCGGTAGAAGATATGCGCGAGCTGGCCAGCGAGCGATCCCCCCGCGCTCCCCGGGAAGGAGCGGTTGAGGTCGCGGCGGTCGGGCAGGTAGCGCGACTGCGACATGAAACCGAAGATGTTGGCGACCGGCACCAGCAGCACCGTGCCGCTGAGCCCCTCGGGCCGGATTGCCTGCGCGAGGCGCTGTACCACCGCGGTGCCGATGATCTCGTCGCCATGGATCGCCGCGCTCACGAACACCGCCGGGCCGGGGCGTGCGCCATGGATGACGCGCACCGCGAGGCTGGAGGTGGTGCCGGTCGCCATGGTGGTAATCGGGAAGGCGACATCGGCTTGATGGCCGGGCGCGATGCTCTGTCCGGCGATGATGAAAGGCTGCGGCGTGGTCATGGCGCGCTGTTCCCCCTGTTGCCCCGCGCCAAGGTAGCTACAAGACGGCCAACCGCAAAGCCCCTCGCTTTTTGGGCGAGCCACGCCTACATCGCCCGGCCTTATGGCTCGTCCCAAACCCGTCACCTTCGACAAAGTGAAGATCGTCGCCGAGAACCGCCGCGCGCGGTTCGATTACTATATCGAGGACACCTTCGAAGCCGGGCTCGCCTTGCAGGGCACCGAGGTGAAGGCACTGCGGGCGGGCGAGGCGAGCATTGCCGAAAGCTATGCCGAGGTGAAGGACGGGCAGGTGTGGCTGATCAACGCCAATGTGCCCGAATACAGCCACGGCAACCGACTCAACCACGAACCGCGCCGCCCGCGCAAGCTGCTGCTTCACGAACGCGAGATCGAGAAATTCGTCGGCGCGGTCGAGCGCAAGGGCATGACGCTGGTGCCGCTGTCGATCTACTTCAACCGCACGGGCCGGGCGAAGGTCGAGCTCGCGCTCGCCAAGGGCAAGCAGACCCACGACAAGCGGGCGACCATCAAGGAGCGCGACTGGAAGCGCGACAAGGCTCGGATCCTGCGCGACCGATCTTAGGAAATTTCACGAGGGGCGCGTCTTCATCCACTGGTCACCAGCGCTGTGCTACCCATATGGATGCTATGCTTGACTTGCCCATCTACCCTGCCGTTGAAAGCCTTGGCGCATGAGCCTGCCGCCGCCCCGCAACACGGGTCTGGGCTTCCGCTCGAAGACCTGGGCGATGGACGTGATCCGCAAGAACACGCCGACCCGCGAGGAGATGGCGCAGAACAAGTATCTCGCGCCGATCGCGCACCGCTTCCTCTCGCCTGAGCTATGGCGCTTCACCCGCCGCTCGGTGCCGCGCGGCGTGGCGCTGGGGCTGTTTGCGGCCTTCATCATCCCGATCGGCCAGATATTCTTGTCCGCCTTCCTTGCCCTGCCAACGCGGGCGAATGTTCCACTCGCCGCACTTATCACTTTCGTGACCAACCCCTTCACACTGCCCTTCTGGCTGGTGATCGCCAACCGCATCGGCGAGTTCTTCCTGCGCTTCGATGCCGCCGGCGCGAGCATTGCCGCCTCGCAGGCTGACAGCGGCGCCTGGGCCTGGCTGACGATGGCCTATGAAGTCGGCGCGTCGACCATCCTCGGCTATCTGGTGCTCTCGATTGTCACCCCGCCGCTCGGCTGGTTGCTTTCGGGCTGGGTGTGGCGCGCTGTGGTGTCTCGCAAGCGCGCCAGACGGTTGAAGGTGATGGAAGCGCGGCTCGACCAGCGGCTCGGGGCGCGGTAGGAGGGGCATTTCCGCCGCCTCGCCGTCCCGTTAGCCTCAGGAGCACGCACGCCTTGTCCCGCCGCACCGGCACAGAATCTGGCAGTCTCACTCTTGCTGACGATGGCGGCGAGGGTCGCAGCCATCCGCCCGCGGTCCTGCTAGCAGGCCTCGGCGGCGGGGTGATTGCGAGCGCGCTGGTGCTGTGGTTTGCCACCGGCAGCGGGATCGTCGCGCTCGCCTTCGTGCTGGCCGCGGGCGTGCTGCTGGGCGGGGTGGTGCTGCTCGACCGCGTGCGCGCGCCGTCCGAGGAGGGCAGCCTCGCTGCCCCCGACTGGAGCGTCACCGTCGCCGCGATCGAGCGCGCGGGCGAGGCGATCGCGATCACCGACCGCGCCAACCGCATGGTCTGCGCCAACCTGTTCTTCCTCGACAGCTTCGGCGCGGGCGCCGCCCCCCCTGCGCTGCCGATGGAGCGTGCAGCCCTCGAAGCGGTGACGCTGCTCGCCCGCAACGCCTGGCGCGACGGCAGCGCCGCGCTCGAGGAGGTCGAGGCCTCCGACGAGACCCGCTGGCAGATCACCGCGACCCGCGCCGGGCGCGGCGATGACCACCTGATCTGGCGGTTGAAGCCGCTCGCGCGCTCGGGCGGCGAGAGCCTGCAGGCGCTCGACCTCGCGGGGCCTTTCGGCAGGATGCTGAGCCGCGCCGGGATCGAAAGCGCGATCACCACTGCCGACGGCGTAATCCGCGCGGTCAGCGCCGGGTTCGCCGAGCGCGCCGCGGGGGATGAACGCGCGAGCCTTGTCGGGCAGGATTTCGTCAGCTTCCTTCGCTCCGACGAGCGCGACCGCATCTTCTTCGCCCGCGAGGGGCGCGGCGGCACCCCGCAAACGCTGGTCGACGTCCCGTTGGTCAATCCCGAGGAGCGGGTCACTGCGGCCGGGCCCGATGAGGCCACCTCGCTGATGCTGCTGATCGATTCGGGCGTCGGCATCGGGAGCGGCTGGGACGGGGCCTCGCAGGCGGGCGTGGCGCAATTGGACGCGCTGCTCGCGCAGCTGCCGCTCGGCCTTGCGATGACCGACCGTGACGGGCGCTTCCTGTTCGCCAACGAGGCCTTCCTGCGCTCGGTCGGCCGCGAGGGGCGGGGGTTGCCCGCCTTCCCGACCGATCTCGTCACCCGCGAGGACAAGGCCGCGCTCTCCGATGCGGTGCGCCGTCACGGGCGCGGACCTGCGACTAGCGGGGATGTGGCGGTGCGGCTGACCAACACGCCCGAGGAACCGGTGTCACTCGGCCTTGCCGGGGTTCGCGGCCTCGGCGAGGCGGCGGTGCTGCTCAGCCTCGCCGACACAAGCCAGGAAAACCAGCTGCGCCGTCAGGTCGCGCAGGCCACCAAGATGCAGGCGGTCGGGCAACTCGCTGGCGGCGTCGCGCATGATTTCAACAATGTGCTGACCGCGATCATTGGCACCTGCGACCTGATGCTGCTGCGCCATATTCCGGGCGACAGCGATTATGACGACATCCAGCAGATCCGCGCCAATTCCAACCGCGCCGCCTCGCTGACCCGCCAACTGCTTGCCTTCTCGCGCCAGCAGACGCTGCGGCCCGAGATCATCCAGCTGCCTGATGTCGTCAGCGAGGTCAGCCCGCTGATCAAGCGGCTGCTGGGCGAGAAGATCACTTATTACGTCCAGCATGATCGCAACCTCGGCCCGGTGCGCGCCGATCCGCAGCAGCTCGAGCAGGTGATCATGAACCTCGCCGTCAATGCGCGCGACGCGATTCAGGGCAACGGCGGCCCGGCGCGGGGCAACGGGCTGGGGCGGTTCTCACTCTTCACCCGCAGCTTGCAGGCCAAGCAGGTGATGCAGCTCGGCTCGGAGGTGCTTCCGGCCGCCAATTACACCGTCCTCATCGTCCAGGACACCGGCGGCGGCATCCCCCCGCATGTGCTGCCCAAGCTGTTCGAGCCGTTCTTCACCACCAAGGAGCAGGGCAAGGGCACGGGGCTCGGCCTCTCGACCGCTTATGGGATCGTCAAGCAATCGGGCGGGTTCATTTTCGCCGACAACATCACCGACAAGAGCGGGCACCCGGTCGGCGCGCGCTTCACGGTCTATTTCCCCGTCCACCGCGGCGAGATGCCCAAGCGGCGCCCGGTGCAGGAGATCGTCTCGTCCGACTGGTCGGCGGGCGGCAAGGTGCTGCTGGTCGAGGACGAGGACATGGTCCGCACCGTCGCCGAGCGCGCGCTGACCCGCGCAGGCTACGAGGTCATCCCTTGCGCCAATGGCGAGGAGGGGCTGGCGGCGATCACCGAGGGCGCGGTGCAGTTCGATATCGTGGTGAGCGACGTGGTGATGCCCGGAATGGACGGCCCGGCAATGGTCCGCGCGATCCGCGCGAGGCTGCCCAATCTGCCGGTCCTCTTCATGTCGGGCTATGCCGAGGAGCAGCTGCGGCGCGATATCGATATCCCCGATATGCACTTCATCGCCAAGCCCTTCAGCGTCGCCTCGATCGGCGACAAGGTCGGCGCGGTGCTGCGCGAGGCGCGGGCGCTGGAAGGTTCGGGCCCCGGTTCCTGAGCGCGTGCCTTAGACAAGACAAGCTCACGGCCGCGCGCCGCGCTCAGCAGTCCTTCTGGCCGTCGATATCGACGCAGCACTTCGGCAGCCCCTTGGCAGTGAGCCACGGCCCGATCCCCGCAGCGACACTGGGCGGGTCCTGCTTTGACGTGGAGTCATAACGCGCGGTCCGATACCAGCGCGCCGCCTTGTCGATATCGCCGCGCTGTTCGTAGACATAGCCCATCCAGCGCTGCGAGACGGGGATGGCGCTGCTGCCGGGGCTCCACGCGGTCTCGTTGGCGCGGGTCGCGTGGGCCAACGCCACATCGAGATTGCGCGCCACACCGTCGCCCTGCGCATAGGCCTTGGCGAGCTCCAGACTCGCATCGAAAATGCCCTTCGGGGGATGGTCCTTGGGGAAATTTCCCGCCAGTTCGAGCGCTTTGGCGTACCACGAAAGCTCTGCTGCACGTTCGTTGATGCCGCCACGGAACATGCCCAGCCAATGTGCGTCGGAGACGTTGCGGCTGGCGAGCACGAGATTACCGGCAAGCGTCAGCCACTGCCGCATCTTCGCCGGATCGGGCGCGATCGGTCCGTTGAGGATGCGGCCGGTCTGGTATATCGAGGCCAGCCGGATCGCGGAGAAGAAATCGCCGCCTTTCGCCTTGCTCTCGAGCTTTGCGAGAGCGGCCTGCGCGCTCTCGACCGGGGGCAGCGCCGCACCGTTTGCCGCAATCTCGAAGCGGTGTTTGGCACCCGCCTTGCGGAGCCTGCCGTAAATGTCCTCGAACGGCCGCCTCTTCAGCCTGTCCGGCTTGTAGGTATCCATGCGCTGCTCGGCATAGTCGAGCATGGTGAAGCCATCGATCGCATCGACTTGGTTGAGGTCGATCTTCCAGATGCGGATCGCGTCATTGAGGAACGGGTCGACCTGCCGGGCGACGGCGAGCTTGAGGAGATTGCCGTTCCTCGGATTGAAGTTGATGAGGTTGCACTGCATCTCGGGCAGCCGCGCGTTCATGTACCGGCGCAGCTTCTCGTTCACGACCGCTTCGCCATCCGCCGGCTTCACGCCCGCCTCGCGGTAGAGGAGCGTCTGGTACTGGTAGATTATCGAATCGTGGAACGGATCGAGTTCATAGGCTTGTGTTTCGACCGCCGAACACAGGTTCGCGACGTTTACTCCGCCGATCATCCGCGGCGCAGGGTTTTGAGCAAATGCCGCCACAGCAGCCAGCTACAGAGCGGTGGCACCCGCCAAACGGGCCAAGCGGCTCAACATTGATGTGTTCCCCCCATCCGGCCTGCGCATCAGGAGCGTTCCGCGCGCAGACCGGAACCTTTCCTAGGGCAGTTTGCGTGGCCCTTCAACTCGGGCAGATCAACCGGAAACCTTCAGCAACTTCACCGCAATTCGCGACGTTCACCTTGGATAAAGCCGCAGAATCGTTCATCCTGCGTAACGACGAGTGGAGGGGACTGGAATGATCAACCGTGCGATTATCGGCGCGTGCACCATCGGTGCAGCGGTTCTGGCAGCAGGCGCTTCGGCGCAGAGCGCGCCCGCGGGCGAGGCCGCGGCACCTGCCGAAACCGCGCAGGGTGATGTCGCGATCACCGTCTACAATTCGAACCTCGCGCTGGTGCAGGACGTGCGGCAGCTGGCCATCGCGCAAGGCAAGAGCCGCGTCGAGTTCCCCGACGTCTCGGCCCAGATCCGCCCCCAGACGCTGAGCTTTGCCGCGGCGAACACCACGATCATCGAGCAGAACTTCGACTACGATCTGCTCACCCCGTCCAAGCTGATGGAAAAGGCGATCGGCCAGACCGTCACCTTGCTGCGCACCAACCCCGCCACCGGCACCGAGACGCGCGAGCGTGCCAAGGTGCTGTCGGTCGCGGGCGGCACCGTCATCCAGATCGGTGACCGGATCGAGGTGCTGCGCGATGACGGCCTGCCGGTGCGCGTGATCTTCGACCGCGTGCCCCCGGGCCTGCGTGCGCGGCCGACACTCTCGGTCAACCTCGATTCGTCGCGCGGCGGTACACGTCCCGTGCAGCTGCGCTATCTCACCGGCGGGCTCGGGTGGAGCGCGGACTATGTCGCGCTCTACAACGAGAGCGCGGGCACCATCGACATGCAGGGCTGGGTGACGCTCACCAACAACACCGGCACCACCTTCCACAATGCCGACACCGTGCTGGTCTCAGGCGATCCCAATGGCGGCTCGCGCGGCGGCTACCGCGACCGCGGCCTGGTGCGCGCCGGGACCGAGGCGGCGAGCCGCGAGCGGCTCGGCGATTTCTACCTCTACCCGATCAGCGGTCGCACCACGATCGCCAACGCGCAGACCAAGCAGGTGAGCTTCCTCGACGTGCAGGCCGTGCCTGCGAAGAAGATCTACTCGCGCGAAATCTTCTTCCGCCAGAACGACGAGCAGCCCGGCAATGTCGAAAGCCGCATCGCCTTCTCGACCTCGAAGGCGCAAGGGCTCGGCGACGCGCTTCCTGCCGGCACGGTGCGCTTCTACGAGCGCGACCGCGAGGGCACGCCGCAGTTCATCGGCGAGAAGGGCATCGACCACACCCCGATGGGCAGCGACCTCTCGCTGGTGACCGGCGAGGCCTTCGACATCACCGTCAAGGCCGAGGTTGAAAGCCGCGAAACCATCACCGCCGCCGAATGGGAAAAGAGCGCGCGCTGGCGGGTGGTCAAGGACGGCGTGGTGGTCGAGGAAGGCACGCTCGAGCGGCCCAAGACCTTCTACCGCACCACCATGCGCTACACCCTGACCAACGCCAAGCCTGAGGCCGTGGAGGTGCAGCTGACCCAGACCGGCCTCGGCAACAACTGGTGGTCGGATGATTACCGCATCACCTCCGAGGACATTCCGGGTGAGCAATTGAACGCCGACCGGCGGCGCTACACCGTCCCCGTCCCCGCCGAGGGCGAGCGGGTGATCCGCGTGACCTACGAAACCCGTTACTGAGGCGCGGGGCATGCGCTCTGCCGCTCTGCTATTGGCCGGGCTGGGCTGTGTGCTCGCTGCCCCGCTGTGGGCGCGCGAGTTGGTCGATGCTTCGGCGCCAGTCGATCTCGCCGTCACGATCTACCGCGATCCCGACCGCGGCGAGGGCGACGAGCTCGACGCCGATGATCCGCGCGGCCTTGCGATGATCTCGGAAACCCGCCGGGTGACGCTGCCTCCCGGCGAATCGACGATCCGCTTCGAAGGCGTCGCCGAGGGCATGATCGGCGTCTCGGCGATCGTCACCGGCTTGCCCGGCGGCACGATCGAGAAGAACCGCAACGCGCAGCTCCTCTCTCCGGCTGCGCTGGTTGACGGCACGCTCGGCAACCGTGTGACGATCACGCGGATGAACCCCGCGACCGGCCGGCAGGTGAGCGAGACCGCGGTGGTGCGCACCCGCGCCGACGGGGGCCTCGTGCTCCAAACCGGGCAGGGCTTCGAGGCGGTGCAGTGCTCAGGCCTGCCCGAAACCCTGACCTATAACCGCATCCCTGCGGGCCTGTCGGCCCAGCCTGTGTTCTCGGTCGACACGCGCTCGGCCGAGGGGGGCACCTATGACGTGACCCTCACCTACCTTGCCTGGGGCTTCGACTGGCAGGCAGATTACGTCGGCCGGATGAGCGAGAAGCCATCGGGCGAGCAGTTCGAGATGGGGCTGCTGAGCTGGCTGACGCTCGTCAACGACAACGGGCAGAGCTTCGATAACGCCAAGCTCCAGATCATCGCGGGTAAGCTCAATGTCGAGAGCGATTACGAAGGCCTCGCCGATCCGCCGGTGGCCGAGGGGCTCTATCTGACCTGCTACCCCATCGGCAGCACTTCGGACGGGGCGATTCCGCCTCCGCCAATGGCGCCGCCTCCGCCTCCGGCGCCTCCGGCAATGATGATGTCGATGGATGCGCGCGAGATCGTGGTGACCGGCGCGCGGCTGCGCACGGGAGCCGTCAGGGCGGAGGCCTTATCGGTTGTCACCGCCGAGGAGGAAGACCTCGGTGACCTCAAGCTGTTCCGCGTGCCGGGCCGGGTCGACGTGGCGGCCAAGGGGATGAAGCAGGTCGCCTTCCTCAACAAGGACGCGGTCAAGGCGCGGCTGCTCTACCAGACCGGCTGCAATCCCGACGGCTGGATCGGCGAGGGCGGCGATCCGGTGCGCGCCGAGGTGCTGCTGGTGACCAAGAACGAGGACAAGCAGGGCCTCGGCATCGCGCTGCCGCAAGGGGCTATGACGCTCTACGAACCCACTTCGGGCGGCGAGCGGCTCGGGGCAACCACATCTTTGCGCGATTACGCGCGCGGGCAGGATATCGAGCTCGATCTGCCCGAAAGCCGCCACGTCTTCGCCCGCTGCGCCGCGGTCAGCCGGACCGGCAGGCAGGAAGGCCGCAAGTGGACCGCGATGCGCAGCGTGCTCACCAACGCCAACCCGCACCCCGTCACCATGCGGCTGCAACTGGGCTGGGCGGGGGGCTTCGACATCCGCTTCCCCGGCGCCAAGGTGGTGGTCAAGAACGGCTACCAGACGGTCGAGGTAACGATTCCCGCCAATAGCGAGAAGACCTTCGACTGGCGTCTGCGCGACCAGGTGAGCGAGTAGGACAGAGCGGCGCGAAGCCGCGCGAAAAAAATTCTCGTTCCCCACTTGTTCCACCAGAACAAATGCGATACATAGGCTCCACCGGGCGGCGGAAAACTGCTTTCGCCCTCTGGTCATTCCAAGGAGCGCGTGCGATGGCTACCCAATTGAAATTGGTGGAAGAGGACAAGAAGGCCGTGGACCGTCAGAAGGCTCTGGAAGCCGCGCTCGCGCAGATCGATCGTGCATTCGGCAAGGGTTCTGCAATGAAGCTGGGCTCGAAGGAAACGATGCAGGTCGAAGCGATCTCCACCGGCTCGCTGGGCCTCGACATTGCGCTCGGCATCGGCGGCCTGCCGCGCGGCCGGGTGATCGAAGTCTATGGTCCGGAAAGCTCGGGCAAGACCACGCTGGCGCTGCATGTCATTGCCGAAGCGCATAAGGCCGGCGGCACCGCAGCCTTCGTCGACGCCGAGCACGCGCTTGACCCCGTTTACGCCCGCAAGCTCGGCGTCGATATCGACGAACTGATCGTCTCGCAGCCCGACACCGGCGAACAGGCGCTCGAGATTGTCGATACGCTGGTGCGCTCGAATGCGATCGACGTGCTGGTGGTCGATTCGGTCGCGGCGCTGGTTCCGCGCGCGGAAATCGAAGGCGAGATGGGTGACAGCCACGTCGGCCTTCAGGCGCGCCTCATGTCGCAGAGCTTGCGCAAGCTCACCGGTTCGATCAGCCGCTCGCGCTGCATGGTGATCTTCATCAACCAGCTGCGCATGAAAATCGGGGTGATGTACGGCAACCCGGAAACCACCACCGGCGGCAATGCGCTCAAGTTCTACGCCTCGGTGCGGCTCGACATCCGCCGCACCGGCCAGATCAAGGATCGTGACGAGATCACCGGCAACGCGACCCGCGTGAAGGTGGTGAAGAACAAGGTCGCGCCGCCGTTCAAGCAGGTCGAATTCGACATCATGTACGGCGAAGGCATCTCCAAGATCGGCGAGATCATCGATCTCGGGGTCAAGGCGGGCCTCGTGGAGAAGTCGGGGAGCTGGTTCTCCTACGATTCGATCCGCATCGGCCAGGGCCGCGAGAACGCGAAGAACTACCTCAAGGAAAATCCTGAAGTTTGCGACCGGTTGGAAGCTGCGATCCGCAGCCGCACTGATCAGGTCGCCGGGGAAATGATGACCGGGCCGGACGCGGACTCGGAAGACTGACCCCAAGCGGGCGCCTGCTGCTGCCGGAGTGTCCCGCTTCGGCCCGGCTGTCCCCAATGCGCCCGGACAAGCGGAACGCCGGTGTGTGCTCTCCCCAGGCACGCACCGGCCTTTCGCATTTGGGAGGCTTTCAAGCCCCGAGAGCCCCCCGATTGCGCGCGCTCCATTGCGTTAGAGCCTCGCTTTGCCTAACTGCACGGCCATGACGTCGACCAACGAAATCCGCCGCTCCTTCCTCGACTATTTCAGCAAGGCCGGCCACGCCGCGACCCCGAGCGCGCCGCTCGTGCCGTACAACGATCCCACGCTGATGTTCGTCAACGCGGGGATGGTGCCGTTCAAGAACGTCTTCACCGGGCTCGAGACCCCGCCGTCCCCGCGCGCGGCCTCCTCGCAGAAGTGCGTGCGCGCTGGCGGCAAGCACAATGACCTCGACAATGTCGGCTACACCGCGCGGCACCACACCTTCTTCGAAATGCTGGGGAATTTCTCCTTCGGCGACTACTTCAAAGAGCAGGCGATCACCCACGCCTGGACGCTGCTGACCAAGGAATGGGGCCTGCCCAAGGACAAGCTCACCGTCACCGTCTACCACACCGATGACGAAGCTTTCGACCTGTGGCGCAAGATCGCCGGGCTCCCCGACGAGCGCATCATCCGCATCCCGACCTCGGACAACTTCTGGTCGATGGGCGACACCGGCCCGTGCGGGCCTTGTTCCGAAATCTTCTACGACCACGGCGATCACATCTTCGGCGGCCCTCCCGGCAGCCCGGACGAGGACGGCGACCGCTTCGTCGAGATCTGGAACCTCGTGTTCATGCAATATGAGCAGCAGGCTGATGGCACCCGCCGCGACCTGCCCAAGCCCTCGATCGACACCGGCATGGGCATCGAGCGCGTCGCCGCCGTGCTTCAGGGCGTCCATGACAATTACGACACCGACACGTTCAAGGCGCTGATTGCGGCCTCGGAAAGCCTCACCGGCGTCGCGGCCGCTGGTGAGAGCGCGGCCTCGCACCGCGTCATCGCCGATCACCTGCGCTCGACCAGCTTCCTGATGGCCGACGGCGTGCTCCCGTCGAACGAGGGCCGCGGCTACGTCCTGCGCCGCATTATGCGCCGTGCGATGCGTCACGCGCACCTCCTCGGCGCCGCCGAACCGCTGATGCACCGCCTCGTCCCCGCGCTCGTCACCGAGATGGGACAGGCCTATCCCGAGTTGGTCCGCGGTCAGGCGCTCATTCGGGAAGTGCTCGAGCGCGAGGAAACCCAGTTCCGCCGCACGCTCGACAAGGGCCTGAAGCTCCTCGACGAGGCGACCGGCGACCTTGCGACCGGCGGCGAGCTCGACGGCGAAGTCGCCTTCCGCCTCTACGACACCTACGGCTTCCCCTATGACCTCACCGAAGACGCCCTGCGCGCCCGCGGCATCGGGGTCGACCGCGCAGGTTTCGACGAAGCCATGGCCCGCCAGAAGGCCGCCGCGCGCGCCGCGTGGAAGGGCTCGGGCGAAGCGGCCTCGGGCGAGGTCTGGTTCGATATTGCGGAACGTGAAGGCGCCACCGAATTCACCGGCTATGCCTCGACCGGTGGCGAGGGCAAGATCGTCGCCATCGTCAAGGGCGGGGCGGAAGTCGCCAGCGCCGCAGCGGGCGATGAAGTGGTGATCCTCACCAATCAGACGCCGTTCTATGGCGAGAGCGGCGGCCAGACGGGCGATGCGGGCACCATCGCCAGCCTCGGCGGCTTGCGCGCGGTTGTCACCGACACTTCCAAGCCGCTCGGGCGCCTTCATGCGCATCAGGTGCGGATCGAGGCCGGAGCGGTCAGCGTCGGCGACACGGTCCAATTGACGGTCGATGCCGAGCGGCGTGACCGCATCCGCGCCAACCACTCGGCCACCCACCTCGTACACGCCGCATTGCGCGGCCGCCTCGGCGGGCACGTGACGCAGAAGGGCAGCCTTGTTGCCGAAGACCGCCTTCGCTTCGATTTCTCGCACCCGGTCTCCCTCACCCCCGAGGACATCGCCGCAGTCGAGGCCGAGGTGAACGCCGAAATTCGCGCCAACGAAGAGGTCTCGACCCGCCTCATGACTCCCGATGACGCCGTCGCCGCCGGCGCGCTCGCGCTGTTCGGCGAGAAATACGGCGACGAAGTCCGCGTGCTCGGCATGGGCCGCACCGGCAAGGAAGGGCGCAACTATTCGGTCGAACTGTGCGGCGGCACCCATGTGCGCGCCACCGGTGATATCGGGGTCTTCCGGATCGTCTCTGAGAGCGCGGTCTCCTCGGGCGTGCGCCGGATCGAGGCGATGACCGGTGAGGGCGCGCGCCAATGGCTGGTCGGCCGCGAGGAAGCGCTGAAATCGGCGGCGAGCGTCATCCGCGCCACGCCGGAGGAAGTCCCCGCAAGGCTCGCCGCGCTGCTCGACGAGCGCAAGCGGCTCGAGAAGGAGTTAGCCGAAGCCAAGAAGGCGCTCGCGCTCGGCGGCGGCGGCAGCAGCGGCGGAGCAGCCACCGCCGACGAGACCGTCGCGGGCGTCACCTTCAGCGGCCAGGTGCTCGATGGGCTCGACCCTAAGGAACTGCGCCCGCTGCTCGATGCGGCCAAGCAGCGCATGGGCAGCGGCGTGGCGGCGGTGATTGCGGTCAATGACGGCAAGGCTAGCATCGCGGCGGCGGTGACCGACGACCTCACGGGTCGCTTCAGCGCGGTCGATCTGGTGCGCGCGGGCGTCGAGGCGCTCGGCGGCAAGGGCGGCGGCGGTCGGCCCGATATGGCGCAGGGCGGCGGGCCGGACGGCAGCAAGGCGGCGGAAGCTCTGGCGGCGGTGAAGGCGGTGCTGGCGGGGTGAGCCGCAACCTGGCCGCCGCACTGGCGCTGACCGCAGCGACGCCCCTCGCAGCACAGCAGTCGCGCGAGCCAATTATCTTTGCGGATGATGTGTTCGATGTGACCGGGGCTGGCGAGCTTGACCTCGGCGATATCGATCACGTCCTTGTGCCTTACTTCAGGATTTTCCGTGCCCGGCCATTCTCGGCGAAAATCGAGCTTGATTTGACGGTAGATGCGGCGGGCGGCGTGGTCGATTGTCGCGCAATGCCGGACGAAGGCCTGGCCGAGGCAGGGGCGGCGATATGCGCCCATGCCATGACAGCGGGGCGATTTCGGGCCTATCCCCACCTGGCGCTCAATTACGCGCGGGCCAATTTCCACACCACCATCAAGCTGTCTTTCGCTGCTGCTGAAGGTGCACCGATGTTTGCCTTCTCGACCAGCAGCTTCCCCTGGCTTGACGACCGCCCGATCATCTTCGGCGACGATTCGATCCCGCCAGAGACTCAGCGCCTCAAGGCCGAAGATGTCGTCATCACGCCGATGCAGTATCCGCGGCGGGCGTTGCAGAACGAAGTCACCGGGCAGGTGGTCATAGCCTTGACCTTTGATGCTGAGGGCAAGGCCGCATCCTGTCGTCCACTCCGTTCCAGCTTTACGGCGCGTCTCGCTTACGAGACCTGCGAAGAAGCGATGAGTGCGGTTCGGCTGAAGCAGCCGCCCGACGATCGGCCTTACGTCCTATCGATCTACTGGTCTCTGAACTAGGGGCGCTATCCCGCCGTGCTACGTGGACTGGTCCGCAGCTTGGGCTTTTCGTTAAGTCCGCCATCACGTTCGAGCTGTTCGCGATATTCGTCGCGCTTGGCGTGGATCGAGGCGATCACCGGGCCCATGGCGACACCGATGTCGACCAGCACGGCTTCCGACAGCTGCAGCGAGGCTTCCAGAGTCTCCGGCACCGCATGGCTGGCGCCGGCGCGGTACATCGCCGCGGCGTGATCGGGATCGCGCGCGCGGGCGACGATCAGAAGCTCGGGGTAATCGCGCCGCAGCTTGGCGACGAGCCGCTGGGCGAGGACCGGCTCGTCCATCGTCAGAACCACTGCGGGCGCGCTCTCTACGCCCAGCCGCGCGAGCGTGTCGCCGCGCGCCGCATCGCCGAAGGTCGCGCGGTAGCCGTCGCGCTTGGCGGAATCGATCAGGTCGGGGTTCGAATCGATCATGACATAGGGCTTGGCATGGGTCCGCATCATGTCCGCGACCAACCGCCCGACGCGGCCCCCGCCGACGATGATGGTGCGCGCAGCTTCGGCCTCTTCCTCGGTCGGCATCTGCGCTGCGCCGTCGACCCGCCGCGCCAGCACCGCGCCGAGCTTCGCCAGCAGCGGCGTGATGGTGAGGCCGATGGCCGTGACGGTCTGCCAGAAGCGCGCGGTTTCGGCATCGAGCACCAGCGCGCTGGTGGCCGCAGCGAGGACGATCAGCGTGGTCTCGGACGGGGAGGCCATCAACACCCCGGTTTCCGCCGCAGTGCTGCGCCGCGCGCCCATCAGGCGCAGCAGCACTCCGGTGACCGTCGCCTTGAACAGCACCAGCCCGGTCACCGCCAGCGCAAGTTCACCGATTTGTCCGGCGATCTCGGCAAGGTTGATGCTCATGCCCACGGTGATCAGGAAGACTCCGAGTGCGAGGCCCTTGAACGGCGCCATGATCTGCTCGACTTCGGTGTGATATTCGGTCTCGGCGATCAGCAGTCCGGCGATCAGCGCGCCGACGATGGGGGAGAGGCCGACCAGCGCGGTGGCGAGGCTCGCGCCGATGACCACCAGCAGCGAGGCGGAGAGGAACAGCTCGGGGCTCTTGGTGCGCGCGGCCTGCGCGAACAAGCGAGGTAGGACATAGCGGCCCGCCACCAGCAGCACCGCGATCACCAGGCCGCCCTGCCACAGGGTGCGTCCGATGCCCGCCCAGCCATCATCGGCGGCATTGGGAGCCAGCGCGCCGAGGACGAAGATGATCGGGACGATCATGATGTCCTCGAACAGCAGCATCGAGAGCGCCGCGCGCCCGACCGGCGATTTCGTGCCCGAGATCGGCAGGACGATGGCGGTCGAGGAAAAGGCGAGTGCGAAGCCCAGCGCCAGCGCGGCAGTGAGGTTCATGGCTCCCGCCAGCCCGAGGAACAGCGCCAGCGCGCCGCCGCTGACCAGCACCTCGAGCGCGCCGAGACCGAACACCAGCCTGCGCATCTCCCACAGGCGATTAAACGACAATTCGAGCCCGATGGCGAACAGCAGCAGGATTATGCCGAAATCGGCGAAGGGCACCAATCTCACCACATTGGTGATCGTGATGTAGTAGAGCCATGGATGCTCATCGACCAGCGAGCCGAGCCCGGATGGGCCCACAGCCACGCCGATCAGGATGAAGCCGATGATCGGGGTGATCCTGAACCGGGCGAAAAGCGGGATCACGATCCCCGCTGACCCAAGAATCACCAGCGCGTCCGACAGGACGGGGGAGAGTGTCAGTTCGCCAGCCACGTCCAAGGCTTAACGGCGCGCTGCGGGGCTGTCACCCTCCGCGTACCCCGAGGGCCTCGAGAGGGCGCGAAACCCCGGCCTAACGCTCCTCGCCGAGCGGATCCTTGATGTTGCCGACCCGCTTGTCCCACTCGATGCGGTAGAGATCGAAGCGCCGGTCGGCGAGGTTTTGCACCGTGCCTTCCGCGCGTGCCCAGCTCAGATCGGCAAGATTGACGTCGCTGATCGTCAGCGTCTCGACATTCTCGGAAGCCTCGGCGGCGATCCCGTCGCGGGCGAAGGGGAAATCGCAGGGGGTGAGGATACAGGACTGGGCGTATTGGATGTCCATGTTGGCGACATTGGGCAGATTGCCGACATTGCCGCTCATCACGACAAAGCACTGGTTCTCGATCGCGCGCGCCTGCGAGCAATAGCGCACCCGCATGTAGCCCTGGCGGCTGTCGGTGCAGAAAGGCACGAAGATGATCCGCGCGCCTTCGTCCACCAGACGGCGGGCGAGTTCGGGGAATTCGCTGTCATAGCAGATCAGCACGCCGATGGGCCCGCAGTCGGTGGGGATGGCGTCGATGGTGTCGCCGCCCTTGATGTTCCACCAATAGGCCTCGTTGGGGGTGGGATGGATCTTCTCCTGCGCGTGGATCGATCCGTCGCGCAGGCAGACATAGGCGACATTGTGGATGTCACCATCGGGCATCCGGGTCGGGTGCGATCCGCCGATGATGTTGATGTTGAAGGCCAGCGCCATTTCCGAGAGGCGCTGGCGGATGCGCGGCGTGTAGTCGCTGAGCGTTTCGATGGCTTCGAGCGGGGTGAGTTCCTTGGGCTCGGCCGAGAGCAGCATTACCGTGAACATCTCGGGAAAAACGATGAAGTCCGCCTCGTAATCCGCGGCAACATCGACGAAATATTCGATCTGCTTCATGAATTCATCGAAGCCGGACACCGCGCGCGATTGCAGCTGGCAGGTGGCGATGCGGACGCTTTCGACATCGCGCGGCAGGCGGTGTTTGGGGGGCGCGTCGCTATCGACGTAAGGGTTGCGCCAGATCATCCGCACGGCGTTGCCGCGGCTGGCCTTGTCCTCGGGCAGGTAGCGCGGGAGGATCCCGGCCGGCTCGAAGCCATTGGCCAGCTGGAAACGCAGCACGGGATCGTGGATTTTGCTGTCGCTGACCAGTTCGAGATATTGTTCGGGCGTTTCGGCGCGATTGGCCTTGCGGCGCTTGGCGCGGGCATAGCCGGGCATGCGGCCGCCGAAGACGATGCCGGTCAGGTCAAGCCGCTCGGCCAGCGCGCGGCGTTCCTCATAAAGACGGCGACCCAGACGCGTGCCGCGCACCGCGGGATCGACACAGAGTTCGTAGCCGTAGAGCCAGTCGCCGGTCGGATCGTGGCGGCTGCCAAAGCCGTTGCCGGTCACCTCGTCCCATGTATGGTCCGACAGTGCGACACGCTCATCGAGCCGCATCGAGGCGCAGTATCCCACTACCGCGCCATCGAACAGCGCCACAAAGCAGCCATCGGGGTAGTTGTTGATTTGCCCGCGGATCTCGCCTTGGGTGTAGGCGGGCAGATCGTCATAGGCGCGGCGCACCAGATCGCCGATTGCCCGCACGTCCTTCAGTTTGGCCTGACGGATTTCGAGACGCGCGGTTGATCGGCTTGCCATACTATGTCCCGGCGAACAGCGCGTCGACCGA
>CAMCUB010000011.1 GCA_945878845.1 Erythrobacter sanguineus | reverse complement strand
TGGATATCGGCGCCGAAGAACGGGCGCCCCAGAAATACCATCTTGAAGCCATTGTAATTGGGGGGATTGTGGCTGCCAGTTATCTGAATGCCGCCATCCACCTGTTCATCTGAGGCTTCTGCGTAATAGAGCATCGGCGTCGCACTGAGGCCGATCCGCACGACGTCGCAGCCGCTCGCGGTCAGCCCTTCGACCAGCGCATGCTCGAGCATCGGCGAGCTGACCCGCCCGTCATAGCCCACCGCCACCGTCGTGCCGCCCGCCTCGCGCAGCAGCGTGCCGAAGGCCCGGCCGATCGCCCGCGCGTCATCCGCGCCCAGCGTTTCGCCGATCACCCCGCGAATGTCGTATTCGCGCAGGATGGTGGGGTGGAACTGGTGTTGCATGATCGAGAGGGTCTCCTTGCCGCCGGGAGGCGCGGTGATCGGGGGTGATGCTGCGAGCAGCCTTGCCAGCGCTATCCGTTCAACGGATCAGCCGGACCAGCTATTCCCCACCACCTTCTTATTCAGGCAAACCCCTGCCGCGCCTTTGTGTCAATCCTGCGATGCACGCGATGCGGGTTCAGGGCAGCGTCCCGTCCTGCGGATGCGGCAGCTCATCGAGCAGCAGATCGCGCGCGGCATTGGCCTCCTGCATTGCGGCATTGGTGCCGCCCTTGTCGGGATGCACCAGCGTGGTGAGGCGGCGATGTGCGGCGATGATTTCCTCGCGCCCCGCCCCGGCCTCGACCCCTAGCAGCTTGCGCGCGCGGAACCGGGCCTGACTGCGCGTCGGCGTGCTGCGTAGCAGCTCCCAGGGCCACTTGCCGATCGCCCAGCGGCAAAAGACGCAGGCGACCACAATAATCAGCAGATATTTCATGCCAGCTCCAGCCTGTCCTGCTCGCGGCTGAATTCAGGCAGGCGCAGCGCCTTAACCAGCGCGCGCAGTTCCTGCCGCGCGACCAGATGGCTGGTGCCGAGCTCGCCGAGGTGCCCCTTGTCGAGCAGGGTCAGGCCCGAGGGGAACAGCTCGCGGTAGATCACGCGTTCGGACAGGCCCTGCGTCACCCGGAACCCGACCCGCTTGGCCATCTCGCCCAGCGCCTTGTGCAGGCGCGACTGGTTCTTCGCCTCGACGTGGCCGGTGCGGTTGCGGACCACGATCCAGTCCATCTCGGGCCGCTGCTGCTCGATCGTCATCCGGCTGCGCTTCATCCGCGCTTCCCAGATCAGTTCGGCAAAGAAGGACAGCTTCTTGACCTTGAAGGTCTCGGCATCGACATGGCCGATGAGGTCGAAATCGACGAAACTGTCGTTCATCGGCGTGACCAGTGTGTCGGCATGTTCGACCGCGATGCGCGCATAGGCATCATCGCGGCCGGGATTGTCGATGATCAGGAAGTCGCAGCTGGCCTCGAGCCGGCGGATCATGCCGAGCAGCGCGCCGGTGCCGGTCTCGCAGAACACCTCGCAGTGCGGGGTCGGCAAGGTCAGCTCGCGCTTTTCGAGCGTGGCGAGCCGGTTCTCGATATAGCGGTGCATGGTGCGCTGGCGCGGATCGAGATCGATCGAGGCGACGCGAGCGCCGAGATAGGACAGCGCCACCGCGACATGGACAGCGGTAGTGGACTTGCCGGTCCCGCCCTTCTCGTTGGCAAATACGATCCTGTGCGCCTGCCCCTTGCGCAGGAGCCGGGTGCCGGTCGCGGTGGTTCCAGGGATGTCGGCGCGCGAGGCGGGCGGCATTGCGAGTCTTTCGATTGCGGTCGGTGACTGGGTTCACCGGGGCCCCGGCGACTTGAAATGGCACAGGTTGGGCCGCTAGGGCACGGTTTTCGTGTATCCTTGGAGGCCTGACGGTGCAAACGGTCAATACGCTGCGAATGTTGAGAACCGCTTTGGCACAGTTGCGCGGCGGAAATGCGACGATTGCGCTGGTGCCGACCATGGGCGCCCTGCACGAAGGCCACCTCACGCTGGTGCGCCGCGCGAAGGCCGAGGCCGATCACGTGGTAGCCTCGATCTTCGTCAACCCGAAGCAGTTCGGACCGAACGAGGACTTGGACGCCTACCCCCGCCAGCTCGCCGAGGACGCCGCGATGCTCGAGGCGGAAGGGGTGGCGCTACTGTGGGCGCCGGATGCGGCGGCGATGTATCCGCCGGGCTTTGTCACTAACGTGCGCGTCGCAGGGGTAAGCGAGGGGCTGTGCGGCGCGGCCCGCCCCGGCCATTTCGATGGCGTGGCGACGGTGGTGTGCAAGCTGTTCAACCAGGTCGCCCCCGACATGGCGTTCTTCGGCGAGAAGGATTTCCAGCAGCTCGCCGTGATCCGGGCGATGGCGCGCGATCTCGATCTCACCGCGCCGCATGTTGACAGGATCATCGGCGTGCCGACCGTGCGCGAGGCCGATGGCCTAGCGATGTCGAGCCGCAACCGCTATCTGATGCCAGAGCAGCGCGCCGCCGCAGCCGCCCTCCCGCGCGCAATGCAGGCCGCCGCGGCAGCCATCACCGGCGGGACGGAGGTTGCCGAGGCGCTGAGAGCGCTCGAAGCTGAGCTTCTCGCGGCAGGCTTCACCGCTATCGACTACGCGACCCTCGCCGACGCCGCCTCGCTCGCACCGCTGGAGAAGCTCGCAGCCTCGCCCGCCCGCCTGCTGGTCGCCGCCCGCATCGGCGGGACCCGCCTGATCGACAACCTCGCCGTCGGCAGCTGAAACCGCCCGCCCGCCCACCGTCGATATTGACGCACCCGCGCCATCAATGGCATGGGCGCTCCCGGAGCCCGAGCGGGTATAGCTTAGTGGTAAAGCTCCAGCCTTCCAAGCTGGCTATGCGGGTTCGATTCCCGCTACCCGCTCCACTCCCCTGACCAGCCCCTAATCCCCCGCGAAGTCCCCCGGCGTGCCTTGGTGCGGCGCCTCGTGCGTCGCCCAGTCGGCCTTGCCCGGCGGGGGGGGAGGCGGGCCTGTGGGGCCGGGCGGTTCGCTTGCCTCGCCGGTGCGCAGGCGGTGGAGGTGGACCTTGGCGATCATGTTGGCCGAGATCGGCGCGGTGACGAACAGGAACAGCGCAATCAGCAGCTCGTGCGTGGTCCAGACCCCCTCGCCCAGTTGGAACCACACCACCGAGGCGAGCAGCATCGCGCCCATTCCGAGTGTGCTCGCCTTGGTGGGGCCGTGGAGCCGCTCCATCAGCGAGGGCAGGCGCACCAGCCCCCAGCTGCCGACCAGCGCAAAGCTGGCGCCCAGCACGATCAGCGCGGCGGCCAGCAGCTCGGCGAAGGGAGCGGGGCCGCTCATTCGATGATGTCCCCGCGCAGCAGGAACTTGGCATAAGCGACGGTGCCGACAAAGCCCACCATCGCCAGCAGCAGCGCCGCCTCGAACGCCGTGCCGCTGTCACCCGCGATCCCGGCGAGCACGATCAGGCCGATCACGTTGATCACCATCGTGTCCAATGCGAGGATGCGGTCGGTCACCCCCGGGCCCTTGACGAGCCGCCACAGGTTCATCGCCAGCGCGAGACCAAGGCCCGCGAAGCCGAAGGCGAGCGCCCCCTCAAGCACGCTCAGCGTCATGGGAAAATCTCCTTCAGCCGCGCCTCGTAGCGCGCCTTGACCTTGGCGATCTCGGCGGCGGGGTCAGGGGCGTGGAGGGCGTGGACGAGCAGGTATTTCCCGCAGGCCGAGACATCGGCCGAGACCGTGCCCGGCGTCAGGCTGATCGTGCCGGCAAAGACCGTGATCGCCTCGGGGGTGGACAGCTCGAGCGGGACGGTCAGCCATGCCGGGCGCAGGTCGCGGGTGGACTTGAACAGGATGATCGCGGCGACCTGAAAGTTGGCGATGATGATGTCCCACACCACCACCCCGGCATAGGCCAGCGCGGGGAGGAAGCGTACCCGCGGACGGCCCGGCCACCATGGCGCGGTGAACAGCGGCACCGCCACGCCGACCACCAGCGCAAGGAACAGCGTGCCGAAGGTGAGGTCGTTCACCATCACCATCCACATCACCACCAGCAGGGCGGAAAGGCCGGGGTGGGGGAGCAGGCGGCTCATGGCGCGGGGCTCCCGAGCACGGCCGCCGCGCTCTCTGCGGGGCTAAGCACCTGCGCGGCAGCAGCATCGGCATAGGCGCTCGCGCTCCCGGCGCCCACCGAGAGCGCAGCAAGGCAAGCGAGCGCCAGCGCGGGCGCGGCGAGGTCGACGCGGCTCTCGGGCGCGGGCGAGGCGGGGCAGTCCTCGGTGGTCTTCCAGAACACCGCGCTGCCGACCCGGGCAAAGCCGATGACGCCAATCAAGGTCGTGCCGAGGATCACGCTACACGCCCAGCCCCAGTTCGGCAGCGCCGCCACCGATTTCAGGATCAAGAGCTTGCCGACGAAGCCCGAGAGTGGCGGCAGGCCGGTGGTGGCGATCGCGGCGGCCATGAACAGCAGCGCGGCCGTCCCCCGCCCCGCAAAGGCCGGACCGGGGCTCGCGGCATCGCCGAAGCTCCCGCGCCGCCGGGCGACGATGTCGGCAACGAGGAACAGCGCCGCGCCTGCAAGGGTCGAGTGGACGAGGTAGTAGAGGCCAGCGCCAAGGCTCGCCTCGCTCCATCCGGCGACCGCGATCAACAGCGTCCCCGTCGATCCGACGATGGCGTAGGCCGCCTGTTCGGCAAGGCTGCGCGCGGTGAACACTCCCGCAAAGCCGACGCATGCGCTCACCAGCGCAGCCGGGAGCAGCCACGGGGCTGGCGCCCAGGCCGCCGCGCCCGCGCCCTCGCCGAACACCTGCGGCACCACGCGGATCAGCGAATAGACGCCGACCTTGGTCATGATCGCGAACAGCGCCGCCACCGCAGGCGTGGCGGCGGCGTAGGTGCGCGGCAGCCACAGGTGGAGCGGCACGACCGCCGCCTTGAGGGCGAAAACGCTCGCCAGCAACAGCGCCGCGATCCGCAGCAGGCCCTGATCCTCGGGTGCGACGTCGCGCACCCTCAGCCCCATGTCGGCCATGTTGAGCGTGCCGGTCAGCGCATAGAGCATCCCCAGCGCGATCAGGAACAGCGCCGATCCGACGAGGTTCACCACCACATATTGCACCCCCGCCTTGAGCCGTGCGGGCCCCTGCCCGTGGAGCATCAGCCCGTAGGAAGCGATCAGCAGCACCTCGAAGAAGACGAAGAGGTTAAACAGGTCGCCGGTGAGGAAGGCCCCGTTCAGACCCATCAGCTGGAACTGGAACAGCGGGTGGAAGTGCCACCCCTTGCGGTCGGCCTTCGTCATCACCGCGTGTAGCAGCACGATCAGCGCCAATACCGCAGTCAGCACCAGCATCAGCGCCGCGAGCCGGTCGGCGACCAGCACGATCCCGAAAGGCGCGGGCCAATCGCCAAGGCGGTAGGCAAGGATCGTCCCCCCGCTCACCTGCGCCATCAGCAGCACGGCAACCGCGAGCTGCGCGAGGCAGGCGGCAAAGCCGATGCCCACCGCCAGCCCCCGGCGGCGGCGCATCAGCAGAAGCGCGAAGGGCGCCGCCAGCGCGGGGATCGCGACCGGCAGGATCGGGAGATGATCGGCGAGGCTCACGGCTCGGCCCCCTCCCCGTCCGCCAAACCGTCTTGCGCATCGCACGGCACCCGGTCGCCATCGACATGATCGCTGCCTGTCTCGAGGAAGCTCCGCAAGCTTAGGATCACCACGAAGGCGGTCATGCCGAAGGTGATGACGATCGCGGTCAGCACCAGCGCCTGCGGCAGGGGGTCGGTATACTCGCTGACCGACTTGTCCCAGATCGGCGGGCGGTTCAGCACCAGCCGCCCGCTGGCGAACAAGAAAAGGTTCACCGCATAGGAGATCAGCGTGAGGCCCAGCACCACCTGAAAGGTGCGCGCCCTGAGCGCGAGGAAGATCCCGCCCGCGACCAGCACGCCGATGGCGGTGGCGACGAGGAATTCGTAGCTCATGTCTCAACCTCCCCGGCGGCTCGGGCGGCGCGCTTGGCGATGTGGCTCAGCTCCTGCAAGGCCAGCATCACCGCGCCGAGCACCGTCAGGAACACGCCGGTGTCGAACAGCATCGCGCTCGCCAGCTCGAACTTGCCGATCAGCGGCAGGCTGAAATAGTCGAACCACGAGGTGAGGAACGGCGATCCCAGCGCCATCGCCCCCAGACCCGTCGCCATCGCGGTGAGCACGCCCCAGCCGATGAGGTTGTGCTCGCCGAAGGGTTTCCTCGCATCCGACCAGTCGAAGCCGGCGGCGAGGTATTGCACGAGGAAGGCGATCGCTACCACCAACGCGGCGATGAAGCCGCCGCCCGGCTGGTTGTGGCCGCGCAGGAAGAGGTAGATGCCCACTGCCAGTGTCAACGGCAGGATGATCCGGCTGGCTGCGACCAGCATCATCGGATGGCGCTCGGGCGAGTACGGCATTTCGACGCGCCATGCCCGCAGCCGCGCGGCTGCCGAACCCTTGTCGGCGGTGTCGAGCAGCGCGTAAATCCCGAGCCCCGCGATCCCCAGCACGATGATCTCGCCCAGCGTATCATAGGCGCGGAAATCGACGAGAATGACGTTGACGACATTGGTCCCCCCGCCCCCTGCCTTGGCATTGGCGAGGTGGAAGGCGGCGATGCTCGGACCCGGATCGCGGGTCAGCATCGCCCAGGCGATCCCGCCCACCAGCACACCCCCGGCGATGGCGATGGCAGCGTCGCGGGTCTTGCGTGCGCGGCTTGAGATCAGCGGCGGCTTCTTGGGGAGCAGGTTCAGCGCAAGCAGCATCAGCAGCACCGTCACCGCCTCGACCGCAATCTGTGTCAGCGCGAGATCGGGGGCCGAGAGCACCGCAAAGGCGAGGCTCACCACGAGGCCGATGACGCTGACATAGATGAGCGCGCGCAGGCGCCGGCGCGATTGCAGCACGGTCGCGCCGGTCGCCGCAATCAGCAGCACCCAGGCGGCGATGGCGGGCACGTTGGCGGGCAAGGCGGGCCGCGTGCCGGTCAGCACCCCGCCGCCGGTCAGCGCGCCCTCGATCACCAGCAGGATGGTGACCGCAAAGCTCGCCAGCAGCATGCGCTGGAGCGAGGGGGTATGGGTGGCGACCAGCGCCTTCCTAACCCGCGCGTCGGCGGAGCGAAGCGTGCTTTCGAACATCCGCTTGGCATCGGGCAGCGCGGCGCGCTCCCACAGGGCGAGAAGCCCCGCGTGCCGCCACAGCAGCACCGCCCCGCCCGCGACCGCGATCACGCTGAGGATCAGCGCAAGGTTGACCCCGTGCCACAGGCCCAGCTCCACTTGCGGAGGCGCGCTGCCCGTGACCGCGCCCGTGACCGCGCTCACCAGCGGCGCAGCAAGCCACATCGGGGCAAGGCCGAGCAGCACCGCCAGCGCGGTCAGCAGCGCAGGCGCGGCCCATATCATCGGCGAGGGATCATGCGCGCGGGCGAAGGGATCGGCCTCGCGGGGCTTTCCGGCGAACAGGTGAGCTGCAAAGCGCAGCGAATAGGCGACCGAGAACGTCGCGCCCAAGGTCACCAGCACCGGCAGCAGCCACGGCAAACCGGCCAGCGCCAGCTTGGGGGTCTGGTAGAGCATCAGCTCCTTGGAGATGAACCCGCCCAGCGGCGGCAGGCCCGCCATCGATGCGGCGGCGAGGGTGGCGATCATCGCGGTGACCGGCATCGCCTTCGCCAGCCCGCCTAGACGGCGGATGTCGCGCGTGCCGGTCTCGTGCTCGACGATCCCGGCGCTCATGAACAGCGCGGCCTTGAAGGCGGCATGGTTGAGGATGTGCAGCACCGCGGCCAGCGCCGCGGCCTCGAGGCTGAAGCCCAGCAGCATGACCAGCATGCCGAGCTGCGAGATGGTCGAATAGGCAAGGATGCTCTTCAGATCATGCCGGAACAGCGCGACGGCAGCGCCGAAGATCATCGTGACGAGGCCGACGCTCGTGACCGTCACCGTGTATATCTCGGTTCCCGCCAGCACCGGCCACAGCCGCGCGAGCAGGAAGACGCCCGCCTTCACCATCGTCGCCGAATGGAGATAGGCGCTCACCGGCGTCGGCGCGGCCATCGCGTGGGGGAGCCAGAAGTGGAACGGGAACTGCGCCGACTTGGTGAAGCAGCCGATGAGGATCAGCCCCAGCATCAGCGGATAGAGCGGCGAAGCGCGCACCATGTCGCCCTGCGCGAGGATCGCCTGAAGGTCGAAGCTCCCGGCGATCAGGCCCAGCAGCACCATCCCGCCGATCAGCGCGAGGCCTCCGCCCCCTGTCACTGCCAGCGCCATGCGCGCGCCTTGGCGGGCTTCCGCCTTGTGCTGCCAGAAGCCGATCAGCAGGAACGAGGCGAGGCTGGTCAGCTCCCAGAACACCAGCAGCAGCAGCACATTGCCCGCGATCACGATGCCCAGCATCGCACCCTGGAACAGCATCAGGCTGGCAAAGAAGCGCCCCGTGTCTTCGCCAGCGTCGAGATAGCTGTGCGCGAAGATCACCACCAACAGGCCGATGCCGAGGATCAGCAAGGCGAACATCCAGCCCAAGGGATCGACCATCAGCGTGAAATCGAGCCCGAGGGACGGCACCCACTCCCACCGGGCGAAGGGCGCATCTCCCCCCAGCGCGGGCGCGGCAAGGCTTGCCAGCTGCGCGAGGCCCGCAGCGCTCGCCGCGCCCGCGATCCCCGAATGCACGCCGCGCGGCGCGCCGTGCAGCAGCGCGATGGCGAGCGCCGCAAGGAAGGGAAGCAGGGCCAGCGTCAGAAGCGTCGCAGCGATAGCCATAGGCGGCGTCTCGGATCCTCGCGCGGACGGGGTTCAGGTCACAGGCGCGCGGGTCAACGCCTGCGTTCCAGCATAGCCGAGGGGTCTTTGACAACACAACCAAAACCGGACCCGGTGGCCCGGCGGGAAGGTTCAGTCGCCTTCGAATTCCATCAGCGAGGAAACGGTGATGCCCGCCTGGCGCAGTCGCTCGGCGCCGCCGAGGTCGGGCAGATCGATCACGAACAGCGCGTGGGTCACCACCGCGCCAGCCATGCGCAGCAGCTCGGCCGAGGCGAGCGCGGTGCCGCCGGTGGCGATCAAGTCATCGACGATCACGACTTGCTGCCCGGGTTCGATCGCGAGCGGGTCCATCTCGAGCCGGTCGGTGCCATATTCGAGCGCGTAGTCGATGCCGATGGTATTGATCGGGAGCTTGCCGGGCTTCCGCACCGGCACGAAGCCGACGCCGAGTTGCACCGCGACCGCCGCGCCGAAGATGAAGCCGCGCGCTTCCATCCCGGCGATCTTGTGCGCGCCTGCGGCACCTGCCGCGGCTGCGAGGTGGTGGACGCTCGCCGCCATGCCCTGATGGTGGCCGATCAGCGTGGTGATGTCGCGGAACTGGATACCGGGGTGCGGGAAGTCCGGCACGGTGCGCACGAGCGCCTTGAGCTCTTGCGGCGAGAGATGCTGTGCAGTCATGTCGGAAAGGCCCCTTTCGGCTCCCTCAAAGCAGAGCGCCCCGCCATCCGCAAGGGATGACGGGGCGCTGTGTGCTTTGGCCTCGCGTGAGGCTTACTTCTTCTTCGGCTTCAGGCCAGCCCAGATCTGCTTGTAGCTGAGGAAGGCCAGCGTGGTCGCGAACAGCAGGAAGCCGAGCACGAACCACCCGGTCTGGCGCCGCTCGACGAGCGAGGGCTCGGCGGTCCAGGTCAGGAAGGCCGCAACGTCCTTCGCCATCTGCGCCGTGGTCGCCTTGGTGCCGTCAGCATAGGTGAGCTGGTCGTCGCTCAGCGGCGCCGGCATGGCGATGTTCACGTTGGGGAAGTGCTTGTTGAAGTAGAGGCCGTCGGGCGTCTCGAAGCCAACCTTGGCGGCCTTCGCCGGATCGGGCTCGCCGTAGCCGGTGAGCAGATCGTAGACGTAGTTCGAGCCGTCATGACGCGCCTTGGTGATCAGCGAAAGATCCGGCGGAACGCCCTGACCGGCGTAATAGACCGGCGGGAAGTAATCGGTCGGCTTGCCGGGAAGCTCGGTCTGTTCGCCCGTCGCCGGATCCTTGCCCGGGATCGTCCAGGTTGCCGCTTCGGCCTGCACTTCGGCTTCGGTGTAGCCGAGCTGGCTCAGGTCACGGAAGGCGACGAACTTGAGGCTGTGGCACGACTTGCAGACTTCCTTGTAGACCTGATAGCCGCGCTGCAGCTGGGCCATGTCCCACTTGCCGAAGACGCCGTCGAAGGCGAAGCCGCCCTCGGGGCCGTGGCCATGCTCGTAGAACGCCGCCGAAGGCTGCGGTTCAGCCGGCGGGTCGAAGGCGTAGGAATAGGCACCGGGCAGGAGCGACCACAGCACCAGCACCGCAGTGATGGCGAGGCCTGCAATGATGCCTCCGAGACGAATAGTCATGTCCGAACTCTTTCTTGTTGTCGGTTCAGATTGCGTATGAGCCGTCCCGACCGATTACTCGGCCGGTTGCAGCGAGCCTTCGGGTGCAGTGCCGGCGTCGCCGCCATCCACAGAACCTGCGCGGGGCGCTTCGGGTGCGCTGCCCTTGCCGATCACCGCTTCGGTGATCGAGAACGGCAGCGGCTTGGGAACTTCGATCTGGCTGATGATCGGCAGGACCACCAGGAAGTGAAGGAAGTAGTAACCCGTCGCGAGCTGGCTGATCAGCACATAGGGCTGCTCGGCCGGCGCACCGCCGCAGTAGAACAGCACCGCCATCGTCGGGATCAGACCGAACCAGAAGAACTTGCGGAACAGCGGACGGTAGTGGCCCGAGCGCACCGGGCTCTTGTCGAGCCAGGGCAGGATGAACCACAGCAGGATCGAACCGAACATCGCGATCACGCCGAGCAGCTTCGCCTGAACCAGCACGATGCCGGTGAAGGGGATGGTGAGATCGCCGGTGAAGGCGCGCAGGATCGCGTAGAACGGCCAGAAGTACCATTCGGGAACGATGTGCGCCGGCGTCGAGAGCGGGTTGGCTTCGATGTAGTTGTCCGGGTGACCCAGCGCGTTGGGCAGGAAGAACACCATCGCGGTGAACAGGATCAGCACCACGCCGAGGCCAAAGCCGTCCTTCGCCGTGTAGTACGGGTGGAACGGAACAGTGTCGGATTCCTGCTTCACTTCCACGCCGGTCGGGTTCGACGAGCCGGGGATGTGCAGCGCCCAGATGTGGAGGATCACGACGCCAGCGATCACGAAGGGCAGCAGGAAGTGCAGGGAGAAGAAGCGGTTGAGCGCCGCGTTATCCGGGGCGTAACCGCCCAGGATCCAGACCTGGATCGGCTCGCCCACCAGCGGGATCGCGCCGAACAGGCCGGTGATGACCTGCGCGCCCCAGAAGCTCATCTGGCCCCACGGCAGCACGTAGCCCATGAAGGCGGTCGCCATCATCAGCAGGAAGATCACCACGCCCAGCAGCCAGATCATCTCGCGCGGGGCCTTGTACGACGAGTAAAAGAACCCGCGGAAGATGTGCATGTAGATGACGATGAAGAAGAAGCTCGCCCCGTTGGCGTGGGCGTAGCGCAACATCCAGCCGTAGTTCACGTCGCGCATGATGTGCTCGACCGTGGCGAAGGCGACGAGGCCGTTGGCCGCGTAGTGCATCGCGAGGACAACGCCGGTGATGATCTGAACCATCAGGAAGAAGCCGGCCAGAACGCCGAAGTTCCACATGTAGTTGAGATTGCGCGGCACCGGATAACCGGCCCCGACCGCGTTGTAGACGAGCCGCGGCAGCGGCAGCTTCTCGTCAATCCACTTGGTGAAGGCGGACTGCGGTTCGTATTGCTTGGCCCAGGCGAAACTCATGGCGTTCTCTCGGCTTGATCAGGTGAAAGGTCAGGCGATTATGGTTTGCAGTCAGATACGCAGGCTCAGCCGACGCGGATGACGGTATCGGACGTGAACTCGTAATTCGGAACCATCAGGTTCTTCGGCGCAGGGCCCTTCCGGATGCGCGCGGCGGTATCATAGTGCGAACCGTGGCAGGGGCAGAAATAGCCGCCGAAATCGCCGCGGCTTTCGCCTTCCGCCGCACCAAGCGGCACGCAGCCCAGGTGGGTGCAAACGCCCATGGTCACGAGCAGGTCGGGGTGACCTTCCTTGGTGCGCTCGGCAAGGGTCTGCGGATCGCGCAAGCTACCGACGTCGACCTTGTTCGCTTCCTCGATTTCCGCGGCGGTCAGGCGGCGCACGAACAGCGGCTGCTTGCGGAACACCGCCTTGATCGACTGGCCTTCGGCGATCGCGCTGACATCGACATCGGTGGTGCTCGCGGCGAGCACGTCAGCCGAAGGCGCCATCTGCGAGATCAGCGGGAACAGGACCGAAGCCCCGCCCACGCCGGCCGTGCCGAGCGCAGCGATGTGGATCCAGTCGCGGCGGCGCACGCCTTCGTCGGCGGCGGAGAGTTCGGTGGTAGCGGCCGTGTCAGTAGCCATTTCGTCTTACCCTGCTCGTTTTGCCGCGCCGGAATGAGCCTGCGCGGCGTGGTTTTGCATTGCGGGGCGATGCGCCCCTGAGCCGATCCGTCGATTGGTCCCTGCTTCATCGTCGAGCGCCGCTTGTGTCGGGCCCGGTCTGAAGCTTGGGCGGGGCAATTAACGGCAATCCTGCGAGATTCCAACCGTGTTTTAGTCAAGCCGCGTTCGCAGCCATGCAAGGCCCACTCAGGCCAGCGCGATCATGCTGATCTGCCGACCATAATTCGCCTCGCCCGCTTGCGTGGAGCGCCTATGCGAATGGTAACGCGCGACGTGTGAGAATGTATCCCGGCCAATATCCGCAATTTTCCCGATGTCCGCGTCGGCAAGCCGCGCGGTGATGAATCCGGGCAGATCGAAGTGCCAGCGCGCCGCACCCTGGCGCTCGGGTGCGGGGGCGAAGAACCGCTCGGCCGCGGCTGGGAAGCGCTCGCGGAACGGCGCGTCGACCTCGTAGCTCGCTTGCGCGATCGTCGGGCCGAGCACTGCGGCGATGTTCGCCCTGGTCGCCCCCAGCGCCTCCATCGCGGCGATGGTGTTTTCGAGCACGCCCTCGACCGCCCCGCGCCAGCCCGCGTGGGCCGCGCCGATGACGCCTACCTGAGCATCGGCGAAGAGGATCGGGCCGCAGTCGGCAGTGACGATCCCGAGCACAATGCCGGGCGTGGCGGTGACGACGGCGTCGGCAACAGGGCGTCCCTCGACACTATCGTCCCACGCCTGAGTCACCGTCACGACATCGGGCAAATGCACCTGATGCGGCGCGGCGAGGATGCCGCCGGGGAGAATCGCCTCGGCCGCCGCTGCCCGCAGCAGCCGCACCTCGGCCCCCTCGCCCGGCCCGCCGAAGCCGAACTGGTGCGCGCCGCCTAAGCTACCGAAGAAGCCGTGCGGCACGCCTTCGAGCAGCGCGTCGCGCTCGATCTGGAAGTCCACGCGCCTCAACCCTCGAGCGAGCGGCTGACCTGCTCGAATGTGTCGCGCGAGAGGTTGCCGACGGCGAGAATGCGCTCGAGCTCCGCCTTCATCAGCGCTGCCCGCCCCGCCTCGATTCGCCGCCACCGCCCGAGCGCAGGCACGAACTTCGCCGCGGTCTGCGGGTTGATCGGATCAAGCGCGAGGATGACGTCGGCGACCATCCGGTAGCCCTCGCCATCGGCCTTGTGGAAGCCCTTGGGATTGCCCGCGAAGGCCATATGCAGCGAGCGCACGCGGTTGGGGTTCTTCATGTTGAAATCGGGGTGCTCGGCCAATGCGCGGACATGGGCGATCACTTCTGGGTGGAGCGACAGGGCCTGCAGGGTGAACCACTTGTCGACCACCAGCGCATTGTCCTTGTAGCGCTCGTAGAACGCCGCCAGCTTTTCGGCGCGCGCCGGGCTCTCGAGCCCGCACAGCACCATCAGCGCGCCCTGCCGGTCGGTCATGTTGTCCGCCGCATCGAACTGCGCTGCGGCCAGCATCGCCGCCTTGGCCGGGTCGGCGGCGGCGATGAGGGCGAGTGCGGTCGTCTTGACCTTGCGCGCCCCGCGCCCTGCCGGATCGTTCAGCGTGACGGCCGAAGCGCGCGCATGGAGCGCCGCAAGCTCGCCCGCGAGCGCCATGCCGATGGCGGCCTTCAGCCCCTCGCGCGCGGTGTGGATCGCGCCGGGATCGGCCTTGCGTGTCCCCGTGGCCATCGCTTCGAACAAGTAGGTTTCGGACGGAAGCACCAGCAATTCGCCGCGCATCGCATCCTCGAGCGCATTGTCGGCAAGGCTCGAGCGGAACGCGCCGATGATCGCCGCCTCGCCCGCTTGCTGGTCCTCCGCCGAAAGCGCGCCGCTGGCGGTGCCGACGAGGTGGCTGACCGCCAGTTCCTGCAAGGCTTCCGAGCGCGCGAAGGGGTCATCGTCATGCGCGGCGAGGAACACGAGGTCCTCGCGGGCCAGAGCGCGCTCGATCACAACGGGCGCGGTGAAGCCGCGGTTGATCGAAACGACCGGGTCGCCGCCCGCGAGCGGCAGGTCGAAGGTCTGGGCCTCTTCCTCCAGCACCACCAGCTGCTCGGCTCCGAGCGCGCCGGAGCGGGCGTGGACGGCGAGTTTGAGCGGGATCGGCATCGGCAGCTTGTCGGGCTGGCCGGGGGTGACGGGGACGGTCTGCTTCAAGGTCAGCTTGAGGGTGTTGCCCTCAACAGCCTGAGACACGGCCACCCGCGGCGTTCCCGCCTGCGAATACCAGCGGCGGAAGGCGGAGAGGTCGATCCCCGCCCCATCCTCGACTGCCTTGACGAAATCCTCGCAGGTTGCGGCCTCACCGTCGTGGCGGTCGAAGTAGAGGTCGCAGCCGGCGCGGAAGCGCGCCTCGCCCACCATCGAGCGCATCATGCGGATGACTTCCGCGCCCTTGTTGTAGACGGTGGCGGTGTAGAAGTTGCTGATCTCGCGGTAGGAATCCGGCCGGATCGGGTGGGCGAGCGGCCCCGCATCCTCGGGGAACTGCGCCGCGCGCAGAATGCGCACATCCTCGATCCGCTTGACCGCTTCCCCGCGCATGTCCTGGCTGAACAGCTGGTCGCGCAGCACGGTGAAGCCCTCCTTCAGCGAGAGCTGGAACCAGTCGCGGCAGGTCACGCGGTTGCCCGACCAGTTGTGGAAATATTCGTGCGCGATCACGCCCTCGACCGCGTCGAAATCGGCGTCGGTCGCGGTGTCGGGGTCGGCCAGCACATATTTGGTGTTGAAGACGTTGAGCCCCTTGTTCTCCATCGCCCCCATGTTGAAGTCGCTGACGGCGACGATGTTGTAGAGATCGAGGTCGTATTCGCGCCCGAAGACGTCCTCGTCCCACTTCATCGAGCGGTGAAGGCTTTCGAGCGCGTGGGCGGTGCGCTCGAGGTCTTCGGCGCGGACCCAGACGTTGCACTCGACCACGCGCCCTGAGCGGGTGGTGAAGGGCTTGGAGTTCGCCACCAGATCGCCTGCGACCAGCGCGAAGAGGTAGGACGGCTTGGGCCAGGGGTCGTGCCACTCGGCCCAGTGGGTGCCGTCAGGGTTCTCGCCCGCGGCGGTGCGGTTGCCGTTGCACAGCAGGATCGGGAAGGCGGCCTTGTCGCCCTCCATCCGCACGGCATAGGTCGAGAGCACGTCGGGCCGGTCGGGGAAGAAGGTGATGCGGCGGAAGCCCTCCGATTCGCATTGGGTGCAGAGCATGCCGTTCGAGGCGTAGAGGCCCATCAGCTGGGTGTTGGCGCCGGGGTCGATCTGCGTGACGACTTCGACCGTGTGCTTGTCCCCCGGCAGAATAACGATGAGGTCCGGCCCGTCCATCCGCCAGTACGCGGGTGCGCCATCGACCGTAACGCTCTCGGCTTTCAGGCTGTCGCCATTGAGGAGAAGTTCGCCCGTCGGCGCGGCGGCGGGGTTGCGCTCGACCGCGAGAGTCGCGGTGACGCGGGTCGCGCTCAGCCCCAGCTGGAAGTCGAGCTGCGTCGTCGGCACCAGCCACGCGAATGGCGTGTAATCCTCGCGCCGGATCACCGGCGGCTCGTGTGGGGTGGGAGCGGCGTCCGCGATTTCGGGGTTGCCTTCGGGGTTCTGCGGGGTGGTTGCGATGTCCATGCGACCCGATTTAGGTTGTATTGGGCGCGGGGCCAATCATTAGGTTGCTCGTATGGGACAATTGCTGATCTTCGGCCTCGGTTACACCGCCGGGCGCATCGCCACCGCAATGCACGCGCACGGCTGGCAGGTGCGCGCGACGGGCAGCGCGGGCGACATTGCCTTTGCCGACCGCGGGGCGGTGCTCGCGGCGCTGGGCGAGGCGACGCATATCCTGTCCTCAGTGCCGCCCGAGCGGGCCGGGGGCGATCCTGTGCTGGACGCTTACGGTGAGGCGCTCGCGGGCGCCGACAAGAGGGGGGCACTGTTCTACCTCTCCTCGACCGGCGTCTATGGCGACCGCGCAGGCGCCTGGGTTGACGAGACGACGCCGACCATAGCGCAATCCGGCGAAGGCCGCCGCAACGCGCGGGCCGAGGCGGACCTCGCTTGGCTCGGCATGGGCGCGCGGGTGTTCCGGCTGCCGGGGATCTACGGGCCCGGCCGCTCTGCGCTCGACCGGGTGAAGGAGGGCAAGGCGCGGCGGATCGACTTGCCCGATCAGGTGTTCAGCCGTGTCCATGTCGACGATATCGCCAGCGGGGTAGTCGCAGCGCTGGTGCAGGACGCGCCCACGGGAGCCTACAACCTCGGCGACGACCTCCCGTGCAGCGGCAACGAAGTCACCGAACACGCCTGCCGGTTGCTCGGCCTGCCGCTGCCCCTGCTGGAGACGCTGGAGGAAGCCAACCTCTCCGAAATGGCGCACGGGTTCTACATGGAGAACCGCCGCGTCGCCAACGGCAAGGCGAAGCGTGTGCTGGGGTGGTCGCCGCGCTTCCCGACCTATGTCGAGGGATTAGCGGCGCTGCTTTGACCGCAGCGCAAGCCCCATTCCGGCCAGCGCCAGCGCCATGCCAGTGGCCGAAAGCGCGTCCCACACGAAGCCCTCGAACAAGGTCGAGAGCAGCATCGCCACGCATACGGTGACGATCCCGTTGTAGGCCGTGCGCCCCGCGCCGATCTCGCGCACCAGATTGTAGTGCAACGGGAAGGTCACCACCGAGCCGATGATCGCGAGATAGGCCGTCCCCGCCCAGAACTGCCAGCCGGTCGGCAGTTGCGGCGGGCCCTCGGTGGCGAGCGCGTAGACGAAGTCGAAGGCGGTGCCATAGACCATCGCCCAGGCGAGAAAGCTCACCATCGGCACGCCCCTGCCGGTTGGGTTGGCCTGCACCACATTGGCGATCGAGGCGGCGAGCATCCCGCCAACCGCCAGCACGATCCCGAGCCCGACATTTCCGCCGAGCGGCGCGGCGTTCCATTCGTGCACCAGCAGCAGCGACACGCCCGCGATGGCGACAAGGCTCCCGCCGATGAAGCCACCCTGGGCCTTCTCGCCGATGAACACCCGCGCGAAGATCGCGTTGGGCACCATCAGCAGCGCAAACATCACCGCGACGATCCCTGAGGTGATGTGGCTTTCGGCGTGGTAGACGAACAGGAAGTTGCCGCTGAACTGCGCGATCCCGACGCCGAGCGCCAAGAGATGCTCAGGCCGGTTCAGCCGCAGCCGGTTGCCCATCACCAGCGCCAGCGCGAACAGCGCCGGGGTCGCGAGCATGAAGCGGTAGAACACGCCCCATGCGGCGGGCACGTCGGCGATCTGCCCGGTGATGACGAACCACGTCGAGCCCCAGATCGTCCCAGTCAGCATGAAGGGGATCAGCACCTTGGGGTTGAGCATGGTGGGCGCCCCGCCGCCGCTCATAGTGCGGCGATCGCCTTGCCGAGCGCGACGGCATCCTCTGGCCGGGTGTTCCAGGCGGTGACGAATCGCGCGGAATCCGCGCCCCAGTCGTAGAAGGCGAAATCCTGCGCGCGCAGCCCAGCGCGCTCTTCCGGGGTCAGGCGCACGAACAGCTCGTTCGCCTCGACCGGGTGGAGCAGCCGGTCGGCGCAGCCTGCGGAAACCTCCTGCGCCGCCGCATTGGCGTGCGCGGCGTTGGCGAGCCACAGGTCATCCTCGAGCATCGCGAGGATCTGCGCGGCGAGATAGCGCCCCTTGCATTGGAGGTGCCCGGCGCGCTTGCGGCGGTAGCGGACTTCCATGGCGCGTTCGGGGTCGAACAGCACCACGGCCTCCGCCCCCATCCCGCCGTTCTTGATGAAGCCGAAGGCGAGGCTGTCGACCGGGCCGCTGGCCGTGCGTGCCGCCTCTGGCGCCGCGCCGCCGAGGAAGGCCGCAGCATTGGCGAAGCGCGCGCCGTCCATGTGGAGGCCGAGGCGGCGCTCCTTCGCAAAAGCGCCCAGCACCGCCAGTTCGGCCGGCGAATAGGCGCGGCCATATTCGGAGGCCTGCGTGATCGCGATGGCGTGGGGCTGCACCTGATGCACGTCGTTGCGGATCGGATCGACCAGCGCGGCGATATCCGCAGGCGTCAGCTTCGCGCCCTCGCCTTCCGCCAGCATCAGCTTGGCGCCGTGGAGGAAGAAGCCGGGCGCGCCGCCCTCGTCGACCTCGATATGCGCCTCGCGGTGGCACACCACCCCGCCGTGGGGCTGGACCAGCGTGCCCAGCGCCAGACAATTCGCCGCCGTCCCTGTCGCCACCCACAGCGCGGCGCACTCGCGCCCGAACAGCGCGGTGAAGCGGGCGTCGAGTTCGGCGGAGAGCGTGTCCCCGTCGTACGGGTTGTCCGGTCTGTCGGCGCTGCGCATCGCCTCCCACAGCGCGGGGTGGACGGCAGCGGCATTGTCCGACAGGAAGGGCTTGGCGAGGCTCATCGGCCACGCCATTACCCGCACATTCAGGCGTGGCAAGCCGGAGGAGCCCCCCATGCACGAAGAAAGCGCAAAGCCGACAATCACGCACCATGTCGCAGGCCAAGGCGGCCGCTATGTCGCGGTGGTCGCGGGATCGCCGGAAGAAGGCTATCTCGAATGGGAGCCGGGCGGCACTCGCGACGGCAAGGATATCCGCATTGCCGCGCACACCATCGTGCCGCGCGCGATCGGCGGGCGCGGCGTGGCGGGCGCGCTGACCCTCAGGCTGGTGGAGGACGCCGAGCGGCAGGGCTTCCTGATCCGCCCCGATTGCTCCTACGTGGCGAGGAAGTTTTCCGATAACCCCGATTGGGCCGCGCTCAAGGCCTGAGGGGCAGGCGCAGACTGGGGCGGGGCATCGAGCCGCGAGTAATCGGTCGCGGTGATCGTCTCGAGCACCTGCGCGCGAAGGCGGCGCGCCTCGGCCAGCGGGACACCGCGCATCGCGAAGCTCCCTCCGGCAAGCCCCAAGTGCACCGTCGCATAGCCCCTGAGGCGCGCAACCGGCCCCTGCGCGATCTCGACCGAGTGGAGCTTTAGCCGCGTGGCGATCTCCTGCCGGGGCGAGAGGAAGCCGTGGCTGGCATAGACCTGCGCCTCGTCGATCGCATGGCGGCGGAACTCCCAGGCGTAGAGGTTCGCTCCCACCGCCAGCACCGCCAGCCCGAGCGGGATCAGGAACAGCCCGGCGGGCGCTGCAATCGCCGCCACGATGGTCGCGAGCACGAAGATCGCCGCATCGCGCGCCGCCAGATCGTTGCGGTGCCGGGTGCTGGCGCGCTGCCACTGGGTCGTCTCGGTGGGCAGGCGGAAGCCTGAGGCGGCGACGATCGGCGTGATTTCCGCCATCGACGCGAAAGGCGCGACCACGTGGCTCTGCTCCTTGTCGTCCTGCGCAAGGCTAACAAAGCTCAGCGAATGCCAGCCGAAGCGGTAGCGCACCAGGCCAGTGCCGATCACCAGCCCCTGCACGCGGTGCGCGGGCATCACCACATCGGTGCGGGTGAGCATCCCGCGCTGGCGCCGGAAGCCGCGCGCCGAGCGGGTGAGGGTGTAGCCCCAATCCCGCAGGAATGTCCGCACCACGCCGGTGGCCGAGCCGACAACCATCAACCCCGCCAGCCCCGCCGCCGCCGCCAGCGCCTGCGCATAGGGGCCCAGAGTCGCCACCGTGCTGCCCTGCTGCTTGAGCCAGCGGTACCAGATGTCGACATTCCACACGTCGATCGAGGTGACGTTGTCGACATATTGCAGCGCGCCGCCGACCACGGCGAAGACCGCGAGCGAGAATTCGAACAGGCCGAAGGTGAAAAGCCGCACCGGCCCCATTGCGAACAGCACCTGTCCCGTCTCCGGGCCCGCGTCGACAGCGGCGCGCGCGGGTGCGGCGGGGTCGGCGGACACGGTGGCCGCGGCCGCCGCTTCGTCCTCGCGCCGCTCGCGCACCAGCTGGCGCAGGCGCTCGCCCTCGGCGGCGGTGAGATAGGTGAGCGCAAGGTCATCCGCCCCGCCCGCCCCGGTCTCGAACTTGACCGCCACCAGCCCGAGCAGGCGCGGCAGCGGCTTGGCTTCGAGGCTGACGTCCTGGATGCGCTCGTAAGGCACCGAGCGCGCCGTGCGGCTGAGCACCCCGCTCTCGACCCGGATGTCAGTCTCGCCGGTGGTGTAGGTGGTGCGCCGCCAGCCGAGATAGCTGAAGGCAGAGCCGATCAGGATCACGGCCAGCCCCACGCCGAGGCCCACCAGCAGTCCCGCCCCGCCCAGCCCGCCACTGAAGCCCGCCGCAGCCGCAGGGAAGATCGCGTTCTGCGCGCTGCCGAGCGCACCGATCACGATGCCGAGCGGTGCGGTGCGGCGGGTGTCGCTCATGCGGCGCGCCTCACAGGGTCTCGCGGCGGATATGCGCGCGGATATCCTCGCGCATGTCGCGCGCCAGCTCCTCGCCGAGCCCCGGCAGCGAAACGCTGGCATTGTGGTTGCCCGCAGTGTGGAGCGTCAGCGTGGCGATGCCGAAGAACCGCTCGAGCGGGCCCTGCGCCACATCAATATGCTGCACCCGGCCGAAGGGCACGACCGTGTCCGAACGGAACATCAGGCCGCGCACCACTCTCAGGCGGTCGCTGCCCATCTGGTAGCCGCGGGCGTTGAAGCGGGACTGGGGGATGCGGATCACCAGCGCGATCACGATCAGCAGCACCACCCCGGCGATAAGCCCGGGCGGCAGCAGGTCGAGCTTGCGCAGCGCGATCTCGATCACGGCGGCCGCGACCAGCACCGGCAGCGAGCCCAGCGCGGTCTGCACCCGCAAGGCGTGGGCGTAATTGGGGTGAACCCGGGTGAGTTCGTCGTCCGCGTCAGGCTGCGGGGGAACGGGGGGCTGATCCATGGTGCCTTATCTGCGCAATACAGCACCGCCGCGCAAGCGGTTTCGCGCTGGGCCCGTCATACGCCCGTCCCCTAGCGCATTTATGAGGACGACGGCGACGGCGCGGCCTCCTAGAACCGGCGCGCCACACATCTGCCTGGAGAGAGAACCCCATGATCACGCTGCATTCCAGCCTCGGCCCCAACCCCCGCCTGGTGCGGATGTTCATGATCGAAAAGGGCCTTGAGGAAGGGCGCGATTTCGCCCGCGTGCATTACGACATCATCACCGGCCAGAACCGGCAGGATGCCAGCTACATGGCGCGCAATCCGCAAGGGACCACCCCGACGCTCGAGCTGGAGGACGGCACCTGCCTCACCGAAAGCTGGCCGATCTGCGAATATGTCGAGGAGCAGCACCCCGCCCCCAACCTGTTTGGCGAGACCCCGGTGGAGCGGGCGACGGTGCGCAAGTGGGCGCGCCTGTTCGATCAGGAAGTGGTCGTGCCGATGACGATGGGCTTCCGCGCCGGCGCGGGCCGCCCGATGTTCGAACCGCGCATGACCGTGGTCTCGCCGGGCGCAGGGGCGGAACTCTCGGAGCTCGCGGACGAGAAGTGGCGGCTGTTCGACGGCTACCTCGGCGCGAGCGACCACATCGCTCTCGGCCGCTTCACCTTTGCCGACCTGCTGATCTTCGCCTTTGCCAATTTCGGCTTCACGGTGGGCTGGAAGCTGCCCGAGGGCACCGACAACCTCGCTCGGTTCGTGGCGACCCATAACCAGCGGGCCTGTGCGACAATCTGGACGCAGGCCGAGTAATGCCGGACCTCAGCGGCAAGGTCGCGATCGTCACCGGCTGCGCCTCTGGGATCGGCGCGGCGACGGTGCGGCGGCTGCGGGCGGACGGGGCCGAGGTGCTCGGCACCGATCTCGATGCAGCGCGCGGCCAAGCGCTGTGCGAGGAAGCCGGCGCGCGGTTCGCGGTGCAGGACGTGTCCGACCGCGCGTTGTGGACGCAGATCGTGGGCCGCGCGGTCGAGACCTTCGGACGGCTCGACATTCTGGTCAACAATGCCGGGATGGTGTCGGGCGCAGGGATCGGCGACCTTGATGACGAGGCGATGTTCGCCGCTTGGGATAAGGTGCTGGCCGTGAACCTCACCGGCGCGATGGCAGGATGCCGCGCCGCCATTGCGGCGATGCGCGCCAATCCGGGCGGCCCCAAGGGCGCGATCGTCAATATCGCCTCGACCACCGCAATTGCACCGCTGCCGACCGATGTCGGCTATTCGGCGAGCAAGGCGGCGGTGCGAGTGCTCTCCAAATCCGTCGCCACGTGGTGCGCGCAAGCCGGTTTGGCGATCCGCTGCAACACGGTGATCCCGGGTGCGACCATGACCGGCATTCTCGCGGCGGCCGAGGTGCAGATGCCGGGGCTGATCGCTGCGGTCGCCAAGACATCGCCGCTGAACCGCCTCGCCGACCCGTCCGAAACCGCCGCCGCCATAGCTTTCCTCGCGAGCGACGAGTGCCCCTTCATGACCGGCGCGGAGATGCTGGTCGACGGCGCAGCGCTTTCGATCCATCCGGGGTTTTGAGGACCCCGGCCTGCTAGGCAAACGTTTCGGTCACGCCCCCGCGCATCTTCTCAAGATAGCCGCTTGGCCCCATCTGCGCAGCGGTCCACACGAAGATCGCGAGTGAGAGCACGCCTGACACCAGGCACACCCCAAACACCGCTACCGCCAGCGCGCTTGTCCCCTGGGTGGCGGTCAACCAGTCGCTCACTGCGCCAATCACCATCAGCCCCAGCGCCTGCCCGACGAGATTGTTGAAGAACAGCGCGATTGCCACGGCAAAGCCCCGGCTGGCCGGTTCGACCGCCGCCTGAATGCCCGACATGATCCCGGCCTGACTGGCAACATAGATGCCGTAAGCCACGCCGAACCAGCAGAGGAAACCGACAAAGCTGCTCGATGACAGGCTCAGCGCCAGCGGCACCACGCAGCCCAGGCTCACCAAGCCGGGCAGCCACGCGCGCCAGCGTTCATCGCGCAAGGTGAGCCAATGGGTAAGGTATCCGCCGATGAGCGGGCCGGGAATCCCGCCGAGGAGGAAGGTCAGGCCAAGATAGAGCCCGACATCCCCGGTCGAGATCGGGAATTGCCGCAGCATCACCGCCGCCATCCAGAAGGCGAGCGCATAGCCGATCATGATCTGCACCGCCCAGCCCAGCGCCAGACCCATGAACACGCGGTTTGTGACGAGGCTCATGATCGTGCGCCCCAGCGGCAGCTGTGTCATGTCGGTTCCCGCCGGGGCATAGCGCCCGCGCGGCGGCTCGCGCACGGTGAAAAAAAGCACCGCGCCGAGCAGCAGGCCGGGTAGGCCCATCAGGATAAAGGCCCAACGCCAGTTGAACATCTCGGCCAGCTGCCCGCCGAACACCAGCCCGGTGGCGGTGCCGACGGTGGAGCCGAGCGTCAGGTAGCCCATCGCCTTGGCCAGTTCGTGACGCTCGAAAAAGTCGGCGACTAGGCTCTGCGATGAAGGGCCAGAGCAGCCTTCGCCCACCCCCACCCCGGTGCGTGCGACGAACAGCGTCCAGAACCCGGTCGCCATCCCGCAGGCCGCCGTCATCAGACTCCAGAAACTGATCGCACTGGCCACGATGTTCTTGCGGGTTGAGCGGTCTGCGAGCCGCGCTGCCGGAAAGCCCGCCAGCACATAGACGATCGAAAACGCCACCCCGCCCAGCAAGCCAAGCTCGAAGTCCGACAGTTTGAACTCGGCCTTGATGTCCTGCACCAGAATGCCGAACACCAGCCGGTCGGCGACGCTGAACGCGCTTGTCAGCGTAAGCAGTGCGAGCACGTACCAGCGGTACGCGCCCGGCTTTTCGTCAGTGGCAGACCCCTTAATGATGGGGCCTTGCGTAAAGGCCATTGTCCACCGGAATGGTCAGGCCATTGAGGAAGCGCGCCTCGTCCGAAGCGAGGAACAGCACGCAGCCTGCCACGTCGCTCGGATGGCCGAGCGCGTCGGCGGGGAGCGGGCCTGCCGGAATCTCCATCGGCGCCTGCCCCGCGCGGCCCGAAATGCCCATCACCATCGGCGTCTCGATCCCGCCGGGCGCGAGCGCGTTGACGCGGATGCCGTAGCCCCGGTCCTGGAAATCGACCGCAAGGCTGCGGGTCATCCCCGCGATCCCGGCCTTGCACGCTGCATAGGCGGGGATGTTGCCATAGCCCATCAGCGCCGCGGTCGAGGCCATGTTGATGATCGAGGAGCCGCCCCCGCCCACGGTCTCGTGCCGGTTCTTCATCAGCGGCACGGCGTATTTGCAGCCGAGGAAGGTCCCGACCACGTGGATATCAAGGTGCAGTTTGAAATGCGCGAGGCTGCAATCCTCGATGCTCTCGAAGATCACGTTGCCGGCATTGTTGACGAGGATGTCGAGCCCGCCGTGGCGTTCCTGCACCGCGCGCATCACTTCGATCCATTGCTCTTCGCTGGTCACATCGAGCGCCATCGCGTCGCCGCCGATGGAGTCGGCCACCTGATGCGCGAGCTCGGCATCGCGGTCAGTGACGATCACTTTCGCGCCCTCGCGCGCCAGCGCCTCGCAATCGGCCTTCCCCAGCCCCATTGCCCCGCCCGTCACGAGCGCAATCCTGCCCGCTACCCGTCCCGCCATCGTCCTTCTCCCAAAACGCTTTTTTCTGTGTCGCCAGCCTATCGGGCGCGACAACCCCCGCCACTGTCGAAAGCGCGAGGGCGCAGCGGCCCGCGCAAGGCAGGGCCAATGACGTTACGGAATCTAGCTTTCACACAGGCATGTGACGTTTTTGTCGCAGTTTGGTGCGGTCACTATCGCTTTTGCTGATAGCGCGCACGCGGGCGCACCATACACATGCAAGGGTATCCGAAGGCTTCGGCTAAAGGGCATGAGGAGACATGCCTGCGGGTTGGGAAAAACAGGGTGCGCGGGCAAGCCGCGGCCCGATGGGGAGAGAGAGCCATGAACAATTTTCGTGCCCGAATTGCATCCGGCGTCGGCACCGACGGCTTGCGCCGTGCGTTGCTGTGCGGGGCTGCGCTGAGCGGCGTCGCCGCCATGCCTACTGCCGCCTTGGCGCAGGATTCGGCGGACAGCGCAGATGCCGATGACGATATTCCGGTGATCGTCGTTCAGGCCCGCCGCCAGAGCGAAACTCTTCAGGAAGTGCCCGTTACCGTCACCGCGATCGGCGGCGAGACGCTTGAGCGTTACTCGATCGACCAGGTCGCCGACTTCACCAGCCGCGTGCCGACCCTCAACGTGCAGGTCGGCGGCTCGGGCTCGGGCGGCCAGCTCTCGCTTCGCGGCGTCGGCTCCTCGAACATCTCGGCGGCGTTCGATTCGGCGGTCGCCTTTGAATATGACGGCGTCGTCGTCTCGACCATGCGCCTCGTGCAGGCCGGCTTCTTCGATGTGGAGCAGGTGGACGTGCTGCGCGGGCCGCAGTCGCTGTTCTTCGGTAAGTCGGCGACCGCCGGCGTGCTCTCGCTGCGTTCGGCCAACCCGACCGCGACCTGGCAGTTCGGCGCGCGCGGCAGCTACGAGTTCGAGGAGAAGGGCTACCTTGTCTCGGGTTACATTTCGGGCCCGATCACCGATACGCTCGGCATCCGCATTGCCGCGCAGTTCAACGACATCGACGAGTTCCAGCTGCTGCAGGCGAACACCCCGGCGGTCAACCAGAAGCGCGGTCTCACCGACTTCATCGGCCGCGTCACGCTGGACTGGAACCCGACCGACACGTTCCGCGCCAACTTCAAGCTGCAGTACACCAAGAACGAGAACGACGGCGCCATCGGCACGGCGGAAATCAACTGCGGCGCCAATGGCGTGGCGGACTCGATCTTCCTGCTGGGCGGGGGCGTGCAGATCCCGGCGGGCTATGACTGCAACACCAGCGACCAGCGCTATTACCTGACCGATGCCGCCGGGCCGCTGGCCGGGCCGGTGCCGGGCAATTCGCCCGCCGATGGCCGCAACGGCGTGCCTTTCGGCGAGACCGAAGTGTGGTTCAGCCGTCTGCAGTTCGAGCTCGACCTGTCCGAGACCCTGACCCTGACCTCGGTCACCGGCCTCCTCAACATGGATGCGATCGATTACGACGCCTATTCCTACGGCGGGTTCTTCCCCGGCCCGAACGGCACCCGCCTGCCGGGCGGCGCGGGTTCGTCGGACCCGATCAACAAGCTGGAGCAATACAGTCAGGAAATCCGCCTTGCGTCGGACTTCGATGGCGCCTTCAACTTCATGCTCGGCGCGTTCTACGAAGACCGCACCTTCATCTTCGACACCTCGCAACAGGGCGTGAACATCTCGTTCCTCGGGCCCGACCCGGTGACCGGCTTCACCTATGACTGGGACAAGACCCACACCACCAAGACCGAGGCGCTCTCGCTGTTCGGCAGCGTCAACTTCGACATCACCGAACAGCTCGAACTGTCGGGCGGTGTGCGCTGGACCGACGAATCCAAGATCCAGACGATCTCTGTGCCCTATGTGCACACCTTCCTACAGGGGCCGAACTTCGTGCGGCCGGGCTTCTTCTCGGGCCCGATCCCCTTCAGCGACGACAACTTCTCGCCCGAAGTCACGCTGCGCTACAAGGCGACCGACGACATCAACGTCTTCGCCTCGTTCAAGACCGGCTTCAAGTCGGGCGGGATCGACAACTCGGCGCTGCCGTCGAACAGCCTCAGCCAGGCTGCGACCACGGGCGATTTCAGCGCCCTGATCTTCCAGTCGGAAGAGGCAATCGGCGGTGAAGTCGGGATTAAGTCGCAATGGGCTGACCGGACGTTCACCTTGAATGCGACCGCGTACCAGTACGTGTTCAAGGATCTGCAGGTCCAGAACTTCAACGCTTCGACCATCCAGTTCATCACCAGCAATGCCGGCGAGCTGACCACCAAGGGCGTCGACCTTGAAGCCGTCTGGCGCACCCCGGTCGACGGTCTGCGCTTCAGCGCCAACCTGTCCTACCTCGATGCGCAATACACCGCGCAGTTCCTGCAGCCGGGCGGCGCCGGCGGCACGATCGACCTCAATGGTCGCCGCGGCAGCCAGGCGCCGGAATGGGCGGGCAACATCGCGGCTGACTGGACGATCCCGCTCAGCGACAGCCTCGAGCTGTTCCTGTCGGGCAACGCTGCCTACAATGATGGCTACATCACCGACGAAGCGACGCTGAACGACTTTGTGCAGCCGAGCTTCTGGACGGTGGATACCAACATCGCCATCGGTCACCCCGATGGTGACTGGAAGCTGTCGCTGATCGCGCAGAACCTCACCGACAAGATCTTCACGATCACCACCGGCGGGCGTCCGTTCCTGCCCCCGGGCGGCGACGATTTCGTGATGACCCAGAACCGTGGGCGTCAGGTCTTCGCGGAAGTCAGCGTCCGGTTCTGATCCGCGCATAAGCAGGGGGACGGGGGGCGGGCCAGCAATGGCTCGCCCCTTTCCTTTTGGCCTTCTCCCAAAAGTGAGCATTGCCGCCGCGGCCCGCAAGGCGGATGCTCGGCCGCAAAAGCACCACTGGGAGGAACGGCAATGTCACGCGAAACGCTGGTCGAAATGACCCGCAATTTGGTCGCCCACGGCGCGGCCGATACGATGGAATATGCCGATGAGGTCGTGCGCGTTCCGGCAAGCGCCTACACCGACCCTGAGCTGTTCGAGATCGAGAAGAAGCAGATCTTCCGCCGCCTGCCGCTCATGGTCGCGCCCTCGTGCGAGCTTCCGAACCCCGGCGACTTCAAGGCGATGGACATCTGCGGCGTGCCGCTGCTGCTCAGCCGCCAAAAGGACGGCAGCATGGGCGCCTTCCTCAACATGTGCACCCACCGCGGCAATCCGCTGGCGGCCGGCTGCGGCAATGCCAGCCGCTTCACTTGCGGCTATCACGGCTGGACCTTCAAGGCCGATGGCGACCTGATCGGCGTGGCGGACGCGAAGGACTTCGGCAAGATCGACAAGAGCCAGCATTGCCTGACCAAGTTCCCGGTCTACGAAAGCGCGGGCCTGATCTGGGTGACGCTCGACCCGCATTCCAAGCTCAGCATCGCCGATTACCTGTGCGGCTATGACGCGCTGCTCAAAGCCTTCGAGTTCGAAGGCTGGACGCTGTTCGCGCAGCGCACGCTGGCGGGGCCGAACTGGAAGACGGCCTATGACGGCTATCTCGATTTCTACCACCTGCCGGTGCTCCACAAGGACACGTTTGGCGCCGATTTCTACAACCGCGCCAATTACTTCGCCTTCGGGCCGCACCAGCGCCTCTCGACCCCGTCGAAGTTCGCGATCAAGGTGCAGGGCGATGACGACCAGGCGATCGACCTCGAAGCGATGAGCGACGATGACTTGCCGCAGGAAGTGCTCGTGCAAGGCGTATGGACGATCTTCCCGCACATCTCGATCGCCAGCTTCTACGGCGGCGGGCAGCGCGGGGCGATGATCAGCCAGCTGTTCCCCGGCGCTGCCGTGGGCGAGAGCTTCACCACCCAGTTCTACGTGATGGAAAACCAGCCCGAGACCCCCGAACAGGTCCAGGCCGCGCACGATCAGTTCAATTTCCTCGAAGTCGTGGTCCGCGACGAGGATTACGCCACCGGCAAGCGCCAGCAGCAGGCGCTGGCATCAGGCCTGATGAAAGAGGTGCTGTTCGGCCGCAACGAGAAGGGCGGACAGGTCTTCCACGAGTGGGTGAAGCGGCTGGTGGCGGCGAGCGACGATGATCTGGTGGGGATTTTCGCAGGAGAGCAGCGGCAGGCGGCGGAGTAAGCCTCTACCTCGTCATTGCGAGGAGCCGAAGGCGACGCGGCAATCCATGACCGACCTTGGCGCAAAGGCGTTAGACAGGGCCATGGGTTGCTTCGCCTCCGGCTCGCAATGACGAATTGTTGAGCATCAAAACGAAAAAGGCCGATCCTGCACACTCGGCCCCTTCACCGTCGGGTTGTCGTTGAGCGCCAACTCCACCAGCGCGGTGTCGAAGAACTCGTGGAGTTCCACGATCAGCCCGTCCCGGATCGTCATGATCTGGCAGTAGGTCTGCGAATAATCGTGGCCGTTCTTGGCCAGGCCACCCCCGCGCATCAGGCCGACGACGCAATTCTCGTCCGCGCACATGATCCGCCATTCGCGCGAGAAGCGGATGCTTTCGGGCACCAGCTTGCCGATCACGCCGTCCGCCACGATCGGGCCAAAGCACACGGCCTTGCCCTCCCAGCGGCCCGAAACCGGTGTACTGCCGACCAGATTGAACACGATGTCGTCCGAATGCAGGGCGGCGAGCGCATCGAAATCGCCCGCCGCCAGTGCTTCGTAGAACGCCGTTGCGAGCGCAATATTGGCCGCGCGAAGTTCGCTCACGGGCTTACCCGAAAGCAGGGCGATAATTCGACTCGCCCCAGTCCTGCCGCTTGGTCCAGTCGCCGAGCGGCTCGAGCTTGCCTTCCAGTTCGGGGAAGCGCTCGTAGACGTGGTCCATATCGACCGCGAAGGGCCGGGTGGGCGCGTTGTTGTTATATTCGTAGAAGTCCTCGATCCCCTTGGCGAAGTCGGCGCGCATGGCCTCGGGCATCGTGTCCCCCGCCGCTTCGACGAGGTAGCGGCCGAACTCAGCCGGGGTGCAGGGATCATACTTGATCTCCTTGCCGAGCGCCTCGCTGAGGCACTGGGTCACCTGCTTGCCGACCAGCCGCTCAGGCCCGCCGATATTGAGCCAGGCGCCTTCCATGTCGGGCCGCTCGAGGCTGGCAAGCATGAAGCGCGCGACGTCGTCGAGGCTGATCCAGTTGGCTTCCAGCGTGGGGTTGTGCGGATAGACGTAGCGCCCCTCATTGATGATGAAGGGCCGCGCCCAGTTGGTCAGCAGGTTGTCCATGAACAGCACCGAGCCGAACACCGTCCCCGGCGCGCCCGAGCGCCACAGCGCGTTGATCCCGGCGGTGTTGCCGGCATAGGTGAAGGCATCGCCGGGCTTGTCGGGGATCCAGCTCGAGGTGTTCCAGACGACGCGCTTGACGCCCAGATGCGCGGCGACCTTGCCGACCTCGCCGACGAGGTAAGCGCGGTCGGCGCGGGCCTGGAGCGGGTGGGTGTAGAAGATGTAGTCCGAGCCCTCGAGCGCAGCCTCGAAGGTCGAGGTGTCGTAGAGGTCCATCGGCCGCACCTCGACCCGCTCCACCCCCTCGACCGGCGCGCCTTCCAGCGCATCCGGGCGGCGCGAGATCGCGCGCACGTCATACCCTGCGGCCAGCGCCTGACGCACTTGCGCAAGCCCCTGCCGTCCGCTTGCGCCGATCACCGTGATAAGTGCCATTGGTCTCTCTCCCTCGTGTTTTTATGGGGGGAAGACTAGGAAGCGCCCCCCGCTCACGCACCGCGCCAAAGTGATAGCCGAGGGGCCAGAACTGCCGGCGCGGCCCTAGCGAAAAGGCGGGGTTGCCGTAGCGGCCTCGCCACCGGACAAACCGCCCCATGGACAACCGCATCTGGCGCATCGCGCGCCGCCCCGAGGGCACTGATTTTGCCGCCGCGCTGGAGCTGGAGGAGGAGGATTTTGCCCCCCTCGCCGACGGCCAGATCCGCATCCGCAACAGCCACCTGTCGATGGACGCGGGCACGCGCATGTGGCTCTCGGACCGCGAGGACGGTTACCAGCCGCCGCTCCCGGTGGGCGGGCCGATGACCGGCCTTGTGCTGGGCGAGGTGATCGAGAGCCGCGCCGAGGGCTTTGCCACCGGCGATCTGGTGCGCGCCTTCGGGCAGTGGGCCGATATCAGCACAGTCGATGCGGTGATGTCGGGCGCGCTGCTGCTCGATCCCACCGTCGCCGACCGGCGCGCATGGTTCGGCCCGCTCGGCATGAACGGGTGGACCGCGCTGTGGGGGATCGAGCAGACCGGCGCGGCCAAGCCGGGCGAGCGGGTGCTGGTCTCGGCGGCGGCGGGGGCGACGGGGATCCTCGCGGTGCAGATCGCCAAATTGCTCGGCTGCGAAGCCTGGGGCATCGCGGGCGGGGCGGCGAAGTGCGGTTACCTGACCGGCGAACTGGGGATCGCAGGGGCGGTCGATTACAAGGCAGCCGATGTTGGCGCGCAGCTCGACGCAGCCGGGGGCTTCGACGTCTATTTCGACAATGTCGGCGGGCCGCTGCTGGATCAGGTGCTCACCCGCATGAACCACTATGGCCGGATTGCGGTGTGCGGCCTGCTGGCGGATTACACGGCAGGCACCCGGACTGCGCCGAAAGAGTTCGATCAGGTGCTGATGCGCCGCCTGCGGATCGAGGGCTTCTTCTCGCCAGACTTCATGCATGAAGGCCCCGCCCTCACCCGCCGGTTGCGGGAATGGGCCGAGGAGGGCGCGCTTGTCATGCCCTATGACGTAACGCGCGGCCTCGAGAACACTCTCACCGCCTATGCCAAACTCTTCACCGGCGCGAATATCGGCAAGGTGATCGTGGAGCTTGAACCATGACCGGGACACTCGAAGACCGCGAGGCGATCCGCGACATCCTCGCCGCCTATGCCCATGCCATCGACCGGCGGCGCTGGGGGATGATGGAGCGACTGTTCCACCCTGACGCGACCTTCCGCTTCGGTACGATCGAGGGCGACTGGCGCGGTTTTGTCGAACAGGCGCGCGCGGTGATCGACCCGTGCCTCGCCACCCAGCATCAGCTTGGTCAGACGATCTTCGGCTTCGAGGGCGGTGATGTCTGCCACACCGAAACCTACATGACCGCGATGCACACCATCCCCCCCGGCTACCCGCTGGCGGCGGTGTTCCCGGACAAGGGCGTGATCTATTCGGCGATCGTCGCGGGGCGTTACGTGGACCGGTTCGAGAAGCGCGGCGGCGAATGGCGTCTCGCCCAGCGCACGGGCTTGTATGACTGGCGCGAGTTCCGGGTGGTGGAGGGCGTCGACCTCTCCGACACCCCCGAGGGCGCGGCAGGATACCACGACGAGCGCGATCCCTCGACGGCGGCTGTCCGCGGGTGGTTGGGCTAGGGTCGCTTGAAGGCAAACACGCCCGACATCGTCGCAATCTGCTCCTCGCCGCGCCACACTCCGCCCGAGGTATAGGCCGTGCGCCCGCCGAGCCGATCGATCCGCACGCGCGCCTCGAGCCAATCGCCCAGCTTCGCGCCCGCCAGATAATTAACCGTCAGCGTTACGGTCGAGGGCGCGAGCCGGGGCCGCTCGGCGTCATAGACGGCATGAGACAGCGCCACATCCGCGAAGGTCGAGATCACCCCGCCATGCGCCGCGTCCTGGTAGTTGATGTGATGCGGACAAATCAGCAGCCCCACCACACGCACGCCCTCCACCGCAGGCCCCAGATAATAGGGCCCGCCGTGGTCGAGAAAGCCCGGCGTGAAGCCGGCGGGTTCGAAGCCTGAGGGTATCGCCATCCCTCCACCTTACCCCGCCGCGCGCGCCCGCGCCCGCTATGAAATGTGCCAATGACACAGCGCGCGGCGCGGGGTATCCCCGCAGGCATGGGAGAGACAACAGCACTGGCCGCAGAAAGCTTCTGCGACGTCGTCCGCGAACACGCCCGGGCGCAAGGGCAGGTGATCGCGTTCAGCTATGCGGGCGAAGACATCAGCTTCGCCGAGATCGACGAGGGCGCCGACCGCGTGGCGAACGGCCTGCTCGCGCTGGGAGTGAAGCCGGGCGACCGCGTCGGCTTCCTCGGCAAGAACCACCCGCTCTATTTCGAGGCCTTCCTCGGCGCGAACCGCATCGGCGCGGTGATGACTCCGGTGAACTGGCGCCTGGCCGCGCCCGAAGTCGCCTATGTGCTCGACAACTCGCAGGCGCGCGTGGTTTTCGTGGGCGAGGGCTTTGCAGAGGTGCTCAGCGCCATCCGCCCGACCTGCCCCCATGTCGAACAGGTGATCGGCATCGACGCGCCCGATTACCCCGGCACCGATTACCGCATCTGGCGCGACGGCTTTTCGGCGACGCCCCCGGCGCACAGCGTGAAGGCCGAGGACGACGCGCTCCAGCTCTACACTTCGGGCACCACCGGCAAGCCCAAGGGCGCGGTCATCACCCACGGCTCGATCCTCTCCAGCCGCGACGCCACCGCCGCGGCCGAGGAGATGCGCAGCTGGCAGGAGCCGATCCCGGGCGATGTCACGCTGCTCGCCATGCCCTGCTTCCACATCAGCGGCACCGGCACCGGCATCGGGACGCTGGTGGCGGGGACGAATTCGATCGTCTTGCCCGAGTATGATCCGACCAAGGCTTTGGACCTGATCCAGAACTACAATATCTCGAAGATCTTCCTCGTGCCGGCCGCGCTGCAGATCCTGCTCAACCACCCGAAGGTCGGCGAGGTCGATTTCAGCCGGTTGAAATACGTCACCTACGGCGCCTCGCCGATCCCACTCGAACTGATGCGCGAGGCGATGCGGGTGATGGGCTGCGGCTTCGTGCAGATGTACGGGATGACCGAGACCAGCGGGACGATCGTCGCGCTCGATCCTGAGGACCACGTGCCCGAAGGCTCGGTGCGGATGCGCAGCGTCGGCAAGCCGCTCGCGGGTGTCGAGATCAAAGTGATCGACGAGGCGGGCAACCCCGTCCCCGCCGGCGCCGTGGGCGAGATCGCGACGCGCTCGAGCAAGAACATGCGCGGCTACTGGAACAACCCCGATGCCACCGCCTCGACCGTCGACGCCGAGGGCTGGCTGCGGACGGGAGACGCGGGATACCTCGACGAGGACGGCTATCTCTACATCCACGACCGGGTGAAGGACATGATCATCTCGGGCGGCGAGAACGTCTACCCCGCCGAGGTCGAGAACGCGCTCTATTCGCACCCCAAGGTCGCGGATGTGGCGGTGATCGGCGTGCCCGACCCCAAGTGGGGCGAGGCGGTCAAGGCCTGCGTGGTGGTGAAGGCCGGCGAGGAACTGACCGAGGTCGAGTTGATCGCCCACGCCCGCACGCTGATCGCGGGCTACAAGTGCCCCAAGTCGGTCGATTTCATCCCCGCCCTGCCGAGGAACCCTTCGGGGAAAATCCTCCGACGGGAACTGCGCGCGCCCTATTGGGTGGGCAAGGACCGGGCGGTCAATTGATCGGGTCGACCGGGGCTTTGGCGGTCCGCCAGCTGGCCTACAAGGTCAATGATCTGGCGGCGGCGGCCGAGGCGCATCACCGGCAGTTCGGTTCGGGGCCATTCTTTGTCTTGCGGCACGTTGCGTTGGCGTCCTCGGTGCATCGCGGGACGGCGCGCCCCTTCGACCACTCCAGCGCCTATGGCCAATGGGGCAGCGTGATGGTGGAGCTGGTGGTGCAGCACAATCCCGACGATTCTGCGCTGCACGAGATGTTCCCCTGGGGCTCGGGCCGCGAGGGGCTGCACCATGCGGCGCTGTTCGTGGAAGATCTGGAAGGCGAGATCGCGCGGTTCGAGCGCGACGGTGCGCCGCTTGCCCAGCTGTCGGTGACAAGCGGCGGCACGGCCTTCGCCTTCGTCGATACGCGGGCGACACTGGGGCACATGCTGGAATTGTACGAGCCGACCGCGCAGCTGGCGGGGTTCTACGATTTTGTCGCCGCCGCTGCGATGGGCTGGGACGGGACCGATCCGATCCGGGAACTGGGCTAACTCCCCTCCCCCGCCAGCTCCGGCAGGCCCACCGACTCAGCCCGGCATTCAGCATCCGCCAACGCCGCCAGCACCGAGAAGGCGACAAACCCCGCCTCGCCAAGATGCGCGACGACCGTCGCAGCCTCTTCATCGGTGATCGCAGTATGCTCGAACGGCATCCGCCGCGCGTAGGCTAGGCAAGTGCGGGTCCCCGCGTCGAGCGTAGCCTCGTCAGGCGCCGCGCCCATGCCGTGGACCGCCGCCACCGCCTCGCGAACCAGCGCCACCAGTGCGGGGTCGAGTGCGGCTTCGGTCTTCGCGCTGAAATCGGCGTAGTGGGTTGCCAGAACCGGATCGGCGGCCAGCGCGGCGCAGACGGCGCTCATTCTGCCGCCTCCAGCACGGCGGGCGTGGGCAGCACGGTGCGGTCCATCACCTCCGGCTCCAGCCCCATCGTGATCAGCGCCTTGGCAAGCGCGAGGAACAACGTCACGCCGAGGCCAAGTTCGGCGATCTGCGCAGGCGTGAGGTGGCGCTGCAAGGCCGCGCGCGCATCGCCGGTCAGCAGTTCAGGATCGTGAATCAACGCGTCGGTGAACTTGAGCGCTGCCTTCTCGGCATCGGTCAGCTTAGCCGAGGTCTCGTAGCCATCAGTGATGTCGTCCACCACCTCCTCACCCAGCCCCTGCGCCACCGCCTTCTCGAAGCGCACGTTGCGGCAGAACCCGCACTCCGTGACCCGCGCATTGCGCATCCGCGCGACCTCCTTGATCCGCGCCGCCAGCACGTCGGAGCCCCAGAAGTGCCCGTAGAGTGCGAAGAAGCTCTCCGCGATCTCCGGCTGGTGGGCGAGCACGCTGCCGAAATGCGCAGGCTCTCCGGCAACGCCTGAGGATACGCGGGGGATGGTCGACATGAGGGCTCTCCTTTGCGCGCGAGGATAACAGGGGGTGCCGCTACGACAGCCTCGCCATTTTCGCAGGGGCGAGGGCGCGGGCCTGCATGGCAGATTGCGCGAAACATCGAGGGAGAGAGCAATGGCTGGCCAAGCACAACGCGTGATCGAGGACTTCTGGCGCATCCAGGACAGCGGCGACTACACCAAGCTGGTCGATCTCTTCGCCGAGGACGCTTTCCTCGAAGACCCGATCTGGGGGCAATACCGGGGCCGCGAGGCGATCATGGGCTTCATGACCACGATGGTCGCGGAGATGGGCGAGCGGAAGGTCCACTTCACCGTCGACGAAATCTGCGGTGATGATCACGCCGTGTGGGCGCGCTGGACGATGCACATGGAGGGCCACGCGCCCCGCGGCGGCGTTGGCATTTACAAGGTCGAGGGCGGCAAGCTCACCTATTACCGCGACTACATGGACCCGGCGGCGGAATGACTTCGTCATTGCGAGCGTAGCGAAGCAACCCATGGCCTGAGCGTGCGGCAAGCGGTCGGTCCATGGGTTGCCGGGTGTTTCTGCGAAACAGCTTCGCTTCCGCCTTCGGCTCCTCGCAATGACGAGTGAAGCTAGATCACCCGATAATCCGGGTGCCCGCTCTCGCGCAGGTCGAGCATCGGCAACGGAAACGCCGCGTTGGGGCTGGCATCGGGCTGGTCGGGCATCGCCATGGTCCAGTCCATGATGTAGCGGCGGCTTGAAATTCGCCACTCGTCGCCGCGCTTTTCGTACCGGTCGAGATAGCGCCCACCGTACATGTTGCCCTTGTAGGGCTCCTCGCCCTCACGCCGGAAGCCGAGCGCCACGCCGTAGCATTCGCCCTCCGCCGTAGTCGCGCTGGTCAGCTTCACGCTGAGCGGTGCCAGCATATGCCAGCGGCGCCCCGTCGAGCGCTCCACCGCCATCACCACCGGCACGAACTCCGCCGCGGTGCCGGTGAAGAAGCCGTAGTCGATCGCGGCATCGGGCCAATAGCATCCCGCCTGCCCCTCATCGTCGAGCCAGTCCAAGGTGCGCGAATAACGCGCGATGAGATCGTTGATCGCCTGCCGGTCGAGCAGCTGTTGCACCTGCTCCTCGAGGGTCATGCGCGTCCCCCCCACCATGCCGGGATCGCCAGCGGGAAGCGCTCCTGCGCGGTCTTCATCGCCTCGCTCGCATCATCGGGCAGCGCCGGGTCCGCCGTATGCGGCAACCCCCCGCCCGCGCCCTCCACGGGGTCGATATATTCGAGCGTGATTCCGGCGAGCACGTCGGCAAAATCATGGCCCTCGTGGTGGTCGGACATCTGGTGGTGATAGAAGGCCCACTTGTCCTTGAAGCACAGCAGGCAGTAGTAGCTCAGCGGCTCCTGCCCCTTCCAGTATTCGTAGCGCAGCACGCCTTCCTCGGTGCCGAAGGTGTGGTGGACCATGTCGTGCATGATCGCCTCCCACTTGTCCTCCTTGCCGGGCTGGATCTTTATGTGCGCGAGCAGACTGGCCATCAGAGTGTCTCCGTGGGTGTGAGGTTGAGCAACAGCCGGTGGATGCCGAGCATGATCCCGCCCTGATGGCGGAAATCATTGCCCGGCGCGTAGGCGAGGTCGGCGAAGGCGTCGCAGAGCTTCTCCCACGCGATCATCTGTTCGAGCCGCGAGATGTTCGAGCCCGGGCACGAACGCGGCCCCTGGCTGAAGGCCAAGTGGCGGGTGGCAGCCTTGCGGTCGAGCTTCGGGTCGAGCGGGTCTTCGAACTCATCCGCGTCGATATTCGCGGCCGCCCATCGGAGGTGGAGCATTGATCCGGCGGGCATCTCCACCCCCTGGAACACCTCGTCGCGCGCACAGATGCGGGTCGAAAGCCCCTGCGTCGGCGAGCGCAGCCGCATCCCTTCCTCGATGAAGGTGCGGATCGCGCTGCGGTCACCGCGCAGGGTGGCGAACATCCCCGGCCGCTCGCACAGCAATTGCGCCTGCTCGGCGAGCGCATATTGCGTGGTCTCCAGCCCGCCGATCACCATCGCGTAGACCACGCCATTGATCTCGTCGTCAGTGAGCTTGCGGCCCAGCGCGGCATACTCGACCTGCGTCAGAAAGCTGATCATGTCGTCCTGCGGGCGGGCGCGCTTCTCGCGGGTTTGCTCGGCGACATATTCCTTCATCCCCGCCAGCAGCCGGAATTTCTCGGCGGTCTGCTCGGGTGTGAGGATGTTCTTGTGGGTCGTCCCGATCACGTAGGACATGACCTGCGCATTGCCCCATTGCTCGAGGCGCGGGATGTCCTCCATCGGAAAGCCGAGCACGCTCGCCATCACCCGCTGCGGCAGGGGCCGGGCAAAATCGGCGACGAAGTCGACCACCTCGCCCGCACGCGCCTTGGCCAGCATCCCGGCGATCAGATCATCGACATGGCCCGCGATCATCCCCGCGTGCCGCGTGCACCCCGGCCCCACCCACGGATCGGTCAGTTCCTTGCGATGCGCGCGCCACAGCTCCGGATCGGGGCGCAGCGTCACGATCGAGGCGATCATCGCGTCGAGATCGGGGATGTGGGTAGGCATCTCGCCAGAGGCCTGGATATGCGCGACCAGCAGCGAGAGCGTCGGCGGGAAGCGCTCCCAGTCCTTCACCACGCGGGAAATGTCCGCATATTTGGTGAGCACGTAAGCATCGCTGCCGGGGGTCAGCCCCTCGCCCGCAAGGCGCTGCACCGGAGCCTCCTCGTGGAGGATCGCATAGGCCGCATACCAGTGCTCCTGCGCGCCCGGGGCGAACAGATCGACCTCGGCCAAACTGCGCGGTGCTTCCGCCTGCAAGTCCGCTCTCCCATGCGGGGCGCCTCGCCGTTGTTAGCGAATCCGCCAATTGCTGATGCAGGGGTTGTCCCCCAGCCTCGACCCTACGGAAACGGGCTAATTTGCCAGTGCCGTCCATGGGGAGAGAGAGCCGTGAGCCGCATCGCCAAACTGGCACCTGAGCAATGGGACGCGCGCCTTGTCGCAGCGATCCAACCCGACAACCTGACCGATCTCGAACAGGGCCTCACCCGCTACTTCGCGCATTGCCCGGAGCAGGCACTGGGCCTGATGGGCTTTGGCGGGGCCTTGAAGCGCAATCGCACCCTGCCCGACCGGCTGGTGGAGCTGGTGCGCCTGCGCGTTGCCTTCTTCAACCAGTGCCGCTCCTGCATGGCGATCCGCTATTCCGACGCGGTTGCCGACGGCGTGACAGAGGGGCTGGTGTGCTCGCTCGAACGCCCGCAGGAGGCCGAGAACCTCTCGGCGGCCGAGAAAGCCGCGATCCGGTATGGCGAGCTGATGGCGACCGATCACTTGGCGATCGACGACAAGGTCTATGCCGACCTGCGCCAGCACTTCAGCGAAGCGCAGATCGTGGAACTCGGCATGACGGTCGCCTTCTTCGTGGGCTTCGGCAGGCTCGCCGCGACGTATCACATGGTCGAGGAACTGCCCGAGGCGTTCAAGACTGCCGAGACGATTGCGCCCTGGGGCGCCGACAAGATCGAGGTGCGCTGATGAACGTCCAGAAGGAAGTTTCGGGGCAGCCCCAGATCAACCTGTTCGACCCCGCGCTCCAGCAGTGCCCCTATGACGCCTACAAGCAGCTGCGTGACGAGGCCCCTGTCTACAACATTCCCGGCACGCAGATCTATGTGGTGAGCCGCTATGACCATGTGCGCGAGGTGCTGATGGACCCAGCGCGCTTCCCCTCCACCGCCTTGAGCGAGCTGATGCGCGCATCACCGGTCGACATGGAGCGCGGGCGGAAGGTGGCCGAGCGGTTCAAGGAAAAGGGCTGGCTGCCCGCGCCGACGCTGGCGGGCCGCGATGATCCCAACCACAAGCAGATGCGCGCCATGTTCAACGAGGCGTTCAAGCCCAGCCGCATCAAGGAAATCGACCCGCGCGTCGAAACGCTGGCCTATGAGCTGATCGACGAATTTGTCGATGAAGGCCGCTGCGACTGGGTGCGCCAGTTCTGCGTGCCGCTCCCGCTGTTCATCATCGGCGAACAGATGGGCGCCGCGCGCGAGGATATGTGGCGGATCAAGAGCTGGACCGACGCCTTCTTCCACCGCATCTCGCTGATGCTGCCAGAGGACAAACACCTCGAAATGGTCGACCGCGAGATCGAGGCGCAGCATTACTTTCAGCCGATCTTCGAACGCCTGCGGGAGCATCCCGATGGCTCGCTGATCTCGGTGCTGGTCAACACCGTGATAGAAGGCTGGGGCCGCCCGCTCAACAACGAGGAACTCCACGCCGAGATGATGGCCGACACCTTCGTCGGCGGCAGCGAGACCACCACCAATGCGCTGGCGGCGGGGATGAAGTTACTCATTGAGAACAAGGATGTGTGGCACAAGCTCAAGGCCGATCCCGACAAGTATATGCGCAACTTCGTCGAGGAGGTGCTCAGGCTGGAAAGCCCGGTGCAGTCGCTGATGCGGTTCACCCATGCCGACGTCGAGCTTGACGGAGTTACGATCCCCGCAGGCTCGGTCGTCAACGTCCGCTATGGCGCGGCGAACCGCGATGAACGCTTCTTCGAATGCCCCGAGAAGCTCGATCTCGAGCGGCCCAAGGCTGGCGCGCACATGGCCTTCGGTTCGGGCACGCACCACTGCCTCGGTGCCCCGCTTGCCCGGCGCGAACTGACCTGGGGCTTTCAGGCGGTGGTCGACCGGTTCGAGGACATGGACTTTGCCGAAGGCGAGAACGACTTCAGCTACCATCCGCACTTTTTGCTCAGGAGCCTGAAGCAGCTCAACATCACCTTCGAAGCGAAGAAGCGCTGATGGCGACCCTGCTCAAGCCCGCCCCGGCGCGGATCGATGTCATGCCCCAGCCCATGCCGCGCCTGTCGGACAAGCCGATCGACGGCAGCCGCTACTGGTCGCGCGACTTCATGCAAGCCGAGTGGGACGGTATCTGGACCAAGGCGTGGCTGATCGGCGGACTCGCCAGCCAAGTCGCCAATCCCGGCGACTTCTTCACCTACGACATCGGGCGTGAAAGCATCCTCGTCACCCACGGTGAGGACGGCGTGGTGCGCGCGTTCTACAATGTCTGCCCCCACCGCGGGAAACGCCTCGTCATGGAGGAAGCGGGCCATTCCAAGCGCATCGCCTGCTCCTACCATGGCTGGCGCTTCACCCCGGAGGGCGAGCTCAATTTCGTCCCCTGCCCCGAGGATTTCTCGGGCGGCACCCCCTGCGGCAAAGTCAGGCTTGAGGAAGTGCGATCCGAGGTCTTCGCGGGCTTCGTCTGGGTCAATCTCGATCCCGCCGCCACGCCGCTTGCCGAGCACCTCGGCCCCATCGGCCCGCAGCTCGCGCTCTACAACATGGAGGCGATGCACCGCACCCACTGGGTGACGCTCGAGGGCGACTGGAACTGGAAGTGCGTGCAGGACAATTTCAACGAGAGCTACCACCTGCCCTTCGTCCACCCCCAGACCCGCTTCGTGATGGAGCAAAGCTACAAGGACTGCCAATTCGACCTCTACGCCCCGCACGGCCATGCGCGGATGTTCATGCCGGGCTCGCGGCCGTCACGCTCGCTGCGGGGCCACACCGACACCGTGCTCGACATGATGCGGACGGAGCTCACCTATTGGGGCCTCGACCCCGAGGACTTCCGCGATGATCCCCTCGCCACCCGCGAGGCGCTCCAGCAGGCCAAGCGCGAGAAGGGCGCGGAGAAGGGCTATGACTTCAGCCACTTCCACGATGCGCAGCTGACCGACCACTTCCACTACACGATCTTCCCCAATATCAGCTTCAGCCTCAAGCCCGACGGCTGCATCTGGCTGCGCGCCGACCCGCACCCGACCGACCCCGAACGGTGCTATTTCGACATGTGGTATTTCACCTGGTTCCCCGAAGGCGTGGATCGCTACTACGCCTATTCGATGGGTCAGGAGGTCGACCGCACCGTCCCCGTCCCGCACCAGCGCGGGGTGGTGGGCGAACTCAGCTGCGGCCCCGGCATCGATCAGGACGTGAGCATCTGGAGCGAGCAGCAGCTCGGCCTCAGATCGCGCGGCTACAAGGGTGGACACCTCGCCGGGCAAGAGGCGCGGGTGCGGTTCTTCCACGATACGATTGATCGCTGGGTGGAGAGCTAGAGGTTGGCGAGCGCCGCCGTCCGCCCCGCAATGTAACCGAAGGTCAGCGCAGGGCCGAGCGTCCCGCCCGCGCCGGCATAGATCCCGCCCGTCGGACAGGCGATGGCATTGCCCGCGCCCAGCAGCCCCGGAATCGGCGCGCCGTCATGGCCGAGGATGCGCGCCTGACCATCGGTTCGCGGCCCGCCGTTGGTGCCGAGTAGCCCCGAGGCGATCTCCACCGCATAGAACGGCGCCTCGCGGATCGCTCCTAGCGTGACGGCGGTGCCCTCACGCGAGCGGTCGCCATAGAAGTGATCGTAAGCGGATGTGCCCCGCCCGAAGTCCGGATCATGTCCCGCGTCGGCATGAACGTTGAAGCGCGCGACGGCCTCAGTCAGCGCAGCCGCATCCACCCCGATCTGCCCCGCTAGCTCTTCGAGCGTATCAGCGCGCTTCACCCACTTCGGCATCGGCTGCCCCGGCTGGCGCGTCCCCAGCGGATAGCGCTCGGCATATTGCGCGTCGAAGATGAGATAGGCGGGCAGGTTGAGGTAGTCGTAATTGGCCGGGTCGAACTGGTGGAACACGCCCCCAAGCGCCGAGTAATTCGCCGCCTCGTTGCAGAACCGCCGCCCGCTCCGGTTGACCATGATCGAGTGCGGCACGGTGCGCTCGATCAGGATGATCTGCGCGCGCTGCTCGCCGCTGGCCCATGGTGCGTCGGGAGTGACGAGGGTCGGTGCCCACCACGCGCTGGTCATATTGCCGAGCTTCGCACCTGCCGCCATCGCCAACCTCAACCCGCCGCCGGTGCCCGTGGGCGGGCTGGCGGGCGCGGTGACGGGGCCGCGCAGGAAGGTCTGGCGCAGCTCGGTGTCCCACTCGAAGCCGCCGGTGGTGATGATGACGCCGCGCCTTGCGGCCAGCGCGAAAGGCTGACCGTCCCGCACACCCTCAATCCCCGCGATCCGCTCACCGTCCCTGACCAGCCGCTTCGTCTCAACGCCGAGAATCGGCTCGATCCCCCGGTCGAGGCAGGCCTTGAGCAAGCGCGCCACCATCGCCTGCCCAAAACCGCATTGCCGCTCGGCCATTCGCTGTCCCAGCACTTCCATCGGCGGCATCGCACTCGCGCCGCCCAAGGGCGTCTCGCGCAGCATCAGCGGCTTGGGCTCCTCGATGGCGTAGATCTTCGCCGCCCAGTCCCCCAACTCGCCCAGCGCAAACAGATCATGGTCGAGCGCGCGGCTGCCTTCGGGCTTGGCGCCCGGGCGGTCGAGGTAATAGTCGGGATAGCCCGGCAGCACCGAGACGCTGAGCGCCCCCGCCTCTTCCAGAAAGGCCAACGCCTCGGGCCCCTTGTCGACAAAGGCCTCGAGCGTCTCGTCCACCAGATCGCCGTGATCGAGGCTGCGGAAATAGGCCAGCGCGTCGGCGCGGCTGTCGGCCATCCCGGCGGCGCGCATCCGCGGGTTGTCGGCGACCCAGATCACCCCGCCCGAGATCGCCGAGGTGCCGCCGATGCGGTCCCAGCGCTCGACCAGCGCGACGCGCGCGCCAGCCTCGTGCGCGGCGAGCGCGGCGGCCATGCCGGCGGCACCGGTGCCCAGAATGATGACGTCCACTTCGTTCATGCCTTGGATTAGACGCCTCGCGAGGCCCCGGCGGCAACCCGTCATTTTGGCAAGGTGCGCTGCGCTCGCCCCTGCCCTACTCGTCATTGCGAGGAGCCGCAGGCGACGCGGCAACCCATGGCCCTTGCTCTGCGATAGCGCGCTCGGTCGATGGGTTGCTTCGCTACGCTCGCAATGACGAGGAAGGGTGCAAATACATGAAACTCGTAGGAAAAATCGCCGCGATCACCGGGGGCACGGCAGGCATGGGGCGCGGGATCGCCGAGGCGTTTCTGGCCGAAGGCGCCAGCGTCGCGCTGTTCGCGCGCAATGCCGAAAAGGGCGCGAAGGTGCTCGAAGAACTCGGGGCAGGTGACCGGGCGATCTTCGTTGCGGGCGACGTGATGGCGCAAGGCGATCTCGAGGGCTTCGTCGATGCCGTGATCGCGCATTTCGGCACGCTCGACATTCTGGTGAACAATGCCGGCGGGGCGGGCGACCTCCAGCCGCTCGTCAACCTCTCCGACCACGCCTTTGACGAGGCGATGAAGTGGAACGTCTATTCGACCTTCTGGGCCACCCGCCGCGCCCTGCCGGTGATGCTGGCGAAGGAGCATGGCCGGGTGATCAACATCTCCTCGATGGAGGGCAAGCACGGCAAGGCGGTGCTGACCGCCTACAGCGCCGCCAAGCACGCGGTGAACGGCATGACCAAGAGCCTCGCGCGCGAAGTCGGCGCGGCAGGCGTCACGGTCAACGCGATCTGCCCCGGCATCGTCATCACCGACATCATCAAGAACAACGGCCCCGCGACCGCCAAGGCGATGGGGCTGGAGTTTCAGGAGATGATCGACATGTTCGCGGCGGATTCGGCGATCAAGCGTCCGAACACGGTCGAGGAGGTCGCTGCCGTGGCGGTGCTGCTCGCCAGCGAGGCGGGCGGCGGGATCACCGGCCAGCAAATCAGCGTCGACGGCGGGACGGCGCAGTATTGAGCCTATCGTCGTCCCGGACTTGCCTGCCCCGGCGCAGGCCGGGGATCCGGGACCGCTCGAGACTTGGTGCCACGCTCTGAGCGATCCCGGGTCAAGCCCGGGACGACGAACATTTCACCCCTGCAGCTTCGCCATCGCCGCCCCGATCGCTGCGGCGACATCCCCGGCCTGCGGGTTGCCGCGCATAATGAGGCCGCCATTGGGCTGGATATTCGCGCCGGTCACATAGGCCTGATCGGTGCTCAGCCACAGGCATGCGTGAGCGACATCCTCGACCGTGTTCAGCCGCCCCATCGGGTAGCGCGGAAGGAAAGCATCGGTGAGCCCCGGGACCTGGAAGCTCTCGTGCGTCATCGGGCTGTCAGTGAAGGCGGGGGAGACCGTGTTGGCCTTGATCCCAAGGTGCCCGTAATCATTGGCGACACACTCGATCAGCGCCTCCGAGCCGCGCTTGGTGCCGATGTAAGCCGCGTGGTTGGTGATGATCGCCTTGGTGGTGGCCGAGGACAGCGAGATCAGCGAGCCGCCCGTGGGCGCCTGCGCGCTCATCACCCGCACGAAGGCCTGGAGGAAGTGGTGCACGCCCTTGAACTGCAAGTCGACGATCTGGTCGAGCTGTTCGTCGGTGATCTCCTCGAGGCTGGCGAGCAGGCCCCAGCCGGTGGTGTTGATCGCGATATCGACCCGGCCGAAGGTGGCAGCGGCCTTGTCGGCCATGGCGTTCACTTCCGGCTTCTTGGCGATATCGCACAGGGCGTAGGCCCCGCCGATCTCCTCTGCCAGCGCGGCGAGCGGGGCTTCCTTGCGGCCCGCCACCATCACCTTCGCGCCCTCTTTCGCGAACAGGCGGGCGATGGTCTGGCCCATATTGCCCTCCGACGCCGCGCCCAGAATGACGGCAGTCTTGCCCTCGAGTTGTCCCATCATGTGTCTCCTCTCTCAAGGCGGGGGAGTAACACGCCCCGCCCCGTCCCCACCCTTCCCAAAAGTGGGCATTGTCGCTGGGTGTCCTCGGGGCCGATAGCCGACTGCAACACTGGGAGAGAGAACCATGTTTACCGGACCCCTCGAGGATCGCGTGGCGATTCAGGAACTCAATGGCACCTATGCAGACGGCGTGGTGCGGATCGACAGCGACACCTGGGCGAGCGTCTGGGCCGAGGATGCCGACTGGGACCTGATGGGCCACCAGACCCACGGCAAGGACGCGATCGTCACCTTCTGGAACGGGGCAATGAGCGGCTTGGAGGCGGTGAGCTTCCACTGCGTGCCCTGCATGATCGAAGTCACCGGCGACACCGCCCGCGCCCGCGTGCAGACGCAGGAGATCCTCAAGCCCAAGGACGGCAAGGCGCGCCATGTCGGCGGGCTTTATGAAGACGAGTTGGCGAAGATTGACGGGCAGTGGCTGTTCACTTCGCGCAAATTCAAGATCATCGCCGAATTCGGCGTGGAAGGCTGAAAACCATGGCAAAGATTCTCATCTCCGCGCAGATCGACCTCGACCCTGCCCAGCGCGAAGAGGCCCTGCGCACCGCCCGCCCGCATATCGAGGCGGCATTGGCCGAGAAGGGCTGCATCCACTACGACTGGAGCGCCTGCTCAATGAACCCGGCGCGCGTGAACGTGTTCGAGGAGTGGGAGAGCGAAGAGGCCCTCGCCGCCCATTTCAAGGACCCGGCCTATACCGGCATGCGCGATCACATCGGCCAGTTCGGGATCACCGGGGCGGTCAGCGCGAAGTATCGCGTCGACGCGGAAGGCCCGGTCTACAACGCCGAGGGCAATGCGACCGAGGCGTTTGACTGATCCTTCTCGGTGCGATCCTTGCCGGCGGACAGGCGCGGCGCTTTGGCAGCGACAAGGCGCAGGCGCTCTATGAGGGCGCACGGTTGATCGACCGCGTCGCCGCCGCGCTCGCCGCGCAGTGCGAGGCTGTCGTGGTGTGTGGGCGTCAGGAGGCGGGCTTCACCTGCATCCCTGATTGGCCGGAGGCAGGGCTCGGCCCGCTCGGCGGGCTAGCGGCGGCGCTGCGCCGTGCGGGGGAGCGCGGCTTCACTCACATATTGAGCGCCGGGGTGGATGTGCCCGATCTGCCCTTCGATCTTGCTGCGATGCTGGCGGGCGAGGGCGGCGCGATCGTCGAGAGCCAACCGGTCGTCGGGCTGTGGCCGGTCAGCGTCGGCCCCGTGCTGGAGGGGTTTCTGGAGAGCGGAGGCCGCTCGCTCTACCGCTTCGCCGACCATGTGGGGGCGCGGCGGGTGGAACTGGGCACGCCTCTCATGAACGTCAATCGGCCGGAGGATCTAACCTAGCCTCGTCATTGCGAGCCGCAGGCGAAGCAATCCATGGTCCGCCCGGTCCCTCGGGCGCAACCTTGGTCTATGGGTTGCCGCGTCGCTACGCTCCTCGCAATGACGAGGGTTAGAGCTTTAGCAATTGCTTACCCCGGTTCTGCCCCGAGAACAGCCGCTGCAAGGTCGTCGGCGCATTCTCGAAGCCGTGCTGGATGTCCTCCTGATACCTCAGCGAGCCATCCTTGACGAAGCCCTCCAGCCGCTTCCGGATGCCGGGGAATTCGCTCGCCCAGTCGAGCACGATGAAGCCCGCCATCGTCCCGCGCCGGAACACGAGGTTGAAGTAGTTTTCGGGGCCAGCAGGGAGCGAGCCCGTCTCGTAGCGGCTGATCCCGCCGCAGATCACCACGCGGGCGTTGGTGGCGATGCAGGCGAGCATGTCATTGAGGATCTTGCCGCCAACATTGTCATAGATCACGTCGACGCCGCGCGGGCAAAGCTCGCGGATCTGCGCCTTCACATTATCGGCCTTGTAGTCGATCGCGGCGTCGTAGCCCGCCTCGCGCACCAGCCAGTCGCACTTGTCCTGGCCGCCCGCGATGCCGACCACGCGGCAGCCGGCGATCTTCGCGAGCTGGCCGACGATGCTGCCCGTCGCACCTGCCGCGCCGCTGACCAGCACGGTGTCGCCCGCCACCGGCTTGCCGACCTTGAACAGCCCGCAATAGGCGGTGAGCCCGGTCGTCCCCAGCACGGACAAAACGGCAGTGGGCGACAGGTCGGTTTCGACCTTGGTGAGCTCCTTGCCGTCAGTCACCAGAAACTCGGTCCAGCCGGTGGTGCCGAAGAGCATGTCGCCGACCGCGAAGCGCCCGCCATTGCTCGCCACCACCTCGGCGATCCCGCTGCCGCGCATCACGTCACCGATGTTCATCGGCGCGACGTAGTCGGCGATGTTCTCCATCCAGCCCTTCTGCGCCGGATCGAAGCCGAGGTAGTGGGTCTTGAGCAGCATCTCGCCCGGGGCGGGATCGGGGAGCTGGGCCTCCACCAGCTTGAAATCATTGTCGATCTCGATCCCGCGGCCGCGCGGGTGGCCGTTAAGAAGCCATTGGCGGGTGGTGGTGGGCATCTGGTGTCTCCTCTTCCTGGCTGCCCTATTGCGGGCGCGGCGCGCCACCCTCCACGGACAAAAGTATCAGTCGAGCGCCCCTGCCCCTGTGGTAGTCTCCACCCAAAGGGAGAGAGACGATGGGCATTCAGACTCACAAGACCTTCTGCCGCTTCTGCCACGCCAATTGCGCGATGGAAGTGGATGTCGCCGACGGGAAGGTCGTCGAGGTGCGCGGCGATCCTGATGATCCGGCCTATGGCGGCTACACCTGCATGAAGGGCCGCGAGCTGCCCGACAGCCACAACTCCGAAAACCGCCTGCATCACAGCCTTGTGCGCAACGCCGAGGGCGAATTCGTTTCGACCCCGATGCCCGAGGCGCTGGCCCATGTGGCGAGCGAGTTGCGCCGCATCATCGACACCTATGGGCCGCATTCGGTTGCCGTCTTCATGGGCTCGGGCGGCTTCCAGAACTCCGCCGCCATGTCGGCCTCATTGAGCTTCGCCAACGCCGTGGGGAGCCGCAATTTCTACACCTCGGTGACGCTCGACCAGCCCGCCAAGGTCTTCACTACCGCGCGTTACGGCAAGTGGATGGCGGGGCCGAATACGTTCTCGGAGAGCGACGTCGCCTTCTTCATCGGCAACAACCCGATCGTCTCGCACTATTCGCCCGTCGGCGGCGTGCCGCCCTTCAGCCCCTCGCGCCGCATCCGCGACCAGCAGGCGGCGGGCCTCAAGCTGATTGTCGCCGACCCGCGCGAGAGTGATGTGGCGCGGCTCGCCGATATCTACCTCCCCGTGAAACCGGGCGAGGATCCGGCGATGCTGGCGGGGATGCTCAATGTGATCATCTCGGAAGGCCTCTACGACCGCAATTTCGTCGCCGCGCATGTCGACGGTTTCGACGAACTCGCAGAGGCAGTGAAGGCCTTCCCGCCCGAGGTCGCGGCGGAGCGCGCGGGACTGGACAAGGACCAGCTCGTCGCGGCCGCGCGGATGTTCGCGACCGGCTCCAAGGGCTGCGCGGTCACCGGCACCGGCCCTGAAATGGCGGGCAACGGTACGCTCACCGAATACCTCGTCGTGTGCCTCAACACCATCTGCGCGCGCTTCAAGCAGGAGGGCGAGAAGGCCGCGATCCCCGGCGTGTTCAGCCCCTACCAGACCGCCCGCCGCGCGCAGGTCGCACCGCCCGTGCCGATGTTCGGCGCCGAAGGGATGCCCAAGTCGCGCTTCCGCGGCCTCGGTCACCTCGGCTGGGAGATGCCCTGCAACGTGCTCGCCGACGAGATCCTCACCCCCGGCGAAGGTCAGGTGCGCGCGCTGATTTCGGTCGGCGGCAATCCGGTGGTCGGCTTCCCCGATCAGGCCAAGATGGTCCGCGCGCTCGATGATCTCGAGCTGTTCGTGCAGATCGACCCGTGGATGAGCGCCAGCGCCAAGCGCGCCGATGTGGTGCTCGCGCCCTCGCAATGCTTGGAACGCGAGGACATCACCAGCCTCTCCGAATGGTGGCACGAGGAACCCTATGCCCGCTACACCGAAGCGGTGGTCGAAGCGCCGGGCGATGTGATCGACGAATACGAGATGTTCTGGACGCTGGCGCACCACCTCGGCATCCAGATGAACCTCAACGGCGGCCTGCTGCCGATGGATCGCAAGCCGACCAAGCAGGAATTTCTCGACCTCGCGGTGACCGGCTGCCTTGTGCCTCCCAGCCAGGTGCGCGCCGATTGCGCGGCCAATGGCGGCGCTGCGGTGCTGTATCCCGAGCGTCACCCGGTCGTGGAGCCGGTCGACGAGGGCGAGTTCCACCGCTTCGATCTGGCGGTCGGCGCGATGCCGTCCGAGATCGGCAAATATGCCGGGAGCAACGCGGCGCGCGAAGGCTTCGACTTCCGCCTGATCTCGCGGCGCTCCAAGACCCGGTTCAATTCCATCGGCCACCCGCTCAAGAAGTTGCAGGAGAAGACCACCACCAACCCCGCCTTCATCCACCCCGATGACATCGCGGCGCTGGGTCTGGAAGAGGGCGGCCTCGTCGCGATTACCAGCCCCCACGCCACGATCCACGGCGTGGTCAAGGCGAGCGACAAGGTGCGGCGCGGGATCGTCTCGATGGCGCATGCCTATGGCGATGCCGATGCGGGCAAGGACGACGTGCGCGAGCGAGGTTCCTCCACCAACCGGCTGGTGAGCGAGGTGGTCGATTACGATCCGATCACCGGCCAGAGCTTGCAGAGCGCCATTCCGGTGAAGCTGGAACCGGCCTGAATTTCTTCATAACCGAAAGACCAACATGCCCCACAACCGTCGCTTTCTCCTCCAGCGCCGCCCCGATGGCACGCCGGTGCCCGAGGATTTCGAGCTCGTCACCGTCGAGACCCCCGCGCTGGAAGAGGGCCAGTTCCTGATCCGCAACCACTACGCCTCGCTCGATCCGGCGATGCGCGGGTGGATGGATGCGGAAGGGAATTACATGCCGCCGATCCCCTTGGGCGATCCGGTGCGCGCCAGCACCATCGGCGTGGTCGAGGAAAGCCGCGCGGAAGGTTTCGCGCCGGGTCAGTGGGTGATGGGCCTGAACGCGCTCGAGGACTATTCGATCGGCACCGTCGGCGGGTTCACCCAGCCGATCGACCCCTCGCTGGTGCCGAGCGTCACCAACTACCTCTCGATCTTCGGCGCGGTGGGGATGACCGCCTATTTCGGTTTTCTGGAAGTGTGCGAGCCCAAGCCGGGCGAGACCGTGCTGGTGACCGGCGCGGCGGGTGCGGTCGGCAGCCTTGTCGGACAACTGGCGAAAATCCACGGCTGCCGGGCGGTCGGGATCGCGGGCGGCCCTGCCAAGTGCGCGCGGCTGACCGAGAAATACGGCTTCGACGCCGCTATCGACTATCGCGGCAAGAATGAAGCCGCGCTCACCGCCGCCATCGCCGAGGCCTGCCCGGACGGGGTCGACGTGATTTTCGAGAATGTCGGCGGGATCATCCTCGATGCCGGCCTGATGAACCTCAATCTGCACTCGCGCGTGGGACTTTGCGGCCTCATCAGCGAATACAACACCGAGCCGCGCGGCATCCGCAACCTGTGGCAGCTGATCGTCAAGCGCGCGCACATCCGCGGGCTGCTCGTGGCCGACTACGTCCCGCGCTTCGGCGAGGGCGCGCAGGCGATGGGCGTGTGGGCCGCGCAAGGGCAGCTCACCATCGACGAGCATATCGACGAGGGGCTGGAGCACGCCTTCGACAGCTTCATGCGGCTGTTCGCGGGGACGAATGACGGCAAGATGATCCTCAAGATCGCCTGAGACCGATGGCCCGCTCACTGCTCGTGCTGTCAGGGGGCCATCCTTACGAGGCTGGCCCCTTTGACGAACTGCTCGCCGCGCTGGGCGATTGGGAGATCACCCACCTGATCCACTCCGAAGGCGGCGAGGCTGACGCGGCAGAAGCCATCCTCGCCGCCGACGCGCTGCTGTTCTACGACATGGCAGGCTACAGCTTCGGCGAGGGCAAGGTGACCACGCGCGCGCCCTCGTCCGCCTTCCGCGAGGCGATCACCGCCCGCTTTGCCAGCGGCAAAGGGGCGGTGGCGATGCACCATGCGCTTGCCGGGTGGGCCGAGTGGCCGGAGTGGCATGACTGGCTCGGCGGGCAGTTCCACTACCAGCCGGGCACGCATGGCCTCGATTCCGGGTACCGCCACGACATCACCTACGAGGCACGCATCCTTGCCGACCATCCGGTGACGCGCGGCCTCCCACAGGCCTTCCCGGTCACCGACGAGCTCTATCTCTGCCCCATCGACGAGACCGCCCTCACCCCCCTCGCCCGCGCCGAGGGCTTCGCCTTCACGGCCGCCAACTTCTACTCCGCCGCGCAGGCTGTCGCGGGCGCGATGTTCAGCAATGCGGGCTGGGAGCACCCCGAGGGCAGCAACTGCATCGCCTGGGAGAGCCGCACCTGCCCTGCCCCGCTCATCTACCTGCAATTCGGCGACGGCCCTGCGACCTACGCCAACCCCCAAGTCCGACAGATGCTCGCCCAGGCGCTCGACTACACTTCAGGAGGAAACGCCGCATGACCCCGCAAGAAACCGTCGAGGCTTTCATCACCCATTGGAACGCCTGCGACATCGACGCGATGCTCGCCCTGTGCGCCGAGGATATCGTCTACCACAACATCCCGATGGAGCCGGTCGTAGGCACCGCGCAGATGCGCGCAATGGTCGAAGGCTTCCTCGGCGATATCGAAAAGTGCGACTGGCAGACCCATGCCATCGCCGCCAATGGCAACACCGTCCTGACCGAGCGCACCGACATCTTCCACTTCAAGGACGGCCGCCGCGCCGCGATCCGCGTGATGGGCACCTTCGACATCGGCGCGGATGGCCGCATCACCGGATGGCGCGACTATTTCGACATGCTTGAATTCCAGCGCGAATTTGCCGGCGGATGACGCGCGCACTGCAACCCTAACACATTCGCGCATCGCATCGGGGGCGCAGGGTTGGCTAGGCTCTCGCCATAAGCTGGTAAGGGTCTGGAGCCGCATCACATGAACAAGCCCGAAGGCAATGTCTTTGCGCCCGAAACGCTGATCGATCCGTTCGATTACTACCGCGCCGTCCACGAGGCGGGGGTGGCAATCGAGCATCTCGACGGCATGAACACCTGGGTCGTCTATTCCTACGACCTGTGCAGCGAGGCCGCGGCCAAGCCCGAGGTGTTCTCTAACGACTTTACCGCGCTCATGGGGCGCGAAGCGGACGAGGACATTCAGGCGATCCTCGCCGAGGGCTGGCCGGATCTGCCCACCCTGCTGACCGCCGATCACCCGGTCCACACCCGCAACCGCAAGCTCGTCAACCTCGCCTTCTCGGCCCCGCGCGTGAACGCGATCGAGGCCGATATGCGCACCAAGTCGATCGACCTGATCGAGGCCTTCGCCGACCGGGGCTCTTGCGAGTTCGTCGAGGAGTTCGGCGTGCCGCTGCCCGTGGCGATGATCGCCGGGCAGATCGGGCTCGACGATGATCCGGGCCGCGTGAAGCGCTGGTCGGACGCGGCGGTCGACCGCTTCAGCCAGATGGTCGATCACGAGCGCAAGCTTGAATGCGCGCGCAGCCTCGTCGAGTTCCAGCACTACATCAAGGGCCTGATCGACGACCGAAAGGCGAACGGCGGCAATGACCTCCTCACCGATCTCGTCGAGGCGCGCATCGAGGGCGAAACCCCGCTCAAAGACCCCGAGATCATGTCGCTGATGCAGCAGTTCATGGTGGCGGGGAACGAGACCACCACCTCGACGCTGGCGGGCGGCCTGCTCCAGTTGATCCGCAACCCCGACCAGATGGCCAAGGCCAAGGCGGCGGCGGGCGGGCGCGATCCCAAGGTGATCATGAACCTCGTCGAGGAAGCGCTGCGCTACGAAACGCCGACCGCGGGGATGTGGCGGATCGTCAAGCAGGATACCGAACTTGGCGGCATGGCGATCCCGGCGGGCAGCGTGGTGCAGCTGCGCTATGCCGCGGCCAACCGCGATCCGTCCAAATTCCCCGATCCCGACAAGTTCGACATCGAGCGCGCCAACGCCCGCACGCATCTCAGCTTCGGCAAGGGGCCGCATATGTGCGTGGGCAATATGCTCAGCCGCAAGGAAATGCTGGTCGCCTTCGACGAACTGCTCGAGCGGCTCGATAACTTTGCGGTGCCTGATGACAGCGCGATCCGCATTCTGCCCAACATCCTGCTGCGCGGCGTCACCCACCTGCCGATTACCTTTACGCGGAAAGCCTGAGGCCCATGAATTTCGACCTGTCCGAAGAACAGGAAATGTTCGTTTCGTCGGTGGAGCGCTTCGCTGCGCCCATCGATGTCGAGGCACGGCGCAAGCTGCGCCTCTCGCCGACCAGCTATGACCGCGCGCGCTGGCAGCAGTTGGCAGAGATGGGCCTGATCGCGCTTGCAGCGAGCGAGGATGCGGGCGGCATGGGCGGATCGGCGGTTGATCTGGCGCTGGTGCTGGAGGCGATCGGCAAGACCAATGCGCCCGACCCGCTGCTCGAACACGGCATCCTGCCGGCCCTGTTGCTCGAACGCGGCGGTGCGGGCGATGTGCTGGGCGGCGTATTGTCGGGCGAGACCCTCGCTACCTTCGCCTGGACCGAGCGCGGCCAGCGTTACAGCCTCAAGGCCAAGGGCATGAAGGCGGAGAGCGCCGCAGACGGCTTCACCCTGACCGGCGAGAAGACGATGGTGATGGGCGCGCTGATGGCGGATCTGTTCATCGTCACCGCCGAGTTTGGCGGGGAGACCGCGTGCTTCCTCGTGCCCAAGGACGCGCCCGGGCTGGAGGTGCGCGCCTATCGCCTCGCGGACGGCAGCATCGCGGGCGAGATCAAGCTCACCCGCACGCCCGCCGCCGCCAAGCTGACGCTCGACCCAGCGGCGCTCGATGCCATCGTCGCAGACATGCGCCTCTATGCCGCCGCCGAAATGGTCGGGCTCGGCCAGCGGTTGCTGGACGACACGCTCACCTACGTGAAGGAGCGCGAGCAGTTCGGGGTGGCAATCGGTTCTTTCCAGGCTTTGCAGCACCGGCTGGTCGATTGCTATGCGAAGGAAGAGCAAGCCCGTTCAATGCTTTACCGCGCAGCATTGACCGACCGAGGGGACGCAGCAAAGTGGCAGCGCGCCGCCGCCGGTGCCAAGGCCTTTATCGGCGAGAACGTCGATTCCGTCGCGCGCGAGGCGGTGCAGATGCATGGCGGCATGGGGATCACCGACGAGCTTGCCATCGGCCACGCTTTGAAGCGCGTGCTGGTGCTCGCCCGCCTGTTCGGCGACGTCGACACCGTGCTGGCGGAATACGCGTTAGCAGCATGATTGGCGCGGCCTGATGCGCGCGCTGGAGGGGACAAGAGACATGGGCGAAAAGATCGACCCGAACCTGTGGAGTGACGGGGCTACGCCGCACCTGATGGGTGGACGGCTGCCCTCGGGGCAGATCGTCTTCCCGATGCCCACCGGCGACGCGGCGGAAGGCGTTGAGCCCTACAAGCTCTCGCGCCGCGGCAAGCTGTGGTCGTGGACCTCGCAGGGTTTCCTGCCCAAGGAGCCCTATGAAGGCCCCGGCTCCGGCCCCGGCGAGGGCCCGCCCGATTTCCAGGCTTTCCTCCTCGGCTATGTCGAGCTGCCCGGCGAGGTGATCGTCGAAAGCCGGATCGTCGATGCTCGGCTCGAAGACCTGCACCTCGGCATGGAGCTCGAATTCTGCATCGTGCCGTTCAACGCGCGCTACGACACCTTCGCCTTCCGCCCCGTCGCCGCATCAGAAAGCAAAGCCGCATGAGCGAGAACGTCTATATCATCGGCGCGGGGATCCATCCCTTCGGCCGCACCGACAGCCGCTCGGGCCGCGAACAGGGCGTCTATGCCGTGCGCGAGGCACTCACCGACGCAGGCCTCGAATGGCCCGACATCGAGTGCGCCTATGGCGGCTCGGCTGCGGCGGGCAATGCCGACATCATGGTCAACGAGCTGGGTTTGACCTCGCTCCCCTTCACCAATGTCGCCAATGGCTGCGCCACGGGGGGCAGCGCGCTCGCCGCATCGCAGCAGGCGATCGCGAGCGGGATGTATGACCTCGCGCTGGCAGTCGGTTTCGACAAGCACCCTCGCGGGGCGTTCAATGCGAAGCCTGCCGATTACGGCCTGCCCGAATGGTACGGCCAGACCGGCATGATGCTGACCACGCAGTTCTTCGCTTTGAAGATCCAGCGCTATATGCAGCTTCACGGCATCAGCCGCACGACGCTGGGCCGGGTGGCGGAAAAGGCCTTCCGCAACGGCACGATCACGCCGCACGCATGGCGGCGCAGCCCGGTCGATCTCGACACGATCATGAACGCGCCGATGATCAACGACCCGCTGACCAAGTATATGTTCTGCTCGCCCGCCGAGGGTGCGGTCGCGCTGATCCTCGCTTCGGAGAAGAAGATGAAGGAGCTGGGCGCCGACGGGGTGAAGATCCGCGCGGTTTCGGTGAAGACCCGCCCGCCCAACTCCTTCGAGGTGTTCCAGGCCGGCATCAGCATCGAGGAAGGCGGCAAGCCCACCGTCCTCGCCAGCAAGGCTGCCTTCGAGAAGGCGGGGATCGGGCCTGAGGACATCAGCGTCGCGCAATTGCAGGACACCGAAAGCGGCGCGGAAATCATGCACATGGCCGAGAACGGCTTCTGCAAGGACGGCGAGCAGGAAGAATGGCTCGCCAATGGCTGGACCGAGATCGGCGGCGGGAAGCTGCCGGTCAACACCGACGGCGGTTGCCTCGCCTGCGGGGAGCCGGTCGGCGCCTCGGGCCTGAGGCAGGTCTACGAAAACGTGACCCAGCTGCGCGGCCGCGCGGGCGAGCGGCAGGTGCCTGGCACCCCGCGCTTCGGCTACTCCCACGTCTATGGCGCGCCCGGCCTGTCCGGCGTCGCGATTCTGGAACGCGAATGAGCACGCGGATGCAAGGCAAGGTCGCGCTGATCTCGGGCGGCGCTGAAGGGATCGGGGCTGCGGTCGCGCAGTTGATCATCGCCGAGGGCGGCAGCGTAATGCTCGGCGATGTGCAGCTGGAGAAGGCGCAGGAACTCGCCGCCGAACTGGGCGAGCGGGCGGCCGCGACCCACCTCGACGTGCGCCACCTCGCGCAATGGGAGGCGGCGGTCGCCGCCACCCTCTCGCGCTTCGGCAAGCTCACCGTGCTGTGCAATATCGCCGGCATCTCGGAACCCGGCAACGTCCCCGAAGGCGCGCTCGACGTGTGGGAGCGCACCATCGACATCAACCTCCACGGCCCCTTCTACGGCATGCGCGCCGCGATCCCGGCGATGGAAGCGAGCGGCGAGGCCTGCGCCATCGTCAACATCGGTTCGATGATCGCGCTGCGCCCGGCGAGCTTCGTGGCGGCCTACTCAGCGTCCAAGACCGGCCTCAGAGGCCTCACCCAGTCCGTCGCGCTCGACCTTGCCGAACGCGGTCTGCCGATCCGCGTCAACATGGTCCACCCCGGCGCGATCCGCACGCCGATGTACAACCGCTACAAGTTCTCGGGCGCCGACACGCCCGAAAACATCGAGACCAACTTCGCCGCCACCCACCCGATGAACCGCATCGGCGAGCCCGAGGAAGTCGCCCGCGCGGTGGTCTTCCTCGCCTCTGACGACGCGAGTTTCACCACCGGCTGCGACCTCACCGTCGACGGCGGCGGCAGCATCAGGAGCTAGCATGGCACAGCAACCCGCAACCCGGATCGACGCGCATTTCATCGCCGCGGGCAAGTATCACGATATCGACTACCCCCGGCTCGAGATCCTCAAGCTGCTGGCCGAACACCCGCAGATCCGCACCACGGTGGCGGCGGACTATTCGGGGCTGGAGCGGCTCGACCAGTGCCGCTTCCTCATCACCTACACCTGCGACCTGATGCCGACCCCCGAGCAGGCTGCGCAGCTGAAAGCGTGGATGGAAAAGGGCGGCAAGTGGATGGCGCTCCACGGCACCAACTCGATCCTCGTCTTCACCGCCGAGGGTCTGGTCCATGCGCCCGATGATCGCCCCGACGTGATGGAGATGCTCGGCACGCAGTTTGTGGCCCACCCGCCGATCGACAAGTTCCCGGTTGAGGTGGTCAACAAGGACCACGAGCTCACCAAAGGCATCGAGGATTTCGAGGTGGTGGACGAGCTCTACCTCTCCAAGACCACCGCGCCGATCGACACGCTGATGCAGACGACTTTCGAAGGCGAGGCGACCGGCTTCACCCACAGTACGTGGGAAAAGACCACGGTTCCTATCGTTTATACGAGGGATCTCGGCGCGGGGCGGATAGTATACAATGCGCTTGGCCATTGCCGCGGGCACTATGATCTTCCCGGCATGGCCGATTTCTACCCGCACAAGGAAATGTGCGCGTGGAACTACGACGTCTATTACGACCTGCTGCGGCGCACGATTGCCTGGGCGATGCGGGACGGAGAATGAAGCTGGCGAGCCCGCAATTGCGTAGCTTGCGGGATCGAGATTGGGACTGATTGCGATGGATATGGACTTCTCGCCCGAGGATCTGGCTTTCCGTGAGGAAGTGCGCAGCTTCCTTGCGGACAACCTGCCCGAACGGCTGCGCGACGGCGCGCGCCGGACGCCCGGCGTGTTCGTCGAGCCGGATATCGGGATGGAGTGGCACCGCATCCTCTACCGCCAAGGCTGGGTCGCCCCGCACTGGCCCAAGGCGGATGGCGGCACCGGCTGGACCCCGACGCAGAAGTTCATCTTCGAAAAGGAATGCGCGCTCGCCGGTGCACCCTCGCTCGCGATCCTTGGCCTGCGCCTTGTCGGCCCGGTCATCTGCGAATTCGGCACGCCCGAACAAAAGGCGCGCTTCCTGCCCGGCATCCTGTCGGGCGACGACTACTGGTGCCAGGGCTATTCCGAGCCCGGCAGCGGTTCGGACCTTGCCAGCCTCAAGACCAGCGCACGGCTCGACGGCGACGAATATGTCATCAACGGCTCCAAGATCTGGACCACCCACGCCCACCACGCCGACTGGATCTTCGCGCTCGTCCGCACCGATGCGACCGTGAAGAAGCAGGCCGGGATCAGCTTCCTGCTGGTGCCGATGGACCAGCCGGGGGTGGCCGTGACCCCGATCTACTCGATGTCGGGCGATCACGAGGTCAACGCGGTGTTCTTCACCGATGCGCGCACCGGGCAGGAAAACCGCATCGGCGCCGAGGGCGCCGGGTGGACCATCGCCAAGTTCCTGCTCGAGAACGAGCGCGGCGGATCGTGCTATGCCCCGCGCCTGCTCCAGAGCATCGACCGGCTCGAGAACCTCGCCCAGACCCAGCCCTCGGGCGTCAACGGCGCGATTGCGCATGACCCGCGTTTCCGCGACCGGCTCGCCCGCGTGCGGCTCGAGGCCGAGGCGCTGGAAGTGACCGAGCTGCGCATCCTCGCCCAGCTCGCCAAGGGCCGCGCGCCGGGGCCGCAGACTTCGCTGGTGAAGCTGCTCGGCTCCAACATTGGCCAGCAGGTCGATGTGCTGCGGCTCGAACTGCTCGGGCCGGACGCGCTGCAACTCCCGCTCGAACGCCCGCTCTATGGCAATGAAGCACCCGAGCCGGTGGGCAGCGAATATGCCCAGACCGCGATGGGCAAATACCTCAACAACCGCGCCTCGACGATCTTCGGCGGCTCGGACGAGGTGCAGAAGAACATTATTGCGAAGACCGTTCTCGGTCTCTGAGGAAACCGAAATGGACGCTTCGAAACTGATGTTCCGCGATGGCCTGATGGCGGGCGAGCGAATTCTCGTCACCGGCGGGGGGACCGGCCTCGGGCGCGAGATGGCCGAGGCGTTCCTCAAGCTGGGCGCGACCGTCTACATTTGCGGCCGCCGCCAGAACAAGCTGGACGAAACCGCCGCCGAACTGACCGCGCTGCATGGCGGCAAAATCGTCGGCATGGCCTGCGACATCCGCGATGCGAACGCGATCCACGAGATGGTAGACGCGATTTGGGCGGACGGGGGCGCGCTGACCGGGGTGGTCAACAACGCCGCGGGCAACTTCATCAGCCGCACCGAAGACCTCTCGGTCAACGGCTTCAATGCCATCGCCGACATCGTGATGCGCGGGACCTTCTACGTCACGCTCGACATCGGCAAGCGGCTGATCGCGGAGAAGAAGAAGGCGAGCTTCCTCTCGATCCTCACCACCTGGGTGTGGTCGGGCAGTGCCTTCGTGGTGCCGAGCGCCATGAGCAAGACCGCGATCAACGCTATGACCCAGAGCCTTGCGACCGAGTGGGGCCGCTATGGGCTGCGCTTCAACGCCATCGCCCCAGGCCTCTTCCCGACCAAGGGCATGAGCGCGCGGCTGCATCCGGGCGGCGCGGGCGGCAATTCGGGCAATTCGCTGAACCCGATGGGCCGCGCGGGCGAGATGCACGAGCTTGCCAACCTTGCCGTGTTCCTGATGGGGCCGGGCGCGGAGTACGTGAACGGCCAGACCATCGCGATCGACGGCGCGGGCTTCCAGGCCAATGGCGGCACCTTCTACCCGATGCTCAGCGCGCTCGGCGATGCCGAGTGGGATCAGATGCGCGCGATGATCAAGGGTACCAACGAGAAGGACAAGGCTGAGCGGACTGTTTGATTGCGAAGGCGCCTCCGCGCCTTCGTCCTCGCTAGACGCGCAGCAAAGCTGCGCACGCTGCGGGCGGCCGTTCGGCCTTGCGGCGCTGCGCGCCGATCAGCTTTGCTAGTGCGGGCACTCAGGTCACCGCAGCGCGCTGGTTGAACTCCGCGCGCTGCCATTCGCCGCTCGCCAGAACTTCGGCGAGGTGCCGCGCGGCGGCGGCCATGTCCGCAAAGCTGAGATAAGCGGGCGCGAAGCCCAGCCGCAGCACGTCGGGCGCGCGGAAATCGCCGATCACGCCGCGCGCGATCAGCGCCTGACAGATGGCATAAGCCTCCGGGTGGCGGAAGGAGAGCTGGCTCCCGCGATCGGCGGCGCGCGGCGGGCTGACCAGCTCGAGGTGCACATCATGCGCCATCAGGCTTTCGAGGAAGAACTCCGAAAGCGCCTGCGACTTGGCGTAGAGCCGGTCGACCCCGATCTCGGCAATCAGATCGACCCCGACCTCCAGCGCTGCCAGCCCCAGCACCGGGGGCGTGCCGCATTGCAGCCGCTCGATCCCCGGCGCGCCCGCGTAGTCGTCGGAGAAGGCGAAGGGCGCGGCGTGGCCGAACCAGCCGGTGAGCGGCTGTTGCAACTCCGCCTGATGCCGCGCGGCAACGAAGGCAAAGGCGGGCGCGCCCGGCCCGCCGCACAGGTACTTGTAGCCGCAGCCGACCGCGAAGTCCGCACCCGCGCCGTTCAAATCGACCGGCAGCGCGCCGGCCGAATGCGACAGGTCCCACAGCACCAGCGCGCCAGCCTCATGCGCAGCGCGGGTGAGCGCGGCCATGTCGTGCAGCGCGCCGGTCTTGTAGTGGGCGTGGGTGAGCATCAGCAGCGCGACATCGCCATCCAGCGCCTCAGCGATCCGACCCCGCTCCGCCAGCCGCCGCGTGGCGAGGCCTTGCGCCTCCAGCCCGGCGATCATGTAGAGATCGGTCGGGAAGTTGCCGGGCTCGGACAGCACCACCTTCCGGCCGGGCCGCATCTGGAGCGCCGCTGCAATCAGCTTGAACAGGTTCACCGAGGTGGAATCGCAGGCGATCACTTCGTGCGGGGCGGCACCGATCAGGGGCGCGATCTTGGCGCCGATGCGGGTCGCCATGTCGAACCAGCCTGCGCTGTTCCACGAGCGGATCAGGCCCTCGCCCCACTCCTGCTCCACCACCCGCGCCAAAGCCGCCGAGGTCGCCTTGGGCAGCGCGCCCAAGGAATTGCCGTCGAGATAGATCACGCCCTCGGGCAGAGTGAAGCGGTCGCGAAACCCCGCCAGCGGGTCCGCGGCGTCGAAGTCGGCGGCGCGCGCTTCAGGGGTCATATGGCGGTCCTGACGCTGAGCAGCTCGGGGAAGAAGGCCTGCTTCAGCACCCCCTCAAGATAGGGCACCCCCGGCGTGCCGCCGGTGCCGCGCTTGAAGCCGATGATGCGCTCGACCGTCTTCAAATGCCCGAAGCGCCAGCGCTGGAAGTGGTATTCGAGATCGACCAGCTTCTCGGCGAGTTCATACAGATCCCAATGCGCCTGCGGATCGCGGTAGATCGCTGCCCAAGCCGCCTCGACACTGGGGTCGGCAACGTAAGCCGCAGCCGGATCGCGCGCCAGCACCGCCGGATCGATCGCCAGCCCGCGCCGCGCCAGCAACCGGATCGCCGCGCCATAGAGGCTCGCCCGCCCGGTCTCCGCCTCCAGCCGCCCGGCCCAATCGGCGTTCGACTTGTGGAGCCGCACGTGCTTTCCATCGCGCCCGCCGAGCATGAATTCCATCATCCGGTACTGCGCCGACTGGAACCCGCTGGACGCGCCCAGATGGGGCCGGATCGCCGAGTAATCATGCGGGGTCATGGTGCTGAGCACGTCCCAGCTCTGGATCAGCTGCTGCTGCGCCCGCGCCACTCGGGCCAGCATCTTGAAGGCGGGGCGCAGATCGTCCGCCTCGATGCACTCGCGCGCGGCGGTCAACTCGTGCAGGCACAGCTTGAGCCACAGCTCGCTCGCCTGGTGGACGATGATGAACAGCAGCTCGTCATGCGCCTGCGAGGCAGGGTGCTGCGCCTCGAGGATACGGCCAAGATCGAGATAGCTCGCGTAGGTGACATCGGCGCTCATGCGCACGTCCCTAGCGCGCCCGGGCGCCTGAGGAAACTAGCCCTCGATCACCCGCGTCTCGGGATGGTGCTTATCCAAGTGCCGCGTCAGGATCTTGAGGTTCTTGCTATTCGAGCGGAACAGGATGTCCGCCGCATCGCCGACCACAGGGATAGCGCCGATCGCGGTGTCGAGCAGCACATTGGCCCCCATCCGTGCCAGCTTCCACTTGGGCAGGCCGAGGTTGCGCGCCTCCCACACGACATAGGCGCCCAAGGCGGTGGTCACCACTTCGCCCAGCACCGGCACGAGGCCGATGATCGCGTCGAGCCCCACCGGCACGTTGACGCCGGGAATGGTAAAACTGCGCTCGAGCAGCCGCTCCAGCATCACCACCCGCGCGCGCACCGACGCGGGGTCGGTGCCGGCAGGGAGCGAGAAGCGCATCGGTTCGGGGCGGCGGGGCATGGGCTTTTCCATACGCCTTTATGTGGTGGGCTGCGAGAGCGGGAACAAGGGGTGGAAGGCGAAGGCGTTGGGCAGGTAATTGCCCAAGGTCCCGCGCACCAGCGACCAGCGCACGGGGACGCCGAGCGGAATATAGACCTCGCTATCGACGAGCGCCTTATGGGCTTCGGCGAGCAGCACTTCGCGCTGCGCCGGATCGCGGGTCGCCTGCGCCTGCTTGACCAGCGCATCGGCCGCGGGCGCGCACAGGCCTGCGCCGAGCCGGCAGTTGAACTGGTTGAGATACCACAAGGGCGAGACATAGCGCGCCAGCACGTCGCGCAGCTCGAGGTCGGCGGCCTCGCCGGGAGCGGCGCGGCGGGTGGTCACGCCGATGGTTGCCCATGCCTCGGCCAGCTGGCGCAGCAACAGGTCGCTGCCTTTGCCGCGCGGCAGCGCCACACGCACGACCGGCTCGCGTTCCGCGCCCGCCCACGCCTGAATGCGGCCGGCAGCGATCTGGCGGCGCTTGGCAATCGAGGTGCCGGCCCAGCGGTCCTGGCTGTAGCCGGGCGCGGTGAAGGCCTCGGGCGGGACGATCCAGCTGTTCTCGCGCCAGCCGCCAAGCCCGAAGGCCTGGATCAGCGCAGGCCGGTCGATCGCCATCGACAGCGCCTCGCGCCGCGACGGGTCGGCGAGCAGTCCCGCCTCGCGCCGCACGGTCAGCCCGAGCAGGCCGAGCGCCGGATCGACCTGGATCGTCCCGCGCGAGAGCGGCCCGGCCGCAGCGGTGGCCTCGGGGAAATCGACGATGCTCCCGCCCAGCACCAGATCGACATCGCCCGCCGCGAAGGCCGCAACCGCCTTGTCGGCCGCCAGCGCGCGCACCGCGATCGGGCGCGCGACATCCTCCCAGTCCTGACGCGCGGGCAGACCGCGCGATTCGGGCGGCAGCGCGGAGAGCCGGGCGCTGCCCGCACCGTTATCGCCATCCCCGCGCGACATCGCCATCGGCCCCGCGCCGCTGCCGCCGCGGGTGAGGCCCAGCTCGCTCTGAGCAAGCAGGCGCAGAAAATCGGGCATCGGCGCGTTGAGCTGCACCTCGATCACCCGCCCCGTCATGGCGCGGACCTCGCGGATATTGGCAAGATCGAGCCCGAGCGATGTGCCCTCCAGCCGCGCGATCGTGCGGCGCAGCTGATCGCGCACCTCGCTCGCCTCGATCTCCTCGCCGCCCGGCCACGTGCTGTCGCGCAGGCGGAAGATGTAGCTAAGGCCGTCATCGGTGACGATCCAGCGCTCGGCGACCGCAGGGACGACCTGACCGGAAGCATCCAGCGCGACAAGCCCTTCATGCGTGGCGCCGCGCAGCAGCTGGGCCGCGGGCGCCAGACGCACGCCATCTTCGAACATCGCGGCAGGCGTGCCGATGATCGCGACCTCTACCGCCCCGTCGCCCGCCGAGGAGCCGCAGGACGAGAGGGCCAGCACAGCCAACGGAAGCAGGCAGATTCGCATCGTCGCTGTGCCTAGCAGGTTGCGAGGCGCGGGTCAGCTTGGGGATGGAGAAGGTGCCGGATAGTGCCCCGAAATCAGTTCAGATCTTGCGCAGCGTGGTCGGCTCGGGCGGAGGCGGAGCGCGGTGGGCCCGCGAGGGCGCGGCCATGAACGTGGCCGCATCTTCCGGGCCCTGAAGCGGGCGGCGTGCCTTTTGCGAATCGATTTCCTCGTCGAAGGCAACCCCGAAGCGGTTGTCCTGCACCCAGGCGACCGTCCCGCCGACCGCGCCGATGTTGCGCAGTTCGACCGACACGCGGTGCCCGCGCTGCACGCGCAGCTGGCCTTCGCCCATCATGCCGCCGTCCGACAGATTGCGGACGCGCACGCGGCAGATTTCCGCGCTCTGTTCGACACGAATGTCAGCCAGCAGAAACAGGCTGTCGCGTGCGACACTGCGTGTCTCAACCCCCGTCATCTTCCGGATAACCTCCTACATCGAATAATAGCACCGCATGTCCGTCAGGCTGCGATTTGCGATCCCGCCCGTTTGCGGCACTGCTGGTGGGGCATTTGCAGTTAACGGGCAGTAAAGCCTGACCCCCGTGGACCGTTGCTCTTGGTATGTGTCCCAAGTCGGAACAGGTTGATCGGTGCTCTTGAATAGCCGGCACTGCGGTCTGTCACCGGGATCAATCGTCGCGCGAGACCTTCTCGCGCCGTTCATGGGCTTCCTGCGCCTCGACCGTCATCGTCGCCACGGGGCGCGCGATGAGACGCCTGAGGCCGATCGGATCGCCGGTGACCTCGCAATAGCCATATTCGCCCGAATCAATGCGCCGCAGCGCGGAATCGATCTTGGAGACCAGCTTGCGCTGCCGGTCACGGGTGCGCAGTTCGATGCCCCAGTCGGTCTCGCTCGAGGCGCGGTCGGTGAGGTCGGCCTCGCGGATCGGGCCATCTTGCAGCGATTGCAGGGTCTGACCAGCGGCGGAGTGGATCGAGCGCTTCCATTCGATCAGCAGCATCCGGAAATAGGCCTGCTGGCGATCGTTCATGTATTCCTCGTCCTCGCTCGGAACGTAGTCCGGCGCCAAGAGACGCTTGGCCTTTTCGAGAACATCAATGTCGTCAGACGCGGTGGATGGCATCACGCACTCTCATTTCGTGAGCCGCCGGGGAGACCGTCGCGTCCTGACACCATGAATTTTTTCATTGGCTCACTTGGTCCCAGCAAGCGGAAGGCAATGCGCGCCCTATAGGCAAGCGCCCGAGGGCACACAAGCGGCTTTGGCACGCAAAATGGGGGCAAAAAATGGCGGGCCAGCGAGGGACGAAAAACGCGTTAACTATTTTTTGACCATAAGTGCCGCACCTTCGTTTTCACGGAAGGTCGCCGAGGGGGGTGACCGGGTGAAGGGGACTGGAAATGCACATCATCGCAATCGGAGCAAATGCGCGCCCCGAGACTACCAGTGGAGGGCTGATCGGCGGATGGCTGGCCGGTGCCGGTCGCGGCGATGCGGGGGCGTGCTACGATCTTGGCGTTGCCTTCTCGACGGGCAGCAACGGGGAGCCGTGCGATCTGATCGAAGCGCACAAGTGGTTCAACTTGGCCGCTGCACGCGGGCACGAGGAAGCCGCCCATTGCCGCGCCGACATCTCCGAGGAAATGACCGCCCGCGAGATCGCCGAAGCCCAGCGCCGCGCGCGCCAGTGGCTGGCCGAGGGGCGTCTGCGCGCTGCCTGAGGGTTTTCGCCTGCGGTTGGATTGAAAGGGTTTTCCTACTCGCGATTCATGCGGCACCGTCAGCGAATGACCCGCCGCGAGGATTTTTTCTGCGCTATTGAACCGGCGATGCGCGGGGACTGTTTTTCGCGTTTATACTGTGTCTCATGTGTCTCATGTGTCTCCTACTGGCGCGCGCAATGCGGTTAGGAGACGGGGCTCACTGGCCCTTGCGGAACGGGGTGCGGCTGCCGAGGTAGAGCTGGTCGCTGGCAACGCCCGCCCGCTCACGCTCGAGGAAGTCGGCGATTGCGGCGCGCAAGCCCGGATCGGCTATCCAGTGTGCTGACCAGGTCTGCACCGGCTCATAACCCCTCGCGAGCTTATGCCCGCCCTGTGCGCCCGCCTCTACCGTCGCGAGGCCGCGCGCGATCGCAATGTCGATCGCCTGATAGTAGCACAGCTCGAAGTGGAGGAAGCGCACTTCGCGGGTGCAGCCCCAGTAGCGGCCGTAGAGCGCGTCCTTGCCCACGAAGTTCAGCGCCCCTGCAATCGCCTCGTCGCCGTCATAGGCGAGGATCAGAACGATCCGCTCCCCCATCCGTTGCCCGAGCAGCGAGAAGGCCTCGCGCGTCAGATAGGGGCTCCCCCATTTGCGCGCGCCCGTGTCCTGATAGAACACCCAGAAGGCGTCCCAGTGCTCCTCGCGGATCTCGGAGCCGGTCAGGTGGCGGATCGTGAGGCCCTCGACCGCTGCCGCTCGCTCCTTGCGCAGGTCCTTGCGCTTGCGCGAGGACAACTCGGCGAGGAAGTCGTCGAAGGTGGCATAGCCGCGGTTGAACCAGTGGAACTGGATGTCAGCGCGGGGCATCCAGCCGGCCGCCTCGAACAGGGGGAGCTGGGCGGGGTCGATGAAGGTGGCGTGGGCGCTCGACAGCTTGTTCTGCAAGCACACCGCCTCGGCGCCCTTGAGGAGGTGCGGGGCAAGCGCGGGGTCGGAGAGCAGCAGCCGCGGGCCGGTCGCAGGGGTGAAGGGCGCGGCGATCTGGAGCTTGGGGTAGTAGCGTCCCCCTGCCCGGTGCCAGGCATCGGCCCAGGCGTGGTCGAAGACATACTCGCCCTGGCTGTGGCCCTTGGCATAGGAGGGCATGGCGGCGAGCAGGGTGCCGTCGTCGGCGGTGATGGCGATGGGCGCAGGCTCCCAGCCGGTGCCGGGGCCGACGCTGCCGGAGTCCTCCATCGCGGTGAGGAAGGCGTGGGAAACGAAGGGGTTGTCCTCACCGCCCAGCGCGTCCCACTGGTGCGCGTCGAAGGCGCCGACCGAGGAGGCGATGCGGACAGTGAGTTCGGGGCCCTGTTCCTCGGCACTCACGCCAGCCCGCCCCCTTCGGCGATCAGCGCGTCGGCGAGGGCGAGGCCGGTGGTGCGAGTCTCGGGCGAACGGACGGTCCAGGTGAGCAGCGGACCGCCCGCCGCACGCCACGCCGCCGCCTCGGGCCGGGCAAGGTCGCGCACGTCGATGGCGAGGAAGTCGGGCTGCGCTGCGGCAATGGCATCGGGGTCGCGCCACACGCCCTCGAAGCCGTTCTCGTAGCTGTCGGTGCCGACCAGTCCGCGGGTGATAGTAGGCGTCTCGGCTGCGAACCAGATCGGCACGCGAGGATCGAAGCTCATAACCGCAACGTCATGCTTGTAGGAGTCCAGCAGCCATGCCACCGAAGCGCAGGTCCACTCGACATCGTAGCCGGGGAGCGATTTGATCTCGATCAGCAGGGGCACCCGCCCGGCCACCGCCTCGAGGAAGGTCGCAAGCCGCACCGGGTGCTGGTCGGTACCGAGCAGGGACAGCGCCTCGAGCGCATCAGCGGTAAGCTCCTGCGCCACGCCGGTCGCGCCGGTCAGCCGCGCGAGGTCCCAGTCGTGGAACACGATCGGGTGATCGTCACGGCTGCGCTGGATGTCGCACTCGATCCCCAGCCCGCGCGCGATCGCGCCCTCGGCTGCGGCGAGCGAGTTCTCGGGCACACCCGAGCCGTGCAGCCCGCGGTGGGCGAATACCCAGGCGGTCAGCCAGCCGGGAGCGGCGCGAACGCTCATGTCCGCAATGCGACCACCGCATCGACCTCGACCGCCGCGCCGCGCGGCAGGGCGGGCACGCCGACGGCCGCGCGGGCATGCTGGCCAGCGCCGCCGAACACCTGCTCCATCAGATCCGAGGCGCCATTGGCCACCTCGGGCTGCTGGGTGAAGTCGGGAGTGCAGTTGATGAACGCACCCAGTTTGACGATCCGCTCAACCTGTTCGAGCAGCCCCGCGGCCTCCAGCTGTGCGACGATCATCAGCGCGCAGGCGCGCGCCGCGGCCTGTCCGGCCTCGACCGACACGTCATCGCCCAGCCGGCCCTTCACCACCTGCCCGTCGACAAACGGCAACTGGCCCGAGACATGCGCGAAGCCGCCATGCACCACCACGGGCACATAGCTGGCCACCGGTGCGGCGGCCTTGGGCAGGGTGATGCCGAGTTCGGCGAGCTTTGCAGCGATGGTCATTCGTCAGTCCTCCAGTTTGGCAAGCAGCCACGGCAGCGCCTCGTCCCAGCGGTCGATCCGCGAATGGGCGTGGCCGGCCTTGTGGGCGCAATCAATGGCGTGGGCGATCATCGGCTCGCCGCACAGGTGCAGGCGGGTGACGTCGGGGGTGATCTCGGCCACGCTCGCATGGTGCTGGGCAAGATCGTCGATGAACAGCGCGCGGGTGGGCGCATATTCGTCGATGATCGCCTTCAGCGCCGGACCCTTGGGGCCCTGGTTGGTGAAGACGCGGGCATTGATCCCGACCTTGGCGAGCTGTTCGGCGCGGGCGTCGCGGTGGTGGTCGATGAGGTTCGTCAGGATCACCACGTCGGCCTTCTCGGCAAGCGTGTTGATCCCCTCGACCGCGCCGGCGATCGGCATTTGCGAGTCCATCTCGTTGTCGAAGAAGAGGCGGAGCATCTTCCAGATATCGGGCGGGGCGAGCAGCTCGCCGCTCTCCTGCCAGCGCAGCGCTTCGGCGAAATTGTGGCCTTCGAGGTGGAAGCTGACGCCTTGGCTCGCCTCCAGCCAGTCCTTGAAGGGCGCGACCATGTGCAGCAGCACTTCGTCACAGTCGGAGATTATCAGGGGGCGGGTCATTGTTGCAGAGCGTCCTTGGCGGCGATCAGTTCCTCCGGCGTGACGGCGAGGGCCTCGGCGGCGCGGAGCAGGTCGGGTTCGTGATTGGCGAGAAATTCGAGCGCCGAGGCGAGGATCATCGGATCGCCCAGCCCGCCCCTCAGAGAATCGGGATCGAGCCCGGTCAGTTCAAGATATCGCCCGGCGCGATCTTCGCATTCCAGCACCCAGCCGAGCGCAGCCAGCGCCAGCACTTGCGGGCTCTCGGGCTCGGATGAGGAACGAAGCGGGATTGTCCTGTCCTTTAGGTAGGGTTAGTTTAGAGACGAGGGCGAAAGCGGGGCGTTCAGTGACAAAGCGGATCATGGTTGTCGAGGACAATGACCTCAACCGGAAATTGTTCTGCGATGTGCTTCGTGCGAACGGCTTCGAGGTCGAACCCGTGGCGGAGGGCGACAAGGTGCTCGACACCGCGCTGGCAGCGATGCCCGATCTCATCATCATGGACATCCAGCTCGGCGGCATCTCGGGCGTCGACCTGATCGAGGCGGCCAAGCGCGACCGGCGGCTGGCGGGCATTCCGGTGCTGGCGGTGACCGCCTTCGCCGCCAAGGCCGATGAAGAGCGGATCCGCGCGGCGGGGGCCGAAGGCTATCTCTCCAAGCCGGTCTCGATCGGCCCGTTCATGAACGCGGTCAACGCGCTGGTCTGACCGGCCTCAGCCGTAGCGCGTCGCGATCTCGACGATGAAGGTGATTGCGGTCAGGCACATGCCGACCATGAAGCTCTTGTAGGCATAGGCGAGGTATTTGTACTTCTTGCGCTGGAGCACCTGCCCGTTCTGGTAGATGTCGTGGAGCATCGCGCGAAACACCGTCTCGTCGGCGCGCAGATCGGCGAGGATGCTGTCGGTCCATTCGTCCTCGTCCATCGCAGTGAAGGTGCCGAAGAACAGCGTGTTGACCTTGCCATCATTGAGCCTGGCCGCCGCCGGACTGCTGACCGAAGGCAAGACCGCGAAGACCGCGCACATCGCCGAGATGAAGGCGAACAGCGCCAGCACCCCGAGGGAGTACGGCAAAGCGCCGTTGCGGGCCTGCCCGACGGTGATGGTGAAGACGAGGAAGGTCGCCCCCATCAGGATCGAGGCCTTCTGGTCGGCCATCTGGCTGAGCGACAGGTTGATCTGCTGCGTGGTGCGCACCAGATGGATCGCGTGGTTGGAATAGCCGGACGGCGAGGGCAGCGAAGGCGCGGCCTTTGGCGGATCGGCCTTGGCCGGAATGTTACTCATACTTCCCCCCAGAAAGGCCTCGCGGCCCGCTGCGGCCCCGCCAAAGCTTGACAAGCTGCATCATCCGCCGCTTTGCAGCCGTAATAGAGGGCTACAGCCCGCCCGACAACCAATACGCCGCCCACCCGGTCCAACAAGAGCACGCAACCATGAGCCCCGCAGACGTCGACGCCAAGATCCGCACCCTGATCGAACCCTTCAACAAGAAGGGCGTTGCCATCGAGGACGCGACCACCTTTGCCGGCGATCTCGAGTTCGACAGCCTCACCGTGATGGATTTCGTCGCCGAGATCGAGGACGAGTTCGACGTGATCATCTCGATGAACCAGCAGGCCGAGATCGAAAACTGGGGCCAATTGGTGGCGGCAGTCCACAAGCTGCAGGATAGCTGATAATGGCAACGGCCATGAACGAAACGACGACCGCCGCCGAACCTGTCGACCTGCTCGCCAAGTTCGATCCGATCATCCAGACCCGCGAGCAGCTGCTCGCTGCCGGGGTGGAGGATCCGTTCAACCTCGTGATGGAGCAGGTGCTGTCGCCCACACGCGCGATCTGCAACGGGCGCGATACCATTTTGCTTGGCACCTACAACTACATGGGCATGACCTTCGACCCGGACGTGATCGCGGCGGGGCAGGCGGCGATGCAGGATTTTGGCGCTGGGACGACCGGCAGCCGCGTGCTCAACGGCACCTTCCGCGATCACCGCGATGTCGAAGCGGCCTTGCGCGAATTCTACGCGATGGACCACGCGATGGTCTTCTCGACCGGCTATCAGGCGAACCTCGGGATCATCTCGACGCTGGCGGGCAAGGGCGATTACATCATCCTCGACATCGACAGCCACGCCTCGATCTGGGACGGCTGCGCGATGGGCAACGCCGAGGTGGTGCCGTTCAAGCACAATGACGTCGAGGCGCTCGAAAAGCGGTTGAAGCGTGTCCCAGAAGGCGCGGGCAAGCTGGTGGTGCTTGAGGGCGTCTATTCGATGATGGGCGATGTCGCGCCGCTCAAGGAAATGGTGCGCATCTCCAAGGCCCACGGCGCGATGGTGCTGGTCGACGAGGCGCACTCGATGGGCTTCATCGGCGAACATGGCCGCGGCGTGGCTGAGGAACAGGGCGTCATCGACGACGTCGATTTCATCATCGGCACCTTCTCTAAGAGCGTCGGGACTGTTGGCGGCTTCTGTGTCTCCAACCACCCCAAGTTCGAAGTGCTGCGGCTGGTGTGCCGGCCGTACGTGTTCACCGCCGCGCTGCCGCCGAGCGTGATGGCGAGCTCGGCGACCTCGATCCGCAAGCTGATGCACGGCAGCAACAAGCGCGCGCACCTGTGGGAGAACAGCCGCACGCTGCATGGCGGCCTCAAGGCGCTGGGCTTCCAGCTCGGCACCGAAACCCCCCAGAGCGCGATCATCGCGGTGATCATGCCCGATCTTGAGAAAGGCGCGATGATGTGGGAGGCACTTTTGAAGGAGGGCCTCTACGTCAACCTCGCCCGTCCTCCGGCGACCCCGGCAGGCATGACACTGCTGCGCTGCTCGCTGTGCGCGGAGCATTCGGCCGAGCAGGTCCAGACCATCCTCGGCATGTTCGAACGCGCCGGCAGGGCGATCGGGATTATCTAGGCTCAGATACAATCGGGCATTGCTGCGGCTTGGCGCTTCTACAGCCCATGCCGCTTGTTCTCGCGCGTCCGGTGGCAGTGTTAATTAACCTGAATGGTTATTTTCCTTGACATCGTCACGCTCTTTGGTTATCAGAAGGCATCATCCAGGAATAGCGAGTCGCCAGCGGGCGGCCTTCCCCCGGGAAGCGCCGCCCGCTTCCGTTCGTGCAAGGAGTGGTGCCGATGGCCAGCAACGTGCCTGCCCGTTCCCGCAGCGAAAGCACCGCCTCCGGAAAGCACTGGCAGAAGCGGTTCCTCGACACCCTGAGCGCGACCTCGAACCTCGAGCGCGCTGCGGGCAATGCCGGGGTGAGCATCGCCGAGGCCTGTCAGGCCCGCCGCGACGAGCCTGATTTTGCCCGCGCTTGGCAGGCAGCGCTCGCCGATGGCTATCTTGGCCTCGAAATGGAAGTCATCCGCCGCCTTCGCGAAGGCGACGCCAAGACCGGTGACGGCGAGAAGTTCGACTTTGCCAACGCCATCCGCCTGCTCGCCGCCCACCGCGACAGCGCGGGGCGCGTGGCCAGCCAGGTGCGCGACGTCAGCGCCGCCGAGGTCCGCGCCTCGATCGACCGCAAGATCGAGGACATCCGCCGCCGCATCGCCCGCGAGAAGGCCGCTGCCGAAGGGCAAGGCGGATGAGCGGACCCTATGACGAGATGATCGGCCAGATGGTCGATCAGGAGAAGGACGAAGGCAAGAAAGCCGTTGGTGAAAGGGTTTGCCGCGAGCTGACCGAGGAACTGGATCAGGACCAGAAGAACAGCTTCGCCTACCTCTGGGAGTATGCCGCCCGCGAGAACCAGCTGCCGCCACCGGGCGACTGGCGGGTGTGGATGATCATGGCCGGGCGCGGCTTCGGCAAGACCCGGGCGGGTGCCGAATGGGTGCGGATGATCGCGGACAGCAATCCCGACGCGCGGATCGCACTCGTCTCCTCCTCGCTGGCGGAGGCGCGCGCGGTGATGGTCGAGGGCGATAGCGGGCTACTGGCGATCTGCCGTCCGGGCCACAAGCCGCATTTCGAGCCTTCGCTCCACCGCGTCCGGTTCGAGAACGGGGCGCAGGCGCAGCTGTTCTCGGCCGCCGAGCCCGAGGCGCTGCGCGGGCCGCAACACAGCCATGCTTGCCGGGCAGGCCCAGAAGGAGTTCTTCGTCAACGAGGCGCTGTGCCTGCTTGACGCGCTGCACGCCCGCGCGGTGACCGCCTCGCAGCCCGCCCCGCCTGCGAGCGCCGCTGACGGAGCGTGCTATCGGGTGACCGCGACCGCTACGGGGGCCTGGGCAGGGCAGGAGAATTGCCTCGCGGTCCGTGTCGCCGGTGCCTGGCATTTCGTCGCACCGGCCGAAGGAATGGTGGTGTTCGACCGGGCGGCGACCAGATTGGTCATCTTCCGGTCGCAATGGCAGCCGGCCGCAGTCGTCGCCGTGCCGGCCGGCGGCACGGTGATTGACGTCCAGGCGCGCAGCGCGCTGACCGCTCTGATCGCGGCGCTCCAGACCATGGGTGTGCTCGCCGCGCCCACCCCCTGAGAAGCACGAATGGCGGATTACCGTACCTTTTTGCAGATACATTTTTTTCCACAAGGCCCTTTCAGCGACATTCTTGCAACACCCGAGGGGCATTGATTGCTTGCCTCGCGCGGGGGGAAAAGATAGAGACGGCTCGTGCCTCAAGTTTAAGCAAAGGGGAATTTCGGAAATGCGCAAACTCGTCATTGGAATGGCGATGGCCTCGACCGCGCTGACCACACCCGCCATGGCCCGCGACGGCCAGTGGTATATTCAGGGTGATGGCGGCGTCATGGTGGTCCAGGACCAGTCGATCGATGTCGACGCTGCTGCGGATGATGCAGCGGCCAACTATGACACCGGCTACGATTTCGGCGGGCTTGTCGGCTATGACTTCGGCGGCTTCCGCCTCGAAGCCGAAGCCAGCTACCGTGCGGCCGACCTCACGGAAGTGACCGGCGGCAGCCAGGGCCTCGCGAACAACCCGCTGGCGAGCGCGCCGGGCGGTTTCACGCGTTTCTCCGGCACGCGCGACGCGCTAGGTGAAGTGAACGCGCTGAGCTTCATGATCAACGGCCTCGTCGATTTCGGCGATGACGACAGCGTGCAGGGCTTCGTCGGTGGCGGTGTGGGTGTGGCCCGCGTCGACATGGACGGCCGCGTGAACGCCAACGGCCCGGGCGTCTGGAGCGATTCGGACACCGGCTTCGCCTGGCAGCTGCTCGCGGGCATCCGCGCCCCGATCAGCGATGCATGGGACGTCGGCCTGAAGTATCGCTACTTCCGAGCGACCGACATCAACCTCGTCGATCCGTTCGGCCGCGATCTGAACACGAGCATGGCCTCGCACTCGCTGCTCGGCTCGATCACCTACAACTTCGGTAGCGAAGAGCCGCCGGTGGTTGATCCGGTTGCGGTGACCCCGCCCCCGCCGCCCCCGCCTCCGCCCCCGCCGCCCCCGCCGCCCCCGCCGCCGCCGCCCCCCAAGGTTGCGTGCAACACGGGTCCGTACATCGTGTTCTTCGACTTCGATAAGTCGGACATCACGTCGGAAGCTGCCGGCATCCTCAACAGCGCCGTCACCGCCTATGCCAACTGCGGCACGGCGAGCGTGATGCTGGCCGGTCACACCGACCGTTCGGGCAGCACCAAGTACAACGAAGGCCTGGCCGATCGTCGTAACAAGGCGGTCACCGCCTACCTGAGCGGTCGCGGCATCCCTTCGGCACGCATCACTGGCCAGTCGTTCGGCGAAACCAAGCCGCGCGTCCCGACCGCCGACGGTGTGCGCGAAGCGCAGAACCGCCGCGTGGAAGTGACCTACGGCCCGGGTTCGGGCATGTAAGTCCGGGTTCCTACGGAACACGAAGAGGGGCCGGAGCGATCCGGCCCCTTTTTTGTTGCCGGCTGCCGATCCACGCGCACTGCGCTAGCCGGATCGGCCAGGGCCACTCGCCCGAACTGCCGTGAGCGATCATCGGCTGACCGCGTGCCGTCGTGCCATCCCCACCACCCGCAAACTAAAGCGCGCGCCGTCGCGCGGGCAAAACCCCGCACGGCCGGGCACGCTCTTGGGTGTCTGGAGACTTGCCGCTCGCGCGGTCGTTGATTCTACGCGTCTATCCGATTCGCCAGGTGAACCCACCCGGCTGCACGACGCTCTAGGCCCCGCGCGTTGCCGCCGCGGCGCGCTCGGCGATCGTCGCTTCCGCCTTGGGCAGCGTCCGGTAAGCGTAGATCAGCAGCGCCAGCGAGATCGGCGCCACCCCGATCAGCGACAGCACCCCGATTCGCAAGCTCCCGCTCACCTCCGAGATCGCGCCGACCATGTAGGGCCCAAGCCCCAGCCCGACGAGCGTGGTGGCGAGGAAGAACGAGGCCGTCGCCGTCCCGCGCATCCGCGGCAGGACCAGATCCTGCGTGGTCGCCGCTGCCGCGCCCAGCGCGGTCGCCGCGAACATCCCCGCAAGGAAGTTCATCGCGTAGAACAGCACGGGGATCTCGGTGGTGAAGCCGATCCAGATCGGCACCACCGGCGCGATAATCCCGAACATCACAACAAGGATCCGCCCCGCAGGATTGCGCCCGCGCAGCCAGTCGGAAAGGCGGCCGCCCAGGATCACGCCGAGGAAGCCCGACAGCGCCCCGCTCCCCCCGAGCACGAAGGCAAGCTCCGCCTTGGGCAGCTTCAGCACCGTCTCCGCATAGGGCGCCGACCAGAACGCCAGCGCATAGGCGCCGAGCGAGACCAGCCCGTAGCCGAGCGCCGTGCAGATGAAGGCCGGCGTCCCCCAGATCAGCCGGAAAGTCGCCGGATCATGGCGCCGCAGGGTCGAGGCCCACGAGAACACCGCGTAATAGCCGAAGGCAATCGCCGACCATTGGGGCACGTTCTTGGTCAGCTTGATCATGACCAGCGCAAAGCCGATCATCGCCGCGGCCATCGCGACATTGACCAGCGCCGCCATCGGCCCGCGCCGCAGTGCGTGGAGGACGGTGAAGGGCGGCAGCAGCATCGACAGGTCGACGAAGAAATCCGCCAGCGGGTGGCGCATCCCGCTCGCGGCTTCGGGCTGACGCGCGGGCTCGCGCAGCGAGGCGACCCACATGGCGAGCATCACGCCGGGCACGCCCACCGCAAGGAACGCCGCCTGCCAGCCGACAAGCCCGGCGATCCCACCCCCCGGATAGGCCGCGTCCCACACCTGCGAGATCTTAGCTCCGATCAGCAGCGACACCCCGCCCCCGAGATACAATCCCGAGGAATAGATCGCGAGCGCGGTGGCGCGTTGGCGCGAGGGGAAATAGTCCGAGATCAGCGAATAGGCGGTCGGGCTCGCCGTCGCCTCGCCCACACCCACGCCCATGCGTGCGAGCGACAAGGTGAGGTAATTGCGCGCAAAGCCCGACAGCGCGGTCATCGTTGACCACAGCAGCAGGCCGATGGTCAGCAGCCGCACCCGGTGCCAACGATCCGCCAACCGGCCGAGCGGAACCCCGAACAGCGCGTAGAACACCGCAAAAGCGGCGCCCCCCAGAAAGCCCAGCTGCCCGTCGGTCAGCGCCAGATCGCGCTTGATGTCGACCGCGAGGATCGAGAGAATCTGCCGGTCGATGAAGTTGAGGATGTAGACCACAACCAGCACGCCCAGCACATACCAGCTGTAGGCCGACGCAGGCGCCTCGCTGCTGACGGGCGCCGCCGTGGTGTCCTCGCTCAAAATCGATCCCCTATCCCTTATACTTGTCTGAGAACGGCGCGCGGCCGGTCAGGCGTTATAGCGGGTGCTATCGACAATACCCGCCTCGGCAAAACCCTTTTTCCGCAGACGGCATGAGTCGCACAGCCCGCAGGCCAGACCGTCCGGTGTCGGATCATAGCACGACCAGCTCCACGCCGGGTCGAGCCCCAGCCGCGCGCATTCGCGGGCGATGTCGGCCTTGGTCATGTGCTGGAGCGGCGCGTGGATCGTGAACGGCGCGCCCTCAACCCCCGCCTTGGTGCCGAGCCGCGCGGTTTCGGCGAAGCTGGAGATGAACTCGGGCCGGCAATCGGGATAGCCCGAATAGTCGAGCGCATTGACCCCGATGAACACATCACGCGCCCCCGCCGCCTCGGCGCAGGCCGTCGTCAGCGCAAGGAACACGAGATTGCGCGCGGGCACATAGGTCACCGGGATGTCGTCGCCGACGCCGCCCTTGGGCACATCGATGCTGTCGGTCAGCGCCGATCCGCCGAAGGCCCGCAAGTCAAGCGCGATCGGGGTGTGACGCGCGAGGCCCAGCTTCTGCGCGATGCGCGCGGCCGATTGCAGCTCGAGCTTGTGCCGTTGGCCATAGTCGACGCTCAGCGCGTGGACGGCGAAGCCCGCCTCCTGCGCCAACGCGGCGGTCACCATCGAATCGAGCCCGCCCGAAAGCAGCACCACGGCGAGCGGCTGGGTTTGTGCGGGATCAGTCATCCTCGCGGCCCTATCATGGGCTCGCGCAAAGGCAATGCGGCCCCATCAGCCTGGCCCTGTCAGCACGTGCCGGTGCGGCGCGCCTCGGCGGTCAGCTGGAAGGGCGTGCGGCTCTCGATCCCTTGGCTTTCGAGCTGCACCAGCGCGGGCGTTTCGCGGCGGATGCTGGTGCGGCCATAGCCATTGCCGGGGCAAGTATACTGCACCGTCACCCGCGCCGCTCCGTCCTCGACCACGAACTGGCTGCACCCGCTTTCGCGGTGCATCAGCTGGATGAGCTCCGCGCCCGACTTTACGCAGATCTTGCGTTCGGGCGCGCCGCTGCGCTGGCGGATGGTCCATTCGCCCTTGGCGAGCGTGCCGAGCATGGCGAGCCCGTTGCCCTGTGCCAGCACCGGCACGGCAAGACCGAGCACCACGCCAGCCCCGGCGAGCGCCAGCGCCCCGATCCGCTTCCTGCTGTCAGTCCATTTGATCATGCGGCCCTCATGCCAGCTTTGCGCAGCCACGCCTTGCAAAAATTGGACGCATCCTCACGCATGTTGCGAAGTTTTCGACCAAGCGTCAGATCGCCAGCGCGAACGTCTTGGAACAGAACGCGCAGTCGACCGCGACGATCCCGTCGGGGCCGCGCATCGCATCCTGCTCGTCTGCCGGGAAGCGAGCGATTATCGTCTCGTAATGCGCCGAGGAACAGCGGCACCCGCGCGACAGGGCAGCGCCGGGCTGGACGCGCACTTCGGGTTCCTCGTGGAACAGCCGCCACGCGATTCCTTCCAGCGACAGGCCTGCATCGAGCAGCTCGTCATGGCTGATCGTCCCCGCCAGCACCGCGACATGCTCCCAATCGGGGTGCTCGAGCCGGACGTGGAGCCGCTCGCGCCCTTCCTCGCCGTCGGGGAGGTGTTGCACCAGCAGCCCGGCGGCCATGCGCCCGCCGGTGCCGGCGCGGCTGGCGACGCGGATCAGCGTCGGGATCTGTTCGGACTGGCTGAAATAGCTCTCGCACGCCTCGGCCAGGCTGTCGCCCTCGAGCGGGACGATGCCCTGATAGCGCTCGCGGCCCTCGGTCTCGAAGGTGATCGCGAGATAGCCCTCGCCGAACAGCGCCGCGAGGCTCGGGTTTGCGCCGAGCGTAGCCAGCCGCTCGCCGTCGAAATCGGCATAGCCGCGCACCGCGCCCGCGCGATAATCGCACACCAGCAGCTTGACGATCCCGCCCTGGGTCTGCGCCTGCAGGGTCATCTGCGCGTTCTCGCCCTTGAGCAGCCCGCCCATCAGCGCGCCCAGCACCAGCGCCTCGCCCAGAAGGTGGGTGATCGGGGCGGGATAATCATGTGCGGAGAGCACCTCTTCGAGGACGCCCTCCATCCGCACCACCCGCCCGCGCGCATGGCGCGCAGGCAGGGTGAAGCTCATCAGCGTGTCGGAAAATGTCTCAGGTGCGTAGGCCGTGTCAGTCATGCGCCGCCATATGGGGACACTTGCCCTTGCGCGAAACCCCCCCGTCAGTGCCCAAGCATTCCGAAGGCCCACAGCAGCACCGATTTCTGCGCGTGGATGCGGTTTTCGGCCTCGTCGAACACCACGGAATGCGGGCCTTCGAACACCTCTTCGCTGACTTCCTCGCCGACATGCGCGGGCAGGCAGTGGAGGAAGACGGCATCGGGCTTGGCCTCGGCCATCAGCGCCGCGTTCACCTGATAGGGCGCCATCGCGGCGAGCTTTTCCTCGGCATGGGCTTGGCCCATCGAGACCCAGGTGTCGGTGACGATCACGTCCGCCCCGCGCGCCGCTGATGCTGCGTCCTGAGTCAAAGTGACCGTCGCCCCGCCCGCGCGCGCCAGTGCGACGAAGGCCGGATCAGGCTCGTAGCCCGCAGGCACCGCCACACGGACGTTGAACTTCATCAGCCCCGCCGCTTCGAGGATCGAGTGCAGCACGTTGTTGCCATCCCCGAACCATGCGACCTCAAGGCCCGGGAGCGCCTTGCCGTGTTCGATCACGGTGAGCAGGTCGGCGACGATCTGGCAGGGGTGCGACATGTCGGTGAGGCCGTTGATCACCGGCACGCTGGCATGGGCCGCCATTTCCTCGATCTTGGCGTGATCGTCGGTCCGCAGCATGATGCCGTCGACCATCCGGCTGAGCACGCGGGCGGTGTCGGCGATGCTCTCGCCGCGCCCCAACTGGCTCGAGGCCGAATCGAGCAGCAGCACTGTGCCGCCAAGCTGGCGCATCGCAATGTCGAAGCTGACGCGGGTGCGGGTCGAGTTTTTCTCGAACACCAGCGCCAGCACGCGGCCCTTGAGCGGCGCGTCGGCGTCGGGCGCGCCCTTTGGCAAGCCGACGCGCGCCGCCTTGCGGTCGATCGCATCATTGATCATCGCCGCGATGGCATCGCCCCCGGCATCGCCGAGGTCGATGAAATGGCGATAGGTGCCCCCACCCTCCGTCATGCCGGTTCAGGCACCTTGAAGCTCGCCGCGCCTGCGGAGAGCTTGTCGAAGAACTCTTCGATCTCCGCGTCACCGATCACCAGCGGCGGGATGATGCGGATCGTGTTGTCGCCCGCAGCCACGGTCAGCAGCTGGTGATGGTCGCGCAGGTGGACGTAGAACGGGCGGCTCTCCATCTTCATCTTGAGGCCGAGCATCAGGCCCTTACCCCGCACCAGTTCGAACAGCTCGGGGTAGTTGCCGATGAACTGTTCGAGCCGCGCGCGCAGACGCTCGCCCTTGTCGGCGACCTCGGCGAGGAACGCGTCGTTGGCGACCGCCTCCATCACCGCCGTTCCCGCTGCCATGGCGAGCGGGTTGCCGCCATAGGTCGATCCGTGGGTGCCGAAGGTCATCCCGCGCGCGGCCTTTTCGGTCGCGATGCAGGCGCCGAGCGGGAAGCCGCCGCCGATGCCCTTGGCGGTGGCGAGGATGTCGGGCTCGATCCCGTAATGCTCATAGGCATAGAGCTTGCCCGTGCGCGCGACGCCGCACTGCACTTCATCCAGCACCAGCATCAGATCGAGCTCGTCGGCGAGCTTGCGCAGGCCGTGCATGAACTCGGGCGAAGCGGGGCGAATCCCGCCCTCACCCTGGATCGGCTCGACCAGGAAGCCCGCGGTGTTCGGGCCGATCAGCGCCTTGGCCGCTTCGAGATTATCGAAGGGCGCATATTTGAACCCGGCGAGCAGCGGCGAGAAGCCGTGGTGCATCTTTTCCTGATTCGACGCCGAGATGGTCGCCATCGTGCGGCCGTGGAAGGCGTTGTGGAAGGTGATCAGCTCGAAGCGGTTCTTGTCGCCCCCTTCCCCGTTCTGGTGATAGGCGCGCGCGGTCTTGATCGCTGCCTCGACCGCCTCGGCGCCCGAATTGGTGAAGAACACCGTATCGCCGAAGGTCTTGTCGACCAGCCACTGCGCCAGTTTCTCGCCCTGCGGGCTGCCGTAGAGGTTCGAGACATGCATCAGCGTCGCGGCCTGCTGCTGGATCGCGCCGATCAGGCCTTCATGCGAATGGCCGAGCAGGTTGACCGCGATGCCGCTCGCGAAATCGAGGTAGCGGGTGCCGTCCTCACCGATCAGATGGCAGTGCTCGCCGCGCACCGGCCGGACACCGCAACGCGGATAGACGGGCATGAGCGGTGTAATCGACATGGGCTTTGCATCCTGAAATTGAAAAAGGCGGGGAAATGAAACGCAAATGGCGGCCCTGAACCAGAGCCGCCATCCGCTTTACCGTTTAATCTTCCGCTTCCCCTCAGTCAAACCGCGGGGAGCGGTCCGGGCCGGGTCAGCCTTCGATCGGTGCCAGATTGACGGCGGAGTACTTTCCGCGTCGATCGACTTCGAGATCGAATTCGTAGCGCTCGCCTTCGTTCAAGGCGGTGAGGCCCGAACGTTCGACTGCGCTGATGTGCACGAAGGCATCCGGCTGGCCGTCATCACGCACAAGGAAGCCGAAGCCCTTCATCGCGTTGAAGAACTTGACCGTGCCCTTGGCGCGCTCACCGGTCAGCTCGCGACTCGGAGCGGCAGGCTTGGCCGCGACGGCGATCACGTCACCCACGACCTGCAGGTCCTGCGCCGACACTTTGCCGCCGCGATCCACGAGGTTGTACTGGAGCTCCTGTCCTTCGGCGAGGCCTTCGAGACCGGCGCGTTCGACCGCGCTGATGTGGACGAAGACATCTTCACCGCCGCCATCCTGCTGGATGAAGCCGAAGCCTTTCTGGACATTGAAGAACTTCACCGTGCCCTTGCCGGTGCCGACGATCTGGGCGGGCATGCGGCTGAAACCGCCGCCGCCAGCACCGCCGCCGCCCGGGCCGCCGGGGCCACGCGGGCCTCCGCCGCCGAAGCCGCCGCCACCGCCGCGCGGGCCGCCGCCGCCGCCGCCGAAGCGATCACCGCCACCGCCGCCACCGAACCGGTCGCCGCCACCGCCAAAGCGATCACCGCCACCGCCAAAGTCGCGGGGCGGGAAACCGTCATTCCCGCCGCCAAACGGATCGAAGCCATCTTCGCCGAAACCGTCGCGCTTGTCGCGGCCGCGCCGGCGTCCCCTATCGTAACCCATAAGTCAGTACGTACCTTGCCACTGCCAGTCCTCCAATGCGCCGATGTCGTGGACAGTGAGCCGCACCGGACACAGGCGCGCCGAGCTTGTGGTCCGGCAGCGCGCGTAGCTTCCGATATAGCGCACAAAAGCGTGCTTTGCGAACGAAATAACCGGACACCCGGCGCACGCCCGCAGGCCCTCGCGCGGACGCTTGTGCGCATGCCGGGCTTTGGGCATGAGGGCACGGCACACTTCACACAATAGCAGGACGACAGCATGAGCGATTTTCGCCGCCTCAACGAAAATGTGTTGGTGAGCCCGCAGCTTGCACTGGACGATATTGCCGCTGCCGCCGCGCTTGGTGTCAACACCATCGTTAACAATCGCCCCGACGGAGAGGAGCCCTCGGCACCGCAGGGCGACGCGATCGAAGCGGCGGCGGCCGCGGCAGGGCTGAACTATGTCGCCATTCCCATCGGCCATTCGGGCTTCAGCGAGCCGCAGGTCGATGCGATGATCGCCGCGATGGAGCAGGCCGAAGGGCCGATTCTCGCCTATTGCCGGTCGGGCACGCGCTCGACCCTGCTGTGGGCGCTGGCCTCGGCCAAGCAGGGCGAGAACCCCGAGACCATCGCCCGCACCGCCGCGCAGGCAGGCTATGATGTCAGCCCGATTCGCGCGATGATCGACATGCTAGCCGCGCGCTGAGGCGCTCCTCGCATGGCACTGCTCGTCCAGACCGCCGGCTCGCTGGTCGCGATTCTCGCGCTGGCGGGGCTCGCGTGGTGGCTGAAGCTCGGCGGCACCCCGCGGCTGGATAGCGACGAAGCCGTGCGCCGCGCCGCTGGCGAGATCGAGGATGGGTTCGCGCCAGTCACCGCCGCCTACGATGCCGAGGGGGCAAGCGCGCTCGCCCGTGACGGCGCGGGGCGGATCATGGTCATCAAGCGCCACGGCAACCGCTTCGCCGGCCGCGTGCTCGGCCCCGGAGCCACGGCGCGGCTGGACGACCAGCCGGGCGAATTCAATCTCGTCGTCGATCCGGGCGAACCTCGCTTCGGCACGGTCTTCCTCACTCTCCCCGATCCCGAGGCTTGGGCCGACGCGATCAATGGGCTAAACGTGGCGCAACATGCCTGATTTCAACCCCACCCAATATGCCGTGCCGCTGTTCGTGGTGGCGGTGCTCGCCGAGATGATCTGGGCGAAATTCCGCGCGCCCGAGGCCTATGAGCCCACGGACACCCTCGTCAGCCTCATGTTCGGGCTGGGGTCGACCGTGGCGGGCGCGCTGCTGGGCGGCTTTGCTCTGACGCTGTTCATCCGGACCTACGACTACCGCATCTTCGATTTCGGCCCCGAGTGGTGGGCGGTGTGGTGGGCCTGGCCGCTGTGCTTCGTGCTCGACGATCTCAAATATTACTGGGTTCACCGCGCCGGGCACCGCATCCGCTGGATGTGGGCGAGCCATGTGAACCACCATTCCTCGCAGCACTACAACCTCTCCACCGCCTTGCGGCAGACGTGGACGGGGATGTTCACCTTCGGCTTCCTGTTCGCGGTGCCGCTGGTGCTCTTGGGCTTCCACCCGGCGATGATCGCGATCTGCGGCGGGTTCAACCTCATCTACCAATTCTGGATCCACACCGAGGCGATCAAGCGCATGCCGGCGTGGTTCGAGGCGGTGATGAACACGCCCTCGCACCACCGCGTCCACCATGCGACCAACCCGCGCTATCTCGACACAAATTACGCGGGCGTGTTCATCGTCTGGGACAAGATGTTCGGCACTTTCACCCCGGAAGTGGATGACGAGACAATCCGCTACGGGATCGTCAAGCAGCTCGGCAGCTTCAACCTGCTGTGGTCAGTGTTCCACGAATGGATCGGCATGCTGAGCGACATCTGGCGCGCGCCGTGGAAGCACAAGCTTGCCTATCTCCTGCGCGAACCCGGCTGGAGCCATGACGGCAGCCGCGAGACCAGCGACATGATTCGAGCGAAGTGGCAAGCACGCCTCGGCACTGTTGCGCCGCAAGCAACTTCAGTGGCGGATCGAAACCCGATTGCGGGCGCGCAAGAAGCTGCCTAATCTCCCCGCCCAAAGGGAGAGATCATGGAAAATTTCGACTACATCGTCATCGGCGGTGGCAGCGCGGGCAGCGCTGTCGCGGGGCGTCTCGCGGTGGACGGCACGCGCCGGGTGTGCCTGCTCGAAGCGGGCGGGCGCAACGATAACATCCTTGTGAAAACGCCGGGCTTCATGCCCTTCCTACTCAAGAACGCGAACTATCGCTACGAGACGGTGCCGCAGAAGGGGCTGAACGGGCGCACCGGCTATCAGCCGCGCGGGAGGGGCCTGGGCGGTTCCTCGGCGATCAACGCGATGGTCTATATCCGCGGCAACCGCTGGGATTACGACAACTGGGCGGCCGAGGGCTGCACCGGCTGGGGCTATGACGACGTGCTCCCCTATTTCAAGCGCGCCGAGGCGAACGAGCGCGGGGGTGACGACTTCCACGGCGCGGGCGGGCCGTTGTTCGTCTCCGACCAGAAGCACGCCAACCCCACCAGCCACGCCTTCGTCGATGCCGCAGCCGCGTTGCAGCTGCGCACCAACGCCGATTTCAACGGCGAGCGGCAGGACGGCTTCGGGCTCTACCAGGTCACCCAGCGCAAGGGCGAACGCTGGTCGGCGGCGCGCGCTTACGTGGAGCCGATTCGCGAGCTCGGCAACTTTGCAGTGCGCACCGATACGCTGGTCGAGAAGCTGGTGATCGAGGCCGGGCGCGTCACCGGCGTGCAGATCAAGCGCGGCGGCAAGCGCGAAACGCTGTTGGCGCGGCGCGGCGTGGTACTGAGCGCAGGCGCGTTCAATAGCCCTCAGATCCTGATGCTCTCCGGCATCGGCCCGGCCGCGCATCTCAAGGAGCACGGGATCGACGTGGTGCTCGATCGCCCCGCGGTCGGCGGCAATCTCCAGGACCATATCGACTACGTCTCCGGCTGGGAGACCGAGAGCGACGTCCCCATCGGCAGCACCCTCAAGGGCACGCTGCGCATGGCCGCCGCGATCGTCGAGCACCGCCGCAAGCGCACCGGCGTGATGACCACGCCCTATGCCGAGGCGGGAGGCTTCTGGACCGTCATGCCCGATAGCCCTGCGCCCGATGTGCAGTGGCACTTCGTCCCCGCGGTGCTCGAGGATCATGGGCGCGAGAAGGTGACGGCGCACGGCTTCTCGCTCCACGCCTGCGTGCTGCGGCCCGAGAGCCGGGGGACGGTGCGGCTGGGGAGCAATGATGCGGCGGCCGCGCCGGTGATCGACCCCAACTTCCTCGATGACGAGCGCGACATGGCGGTCTTGCGCGCGGGCGTGCGCCTGTCACACCGCATCGCCGAGGCCCCGCCGATGCAGGCCTTCGGGCCGAAGGATCGCCACCCCGTCGACCTCCATGACGACGCGGCGCTCGACCAACTCATCCGCAGCCGCGCCGACACCGTCTACCACCCCGTCGGCACTTGCCGCATGGGCGCGGACGCGGACGCGGTGGTCGATCCGACGCTCAAGCTCAACGGGCTCGAGGGCCTATGGGTGGCGGACGCGAGCATCATGCCCAAACTCGTCAGCGGCAACACCAACGCGCCGAGCATTATGATCGGCGAAAGGTGCGCCGACTTCGTGATGGCAGCGGAACGGGCGTAGTTTGTTGCGCCCTCAAGCGCCGGGCGCCGGCCATCCGGCCCGCTTGGCTTTCGCGCCATAAGGCGCGGCGGCCGTTCGGCCTTGCGGTCGCTTCGCGCCCGAACCAGCACAAACCGATATCGATGGCGCTGATCCGGCCCGCTGAAAGGCGGGCCGCAAGCGCGAACGCGCATCCGCAGGTGCCCGGAGCGTAGCGGAGGAACAGCACCGAGG
>CAMCUB010000010.1 GCA_945878845.1 Erythrobacter sanguineus | reverse complement strand
GATCGACGCCGCCGGCAAGGTCGTCGCCCCCGGCTTCGTCGACATTCACACGCACTATGACGGGCAGGCCACCTGGGATCAGGAAATGGCCCCCTCGAGCTGGCACGGGGTCACCACGGTCGTGATGGGCAATTGCGGCGTCGGCTTTGCCCCGGCCCGCCCCGACCGTCACGAATGGCTGATCAGCCTGATGGAGGGGGTCGAGGACATCCCCGGCACCGCGCTCGCCGAGGGAATCACCTGGGACTGGGAGACCTTCCCGGAGTATCTCGACGCGCTCGAGAAACTCCCCCGCACTGTCGATATCGGCACCCACGTCCCCCATGGCGCGGTGCGCGCCTATGTGCTGGGCGACCGCGAGCAGCCGGGCGCTGTGCCGACCGCTGACGACATCGCCGCAATGAGCGCCATCGTCGAGGAAGGCGTGCGTGCGGGCGCGCTGGGCTTCTCGACCTCGCGCACCGTGCTCCACAAGTCGGTCGATGGCGAGCTCGTCCCCGGCACCACCGCCACGCCTGAGGAGCTGATCGCGATCGGCCGCGCGATGGGCCGCGCCAAGGCGGCGGGCGGGCATGCGGTGTTCGAGATCGCCAGCGACCTCATGCGCGAATGGGACGAGTTCGGCTGGATGGGACAGCTGAGCCGCGAGGCCGGCATCCCCGTCACCTTCGCCGCGCTGCAATCCATCGCCAAGGAATTGTCGCTGGGTGAGCAGATCGCCGCGATGCGCGCCGAGAACGACAATGGCGCGAACATCGTCGCCCAGATCGCGCTGCGCGGGAACGGGATCGTGATGGCCTGGCAAGGCACCGTCCACCCCTTCCGCTTCCGCCCGAGCTGGATGGCCATCGCCGACCTTCCGTGGGAGGAGCAGCGCGCCAAGCTGCTCGATCCCGCGTTCCGGGCGGCCATGCTCGCCGAGCCCAATGACTACACCGATGCCCCCAAGGATATCGGCGGGGTGGTGATGGCGATCAGCATGGGCTGGACGCTGCAATTCGAAATGGACCCCGATTTCGACTATGAGCCTGCCGCCGATGCCAGCATCAATGCCCGCGCCGCGGCGGCCGGGGTGAGCCCGCAGGAATATGCCTATGACCTGCTGTGCCAAGGCGAGGGCACGGGGTTCATCTACCTGCCGATCCTCAACTATGCCGACGGCAACCTCGATTTCCTCGTGCCGCTCCAGCATGCCGACGACACGGTGAACTCGCTGTCTGACGGCGGCGCGCATTGCGGGACGATCTGCGACGCGGCCTCGCCCACCTTCATGCTCGAACACTGGGTCAAGAGCCGCAAACGCGGGGCGCGGATCAGCCTCGAACAGGCGATCAAGCGCCAGTGCCGCGATACCGCAGTGCTCTACGGGCTGGAGGATCGCGGCGTGATCGCGCCCGGCTATCTCGCCGACCTCAACGTGATCGACATGGACAAGCTGAAGCTCGGCAAGCCGTGGCTCGCCTTCGATCTGCCCGCAGGCGGCAAGCGGCTTCTACAGAAGGCGGACGGCTACGTCGCCACGATCAAGAGCGGCGTTATCACATTCCGCGAGGGCGCGTGGACCGGCGAGGCCCCCGGCGGGCTGATCCGCGGGCCGCAGCGGGTCGATCTGGCCGAAGCGGCGGAGTGATCCGCAGCCGCAACCCGGCCTAGGGCTCGATCACGATGCCCTTGGCCGGGTCGACCTGCCCTGCCACCATCGTGGTGAAGACGTCGCGCGCAGCTTCGAGCCCCGCATGGCATTCGATCGCGATGGTGCCCTCGGCTGCCTTCAAGAACTCGCGCCATGCCGCGGCGACCAGGTTGCCGCCTTCTTCCGGCCCGTGCGCCTTGAAGAAGGCGACCGCGTGGTCGGGGGCGAAGAACAGTTGCGGCTTGGGGCCGGGGAGCGGCTCCCCGCCGCCGAAGGTCGAGCGGGCCTCGATATGGGTCATGCCCACCAGCGCCGAATGGGCCAGCGCATCCTCGAAATGGCGGTGGATCTGCGCCAGCACCTCGGCGTTCCCGGCGAAGTCGACGCTGACACTGCGCACCACGGAGAGGCGATCAATCTCGTCATAGGCGCGCACTTCGTCATACAGCCCGCTCGCTTCGACAAAGGCGACATTGCCCTTCGAGGTCAGCCCGATGCGCTTGATACCCGGCGACATCTGCCGCGCGACGCTCGCCAACCCCATCGCGGTCTTGGAGGAGGCGCTGGTGACGACCAGCTGCTCGGCGCCGAACCAGTCGTGCCCGCGCAGGAAATACTCGATCAGGAAGCCGGTGCGGAACAGCGGGCCGAAGATCATCCGCTCCGCCTCGCGCAGCGGATCATGCTCGGGGTCGGCGGCGAGGCGCGTGTAGCTGTTATAGACCGGGCTCATCGGCATGCGGTGCGCGGCCATGTCCATGAATCCGCCGGCGCTCACCCGTCCGGGGAGTACATCCAAGTGGCTTGCCATCGGCAGATAGCCATAGACCCGCTCGCCCACCGCGATGTCGGGATGGCGGCTCTCGATCACCCGCGCATGGCCCCACATCGGCACGATGCCCATGCCTTCAGGCGCGGGGAAAAAGTCCCAATATTTGAACCCGTCGCCCACCACCGCATAGGTGACGTTGTTGGCGGTGACCGAGAAGCTCTCGATCTGGAGCCGCACCTCGCCATCGCCCAGCGGGTCGAACGGGATCTCGGCCAGCGCGGCCTCGGTGAGCGCCGCCTTGCGGATGTGGACTTCAGTGATTGTCATTGCCTGTCTCAAACTTTCAGTGGATGCGGCCACCCAAGATTGGATCGTCCAATCCGAGACGTCATGTCCAAACTTCATTTTTCGCGACGCGCCTAGTCAACTCCAGTGCGATGACGCCTGCAACTGTCGACGCATAGTCCCACGTAAGGTATTCTTCGACCTTACCAAAAACGATGGCACCACCAAGGATAAAGACCGCGAGGGCACCGGTCACGATAACGAGAAACGCAACCCACGGGTTTGCGTAAGCCTCGTCTCCGAGCAATTTATAACAGGCCCAAAAAGACAACATGCAGCCAAAAGCGGACTGAATTGCCGCTAGAACGACCCCACCCGGCTTGGCGTAGTCCATTCCGCCAAAATCGGCGACGCTTGTGAAAACGTAGCCGCCCAAGTTTCCTATCAACAAGCAAGCGACAACTAACGGAAGCGCGACGATCCACTTCCACCATGGCCGGGGGATAGGGGCGCCTTCAGTCATGCTAGCTATCACACCCGCATCGGCATCAGCACATAGAGCGCGCGGGCCTGTTCGTTCTCGCGGATCAGCGTCGGCGCGCCGGCGTCGGCCAGGTGGAGCTCCACCGTGTCGCTGTCGATCTGGCCGAGGATGTCCTTGAGATAGTTCGCGTTGAACCCGATCTCGAGCCCTTCGGCCTTGTAGTCGGCCGCAAGCTCTTCGGCCGCGGTGCCGTTGTCGGGCGAGGTGACCGAGAGCGTCACACGGTCATGGTCGAGCCCGATCTTGACCGCGCGGGTCTTCTCGGTGGCGATGGTCGCGACCCGGTCGACGCCCGAGTAGAACAGCTTGGGATCGACCTTCAGCAGCTTGTCATTTGCGGTCGGGATCACGCGGCTGTAATCGGGGAAGGTGCCGTCGATCAGCTTGGAGGTCAGCACCACCCCGCCCTCGCCGCCCAGCGTGAAGCGGATCTTGCTCGCCGACAGGTCGATCAGGACATTGCCGTCCAGCGCCTCTTCGAGCAGCTTACGCAGCTCGCCCACGGCTTTGCGCGGCACGATCACGTCGGGCATCCCGGCGGCGCCCTCGGGGCGCTGCAGGGTGAAGCGCGCGAGGCGATGGCCGTCGGTCGCGGCGGCCTTCAAGAGCGGCTCGTCCTCGTCGGTCACGTGCAGGAAGATGCCGTTGAGATAATAGCGCGTCTCTTCGGTCGAGATCGCGAAGCGGGTGCGGTCGATCAGCTCGGCGAGCAGCCGCGCAGGCAGCTCGAAGCTGGTCGGCAGGTCGCCCTCGACGATCACCGGGAAGTCGTCACGCGGCAGCGTCGGCAGCTTGAAGTTCGAGCGGCCGGCCTTGACCTCCAGACGGTTGTCGCTGGTGGTGAGGCTGACCTGGCTCCCCTCGGGAAGCTTGCGCGCAATGTCGAACAAGAGGTGCGCCGAGACGGTGATCGCGCCCGGCTGGTCAACCGAAGACGCGCTCATGGTCTCGACCACCTGCAGATCGAGGTCGGTCGCCATCACCCGCACGCTGCCGCCGTCGCTCGCGTCGATCAGCACGTTGGAGAGGATGGGGATGGTGTTGCGGCGCTCCACCACGGATTGAACATGGGAAAGGCACCGCAGCAGCGTCGCGCGTTCGATCGTGGCCTTCATCGCTTGTCCCTATCGGTCCTGATTGTTGCGCGAGGGAAGAGGAATCGCCCCCAAGCGCCGGAAAGTTCCCGAAACCTTAGCGCAGGCGACAATACGGGCAAGTTGGCGGGATTGCGAGGGGCGACTCCGTTGGGGATAAGGGGGCGCGGTAGGCCTAGCGGGCGGTCTGGGAGCGCAACTTGGCGAGCCGGATGGTGCCCAAGGCATAGGCTGAGATCAGAAGACGCAACTCGCTGCCGGCCCTGAGATCGATCGAAAGACCTTCGGGCGGCGCTTCGCGCATCAATGCGGCGACGGCATCATTGGTGAGACTGAGGTCGCCCCCGGAGGCAGCTTGCGCCCGGTCAACGGCGGCAATTACCCAGGCAGTATCTACCGCGCGCGCAGCAAGACGGCGAAGCGCCTCGTTACGGATCATCGCGGCTGTGATCAGCTCACCGACATGAGCGGGACTATTGCGGGGTTCGCCATGCTGCTTGATGCAGGCATCGGCGAGAGCTGCGAAGTCGTCCCGCAGCTTGATAGCCCTGTCCGTCGGTCCAGACCTGTCAAGAATGAGGTCAAGGTAAGGACCCGCAAACTCAGCATCGGCGCGCTCTTCGATGCACAGCTCGGCCGGATGGGTGAAGCCGAGTTCGCTCTCGGCCGCCGCGGGTGCAGCGGCGAGCGCGAGGGCTGCGGGAACGAGCCGCAGCGCCCGCATCACAGCATCGCCATCCCGCCGTTCACATGCAGCGTCTCGCCCGTCACATAGGCCGCCTCGCGGCTCGCGAGGAAGGCGACCGCGGCGCCGATCTCGGAGCCCTCGCCCATGCGGCCCATCGGGATGCGGCCATTGATCGCGGCCTGCTGCTTTTCGTCGAGCGCGGAGGTCATCGCGGTGCGGATGAAGCCGGGGGCGACGCAGTTCGCCGTGATCCCACGGCTCGCCACTTCCTGCGCGAAGGCCTTGGTCATGCCGGTGAGGCCAGCTTTTGCCGCGCAGTAGTTCATCTGGCCGGGATTGCCGGTCGCGCCCACGACGCTGGTGATGTTGATGATCCGGCCAAAGCGCGCCTTCATCATCGGCTTGGCGCTCGCGCGCATCAGGCGGAAGGCGGCTTCAAGGTTGATGCGGATCACCTGATCCCATTCATCATCCTTCATCCGCATCCCCAGATTGTCGCGGGTGATGCCGGCATTGTTGACGAGGATGTCGACGCTGCCGAGCGTATCGAGCATCGCCGGGATCAGTTCCTCGACCTGCGTCTGGTTGCCCAGATCGCAGGTGATCTCGACATGGCCGTCATGCTCATGGCTGTAGGTTTCGTTGAGCTCGTCGCGAAAAGCGCGCAGCTTCGCCGCGTTCGAGCCCGACAGCGCCAGACGCGCGCCCTGCGAGGCGAGCGCATGGGCAATCGCCGAGCCAATCCCGCCACTAGCACCGGTGACCAGCGCGTTCATGCCGTTGAGTGAAAACATCACGCGATCTCCTTCGCAAACCCTTCGAGGTCGGCCATGTTCACAAGGCTGGTCACCTGCGCCTCCTTGTCGGTTCGGCTGACCATCGGGCCGACGACCTTGCCGCCCAGTTCGACGAAGTGTTCTACCCCATCGGCCCGCATGGCAAGCACGCTTTCGCGCCAGCGCACGCGGCCGGTGACCTGCTCGACCAACAACGCGCGCTCCTCTTCGGGGTCGGTGACGGGTGCGGCGGTGACATTGGCGTAGAGCGGCAGGGCAAGCGCGCCGGGCGGCGTTGCGGCAAGCGCATGGGCCATCTTCTCGGCCGCGGGCGCCATCAGCGAGGAATGGAACGGCGCGGAGACATTGAGGATCATGCCGCGCTTGATCCCGTGCTCCTTGGTGAGCGCCACCGCCCGCTCGATCGCGGCCTTGTGGCCCGAGAGCACGACCTGCGAGGGGTCATTGTCATTGGCGACTTCGCAAACCTCGCCTTGCGCGGCGGCTTCGGCGAGCGCCTTGGCCTGGTCGATGTCGGCGCCGAGCAGAACCGCCATCGTCCCCTCGCCCACCGGCACCGCCGCCTGCATCGCCCATCCGCGCAGTTTGAGCAATCTTGCGGTGTTCGGCAGGGTGAAAGCGCCGATTGCCGCGAGAGCGGTATACTCGCCGAGCGAATGGCCCGCGACGCAGTTGGCCGTTTCGAGCAGCTTCACGCCGAAATCGCGCTCCAGAACGCGCAAGGTGGCGATGGCATTGGCCATGATCGCGGGCTGCGCGTTTTCGGTGAGGGTGAGGCGGTCCTCGGGGCCCTCGCGCATCAGGGCGAAGAGGCTCTGCTTCAGCGCCTCGTCAACCTCGCCAAACACGTCGCGCGCGGCCTCGCTTGCGGCGGCAAGTTCTGCCCCCATGCCGACCTTCTGGCTGCCCTGCCCCGGAAAGATGAACGCGCGCATTTGCTATCCCGCCTTATTATGATTTTGGCGGGCGCCGTTACGTCCGCGCGGGCGGGCTGGCAAGGCCGAAGGGCACAACCCTGTTGGCAGAATTGTGCCCGATCAGTGCGCGGCCGAGATAGGGCACCCCCATCCGGTCGCACCAGAAGCGGGCGATGTCTTCCTCGCTCTGGCCGAATTCGACGTAGTTTTCCGGCACATCGGTGATTGCGCCGAGGCGCAGGCCGGCAAGCCGCGGCAGGGTTCCGGCAAGGTGGAAAAACAATCGGTCGATCGAATACATATGCTCGGCGACTTCCTCGACCATCAGCACATGGCCGGTAAGGTCGGGCATCATCGGCGTGCCCGCGATCATGGCGAGGGTGATGAGGTTGAAGGCGGCGGCGGGCGTGGTGCCGTCGAGGCTGGGCTCCAATCCGCTGGTGTCGCCCTCGAGCCAGCGCAGCACACGGCGGATGGCTTCCTTGCCCCCGTCCGAGCGCGCGCTCACCGGCATGTGGCCGTGGACGCTTTGCCCGATCCGCTCACGATAGAGCGCCGCAAGCAGGTAACCTGCATCCGAAAAACCGATATAGGTCTTTGTCCGCGCGGCGCGGTTCATCTGCGCGACCGCGGCGTCGGCAATGCGGTTCGAGCCGTAGCCGCCCTTGGCGAACCACACGACATCGAAGGCCGGATCATTGGCGAATTCGAGCAGCGCGCTGAGCCTGCGCAGGTCATCACCCGCAAAATGCCCCGCCCGCTCGAAGCACTGGTCGTGGAAGGTAACGCGGTGCCCCGGGAACTCGGCCGCCACAAGCGCTTCAAGCGCGGCTTGCTGTTCGCGGGTGATCGGAGTGGCCGGGGCACAAATGGCGATATTCGTCATACGCCCCAGCCTATGGCGCTTGTCAGGGGGCGTGCAAGCCAATAACCAAGTCCAATATGGATAACGGGGTCACCACGGGCGCGCTCTCCGGGCGGCCGCTCTTCTTTTGCGGCATCGGCGGGTCGGGAATGCTCCCGCTCGCGCAGATTGCGCGGGGTCTCGGCCATCCCGTCGCCGGGTCCGACCGCAGCCGCGATCAGGGCCGGACGCCTGAAAAATTCGCCTGGATGGAAGCGAACGGCTTTACGCTCTTCCCGCAGGACGGCAGCGGGGTGACGTCGACCGATCAGGTGCTGGTCGCCTCGGCCGCGATTGAGGACACCGTACCCGAAGTCGCCCGCGCGAAGGAATTGGGCTGCGAGCGTCTGAGCCGCGCCGAGCTGCTCTCGCAATTGTTCAACGCCGCCGATTTCTCGGTCGCGGTGGGCGGCACCTCGGGCAAGTCGACCGTCACCGGCATGATCGCCTGGATCCTCGCCGAGGCGGGGCACGATCCCACGGTGATGAACGGCGCGGTGATGAAGAACTTCGTCTCGCCCGCCAACCCCTTCGCCTCGGCGCGGATCGGGGGCGCGGGGGTGTTCGTGGCCGAGGTCGACGAAAGCGACGGCTCGATCGCGCTCTACCGCCCGACCGTGGGCGTGCTGCTCAATGTCAGCCTCGATCACAAGAGCATCGAAGAACTCAGGGTGCTGTTCGGCAACTTCATCGGCGAGGCGGGGACGGCGGTGATCAACCTCGATTCCGCCGAGGCCGGCTACCTGATCCCCCGCGCCGAGGGCAAGGTGACCTTCGGGATCAAAGCCAAGGGCGCCGACATCAGCGTCGAGGCGGATTCGATCGACATGAGCGAGCTCGGCATCCGCGCGGCGGTGGTCGACAACCGCCGGCGCGAGGTCTTCCCGCTGATCCTGCCGATGCCGGGCCTGCACAACCTCTCGAACGCGCTGGCGGCAATCGCGGCGGCGAGCGCGACAGGGATTGGCGTGAACCACGCGGTGTACGCGCTGCGAAGCTTTGCGGGCCTCGCACGGCGCTTCGAGGTGATCGGCACGAGCCCGGCAGGGATTTCGGTGATCGACGATTTCGGTCACAATCCCGAGAAATGCGCCGCTACCCTGCGCACCCTCAAAGCGACCCCAGGGCGCGTGATCGCCTTCTTCCAGCCCCACGGCTACGGCCCCTTGCGCCAGATGGGCGAGGAACTCGCCCGCACCTTCGCGCGCGAGCTGGGGCCGGACGACATCACGATCATGTGCGACCCGGTCTATTTTGGCGGCACGGTCGACCGCAGCGTCGGTTCTGAGCGGATCGTCGAACTCATCAACGCCGCGGGCGGCAAGGCCGAACACATCGCTGCGCGCGAGGAATGCGGCGCGCGGATCGTCGCCCTCGCCCGCCCCGGTGACCGGATCGCGGTGATGGGCGCGCGCGACGATACCCTCACCGAGTTCGCGCGATCAATCCTCGCCCGCCTCGCGTGAGCCGCGCATGAGCCTTTACGCCCGCGCGGCGCGGCATGCGTGGCGGATGGCCGGGGTGGTGGTGCTGGCGGTGCTGCTGGTGGTAATTGTGGACCGGTTCTACGGCCACTCGACCCTCGCCTTTGCCGCAGCGATCATGATGCTGCTGGTCGCCAACGCCCCGATGCTGCGCTTCAATTGTCCCAAGTGCGGCAAGAACGCCTTCTTCCGCGGGCCGTTCGTCGTGTTCTGGCCCAACCGCGTGTGCACCCGGTGCAGCGAGGATCTGGCCGCTGCCCCTTCCCAAAATCGCTGATGGGCGCGGCGCTTCGGGAACGATAGCCTGCCGCCCATGCACCCCCGCGATCTCTCGCTCGATACGCTGCTGGCGAACTGCGCCCAGCGCCACGCCCACCGGCTGGCGAGCGTCGACGGCACCCAGCGCCTCACGTGGAGCGAGCTGGACGCCCGCGTCACCAACCTGGCGCGCTGGATGCTCGCCCACGGGATCGCGCCAGGAGACCGGATCGCGCTGCTGCTGACCGATGGCGCGCCCTACCTCACCGCCCTGCTTGCCTGTGGCCGCATCGGCGCCATCGCGGTGCTGCTCAACTGGCGGCTCGCCCCTGCCGAGATCGCGTGGATCTGCAGCAATGCGCAGATTGCCATGACCTTTGCCAACCCGCGCTTTGCCGATCTGCTGATGGAGGCCGACGCGGGCGAGGTGCACATGGTGGACGAGACCCATGCCCCCAGCGGCCTGTTCGAGATCGCCGCCACCAAGCCCCACCCGCCGCTCGGCAACGGTTACGACCTTGCGATCGGGCTCGACCTTGCCCCGGACCGCCCGCTCTACATGATGTACACCAGCGGCACGACGGGCAAGCCCAAGGGGTGCCTGCAAGCCGGGAGCGCGGTCGCGGCCAGCGCTTTGGGTTTCGCCCAGCACCGCGGTTTCCGCCATGATGAGGTGCTGCTCTCTGTCAATCCGATGTTCCATGTGGTGGGCATGCAGCAGGTCGCGGCGATGCTCGCCTGCGGGGGCACCAGCGTCTTTGCGGGGCGCGACGATGACAGTGGGGCGATCCTCGATCTGCTCCACCGCGAAGGCTGCACCACCACCAGCGCCTTTCCCACGATCAGCTTCCCGTGGCAGGCAATTCAGCCGATCCGCAATGGCCGGATGCCGCTCACCAACTACACCGGCGGGGCGGGCATGGGCCGCCCGACCATGTACGAATTCATCGAGACCGAGTGGGACGCACGGGTCGTGGGCGGCTACGGCCAGACCGAGATCTGCGGCTTTGCGACCTTCATCGACTACCCCGACATGCTCGAGGCCCCGCGCTCGATCGGCTGGACGCTGCCGCATGTGACGATGACCGTGCTCGACCCCGAGGGGAACCACCTCCCCCCCGGCGAGGAAGGCGAGCTGTGCCTGCGCGGCCCCTCGGTGATGCTCGGCTACTGGCGCAACCCCGAGGCGTCGGAAGCCGCGCTCGGCCACGGCTGGCTGCGCACCGGCGATCTCGGCACGATGGACGAACGCGGGCGCGGCTACCTGTTGGGCCGTGCCAAGGAGCTGATCAAAACCGGCGGCGAGAACGTCTACCCCGCCGAAGTCGACGCGATCTTCGCTGCCATGCCCGAGGTGGCCGATGCAGGCTGCTGCGGTGTACCCGACCGGCAATGGGGCGAGGCGGTCAAGGCCTTCGTGGTGCTCAAGCCCGGCATGAGCCTCTCGCGCGAAGAGATCACCGCCCGCTTCAAGGGCCAGATCGCCGGATACAAACGCCCGCGCTACATCGAATTCGTCGACCGGTTGCCGCGCGATCCGATCGGCAAACTGCTGCGCCGCGAACTTTCCGCGCGCCCCGTCAGCCCCGACCAGGCCGCCTGACCCCCTCCGAGATCCCTGTGGTTTACCCCTAGGGAAGCTGCCGGGGGGCACGCCTCACCGCCGCTTAGTGTGCCTTGCATTACCTGCAAGTCTTACAAGACCGCGGGAAACCGGGCCCATCCGCCCGGAGCGGTCTTGCAGCGAGGGCGAGGCCATGCAGCATCCACCGGCCAATGCGAGAACCACCGCGGCGCTGCTGCGCTGCATCCTGCTGCTGGCGGCGAGCTCACTGCCCGCCGCCGCGCTGCACGCCGAGGACGGCGAGGCTACCGAGGATGCACCTGCCTTCACGCTCGAGGGCGAATATGTGCTCGACATCGTCGGTGTTGCACAAGGCGCAAGCACAGGCGTGCGGCATGTCGATCTGCTCACCCTCACCGGCACGCTCGATCTTGAGGCGGCCGCCGGGTGGCAGGGCACGCAGCTGGTCGGCGAGGTAATCGCGGGCACGGGGCGCGAGCCGAACGTGCTGGCGGACACGCTCCAGGGCATCGACAATGCCGAGGTCGCGCATAATCGCGTCAAGCTCTACCAGTTCTACCTTGCCAAGGACTTTGCCGATGCGCCGCTGCGCCTCGCTGCGGGGTTCATCGACCTCAACGCCGAATTCTACAGCAATGACGCCGCCGGCCTGCTGATCGCGCCCGCATTCGGGATCGGCTCGGAGCTGGCCGCGACCGGCCCCAACGGCCCGGCCATCTTCCCCTCCACTGCGCTGACTCTGATGGTCCGCGCCGAACCCACTAACAGCACCTATGCGAGCCTTGCGCTGGTCAACGCAGAAAGCGGCGTGCTGGGCGATGCGGGCGGGATCCCGGCGGTGCTGCGCGAGGGCGCGCTGGTGATCGGCGAGGCGGGAGTGACGCGCTTCGGCAAGCTGGCGCTAGGGGCGTGGACCTATACCCGCCGCCAGGACGATCTGCGCCTGCTCGATGCGGCAGGCGATCCGCTGCGCCAGCGCGCGGCGGGGGCCTATCTGCTGGTCGAGGTGCCCATCGGCACGTCGGCGCAAGCCTCAGAGCCCGAGACGCCGGCGGCCAGCCTGTTCCTGCGCGCAGGCCTCTCGGACGGCGACACCACCCCCTATTCGGGCGGCTGGCAGGCCGGAGTGCTGGTCAATGGCGTCTTGCCCGGACGGCCCGACAGCCAGCTCTCTGCCGGCGTCAACCAGGCCTTCCTGACGAGCAAGTTCCGTCGCAACGAGGATGATGCAGGCATCCAACGCGGCCGCACCGAAACCGGCTTCGAGATCACCTATGCCGACCGCGTCGCCCCGTGGCTGACGCTCCAGTTCGACAGCCAATATGTCCGCAGCTCCGACCACAGTCCGGGCGCGCGCGATGCGGTGATCTTCGCCCTGCGCTTCATCCTCACCGCCGGCACGAGCCAGTAAGCGCGCCCTTGCCTCTTTCCGGAAAGCCTCCCGCATGACGATCAAGACCCGCGCTCTCATCCTTGCCGCCGTGCTCCTCGGCCTGACGCTGGTGCAGACCGCCGCGACCGCGTGGCGCGATCACAGCCGCATGCAGAGCGACGCCGAAGGCGAGCGCTTGGTGGGGATGCTGCGCAACCACATGGTCGGCGACATGATGCACGATGCGGTGCGCGGCGCGGTCTATGCGGCGCTCTATGGCGCGGCGAGCGGGAACCCCGCCCAGATCAACGCCGCGCGCAAGGACCTCGCGGAATATTCGGCCAATTACCGCGCGATCATGGCCGAGAACCGCAAGGATGCTGCCGCAGCCGAACAGGAGAAGATGATCGCGCTGCTCGCCAAGACCGATGCCGATGTCGAGGCCTATCTCGGGAACGCCAAGAAGATGGTCGATGCCGCCGCCGCCGACCGCGCGCGGGCCGAGGCGCTGTTTCCCGAATTCAACGCCAAGTTCGACACGCTTGAGGACTCAATGGAGGCGATCGGCCTCGTCTTCGAGGATCTGCTCGCCGAGCGGAACGCGGCGGCGCAATCGAGCAGCTGGATCGTGCTGGTGTTCTTCGCGCTGCTTTCGCTGGCGGTGCTGGGGGTGACGCTGGTGATGGTGCGCAAGACGATCGTCGCGCGCCTCTCGCTTCTGGCCGGACGGTTGGCGAGCCTTGCCGCGGGGGATTTCACCGCGCCCGTCCCAGAGGCCGAAACCACCGACGAGATCGGCGACATCGCGCGCGCTGCCGAGGTATTCCGCGCCGCCGCGCTGGCCAAGCAGGCCTATGACATCGAGCAAGAGAAGATCGTCAATGCTATGGCCGGAGGGCTCAAGGCACTCGCCGCGCGCGATCTCACCTGCCGGATCGACACGCCGTTCTGCCGCGAATACGAGGGTTTGCGCGAAAACTTCAACCGCACCGCGCAAGAGTTGGCAGGCGTGATCCGCGAGGTGGTGAACGCGGCTGATGGCGTTCTTGTCGGCGCGGGCGAGATCCACGCCGCGTCCGACGATCTGGCCAAGCGCAACGAATTGCAGGCCGCGCGGGTCGAGCAGACCACCAGCGCGATGGGCGAGATCGCGAGCGGCGTTCAGGGCACCGCTGCCAGCGCCCGCGATGCCGAAAAGACCGTGGGCGAGGCGCAGACCGAGGTCGCGACCGGCGGCGCGGTGGTGCGCGACGCGATGGCGACGATGACCGCGATCGAGCAGTCCTCGCACGAGGTCGCGCAGATCATCACTCTGATCGAAGGGATCGCCTTCCAGACCAACCTCCTCGCGCTGAACGCCGGGGTCGAGGCGGCGCGCGCGGGCGAATCCGGCAAGGGGTTCGCCGTGGTCGCCAACGAGGTGCGCGCCCTCGCCCAGCGCTCGGCCGAGGCGGCGAGCGACATCACCGCACTGATCACCGCAAGCGCCGGCCATGTCGAGCGCGGGGTCGCGCTGGTCGGGCGCACGGGCGAGGCCTTCGACGCGATCCTCGCCCACGTCGCGCGCACCAGCGAGCATATCGCCCGCATTGCGGACGCCTCGTCAGTGCAGGCGGACAGCCTCCAGCAGGTCAGTACCGCCGCGCGCGAGATGGACCGCATGACCCAGCAGAACGCCGCGATGGTCGAAGAGGCGACCGCAGCGGCAAGCGGGCTCACACGGCAGGCGCAAGGCCTTGCTGCGTTGGTGGCGGACTTCCGGCTCGAGGCGGGAGCGGGAGCCTGGGCGGCCGAAACGCGCCGCGCGGCCTAGTCACCGGCAGATCGCGCCATGCCCGCATAGGTCGCCCGGCGCCATAGCGCCTCCATCGGACCCTGATCGTGGTGCGACAACCACCAACGCGAGAACAGGACCTGCGCGGCGAAGATCGCCAGAGCCACCGCATAGAACGCCGGCGGGTGCAGCTCTCCTGCAAGGCCGAAGCCGATGCCGTAGAAGAATACCACTCCGATCAGCGAGTGGGTCAGATAATTGGTCAGCGCCATGCGTCCGACTGGGGCAAAGTGGCGCAACACGCTGCGCGCTTGCGGCCACGCCAGAACGAAGCCTGCCGCATAGGCGAGCGCGAGCGGCACTGTGCCGACCATCGATTGCCAATCATCCTGCCCGAGCCCCGGGGTCAGCGCATAAGAAAGACTCCCGGGCACGCCGACCGCGAGCCCTGCCCACAGCACCCGCCACATCAGGCCGCGGTCGTCGATCAGCGTTCCAGCAGCCAGCCTGCGCCCCGCAACCAACCCGATCAGCATGATACCGAGCACTTTGGGAATGCGCCATGTCTCGATCCTGAGGCCCCACGAATAGAGCGTGCCTGTCCCCTGCCACGCCGCCCACCCGCTCAAATCGTCGCGTTGCAGCCACGCCAGCACCTTGTCGGGCGCAGTGTCGGCACCAAGGCCTTGGGCGATTGCGTCGGCGAAGGCGTAGATATGGCGATAGGGGGCCCAGCCCAGCGCCTCGAACAGCCGCACGCCAGCGATCGGAACCAGGAAGATCAGCACCCCCGCTGCAATCAGCAGCTGCCGCTCGCTCAAGCGATAGAAGAACGGCAGGAACAGGCCGAGCAACGCGTAGAGCGTCAGGATATCGCCGTCCCAGATGAGGAAGGAATGGACGAGACCGATGCCGAGCAGCACAAGCACGCGGCGGCGATAGATGCGAATCCCATCCGCCCCGCGCTGCGCGAGCCGCCCGATGTGGAGCGCAAAGCCTGCGCCGAAGAGAAGCGAGAACAACGTATAGAACTTGCCGTCGATCAGCAGGTGATGGAAGCGATATTGCCAGGCAATAACCTCCGCATCCGCGAAGGCCAGCTGCTGATCGGGAGCCCGGAAGATCCACCCGGACCAATAGAGAATATTGGCGAGCAATATCCCCAGCAGCGCGAAACCCCTTAGCGCATCGAGCGTCTCGATCCGCTCCGCGCCCGCTGTCGCCGTCACGCCTGCCATCGCCATTTTCGCAGATCCCCCCGATCGGGAGCGTAACACCTAGCAGGCGATTGGCCTAATCGCTGCGATCACAACGCCTTGCGGCCCGCCTCCTCGCGTGCCAGCGCGCGCTGATAGGCGGGGCGTGAGGTGAGGCGCTCGCGATAGGCCTTGAGGCTTTCGGGCACGCCCTCGTCGAGCCCCACGCTCTCAGCCAAAATCAGCGCATAGCCGACGCAGATGTCGGCGACGGTGAAGCGGTCGGCGCACAGGTATTCGCGGGTCTTGAGGCGCTCTTCCACCTTGATCAGGCGCTTGTGGAACCACTTGGCGTAGGCGTGGCCGGCCTCCTGCAATCCCTTGTCCTTCTCAAACAGGACGAAGCGCATGTAGACGGTTTGCGGGAAGGTGATCGTTGCGTCGGCGTGGTAAGTATAGTCGCAATATTCGCCGTAATCGCGCTCCCCCGGTGCAATCGCGAGGTCGGTATACCCGCCGCGGGTGGCGAGGTAATGCGCGATGGCGCAGCTCTCGGTCAGCCGCGTCTCGCCATCGACCAGCATCGGCACGGTGCCGAGCGGGTTGATCGCCATATACTCGGTCGCGAGGTAGCGCGGCGGGAAGGGCAGGATCTTGAGGTCGATTTCGACCCCCGCCTCCTCCGCCGCCCAGGTCGCACGCAATCCGCGCGAGCGCGCGCAGGTGTAGAGGACAGGTGTGGTCATATGCGCGGACTTAGTGTGCCTTGTCCGCGCCCACACCCAGCACTTTGTGCAGGACAAAGGCGATGATCGAGCCGAGAATCAGGCCGAAGATCGCCGAAAGCGTCGTCGCGGTCAGCCACCCGAGCACGCCTCCCGCGACCTCGTGGATCGCATGTTCAGCTGCGTGGATCGGGCCGTAGAACCAGTCGAGGCCCAGCTTGTGGAGGCTGTCGACGACGATGTGCCCGCCGACCCACAGCATCGCCGCCGTGCCGATGAGCGACAGCGCGACCAACAGCTTGGGCACGAAACGCAGCAGGAAGCGCCCGAAGGTCTGCGCCCCGGCGTTGGCCTTCTTGGTGAGGTGCAGGCCGATGTCGTCGAGCTTCACGATCAGCCCGACCGCGCCGTAGACCGCCACCGTCACCGCAACCGCCACCAGCGCGAGCACTGCCCCGCGCATGACGAGGCTTTCGTCGGCGACCTCGGCCAGCGCGATCGCCATGATCTCGGCCGAGAGGATGAAGTCGGTGCGGATCGCCCCGGCCACGCGCTCGTTCTCGAAGGCGACAGGGTCGGTGATTTCGTCCTCGAGCGTCTCGCCGTGCTTGGCAAAGCCGAGCTTTTCCATCACCTTCTCGGCGCCCTCGTAGCACAGGAAGGAACCGCCGAGGATCAGCAGGTAGGTAATCGCGGCTGGCAGGAATTCGGACAGGAGCAGCGCGGCAGGCAGCAGAAACAGCAGCTTGTTCTTGAGGCTGCCCTTGGTGATCTTCCAGATGATCGGCAGCTCGCGCGCGGGAGAGAGCCCGGTGACGTAGCTCGGCGTCACGGCCGCATCGTCGATCACCACGCCCGCGGTCTTGGTGCCGGCGCGCCCCGCGGCAACCGCGACGTCGTCGATCGAGGCGGAGGCCGCCTTGGCAATCACCGAAATATCGTCGAGCAGCGCAACCAGTCCTGATGGCACGGACATTTCCCCCTTTTGCGATTCGAGTAGTGAAACCCCGCGCCTGCCCGTCCGGTTCCCTGCCGACAAGACTTGCAATTCACCTGCAAAGCTGTAAGGGCCGCCGCTTCGCATGGGAACCGCCCGGCGATGTATCGAAGAAAGCCGGAGGGGCCCCGTTCACCTGGAACGGATCAGCCAGCGATCGGCATGGAGTGAAAGGACGCAAGATGGCGCTCTATGAGCACGTCTTTCTTGCGCGTCAGGATCTGAGCCAGGCTCAGGTCGACGCGCTGGCAGCGCAAGCTACCGAAATCGTCGAGGCCGGCAACGGCAAGGTCACCAAGACTGAGACCTGGGGCCTCAAGTCGCTCGCCTACAAGATCGAGCGCAACCGCAAGGCGCACTTCGTGCTGCTCAACATCGAAGCCCCCGGCTCGGTTGTGGCAGAGCTCGAGCGCCAGACCCGCATCAACGAAGACGTCATCCGCTACATGACCATCCGCGTGGAAGAGCACGAGGAAGGCCCGAGCGTGATGATGCGCAAGAACGACCGCGAGCGTAAGCGCCGCGAAACCCGTGAGGAGCGCGACTGATGGCACGCCCGTTTTTCCGCCGCCGCAAGTCCTGCCCCTTCGCGGCCAAGGACGCCCCCAAGATCGATTACAAGGACGTGCGCCTGCTGCAGGGCTTCATGTCCGAGCGTGGCAAGATCGTGCCTTCGCGCATCACCGCCGTTTCGGCGAAGAAGCAGCGTGAACTGGCCCAGGCGATCAAGCGCGCCCGCCAGATCGGCCTGCTGCCCTTCATCGTTAAGTAAGAGGAGAAGGACACATGGATATCATTCTCCTTGAGCGCATCGAAAAGCTCGGCTCGATCGGTGACGTGGTCACCGTGAAGGACGGCTATGCGCGCAACTTCCTGCTGCCGCAGAAGAAGGCTCTTCGCGCCAACGAAGCCAACCGCAAGGTCTTCGAAGCCAATCGTGACCGTCTGGTGGCCGAAAACGCCGTCCGCCGCACCGATGCCGAAGCGCTGGGCGAAAAGGTTGCAGGCGCTGAAGTGGTGCTGATCCGCGCCGCTTCCAACGCCGGCCAGCTCTATGGTTCGGTCAGCGTGCGTGACATCGTGTCGGGCCTCGCCGATCAGGGCCATGACGTCGACAAGCGCATGGTCATCCTCGGCGCGCCGATCAAGACCATCGGCATGCATGACGTGACCGTCGCCCTCCACCCCGAAGTGCGCGTGACCGTGAAGGCCAACGTCGCCCGTTCGGACGACGAAGCCAAGCTCCAGAGCGAAGGCGTCGACGTGCTGAAGGCGATGTTCGCCGACGAACAGCGCGAGATCGAAGAACAGGCCGAAGCGACCCGCATCGACACCAGCCTCGAACCGGGCGAAATCCCGGCCGAGCTGCTCGAAGGCGACGACGACGACTAAGCCATCCGGCCTTTCGGCCCATGAAACAAAGCAGGGCGCGAAGATCACCTCGATCTTCGCGCCCTTCTTGTAAACAGCGCCCACTCACGCAAAGGTGCTGCCACACAACGATAACAACAAAGGAGCAGAGACAACTGCCATGATCGACATTCCCGCCATCCTCAGCCAGCTTCAGCAGCACTATGACGACGCGGTCCGCACCTTGCGCGACGACGTTATCGCCTTCGGGAAGAGCGGCACTCTGCCGGATCCCGCCAAGCGCGCCGATGGCTCCTACGCCTATCCGCAGATCACCTTGCGCTATGCCGGCGTGAGCGAACAGCGCGATCGCAGCCGCGCCTTCGGGCGGCTCGAATCGCCGGGCACCTATTCGACCACCGTCACCCGCCCCGATCGCTTCGCGCAATATCTCACCGAGCAGCTCGAACTGATCGCCGCCGAATACGAGGTCGAGGTCACAGTCAGCCGCTCGCGGCAGGAAATCCCCTTTCCCTATGTGCTCGACGGTGAGGCGGGGGCCGCGATGGTCGGCATCGCACCGCGCGAGATCGCCGCGCATTTCCCGGCGACCGACCTTGCCCTGATCGGCGACGAACTGGCCGACGGGATCGAGATTGACGGCGACCACGACATGCCGCTTTCTCTGTTCGATGGCCTGCGCACCGATTACTCGCTCGCGCGGCTGAAGCACTACACCGGCAGCGAGGTCAGTGACTTTCAGGACTTCGTGCTGTTCACCAACTATCACCGCTATGTCGATGAATTCGTGAATTGGGGCGCGCAAGCGATCGGCACCGACGGCTATGTCGCGCTGACCGGCGCGGCCGGGCTCGACATCCGCGAGCCGACGCCCCACGCGCAGGACCAGCTCAACGATACCGCGTGGCGCAAGCACCAGATGCCCGCCTATCACCTCGTGCGCGAGGACGGCAGCGGGATCACGCTGGTCAATATCGGGGTCGGCCCCTCCAACGCCAAGAACATCTGCGATCACCTCGCGGTGCTGCGCCCGCATGCGTGGATGATGATCGGCCACTGCGGCGGCTTGCGCTCGACCCAGAAGATCGGCGACTTCGTGCTCGCCCATGCTTACTTGCGCGATGACCACGTGCTCGACGCGGTGCTGCCCCCCGAAATCCCGATCCCGCCGATTGCCGAAGTCCAGCAGGCGATGGCGCTGGCGGCCGAGCAGGTCTCGGGCGTGCAGGGTGCCAACCTCAAGCAGCGGATGCGCACCGGCACGGTGGTGACCACCGATGACCGCAACTGGGAGCTGCGCTATTCGTCGTCGGCGACGCGCTTCTCCCAGAGCCGCGCGATCGCGATCGACATGGAAAGCGCGACCATCGCCACCCAGGGCTACCGCTTCCGGGTGCCCTACGGGACGCTGCTGTGCGTCTCGGACAAGCCGCTGCATGGCGAGATCAAGCTGCCGGGGCAGGCGAACAAGTTCTACGAGGAAACCATCGCCGCGCACCTGCAGATCGGCATCGTTGCGGTCGCACGGCTGCGCGACGAGGGCGACCGGCTCCACTCGCGCAAGTTGCGCGCGTTTAACGAGCCGCCGTTCCGGTGATGCGAAAGGGCGGCGCGCCTGCGCCGCCCTTCACATTGGCGCCTTACAGGTCGTCCCGGTCGCCCGAGAGTTCGATTTCCTTGTCGTCGGCGGTCTCGGCGGCGATGTCGAGCAGGCTCGACAGCTCGCTCGAAGAGGCGCTGTCGAGCACCTTGATGACGAAATAGAGCACGTCGCCGCGGATTTCCCAGCTGCCCATCTTCAGCTGGCCCGAGGCCTCGAGCAGTTCGAGCGCCGCCTTGCCGCCGATCCCGTCCTTCTCGACGCGGCCTGCGGGCGAGAATACCTCGCGCACGGTCAGCCCTGACACGGTCTGGGTCGTGCCCGAGACGAACACCAGCTGGGTGCGCCCTTCCTTCGTGTAGTTGAAGGTGAGCTTGTAGTCGCCATCGTCGTCGACCTCGTACTTGAGGCCCGCGCTGTCGAGTCGCCGGGCGACGCTGGCATCCTCGGCAGCGGCCGGAACCGCGGTGGCGGCAGCCAGGCTCGCCAGAACAGACAGCGACAAAAGGCGGCGAATGGTCATGAATTTCCCTCCGTATACGACCCGGATGGCAGCCATAACCGATTCGCCCCCCGTCTGGCTTGGATTATTTGGTCAGCGCCGGTGTGAATAGCAGACGGGGTGACGCGGCGGCGGCCCTCGGCTAGCCTTGTCGGCCCTCGCCCCTCGACAGGAGTGCCGCCCGTGTCCCCTCCCCCTCTCTCGCGCTCGATCGCCGGACGCTGCGCGATCATAACCGGCGCGGGGAGCGGGATGGGCCGCGCGACCGCGCTGCTGTTCGCCGCCGAGGGCGCGCACGTCGCCGTGGTCGACCGTGACGGCGAGGCGGCGGCGGCCGTGGCAGCGCAATGCGGCGAGCACGCGCGCGCCTATGCGCTCGATGTCGCCGACGCGGCCGCAATCGCCGCCACCGTCGCGCAGATCGGGGCGGATTTCGCCCGCATCGACATTCTGGTGAACAACGCGGGCGTCTCGAGCTTCTGCGCGCTCGATGATCCCGCTTACGAGGAAGTGTGGGCCCGCGCGCTCGGCGTCATGTTGACCGCCCACCAGCGCATGGTGCGCGCCGCCCTGCCCTTCCTGCGCCAGAGCGATGCGGCGCGGATCGTCAACATCGCCTCGACCGAAGGGCTCGGCGCGACCCCGGGCGACACGCCCTATGTCGCGGCCAAGACCGGGGTGATCGGCCTCACCCGCGGCCTTGCGGTCGATCTCGGGCCGGAGGGGATCACGGTCAACTGCATCTGCCCCGGCCCGATCCGCACCGCGATGACCGACGCCGTTTCCGAGGAGCACAAGGCGATTTTTGCGAAACGCCGCACCGCCCTGCGCCGCTACGGCGAGCCCGAGGAGGTCGCGCATATCACCCTGTCGCTGGTGCTCCCGGCGGCGAGCTACATCACCGGGGTGGCGATCCCGGTCGATGGCGGGCTGATGGCGAGGAATGCCTGACCGCGGATCATGTCCGGGGCAGTCGCGCCCTACCCCTGCCCCTTGGTCTTGGTCGCCCCGCCCTTGGCATTGGCCGCGATGAATTCGATGATCTGACCCGCGATATCCTTGCCGGTCGCACTCTCTATCCCTTCGAGGCCGGGGGAGGAATTGACCTCCATGATGACCGGCCCGTGGTTCGAGCGCAGCATGTCGACCCCGCACACGTTGAGCCCCATGCGCTTGGCCGCGCGCACGGCGGTCGAACGTTCCTCAGGCGTGATCTTGATCACCTGCGCAGAGCCGCCGCGATGCAGGTTCGAGCGGAATTCATCCGCAGCGCCCGTGCGCTTCATCGCCGCGACCACCTTGCCGCCCACCACCAGCGCGCGGATATCGGTGCCGCCGGCTTCCTTGATGAACTCCTGCACCAGGATATTGACGTTGGCCCCGCGAAATGCCTCGATCACCGACTTGGCGCTGCTCATCGTTTCGGCCAGCACCACGCCGATGCCTTGCGTGCCCTCAATCAGCTTGATGACGACCGGTGGGCCCTTGACCGCCTTGATGATCTCCTCGGCCGCCTTGGGGTCGTTCGCATAGGCGGTGAGCGGCAGGCCGAGCCCGTGCTTGGCGAGGATCTGCAGGCTGCGCAGCTTGTCGCGGCTGCGGCCGATGGCGACGCTTTCGTTCAGCGACCAGATGCCGCGCATCTCGAACTGCCTTAGGATCGCGAGGCCATAATTGGTGATCGAGGCCCCGATACGCGGGATCACCGCATCATAGGCGGCAATCGGCGCTCCGTTGTAATAGACCTGCGGGCGGTGGCTGGCGATGTGCACCGTGCAGCGCAGCGTGTTGAGAATGTCGAGCGTGTGCCCCCGCGCCTCGGCGGCCTCCTTCAGCCGCTTGTGCGAATAGAGGTTGGCGTTGCGCGCCAGCATCGCGATTTTCATGAAGACCCTTTCAAGACCGGCGCATTAAACCATTATTTTGTCGCGTTTTCTGCCACCGGGCGAGTGCACCCGGCTGGAAAACGCTCTAGCGGCGGACGCGCCCCATATGCGCTATCGCAGGTGATTGCAGCCACGAATGGCCGCTATCCACCACCATCCGCCGCCGGAGCGCGGTGCGCCCGATCAGCATCGGGAACTGCATCTGGGATCTGTCCGCCAGGCTGATTTCCGCCCGGAAGGTGAGATTACCGATCCTCAGCGGCGTCTTTATGACAAAGCGGGTCTGCTGGTCGCCGTTCGACGAGGTGATGCCGCGCACGTCGACATGGACCGCCTCGCAGAAATGCCGCGTCCCGTCCCAGTCGACCGCGAAGCGCACGAAGCGCTCACCGTCGCGCACGAAATCCTCAACCACATGGGCGTGGAGCGAGGAGGTGCGTGCGCCGGTGTCGATCTTGGCGGGAATGCCGACAAGCCCGAGTTCGGGCAGACTGACCAGCTCGCGCCAGCCCACAACGAGAGGCGGTCTGGCTGCCATCAGGGCAGGATCGCCATCCCGTCCCCGCCCTCGCCCGCGGTGAAGCGGCGCAGCACCGTGCCCGCGGCGTAATCGACCTCGGCGACGGTATCGCTGGCGGTCTCGGCGACGTAGATGCGCTCGCCGTCCTTCGACCACAGGATCGTCACCTGAAAGCGCTTCTCGGCCTCGGCGGGCGAGGAGACGAGGATGGTGCGGATCACCTTGGCTGTGGCTGTGTCGATGACGCTGAGGCTGCCGTCCTGAAGATCGCTGGTCACCGCGACATCGCCTTGCGGGCGCACGGCGATGCGCAAGGGGAAGCGCCCGGTGGGAACTTCGGCGCGGATGTCGAGCGTCATCGGATCGAGCGCGAACACCGTGTCTGACCCGCGCGCCGAGACCCACAGGGTCTTGCCATCCGGCGCGAGCGCAATGCCTTCAGGTTCCACGCCCACAGCCGCCGAGCGCAGCGCGCGGGCGTCCATGACCTCGATCAGCGTGACCGTGCCCGAGCCCATGTCCATGGTGCAGGCAAAGGCCCCGTCCGGGCTGACCGCAATCATGTGCGATCCGTCCTTGCCCGTCGGGATCTCGAGGATGTCGGGATCTTCGCCCAGCGGATAATCCACCACGAACATCGCCTTGCGCCCCTCAGCAGTGGCGTAGATCGTATCGCGCCCGAGTTCCTCGTCTTGCTGCCACACGATCCCGTGCGGCCGGGCATTGGCGCCCAGATCAATGCTGCGCACCTTCTCGAGCGTGTCGGTGCGGAAGATGTCGATACTCGTCCCGCCATAGCAGGCGAGCGCGACGTGTTTGCCATCGGGCGAGGTGGCGAGCTCGTGCGGGTTGGTGCAGCTCGGCACCCTCAGCGCTTCCGCGCCGGTCGCCAGATCGACCTTGGACAGCGTGTTGCCGCGCTTGCCCGCGACGAACAGCGCCCCTTCCGGCGTCTCAGCGGCGGCAGGGACGCTGGCGGCAAGCACCGCCAGCGCCCCCGCGATAAGAGCGCCCCCGCGTCCCATCACCAGCCCGCCGTCTCGCCCTTGTTCTGCTCGTCGAGCCACTTCTTGAGCGGGGCGAAATATTCGACCATCGCCTTGCCGCTCATCTGCCGCTCGCCAGTGAAGGCCTCAAGCGCGTCGGGCCAGGGCTTGGAAGCGCCCAGCTCGAGCATCGCATCAAGCTTCGCGCCGACCTCCTTGTTGCCGTAGAACGAGCAGCGGTGGAGCGGCCCCTTCCACCCGGCAGTGTCGCAGGCGGACTTGTAGAACTGGAACTGCGACAGCCGCGCGAGGAAGTAGCGGGTGTAGGAGACATTGGCGGGGATGTGATACTTGGCCCCCGCATCGAACCCGGCCGGATCGCGCGGCACCGGCGGGACAATGCCCTGATATTCCTGCCGCAACTCGTTCCAGCCCGTGTTGATCTCGCCTTCCGGGATCGAGCCGTCATACAGCCCCCAGCGATAGCGATCGAGCAGCAGGCCGAAGGGCAGGAAGGCGACCTTGTCCATCGCCTGACGCAGCAGCAGGCCGATATCCTTGTCGGCACTCGGCACGTCCTGCGACGCGAGCATGTTGATCTGCACCAGATATTCGGGTGTGATCGACAGCGCGATCATGTCGCCGATCGCTTCGTGGAAGCCGTCATTGGCGCCGTTGAGGTGCAGCGGATCCTGCTTGTTATAGGCGCGCTGATAGTAGTTGTGGCCCAGCTCGTGGTGGATTGTTACGAAGTCGCCAGCATTGGGCTTGATGCACATCTTGATGCGCAGGTCATCGACATTGTCGATGTTCCAGGCCGAAGCATGGCACACCACCTCGCGATCGGCGGGCTTAGTGAATTGGCTGCGCTCCCAGAAGGTGGCGGGAAGCGGGTCAAAGCCCAGCGAGGAGAAGAACTGCTCGCCGACCTTGACCATGCCGAGCGCATCGAGGTTCTTTTTGGCGATCAGATCGGTGAGGTCATAGCCGATGTCGCCCGCGCCTGCCGGGGCGACCAGCGGGTAGATATTGCCCCATTCCTGCGCCCACATATTGCCGAGCAGATCGGCGCGGATCGGGCCGGTGCGCGGCTGGACGGCATCGCCATACTTCTCGTTGAGCTTGCGGCGGACATAGGTGTGGAGCGCGATGTAAAGCGGCTTGACCTCCTTCCACATCCGCTCGGTCTCGGCGGCGAATTGTTCAGGCGGCATGTCGTAGCCCGAACGCCACATCGCGCCGTAATCGGCAAAGCCCAGCTCCTTGGCGCCCTCGTTGGCGAGCGCGGACATCCGCGCGTAGTCACCACGCATCGGGGCGCCGACATTGTCGTGCCAGCTCGCCCACATTTCCTTCAGCTCATCAGGTGTGCGTTCGAGATTGCCCATCTCGGCCTCGATATCGCTGCCGTTGATCGGCTGACCGTTGAGCGTCCCCTTGCCACGCCCATAGGCCGAGCCGAGGCGGGTGGCGATGTCGTTCAATTCCTCAGCCGCGCCTGGGCGGTTGGGGGCGGGGAGCGAAATGCTGTTCCTGAGCATGTCGAGCTTGCGGGCGGTCTCGGCATCAAGCCCGGCCACCCGCGCATAGCGCGCGGCCTCATTGGCATAGCCGACCTGCTTCACTGTCAGCTGGGCGCCGTAGCGCGCGGCGAGCGTGTCGCTGTCGTGATTGATATAGGTGGCGTTGAGCCAGGAGACGTGGCCGAACTCCTTCGAGAAGGCGGCAAGATCGGCCTCGACCATCGCGACCCACGCCGCGGCGCCCTCGGGCGTTTCGGGATAGCTCGCGGCGGCGGCCGGAGCCGGAGCGGCCTCTTCGGCGGCGAGCGGCACGGCAAAGGCGATGGCGAGCGCGGCAGCGGCGCCCTTCAGCAGGGGGGCGGCAGATTTCATTGCGAAGGTTTCCCGTCAGTCATGTGACAATGGCGTCAGGTTTGAACGCGCTTGCCGGTGGAATCAAGCCGCGAGAAAGCCCGCGATCGCCGCGCCGAGGTCGGGTTTGGTCACGCTGCCCATGTGGGTGCCGGGGACTTCGATATAGCGCGCCTCCGGCAGCAGTGCGGCCAGGTCTTCGGCCGAGCCGTTGTCGCGGTCCTCGTCGCCGCAGATCACGACGGTCGGCATGGTGATGTTGGCGAGCGCAGCTAGGTCGAAATCGTCCATTGCGTCCAGCAGCAGCCGCGCGGCGACCCGGTCGACGCCTTGCGACTTCAGGAAAGTGCGCGCGGCATAGGCGAGATCGCCGGGGCGGGTGGTGTCGAACTCGTCGATCACCCGCTTGAAGAAGTCCGCGCGCCGCGCCCATCCGGCAAGCCCCTCGACGCCCATCCCGCAGATGCACAGGTGGCGCGGTTCGAGCACCCCGTGGGCGACCGTGTGGACCGCAGTGCGCGCGCCCAGCGAGAAGCCGACAAGGTCGAAGCCGCCCGGCTCAAGCGCGAAATGCTCGGCCAGCGCGGCGACATCCCGCACCAGCACGCCGGTGGGATAGGCAGCCGGGTCGCGCGGCGCTTCGCTCTCACCATGGACGCGGAAGTCCAGCATGATCGCCCGGAACCCCGCCGCCGCAAGCCGCTCGGCATGGCCCCATTTGATCCAGTTCATCAGCGCCGACGAAAACAGCCCGTGGAGCAGCACAACCGGGCGGCCCTCGCCCAGCGTGTGCACCGCAAGCTGCGTGCCATCGAAGCTGGCGAAGCGCTCAAGCGGCACGGCGAACGAGCCCCTTCTGCTCCATCCGCCACTGCGCCATGGCGATGCGGTCCTGCCCGAAGAAGGGCTCGCCCTCGAACACCAGCGTCGGCACGCCCCAATGGCCCGCGGCTTCGAGTGCTGCCTGATTGGCTTCGATCTCACCGTCGAGCGCCGCGGCATCATCGGCCGCTTCGGCCTCGATCGCAGCGAAATCGAGTCCTGCGCGGGTGGTGGCGGCGGCGAGGTGATCGCCCTCGTGCCAGTCATCAACCGTGCCCGACCAAATGATCTTCGAGACCTCGTCGGCAAAGGTGAGGCCCCGCCCCGCCCGCTCGGCCGCCTGCCCCATGCGGCACAGGCGGTGGATATGCGGCTGCTCGGCGGCGATCTCGCGGGTCATCAGGTTCTGCACCACCGGATCGGGGCGCGGCCAGCGATAGGGAATACCCAGCATCTCGGCCGAGCGCGCTGCATCCCTGAAGATGTAGCGCCCGACGTTGGGGCTGCCGGTGAACAGGATCGAAGGATCGCGGATCGCGATCGGCCACACCGTGCGCAAGCAGATGGCGAGGTCGAAGTCCTCGCACATCTGCCGGTAGCGCCCGACCGCGAGATAGGAATAGGGCGAGCGGAAGCTGAAGAACAGGTCGGCATGGAGCGTCATGCCTGCCCTGCTAGCGCGCTTCGCGGCGGGGTACCAGAGCGCTTGAATATGCTAAGCACGCTTATTATAAGCCCACGCATGAGCATCGAGACCGGCTACCGACTCGCCGATAATTCGCGCCAGCTGCGCCGTCTGTTCGACGAGCGGGTGCGCGGCCTCGGCCTGACCGGCCCGCAGGCGCGGCTGCTGCTCTCGCTTGAGCGTCACCCCGACCAGAACCAGGCCTTCTATGCCGAGCGGCTGGAGATCGAGCCGATCACCCTCACCCGCATCGCCGACCGGCTGGAGGATGCCGGCTGGCTCGAGCGCCAGGCCGATCCCGGCGATCGCCGCGCGCGCATCCTCCACCTCACCGACAAGAGCCGCGGGATCGTCACCCGCCTGCGCGCCAGCGCCGAGGCATTGTTCGAGGAAGTGCTCGAAGGCTTCGATCCTGCCGAACGGGCGCTGTTTGCGCAGATGCTCGAACGCATCGCCGCCAATCTCCTCGCCGCCCGCCAGCCCCAACCCGAGGCCCTCCATGGCTGAAGCCGATCCCGCCCGCGCGCCCGAGGCAGCGAACGCGACCCCACTGGCCGCGGCCAAGCCCCGCCGCCAGTGGCTCCGCTGGGGCCTGATGCTGATCGTCCCGCTAGCGCTGGGACTGGCTGGGTGGTTCTACTGGCAGAGCCTTCAGGGCAAGGTCTCGACCGACAATGCCTATATCAAGCAGGACATGATCTCGGTAAGCGCCGAGGTCGGCGGGCCGATTGCCGAGGTGCTGGTCAAGGACGGCGATGATGTCGCAGCCGGGCAGCTCCTGTTCCGCATCGACCCCGAACCCTTCCGCCTCCAGATCGCAGAAGCCAATGCCGCAATAGCGGGCGCGCAGGTCAATGTCATCGCCCTCAAGAACGATGCCGGCCTCACCGGCACCGACATCGCCGCAGCGCGCAGTGACGTAGGCTTTGCCGAAGCCCGCTTCGAGCGCGTCAAGGCGCTGCGCGAGAAGGGCTTTTCGACCAAGGCCGATTTGGAGGCAGCCGAACAGGCCGTGATCCAAGCGCGCGAGCGTGTCCGCCAAGCCGAAGACCGCCAGCGCGAGGCCCGCGCGCGGCTCGCGAGCGGCCCCGCCGTGCCCGGGGTCAACCCCGAGGTCGCCGCCGCCGAGGCGCGGCGCGCCAATGCCCTGCTGTCGCTGCGCCGAACCGAAGTGCGCGCCCCTGCCGCCGGCCGGATCGCGCAGGCTGACCGCCTGCAGACCGGCCAGCAGGCCGTCCCCAACTTGCCGGTGCTGACGCTGGTGCGCGCAGGCTCGACCTATGTCGAGGCGAACTTCAAGGAGACCGATCTTGCCGACATGGCCGTCGGCCAGCGCGCCGAGGTGCGCTTCGATGCTTACCCCGATGTGGTGCTGAAGGGCCGCGTCGCCAGCATCGGCGCAGGCACGGGAGCGGAATTCTCGGTGCTCCCGGCGCAGAATGCGACCGGCAACTGGGTCAAGGTGACGCAGCGCGTGCCAGTGCGCATCGCGCTGGAGGGCCAGAGCCCGCGCCGGTTGATCGCGGGGCTTTCGACCGAGGTCACGGTGTTCACCGGCGACGCGAAGCCCAAGCGCTGAAATGGCGAGCCAGGCCGCGCCTGCCGCAGGATCGCTGCCCGCCCCGCCCGCTGCGCCGCGCCCCGATGTCGCCGAGCTGGAATCGCGCAACTATCCGCTGATGATCGTCGGGGTGATGGCGGCCTCGCTGCTCCAGATCCTCGACACCACCATCGCCAATGTTGCCCTGCCCCATATGCAATCCTCGCTGGGGGCGACGGTCGATACCGTGACCTGGGTGTTGACGAGCTACATCATCGCCTCGGCGGTCGCCCTGCCACTCACCGGCTGGCTCGCCGACCGGATCGGAGCACGGCTGCTGTTCATCGGCTCGGTCGCCGGGTTCATCCTCGCCTCGATGCTGTGCGGGATCGCCCAGAACCTCGAGGAGATGGTCGCATTCCGCGCGCTCCAAGGTGTCGCCGGGGCCTTCATTGCGCCGCTCTCGCAGTCCTTCATGCTCGACGCCACCCGCCCTTCGCGTCATCCGCAGATCATGGCGGTATGGGGGATGGGGATCATGATCGGCCCGATCCTCGGCCCCATTTTGGGCGGCTGGCTGACCGAGACTGCCAACTGGCGCTGGGTGTTCTTCGTGAACCTGCCCGTGGGCCTTGCCTCGCTCGCAATCCTGATCGCCTACCTGCCGAGGCGCCCGCGTCGCGCGCGGCGCTTTGACCTGACCGGCTTCCTGCTGCTCGCGGTCGCGCTCGCCGCGTTCCAGCTGATGCTCGATCGCGGCGGGCATGTCGATTGGCTCGCCTCGGGCGAGATCTGGATCTACCTGCTGCTCACCCTGTCGGCGACATGGATGGTGGTGATCCACTTCGCCGCCGCGCCCGCGCCGATGTTCGACCGCTCGCTCTTCGCCGACCGCAACTTCGCCATCGCGCTCGCCTTCATGATCGTGATCGGGATCGTGATGTTCGCAGTGATGGCGCTGCTCCCCCCGATGCTCCAGAATCTGTTCGGCTACGGCGTGATCGACACCGGCATCGTGCTTATGCCGCGCGGGGTGGGCATTCTCGTCTCGATGCAGGTTTCGGGGTTGTTGATGCGCCGCGGGGTCGACGCGCGCCCGGTAGTGGTTAGCGGCTTCCTGATTTGCGCCTTCTCGCTCTGGCAGATGGCGCATTGGTCGCTCGAAGTGGACGAGACGCACGTGATCGTCAGCGGCCTGCTGCAGGGCCTCGGCATGGGCCTCGTCTTTATTCCCTTGCAGGTGAGCGCCTTCGCCACCCTCAGCCCGGCCCTTCGCACCGACGGGTCGAGCCTCCTCAACCTGTTCCGCTCGCTGGGCGCGTCGGCCGGGATCGCGTGGATGACGGTGCTGCTCGCGCGCAACATCCAGACGAGCCACGCAGACCTCGGCGCCAACGTCACCGCCGCAACCGGAAGCCTGATCGATTTCTCGGCCACCGATCGCTTCCAGGCGCTGGGCGACACCGCGATGACGCTGATTGACGCAGAGGTGAACCGCCAAGCGGCGATGATCGCCTATATCGACGATTTCTGGCTGATGATGTGGATCACCCTCGCCGCCGCGCCGCTCGCGCTGCTGATGCGGAAGAACGCAAGGCCCGCGGGGCCGGTGACGCTGTCGGAGTAATCAGCGGAAGAAGCACTGCGTCCCGGCGTAGAGCATCTCGACCCGGTCGCCGGTGATGAACCCGCCCATCCCCCCGGAAAGCGTGAACTCCTCGCCGAGCGTGCTGTCCTCGACCTTGGCGAAGCCCGGAGCGGCTTCGACGGCCGCGCGTGGGCTTCCGATCTGGACCGCGCCCGCAAGGCTGACGCTGCCGGTTGCTGCCCGGTCGCCATCCTGCGGCAGGTGCCAGTTCCACCCGACGAGCTTGCCGTCCTGAAAATGCGCAGTGAGGCCGCCGGCGTAATCGGTGAAGGTCATCGGCCCGGCGCCGCATTCGCCGTTCTCGCCGCTGCGCAGCGCCGCGCCCAGAGTCTTGGTGAGCGCGGCTTCGACTTCGGTTTTCCCGGCAGCGAAGAAGAAGCTCTCCGCGCCTGCACTCACGCCGTCAGTCCGCAGCGCGACAGCGTTGGCGGCCGCGGGCACCTGCCCTGCGTCAGCGCCCGGCGTCTCCGCAGGTTCGGGCGTACCGCCAATGTCGCAGGCCGTAAGCGCCAGAGTTGCGGCAAGCGCGATGAGAGCAAGACGCATCGGCCTTATCCCTTCTTCAGATGGCGGCGGCCGAGCAGTTCGGCGATCTGCACCGCGTTCAAGGCCGCGCCCTTCCTGAGGTTGTCCGAGACCACCCAGATGGTGAGCCCGTTCTCAACCGTCGGATCCTCGCGCACGCGGCTGACGAAGGTTGCCGCATCGCCGACGCATTCGATTGGAGTGATGTATCCGCCGTCCTCGCGCTTGTCGATCAGCATGACGCCGGGCGCTTCCCGCAAGATGTCCATCGCCGCTTCGGCGCTGAGCTCGTTCTCGAACTCGATGTTGACCGCCTCCGAGTGGCCGACGAACACCGGTACGCGCACACAGGTCGCGGTCAGCTTGATCTTGGGGTCGAGGATCTTCTTGGTCTCGACCACCATCTTCCACTCTTCCTTGGTCGAGCCGTCGTCGAGAAAGACATCGATATGCGGAATGACGTTGAAGGCGATCTGTTTGGTGAACTTGTGCGGTTCGACCGGATCACCGACGAAAATCGCGCGGCTCTGCTGGAACAGCTCGTCCATCCCCGCCTTGCCTGCGCCAGAGGTGGATTGATAGGTCGAGACCACCACGCGCTTGATCGTCGCGGCATCATGCAGGGGCTTCAGGGCCACCACCAGCTGCGCGGTCGAGCAGTTGGGGTTGGCGATAATGTTGCGGGCCTTGTAGCCATCGATCGCATCGGGGTTCACCTCGGGCACCACGAGGGGCACGTCCGGATCCATGCGGTAGAGCGAGGAATTATCGATCACGACGCACCCAGCGGCGGCCGCCTTGGGTGCATATTCCTTGGCCGGGCCGGAGCCTGCCGCGAACAGCGCAATGTCCCAACCGGCAAAGTCGAAATGCTCAATGTTCTTGCACTTGAGCATCTTGCCGGTGTCACCGAACTCGACCTCGCTGCCGGTCGACCGCGACGATGCGACCGCAGCGACCTCGTCGCACGGAAACTCGCGTTCGGCCAAGACCTGCATCATCTCGCGCCCGACATTCCCGGTCGCGCCGACCACTGCCACCCGGTAACCCACTTGGCATTCTCCTGTGTTTTGCAGGTGCGAGATAGCGACGGGTGCGCCAAGCGCAACCGCTATCGTCGCCGTGCAGACCTATTCCGGCCCTATTCGCGCCCTATTCCGGAGGCGTTACCCCGTGCGCCGCGAGAAAGCGGAAGATGCCGTTCCACACATGCGGGCCGATCTTCGGGCCCGAGACGCGGTGGGTGTAGCCGGGGTAGAGCATCATCTCGAAGGGCGTGTTGCTCTCCTGCAGGACGCTGATGAGCTCCGAAGAATTCTCGAAGATCACGTTGTCGTCGGCCATGCCGTGGATCAGCAGGAGCGGATCGGCGATCTTGGTGGCCTCAGGGATGGCGCTCGCTTTCGCGTAAGCCTCGGGCACTTCCCGCGGGTCGCCCATGTAGCGCTCGGTGTAGTGAGTGTCGTAGAGCTCCCAGCGGGTCACTGGCGCGCCCGCAATGCCCGCGGCGTAAAGCCCCGGATCGGCCTCGAGCATCTTCAGCGTCATGTAGCCGCCATAGGACCAGCCATAGGTGGCGATCTTGGCGGGGTCGACATAGTCGAGGCTCTTCAGGAACAGAGCGCCGGTCTTCTGGTCGCGCACCTCGGCCCCGCCCATCGCGCGGTAGAGCGGCTGTTCGAAATCCACGCCGCGATTGGCCGAGCCGCGATTGTCGAGCTGGAAGAAGATGTAGCCCTTGTCGACAATCGCCTGAGCGAGTGCCCCGCCCCAGCCCTTCGTCACCATTTGCGGCCCGGGGCCGCCATAGTGCAGCAAGAATACCGGGTAGCGCTTGCCCGGCTCCATCTTCGGCCGCAGCATCATCCAGTGCAGCGGCGTGCCATCTTCAGCGGCGATGGTGCCGTATTCGGGCGTTACATGGCTGGCGAGGAAGGGCGCGTAGGGGTGTTCGCCCTCGACCCGGTTCTCCTCGATCCAGGCGACACGGCTGCCGTCGGGCGTCGCGAGGTAGGACTGCGGCGGCTGGTTGGCGCCCGAGCGGCTGACATAGAGCAGGCGGCCTGCGCCATCCATGCTGGCGCTGTTGGTGAAGGCGGGATCGGTGAGCAGTTCGGGCTCGCCCGTCCCATCGAGACGGGCGCGATAGATCTGCTGGGTGAGGACGTCGGAGGTCGCCTGATAGGTGAAGGTGCCCGCCGCCTCGTCCACCCCGACCATCGCCGAGGTAGAGAAGGCGCCGCTTGTGAGCTGCACCCATTGGCCATCGGCATAGCGGTAGAAGTGCCCGAACCCGTCGCGCTCGGACCACCACAGCAGGCTGCCGTCCTTGAGGAAGCGGTAGTTGTCCGAGAGGTTGATCCAGTAATCGGGCCGCGCGGCGTTCTCGGTGAACCAGACCTGCGCGGAGCCCGTGGCCGGATCGACCTTGAGCATGTCGATCCGGGTCTGCGCGCGGTCCTGCCTTTGGACGTAGATTGCGCTGCCGTCAGGCGCCCAGTCGACGCGGGCGACATAGATGTCGAGGTCGAGCCCGAGGTCGACCTTCACGCTGCCCGAGCCATCGGGTTTCATCACGAACAGTTCGACCACCGCATTGTCGGTGCCCGCCGCCGGATAGCGCTGATCGAAGACCTTGGTGCCCTTCGCGCCGATCGCCGCTCGCGTGACGACACCCACCGCGGCCTCGTCGGTGCGCTGGACGACGATGCGGCTGTCGTCGGGGCTCCACCAATAGCCTTGCAGGCGCGCCATTTCCTCCTGCGCGACGAATTCGGCCTCGCCCCAGCGGATCGTCTCGGCCTCGCCAGCAGGCGTGATGGGCTGCGCCTCGCCGCCGACCGGGCCGACCCACAGCCGCCGGTCGCGCACGAAGCTGACGTATGCGCCCTTGCTGGAGAGCTTGGGGTTGAGTTCCGTCCCCTCGGTGTCGGTCAGGCGGGTGACGGTGCCGTCGAGCTTCGCCAGAAACAGGTCGCCGTCCAGCGGCACCAGCACGCCCGCGCCGTCGCTCGCCCACTGGTAGCTAATGATCCCCTTGAGACTGCCGACCCGCGCGCGCTCGCGCTGCATCTTCTCGTCCTCGGAGAGCTCGCGCCCGCTGCCGAGTTTCTCGGAGTCCACGAGCATCCGCCACTCGCGGGTCTCGATGTCGTAGCCCCACAGGTCATAACGGTCGCGGTCATCGGCGCGGTTGCGCAGCAGGGTGAGGAAGCGCCCGTCGGGTGAGAGCTTCACCTGCCGCGGCGCGGGGCCATCAAGGCCGGGGGAGGCAAAGACGCGCTCGAAAGTGAGGGTGGGGGCTTCGGTGGTCACGGCATCCTCCGCCATTGCGGGAGCAGACAGCAAGGCGGCAGCAAAAAGCAGCGAACGCATTTCAAGTTCAACCTCGTCATTGCGAGCGAAGCGAAGCAATCCAGGGTCCGCCATGGATTGCCGCGCAACCTATCGGTTGCCCGCAATGACGAGAATCTGGCGGGAATGCAAAGCCCCAAACGAAAAGGGCGGTCCCTTGCGGAACCGCCCTTCGCGAATTGCTGGCGATGAAGCCTTACGCCTTGGGCGCGTTCATCTTGCGCTCGACGATACGTGCGCTCTTGCCGGTGCGGCCGCGCAGGTAATAGAGCTTGGCGCGACGCACCACGCCGCGGCGGACCACGGTGATGCTTTCGACGATCGGCGAGTAGAGCGGGAAGACGCGCTCGACGCCCTCGCCGAAGCTCATCTTGCGCACGGTGAAGTTCGAACCCATGCCGCGGTTCGAGCGGGCGATCACAACGCCTTCATAGGCCTGGATACGCTCGCGGTTGCCTTCCTTCACCTTCACGCCGACGCGCACGGTGTCGCCTGCGCGGAATTCGGGGATGTCCTTGCCGGACTTGGCGATTTCTTCGGCTTCAATCTGCTGGATCAGGTTCACTGGTCCGGTTCCTTAGTTTTGCGCCGCGCGCCAGAGGCAGGCTGGACCCGAGCACCCTCATAGCGCTCCCACAAGTCCGGCCTGCGTGACCGTGTGTCGTTCTCGCTTTGCAGCTTGCGCCAGCCAGCGATCTTCGCATGATCCCCCGATCGCAGCACTTCAGGGATCGTGCGCCCTTCCCATTCCTGAGGTCGGGTATAGTGCGGATATTCGAGGAGGCCGTTTTCGTACGACTCCTCGGCTCCGCTGGAAGGCGCGCCCATTACTCCGGGAAGCAGCCGAATGCAAGCATCAAGCACGGTGAGCGCTGCCATCTCGCCGCCCGAGAGCACGATGTCGGCAAGGGAGACCTGCTCGATCTCGGGCCGGGCTTCGAACAGGCGTTCGTCGAAGCCCTCGAACCGCCCGCACAGGATGATGACACCGGGGCCTTGGGCGAGTTCGCGGATGCGGGCTTGGGTGATGGGTTTGCCGCGCGGAGTCATGGCGAGGATGGGGCGTCCGGCGGCAGGCGCGCTGTCCAGCGCCCGCGCCAGAACATCGCACTTGAGCACCATCCCCGCCCCGCCGCCTGCGGGCGTATCATCGACGTTGCGGTGCTTGTCGGTGGCGAAGTCGCGGATCTGCACAGTCTCGAAGGCCCACTTGCCCTCGGCCATGGCACGCCCCGCGAGCGAGGCGCCGAGCGGCCCGGGGAACATCTCCGGGTAGAGCGTGAGGATGGTGGCGGCGAAGGTCATTCGAATGCCCCGATCGACTCACGACGTCTGCACAAGAATGAGAGAGCCAATGCTCCCATGAAGCAGACGAAAAGTCCGGGCATCAGCAGGTACTCAAACCTGTGAAAGCCAATTTTTTCGATAATATAATTTCTATACATGAAGATCGGATAGATAAACTCATGCATGAGACTCGAGGTAATCACAGCCAGAACAGTAGCCAATGCTGCTGTCAAAGGAAGCCAGCGGTTTAATTTCAATCGTTTAATGCCGCAGACGAAAAGCAGCGCGAACGGAAGCAAGATCAATCCATCAAACACGGACGCCAGGACGTCTACCCGCCATTGGTCAGCGCCACCGTCGAACGAAAATTCAGTCGGTCCGGCTGCGGCAGCAAGAATTTCTAATTGGGAGGCCGAGATCATTGTCCCCACACCACCCCATCCTTCTCCCGCGTATCGACCGTCAGCTCGAACACATCAGGCCGCGCATAATGCCCGTCGGTGTCGAGGTTGGTCAGCCCCTCGCCAACTTCGGCAAGATCAAGCTCGGCCAGCAAAGTATCCTCCCCCTCGCCCGCCTGCACGATCACACGGGTGTCGGGGGCGGCGATCAGCGAGCCGCCGCGGTTGAGCACATCGCCGGGGATCGCGTCGAGCAATTCACGCGCGGCGGCGTTACCGCCCACCCGCTCTAGCCCGTCCAGCAGATCGTCCTTCACCTGCACCAGCCCCGCCGCCAGCACAAAGCACCGCCCCTCCATCGCATAGTGCCTTGAGGCAATCTGGTGGCTCTCGCGCACGGTCGGCCATGCCGCGACATGCACATCCTCGCCCAGATTATGCATCGCCGCGCGGGCGAGCGGCATCCAGTGTTCCCAGCAGATCAGTGTGCCGAGCCGGCCCCATTCGGCCTGATGCCCCCCCAGCGTCGAGCCATCGCCGCGCGTCCAGATCAGGCGCTCGCCGTGGGTCGGGACCAGCTTGCGGTGGTCGAGCACCGGCAGGCCGGGGCGGAAGGTCAGCTGGTTGTTGACAAGGCTGCGCCGCACCCGCTCATGCGCGCCGATGGAGATGATCGCGCCGCTCGCGTCGGCCAGTTCCTGCAAGGGCAGCAACCGCTCGTCATTGGCGACCACCGCCTGTTCGAGCATGATCCGGTGCAGCGCCTTTGACCCGGGGTGATCCCACAAGGCTGCGCCGGGGGCCTCGTCGAGCCACAAGGGATAGCCGCCCAGAAAGGTTTGTCCGAAGGCGACGACCTTCGCGCCGCTCTCCACCGCCGCGCGGGCGAAGGCCACGGCCTTGTCGATCCCGCCCTGGAAATCGAGCGGGACAGGGGCGGCTTGCACGACGGCGACGGGGAGCGTGGTCATGCCCGCCACTTACGCGGCAGGTTCAGCCTCCGCAACCGCCGCAACCGCCCCCGCCGCAACCCGAACCGCCGTCGCTGCTGCTGCTATCGCTACTGCCTCCGCTGCATCCCGAACCGCCATCGCCCTCGGGCTTGCGCATCGCATGGACCGGCTCCCACGGCGTGCCGACCAGCACTGTGGTCCCGAACAGCGCGACCGCCATCGCGGCCTCGTCAGGCATAGGCGCACGCGAAAAGCGGTCGCTCCTCGCGCGCAGATCCTGCACTGCCTCGATCCCGGCATCGGTGCGCGGATCGATGGTGAAGAAGCGGATCATCGCAAGCGCGGCGGTCACGAACAGCAGGATCACCAGAAAGCCCGTCGGCTCGCCCACCGCGTCGCCCGCACGCTGACGGTAGAGCCCGAGCAGGAACAGCGCCGCCAGCGGCGTGATCGCCAGCCAGCGCAGCCGCGTATATTCCCCGTCGCGCATCAGCAGCCCCACGCGCTGGAGGCGTGACGCAACCAGATCGGCATGCGAATCGAGCGCCTTCTTGGCATCAGCCCGGGAGAGCTGCTCGCCTGCCGACAGCAGCGTGCGCGCCGCAGGCGAGACCGCCGCCTCACACCTGGCGACCGCAAGCTTACCCTTCTCGCCTCCGACCAGACCGCCATGGACAAAGAGTTCGGCCAGCGCCGAATCGGCGAGCCGCGTCGGGCCGCCGGTGAGCACCGCGACGCTATCCAGATCATCGAGGCTGGCGCGGCGGCCGGGCTCGCGCAAAAGGCTTGGCATCCACCACGCGCTTGCCCCGGCAAAACCGAGCAAGACGCTGTAGAACAGAAAGAAATCGCTGCCCGTCCAGGACGAGAACAGCTCCATCACGTTATCCTTCCCGCGAGCCACCCCACGGTAACGAGGGTGAGGCCCAGCGCCAGCGCGACCCGGCGTTTGAGAACAATATCATGCCAAAGGTTAACGCGCACTCCCCGCGGATCGACGGCAAAGCGCCGATGTGCGCCTGGCCAGATATCGCTCGGCGGGGCGCTGCCGAACGCGGCCTCGTAGGCGGCGAGGGCGGCGGCATATTGGTTATAGAAGCGGTCCCGCTCCACCGGGCCGCCTTGGGTCGGGCCGTGGTGGAGATCCTGCCCGAGCACCTCGCGGCAGAAAGTCTGCCAATAGTCGCGGCTATAGGTGAGGTGGAGATGCCAGGCCTGGTCGACCGCGTCCGACGGCGTCACCTCTTGGCCTGCGGTCATCGCCAGATAGCAGAAGCGCTTGTATTCGCCGATCACCGCTTGCGCATAGGGCAGGCTCCAGCGGTTCTCGCGCGCGAGCCGGGCGGCAAAGGAAAGCGATGCGTCCGCCGGGCCGATGTGGTGATCGGCGATGCGCTGCCAGAGTGCGGCGTCTGCGGGCGTATCCACGCCGTCAATTATCGGCGAAATCGGCGCTGATCACAAGCCGCTTGTCGTCCCAGGCAATGACCGCGGCGGGGATCATCGGGACCATGAACGTCTTGGGGCCCTTGGCGGGGGCAGGATCGAGGGTGATCTCGATGATGTCGGTCGCGCCGAAATTCTCGATCGCGGCGACGGAGCCGATCGCCTCTCCGGCGTCGGTGACGACCGGGAGGCCGAGGAGGTCGGCGTGGTAGAATTCGCCCTCGGCCAAGGGCGGGAGCGCGTCGCGGGGGACGGTCAGCACAGTGCCGCGCAGTTTCTCGGCATCGGCGCGCGAGGTGCTCTCGGCAAGCCGGGCAACTGCCCCGCCCTTGCCGTCCTCGCGGATTTTCACGAGGGTGAGCGCGCCGTCATTGAAGCTCTTCTGCTTGGCGAGCGTGGCAATACCCTCGCCGAACAGCTTCAGGCGCACCTCGCCCGCCACCCCGTGCGCGCCGGCGATGGCGGCAAGGGTGACGGGCTTGGGGCTCATGGCTTAGCCTTCGGCCTTTTCTTCGGTGGCTGCTTCTTCGGCAGCCGGAGCTTCTTCAGCGGCGGCTTCTTCAGCGGCAGGCGCTTCTTCCGGAGCCGGGGCAGCGGCAGCGGCCTTGGCTTCTTCTTCAGCGGCGCGCGCGGCTTCTTCGGCTTCGGCGATCTTGGCGGCACGCTCTTCAGCGCGCTCCTTGGCCTTCTCGCCCGGCTCACCCTTCTTGGGGTTCACGCGGGCCGCACGCTCAAGGATGCCGGCGGCATCGAGGAAGCGGGCGACGCGGTCGGTCGGCTGCGCGCCGACGCCGAGCCAGTAGCGGGCACGGTCTTCGGTGATCTTCACGCGCTCGGCCGAATCCTTGGCGAGCAGCGGGTTGTAGGTGCCGATCTGCTCGAGATACTTGCCGTCGCGGGGCGAGCGGCTGTTGGCGACGACGATGCGGTAATAGGGACGCTTTTTGGCACCGCCGCGCGAGAGCCGGATGGAAATCGACATGAGTAGTTACCTTTCGAGTGAGTTTAACTTTTGAACCGAAACTTCTGACTTTAAACTATTTCTTGAACCGAGGGGGGCCGCCGAGACCGGGCAGGCCTCCCATCGGGCCGGACATGCCACCGGGGCCGCCGAGGCCGGGAAGACCGCCAGCGCCGCCGCCCATGCCGCCCATCGGGCCGCCGCCGCCGCCGAACATCGCGGCCAGCCCCTTGAGGCCGCCCATCTTCTTGATCTGCTTCATCGCGCGGGCCATTTCCTGGTGCATCTTGAGCACCTTGTTGACCGTCTGCACATCGGTCCCGCTGCCCGCCGCGACGCGCTTCTTGCGCTTGGCGTTCATGAGATCAGGGTTGGCGCGTTCCTTGGCGGTCATCGAGGAGATGATCGCCTCCATGTGGATCAGCACCTTGTCGTCCATGCCCGAGTTGGCCATGGCCGCTTTGGCCTTCTTCATGCCCGGCATCATGCCCGCCAGCATCCCCAGCCCGCCCATGTTGCGCATCTGCTTCAGCTGCATGGCGAGATCGTCGAGGTCGAACTTGCCCTTCTCGAGGTTGCGCGCGAGCTTCTCGGCGTCTTCTTCCTTGATCGTCGCCGCCGCGCGCTCGACGAGGCTGACGACGTCGCCCATGCCGAGGATGCGGTCGGCGACAGAGCCGGGGCGGAATGGCTCGATCGCGTCGAGCTTTTCGCCGGTGCCGGCAAACTTGATCGGCTTGCCAGTGACCGCGCGCATCGACAGCGCCGCGCCGCCGCGGGCATCGCCGTCCATGCGGGTGAGCACGACGCCGGTGAGCGGGACTTCGTTGCTGAAGTTCTGCGCGACGTTGACCGCGTCCTGCCCAGTCAGGCTGTCGACCACCAGCAGCACTTCATTGGGGGCCGACACGCTGGCGACGGCCTTCATTTCGGCCATCAGCGCATCATCGACATGCAGGCGGCCCGCGGTGTCGAGCAGCAGCACGTCGAAATTCTGGAGCCGCGCGGCTTCCATCGCCCGGCGCGCAATGTCGACCGGTTGCTGGCCCGCCACGATCGGCAGGGTCGCGACCTCGACCTGAGTGCCCAGCACCGCCAGCTGCTCCTGCGCAGCCGGACGGTTGACGTCGAGCGAGGCCATCAGCGCCTTCTTGCCGTGGCGTTCGCGGATCAGCTTGGCGAGCTTGGCGGTGGTGGTCGTCTTGCCCGAGCCCTGCAGGCCGACCATCATGATCACGACCGGCGGCTTGGCATCGAGCTTGAGGCCTTCGACCTCCATCCCGCCCAGCGTCTCGACCAGCTCGTCATGGACGATCTTGATGACCATCTGGCCGGGGGTGACCGACTTCAGGACATCCTGGCCAACGGCCTTCTCGGTGACGGCATCGATAAAGCGGCGGGCGACGGGGAGCGCGACGTCGGCTTCGAGCAGCGCGATGCGCACTTCGCGCATGGCATCGCGCACGTCCTGCTCACGCAGCGCGCCGCGGCCCTTGAGCTTGTCGAACACCCCGCCAAGGCGGTCGGACAGCGTATCGAACATCGCCAACTTCTCCACCCGGGGGCCAAGACCACCGGAAAAATGCGAAAAACGCCGGCGGACGAAACCTCGTCGGCCAGCGTTGCGGAAGGTGTCCCCTGAGGGGATGCGCCTTTCGACTTTATCAGTTGGTGACTGGTGGAGCCTAGCGGGATCGAACCGCTGACCTCAACACTGCCAGTGTTGCGCTCTCCCAGCTGAGCTAAGGCCCCGAGCCAGTCATCATGCGAGGCAAGGCAGGTGCACTGCTCGCGGGAGGCGGCCATTATAAGGGCCGCCCTCCCTTGGCAAGCGTAAATTGCGCAAACCGGGCCAATATCTCGTTAGGAGAGATGATCCGGTCGCGAAGCAGCCGCGAGTGCAAGCGCGCGAGCCGCAGGTGCCCCGTCGCATCGCGGCGGGATCAGCACCGATGGCGGGCCCGCGAGGCGGGCCCGCAAACTCAGGACTCGTCGTCCTTGTCGTCGCCGGATGTGGCAACGCCAAGATCGTCGTCACCGCCGAGGTCGACGTCATTGTCGGGCGAATCGCCGTCCTCGTCGATGTCCTCAATGTCTTCCAGATCGTCGATATCGTCATCGCCGCCCAGATCAGCGTCGGCATCGACATCGACCTTCTTCGCCACTTCCTCGAAGGGAATCGGCTGCTTGGACTTGAGCACCGGCTCAGGCGTCCAGGTCTCGCCGCATTCGATGCAGGCGACCGGGTCTTCCTTGCCGAGATCGTAGAAGCGGGTTGCGCACTTCGGGCAGGTACGCTTGGTTCCCCATTCGGGCTTGGCCATTGTCATTCCTCAATTCGGGCCGCCCCGTGACCGGAGCGGAAATGCAAGCTGCAAAAATCGCAGGCGGCTTGGTCGCAAAAGGTGGGCGCGGCAAGCGCTTTATCAAGAGCCCGGGCCGCAGCGCGCGGCGCGCCTTGCCAGAAGCGCGGGGCGCTGTCAAAGACCGCGGCCTTATGACCAGCCACCGCTTCTCGTCCCTCGGCCCGCTGACCGGCGCGATCCGCGTTCCCGGCGACAAGTCGATCAGCCACCGCTCGCTGATGTTCGCAGGGCTTGCGGTCGGCCGCAGCAGGATCACCGGGCTGCTGGAGGGCGAGGACGTGCTCGCCACCGCCGCCGCCATGCGCGCCTTCGGAGCGCAGATCGCGCGCGGGGAGAACGGCGCGTGGACCGTCGACGGCGTCGGCGTCGGCAGCCTGCTCGAGCCCAAACAGGCGCTCGATATGGGCAATTCGGGGACTTCGACGCGCCTGCTGATGGGCCTCGTTGCGAGCCACGCGATCACCGCGACCTTCACGGGTGACGCAAGCCTGTCGGGCCGCCCGATGAAGCGGGTGATCGATCCGCTGTCGCTGATGGGTGCAAGCTTCGACGCGAGCGCCGGGGGCACCCTGCCCCTGATGCTGCGCGGCGCCTCGCCCGCCGTCCCGATCACCTATCGCTTGCCCGTCGCGAGCGCGCAGGTGAAAAGCGCAGTGCTGCTCGCCGGCCTCAACACGCCGGGCATCACCCGCGTGATCGAACCCATCCCCACCCGCGACCACACCGAGCGGATGCTCACCGGCTTCGGCGCGAAGCTCGAAGTCGGCGAGGAAAACGGCGAGACCGTCATCAGCATTCACGGCGAGGCGGAATTGCGCCCGATGGATGTGGTCGTCCCCGGCGATCCGTCCTCCGCCGCCTTCTTCATGGTCGCCGCCACGCTGGTGCCGGGGAGCGACCTCACCATCATGAATGTCGGCCTCAACCCGACCCGCGCGGGGCTGCTTCATGTGCTGCGCCAGATGGGCGCGGATATCGAGGAAGTGGACCCGCGCGAAGTCGGCGGCGAGCCGGTGGCCGACCTGCGGGTGCGCCATGCTCCGCTTACGGGTGTAGAAGTGGACCCTGCGATCGCCCCCGCCATGATCGACGAGTTCCCGGTCCTGTTCGTAGCCGCCGCGCTCGCTTCGGGCACCACCCGCACGACCGGCCTTCACGAACTGCGCGTCAAGGAAAGCGACCGCTTGGCCGCGATGGCGGCTGCGCTCACCGCCGCAGGCGCGCGAGTGGAAGAGCACGAGGACGGGCTCACCATCCAAGGCACCGGCGGCGAGCCCTTGCGCGGCACCGGCAACGCGCGCGTCAAATCGCTGCTCGATCACCGCATCGCCATGAGCATGGCCGTCGCCGGACTGGTCAGCGAGGGCGGGGTCGAGGTTGACGACATCTCGCCGATCAACACCAGCTTCCCGACCTTCATGGGGTTGTTGGAAGAGGCGGCGGCGTGAAGCGCAAGGTCGCGCTCTACACGATCCTGTTTGCGGTCGGCCTGGTTGGAATGTTGATCTATCGTTACGTCACCAAGGGTGAAACCGTCGAGACTTGGGAAATCATCCTCACACTTCCGGCTCTTCCCCTCATGGGTCTGGTCATCTGGCTGCGGAATGACTGGGGGCCGCGCAAGGTTCGCGAGTCGATCGAAAAGGCCCATCGCGAATGGAATCAGCCATGACCACCCCGCTCGACTGGCCGAGCCTCGTCGGCTTGGCCGGCACCGCCTGCATCATCGGCGCCTATGCCTATCTGACGCTGGCCAAGGCGACCAATCCGTTCCTGCTCCACGGCACCAATCTATTGGGCGCCGCGCTGCTGACGGTCTCGCTGATCTATCATACCAATTGGGCGAGCCTGGTGCTCGAGTTCTTCTGGGCCTCGATCGCGATCCTCGGCCTTGTGCGCGCATGGCGGTCGCGCGGAGACACGGACACGAGGTCCCGCTAGCGGCACAGGCCCTTTTCGGACCCCTGCATGGGCAGCTGCTCGCCCCGTGTCCAGTGGAGGCGGCTCAGCCCCGACTTGTCGGTGGTGACCGAGAGCATCAAGCTGTTGCCATCTTTGCGGGCCAGCACCAGACACAGGCGCGCGCTGCGCGGCGGGACTTCGGGAAGCGCAACTGTGAGGTGCATCGGGCTGACCTCCCACCCCGCCGCCACGAGCTTTTCGGCATAGGCCGCTTGCAGCGCCGCCGCATCGTCGAAGCCGCCGATCTCGGCATAGCCCGTTTCCGCCAAGTTCGTGCCGGGGCCGAAATGTGCCCGCACGGCGAAGCGCGCACCCTCGGGCCGCGGCGCCCATTGCGGCCAGTAGGACTGGGGTCCGATCTCGGCCTGTTGCACCGTCCCGTCGGCAAGGCCCACAGCGAAGGGCGCGGCGCCGGTCTCCATGTCCCACAGCAGCTTCGCAACCGGCCAAGCCCCGCCGAGCACACCTGCCGCAATGATCAGCCTCAACACCCAGCGCATCGCCCGGCCCCCTGTTCCTGCCGGCTCAGAATAGCCTGCGCGCGGTGAAGGAGGGGTAAACCGGGCGCCCGAGCGCTTGCCAAGGGCCGCCTGCACTGCCACGGCGCTGGGCCATGATCATCGCAGTCGACGGCCCCACAGCTTCCGGCAAAGGCACCATCGCCAAGGCGCTCGCCGCGCATTTCGGCCTGCCGCATCTCGACACCGGGCTGCTCTACCGCGCGGTCGGGCGGCAGGTGCAGCTTGCCGGGGGCAATCCGGATGACGCCCATCTGGCGCTGGCGGCGTGCGACTTCCCCGACAGCCTGCTCGACGATGATATCCTGCGCTCCGAGGAGGTCGGCGGCTATGCGAGCCGCGTCTCGGTCCACCCCGCAGTGCGCCGCGCGCTCTACGAACGCCAGCGCGCCTTTGCCTTGCAGGAAGGCGGCGCGGTGCTCGACGGGCGCGATATCGGCACGGTGATCGCGCCCGAGGCACTCGTGAAGCTGTTCGTCACCGCCAGCGTCACGGAGCGCGCGCGCCGACGCTGGCTCGAGATGACCGGGCGCGGGATCACGGTCGATCTTGAAGTTATCGAGGCGGATATCGCCGCTCGCGATGAACGCGATACGAACCGCGCCGACGCTCCGCTGCGGGCCGCCCCGGGCGCGGCGCTGCTCGACACCACCACGCTGGGCCGTGACGAGGCCATAGCCGCAGCGATCGCAGAGGTGGCGGCTCACATCGCCTGAAACCCCGGCGGTTTTCCGGCTTGCACCGGCGCGTGACCCCATTCTATAGCGCGTTATATACCGTGTTATGGAATTGCATGATGGCAGATGTTGTCGCACAAATGGGGCCAGCTTTCTTGGGCAGCAGACTGAAGCGTCTGGGCGAGCGAATGCAGGCGAGTGCCGCGCTGGTCACCTCCAGCGCCGGGCTAGCGCTTCAGCCCGGACACATGGCGGTGCTGGCCGCTCTGCGAAACGCTCCGATGAGTGTCGGCCAGCTTGCCGAGGCTTGCGGCACCAGCCAGCCCGGCGTCACCCGCACGCTCAGCCAATTGCGCGATCTCGGGATGATCGACGAGGCGCAGGCCCCCGACCAGCGGAGCCGCGTGGTGGCGCTTTCAACCAAGGGTCGTGAGGCGGTGGCCGTGCTGACCAGCGAGGTCTGGCCCCGTGTGGGCATGGCGGCGGAACAAATCCTCGCGCAGGTCGACGGCGATTTTCTCGCCGCGCTGGCCGTGGTCGAGCGCGCCTTGAGTGAAGCCTCGATCAGCGAGCGCGGGCTGCGGGTAAGCCCCGGCCTGTTGCGGCTGCGCGAATATGACGATGCCCTCGCCCACCATTTCCACGATATCAACGCCGAGTGGATCGAGGGCATGTTCCGGCTCGAGCCGACCGACCGCGAGGTGCTCGAGAACCCGCGCAGCCGCATTGTCGAGCCGGGCGGATGTATCCTCTTCGTCGAAGCCCCCGGCCTCGGCATCGTCGGCACCTGCGCGCTGCAGAAGACCGGCCCCGGCACGTTCGAACTGACCAAGATGGGCGTGCGCAAGACCGCACGCGGGCTCAAGGCCGGGGAGTTCCTGCTCGAAGCGATCATCGCCCGCGCGCAAGAAATGGGCGCGAGCAAGCTCTACCTCCTCACCAACCACATCTGCGAAGCCGCGATCCATCTCTACGAGAAGCTCGGCTTCGTTCACGATGCGGGGATCATGGCAGACTACGGCGCGCGCTACGAACGCTGCGATGTCGCGATGCTCTACCGCGGCAGATAGGTCGAGCCATCACCCCAATTTCCTTGCTTTCCGGCGCGCCTTCGCCTAGGCGCCCGGCCGTTCTCGCAATCCTCATCGGTTGAAGGAACCTTCGCGCAGGCATGGGGCCGCGCGGAGAAGTCTGCCTCTTGCCCCGCCAGCCCGTGCAATGGTGCACGGGAAGCGGTGAAAGACCCCGGAAAAACCGGTGGCCGGTAGCACAATGAAACAGGACTTTCTGAGCCTATGGCAACGCAAATGCCCACCCGCGCTGACTTTGAAGCGCTCCTCAACGAACAGCTCGGCGGCGCCGGCGATGAAGGCTTCGAAGGCCGAGTCGTCAAGGGCACCGTTACCGCGATCGAGAACGGCTTTGCCGTCATCGACGTCGGCCTCAAGAGCGAAGGCCGCATCTCCCTCAAGGAATTCAGCCGCGGCGATGACGACCACGGCCTGACCGTCGGCGGCGAAGTCGAAGTCTTCGTTGACCGCGTCGAGAACGCCGATGGCGAAGCCATGCTCAGCCGTGACCGCGCCCGCCGCGAAGCCGCCTGGGACAAGCTGGAAAGCGAATTCGGCGAAGGCAAGCGCGTCGAAGGCCGCATCTTCGGCCGCGTCAAGGGTGGCTTCACCGTCGACCTCGATGGCGCCGTGGCCTTCCTCCCCGGCTCGCAGGTCGACATCCGCCCCGTGCGCGACGTCACCCCGCTGATGGACGTGCCGCAGCCCTTCCAGATCCTCAAGATGGATCGCCGCCGCGGCAACATCGTCGTCTCGCGCCGTGCGGTGCTCGAAGAGACCCGCGCCGAACAGCGCAGCGAGCTCATCAATGACCTGGTCGAAGGCCAGATCATCGACGGCGTGGTCAAGAACATCACCGATTATGGTGCATTCGTGGACCTCGGCGGCATCGACGGCCTGCTGCATGTCACCGACATGAGCTACAAGCGCGTCAATCACCCGAGCGAAGTGATCGCTATCGGCGACACCGTGACCGTGCAGATCGTGCGCATCAATGCCGAAACGCAGCGCATCAGCCTTGGCATGAAGCAGCTCGAAAGCGATCCGTGGGATGGCGTCGCCGCCAAGTACCCGGTTGGCATGAAGCTGCAGGGTCAGGTCACCAACATCACCGAATACGGCGCCTTCGTCGAACTGGAAGCCGGGATCGAAGGCCTTGTCCACGTCTCGGAAATGAGCTGGACCAAGAAGAACGTCCACCCGGGCAAGATCGTCTCGACCTCGCAGGAAGTCGACGTGATGGTGCTCGAGGTCGACAGCGACAAGCGTCGCATCAGCCTCGGCCTCAAGCAGGCCCAGCGCAACCCGTGGGACGAATTCGCCGAGAAGCACCCGGTCGGCAGCGAAGTCGAGGGCGAAGTCAAGAACGCCACCGAATTCGGCCTGTTCATCGGTCTCGATGGCGACGTGGACGGCATGGTGCACATGTCGGACATCGCCTGGGGCATCTCGGGCGAGGACGCGCTGGCGCTCCACCGCAAGGGCGAGATGGTCAAGGCCATCGTGCTCGACGTGGACGTCGACAAGGAGCGCATCAGCCTCGGCATGAAGCAACTCGAAAAGGGCGCGCCCTCGGCTGAAGCCGCCACCAGCGGCGGTTCGCTGCGCAAGAACCAGACCGTCACTGTCACCGTGCTCGAAGTGCGTGACGGCGGGCTGGAAGTGCAGGTTGGCGAAGACGGCGCAACCGGCTTCATCAAGCGGAGCGACCTCGGCCGCGACCGCGACGAACAGCGCCCTGACCGCTTCCAGGTCGGCAGCAAGATCGACGCGATGGTGATCGGCTTCGACCGTTCGAAGAAGCCCAACTTCTCGATCAAGGCGCGTCAGATCTCGGAAGAGAAGGAAGCTGTGGCGCAGTTCGGCTCGTCGGATTCGGGCGCATCGCTCGGCGACATCCTCGGCGCAGCTCTGAAGAAGGGCCAGGATTAATCCTGATCAGGTTCGCCCCCGCGCTGGGGGCGAGTCGCCTCGGCCAAGTAGAAAGGCCCGCCCGCTCAACCGAGCAGGCGGGCCTTTCCTATTGGTGGCTGCAGGGGTAAGCTCCCCGGCATGATCCACGTTCACCAGTTCCCCTGTCTCAGCGACAATTACGGCTATCTCGTCCACGACACCGAGAGCCACGAAACCGTCGCCATCGATACGCCCGACGCCAAGGCATACCTGCTCGAAGCGGACATAAAGGGCTGGAAGATCACGCAGATCTGGAACACCCACTGGCACCCCGATCACGCGGGCGGCAATGCGGCGATCCAGGAGGCAACCGGCTGCACGATCCTCGGGCCCGCGGAGGTCTCCGGCAAGTTCCCGCTGGATCGGACCGTCGCCCACGGCGAGACGGTGAAAATCGGCGAGACGCAAGCCCATGTGATCGACGTTTCTGGCCACACCAACGGCCATATTGCCTTCCACCTGCCGGAAGCCGGGGTCGCCTTCGTGGGCGATTCGGTCTTCGCGCTGGGCTGCGGGCGGATGTTCGAAGGCCAGCCCGGGCAGTTCTGGGACAGCCTGTCGCGCATCAAGGCGCTGCCGCCCGAAACCCTGCTCTACTGCGCGCATGAATACACCGCCGCGAACGCGAAGTTCGCGCTCCATGCCGATCCCGAGAATGTCGCGCTTCAGGACTATGCGGGCGAGATCACGGCGAAGCGCGCGAAGGACGTGCCGACTGTGCCGACCACGCTGCGCCGCGAGCTGGCCACCAACCCCTTCCTGCGCGCCGACAATCCAGAGATGATGGCCCGCTGGGGCGGCAGCACGCCGGCCGAGACCTTCGCCGCCCTGCGCGCCGCCAAGGACACGTTCTGATCCATGCAGAACCCGGGGGAGATCCGGGGCTTTCACGCCCATATCTACTATGACGCCGACGAGGTCGGGAAAGCGCAAGCCTTCGCCGAACGCGCGCGCGAGCACTTCAAGCTCGCGGTCGGGCACTTCCACCTCGCCCCGATCGGGCCCCATCCGCGCGGATCGTGCCAGCTGTCGATGTCGCCGGAGACCTTCGCGCAGTTCACGCTCTGGGCGATGCATGAGCGCGGCGACCTGACGATCTTTGCTCATGGCCTGTCGGGCAACGACCTTGCCGATCACACCCGCTACGTGGTGTGGTTCGGGCCTTCCGAACCGCTCGACCTGTCGATCTTCGGCTGATGCAAGCGCTCGTCGTGGAACGCCTGACGGGCGACCTGTCGGGCGCGGGGCTCGCCGATGTGGCGGAACCGCAGCGCGGCGCGGGCGAGGTGAAGGTGCGAGTGCGCGCCGCCTCGCTTAACTTCCCCGATCTGCTGATGACCCGCGGCGAATACCAGTTCAAGCCCGAGGTGCCCTTCACCAGCGGCCTCGAATTCGCCGGCGAGGTGCTGGAGGCCGATCCGGAAAGCGGTTTCGCTCCCGGGGACCGGGTGATGGGCGGCAACAAGACCGGCGCCTTTGCCGAAATCGCCTGCGTGCCTGCGGGCAAGCTGTCCACCATGCCTGCGGGGCTCGACTTCCCCGCAGCCGCTGCGATGGGCGCCGCCTACTCCACGGCCTTCACCGGGCTGGTCGAACTGGGCGGATTGCAGGAGGGCCAGTGGGTGCTGGTTCACGGCGCAAGCGGCGGCGTGGGTCTTGCCGCCTGCGACCTCGCCCGCGCACTGGGCGCCCGCGTTATCGCCACCACCGGTTCGCCCGCCAAGGCGGAAGCCATCGCCGCCCTCACCCACCCCGAGGCCGTGATCGTGGCTGAGGGGCGCTTTCGCGAAGAGGTGTCGCGGCTGACCGGTGGCGCACTCGCCGACATCGTCTTCGATCCCGTCGGGGGCGATGTGTTCGACGAATCCACCCGCTGCGTCGCTTTTGGCGGCAAATTGCTGGTGGTCGGCTTCACCTCGGGACGGATCGCTGATGTCTCGACCAACATCCCGCTGATCAAGGGCTTCAGCATCGTCGGCCTGCGCGCCGGAGAATATGCCCGCCGCTTTCCCGAACGCGGGACCGCGATCACCCGCGCCATCGCCCGCCTCGCCGAGGCAGGCGCGATCACCCCCGCGATTGACCGCACCTTCCCCCTCTCGCGCTGGCGCGAAGGCTTCGAGGCGATGGCGCGGCGCGAGTTGGTGGGGAAGGTGGTATTCGTGCCGGGGGCGTGACGCCGATCAGTAGAGGTACTTGTCCTCGCGCACCGTGAAGAACAGGTTGTATCCGCTGCCCGGACTGCGGACGAGTTTGATCTTCTTCTCGCCCTCCCGCCAGATATTCACGATCCCGACCGAGGTCGTGTCGATCGAAGCGCCCCCGCCGTAGCCGATCACCGTGCCGAAGGTGGTGGTATCGGTCTCGGGGGTGCCGAAACGCTCAAGATAGTGCGCATACATGCGGTTGAAGCAGTCCGCATCACGATCCAGACCGATGAGCGTGATGGTCACCATCCGCCCCTTGCTCTGGCGATAGCCCATTTCGGACGGGCAGTCGGGGATCACCTCGGGACGCTTCTTCGGCCACTTCGCCTTGAACGCCTTGATCTCGGCCGCAGTGCTGGCGGTGGTGAACTCGCCCCACAGCACGATGGGGGCGGTCTGCTGCGCGGCGAGTGGGGCGGCGGCCAGCACTGTCGCAAGGATCAGGCTGCGCTGCATCATATCTCCACCCTCCGTTTCTCAGTTGCAACGTGGATGTAGCACCGCGATCCCCAACGCAAAAGGGCGGCCCCACTGGACCGCCCTTTTCGTGTCAGCCAATCGCGCTGCTCAGAGCGAGGCGATGACCTCGTCGGCAAGCTTGCGGTCGGCATCGCCGTCATGTGCCTTGGCGATCAACACCTTTGAGGCGGCGGCGGCGGCGGTCACCGCGCGGGCCTTGACGTCGGCGATCGCGGCGCGCTCGGCGGCGGCGATCTTGTCTTCGGCCATCTTCTGGCGGCGAGCGACCATCACTCCGCTGTCGACCTCGGCCTTGGCGAGGATCGCGTCCGCTTCCTCACGCGCGCCGGCCAGCATGGCTTCGGCGTCCTTTTCGGCGCCCGCGATCTTGGCGGCATATTCGGCGCGCAGGGCCTCGGCCTCGGCGCGCAGGGTCTTGGCTTCATCGAGCGCAGCGCGGATCGCGGCGATCTTGGCGTCGAGCCCGCCGGTGATGATCCCGGGGACCTTCTTCCAGATAAACACGCCAATCAGCACCGCCATGGCGAGTGCGACCCACTGGTAGGTGTCGATCCCGAACACGGAAGGCTCTGCGTGGTGTCCCTCGCCGCCGCTGGCGAGCAGGGTCAGGATGTCAGCCATGCGCCATCACCTTCTTGACCGCAGCCTTGGCGGCGGCGGGTTTGATATCAGCCCCGGCGACGCGGGCGACGATGTCGCGCGCGGCGTCGGCGGCAACGCCCTCGACCTCGGCCATGGCGCTGCTGCGCGCGGCTTCGATCGCGGCTTCGGCCTCGGCGAGCTTGGTGTCGAGACGACCCTGCGCCTCGGCAAGCTTGGCGGCGCTGGCGGCGACCGCCTTGGCCTTGGCCTCACCGATCAGCGCCTGGGCTGCAGCGCGGTTGGCGTTTTCGCGGGTGCGCCAGGCCTCTTCCTCGGACGTCGCCGCATCTCGCGCAGCCTGGGCCGCAGCGAGATCACCGGCGATCTGGTTGTCACGCATCTCCACCGTGCCGAGGATCTTGGGCACCATCCCCAGCCCGACAAGGACGAAGGTGAGGCCGAAGAACAACAGCAGCCAGAAGACCTGGCTGGTCAGGGTTTCGGAGAGTTGATCGATCTGAGGCATGATGAACCTTTGGTCGCAAGCGCCGCGTGATCGGCCCCGCCGGGCGAGGGCGGATGCCCCCGGCCCGGCGCAGGCCACATTCCGTCTTAGCTGAAGATCAGCAGGACGGCGATCACGAAGGCCAGCAGGCCGAGAAGTTCGGCGGCCGCGAAGCCGATGAACAGGCGGCCCTGCTGGCCGTCAGCAGCACCCGGATTGCGCAGCGCGCCTTCGAGGAACGAGGCAAAGACGTTGCCCACGCCGAGCGCGGCGAGGCCAGCGCCGATTGCCGCGAGACCGGCACCGAGAAGAGCTGCAGCTTGTGCGTCCATGGTATTAAACTCCGTTGAAATTCTGATTGTTGGCGATGGTAGTGAAGAGCGCCTCTGAAGGCCCTCAGTGAAGATTTTCCGCATCGTTGATGTAGAGCGAGGTCAGGAGCGCGAAGACGTAGGCCTGAATGCCGGCCACGAGAATTTCGAGCGCGCTGATGGCGACCATCAGCACGAAGCTCGGCACACCGACCAGCACACCAAGCCCAAGACCCGCGCCGCCGCCGGCGATCACGAAGCTCGCCAGCACCTTGAGCAGGACGTGCCCGGCCATCATCGCGACGAACAGTCGCAGCGCGAGGCTGAAGGGGCGGACCATGAAGCTGACGAGCTCGATCAGGCTGATCGGCGCGGCCAGGAACCACGGGGTGTTCGAGGGCCAGAACAGCGAGAAGAAGTGAAGCCCGTGCTTCCAGAAGCCGACGATCAGTACGATCGAGAAGCTCATGATCGCGAGCACGCCGGTCGCGGTGAAGTGGCTGGTGAAGGTGAAGGCGTGGAAGCCCGGGATCAGCCCCACCGGCACGAGGCCGAGCAGGTTGCCGAACAGGATGAACATGAACAGCGTGAAGATGTAGGGCACATATTTGCGCCCGGCCTTGCCGACATTCGCTTCGAGCAGGTCGTCGATGAAACCGGTCATGGTCTCGACCGCCATCTGCCAGCGGCCCGGCACCAGCTGGCGCTTCATGCCGCCCGCGACGAACACCCAGACGAGGACAGCAGTGATCGCCATCCACAGCGCGGAGTTGGTGAACGCGATGTTGATTCCGTCGCCCAGCTGCCAATCGGACCCCAGCAGGGGTTCGATGGTGAACTGCTTCATCGGATCAACCTTGCCTTCTTCGGCTGCCACGATCGAAAGATCCCCAAATGTTTCACATCAAACGCGCCCCTCGAGGGGGCCTTGACCGGATCAGGCGGGGGGCTGTCCCTCGCGATCCCGGTGCTCGGCCTCGTCTGCGGGGCGCGTATTCGCGCTCTGAACAATGCTTCTGAAAGCCGCCGCCGTTCCGAGGAACAACCCGCCTAACAGGCCCCAGGGCGCGATGCCGAGCAATGCGTCTATCGCAAAGCCGATCACCAAGCCGCCGATGATCCCTCCCAGAAGGCTGGCCAGAGCGCGGTTGCCGCTGCGGTAATTCGCATCGACACCCTTCACCTGTGGCCGGTTGCGCTGCTCTTCGCGCTCGCGTGCGGCCTTGAGCCGCGCTTCGAGCGCGTCGATCCGCGCATCCTCGTGAATGGGTTCTCGGGCGGGTTTCTCGTCGCTCATGCCATCGCCTCTAAACGCAAGGCCAAGCCACATGCAACAAGGTGCCCGCCGAGGGCGCCGCCCCCTTAGAAGGGGGCTAGATACGTGTCAACATCGGCGGGCTGAGAGTTTTGTGCAACTGCACAAAACTCACGGGCACTTGGAGTGGCGGATCGGGGGAGCGCTGGTGCGGGTTTGCCAGGTGCCATCGGGGGCCTGATACTTTTCCCCCTCCACGGTCTTGAGAATCTGCTGGCAGCCGATCGTCAGGGCATATTCCTCGATCGTCGCATTCTTGGCCTGCGCGCGTTCGGTGTAAACGGCTTTGCGCTTGATGTTGATGTCGTCCACGATCCGGCGAAGCTCGGTCGTTTCCTTTCCGACAATGCCGACATAGCCGTCAACCTTCTCGCCAACCTGGCCCGAGGCGCGTGCGGCATCAAAAGCAGGATCGCGCTGCGCCGACGCGGGCACGGACAGCGCCGCGATGGCGACCAGCACGGCCAGACTTGCGGATTTGGCATTCAACATCAGCTTTTCTCCAGATCGCCGGGCACCTTTCAGAAGATGTCCGGGTTCTCTTCAATCGTGTTGGCCGCGTCTTCGGCGAGCCGGTAAATCACTTCCTGCCGGATGTTGATGTTGAGCTCGATCACGATCGGCGCATCGGGCGCGGCGATGTTGATGCATCCGCCAAGGCCCGCCGAAAGGATCGCCGCTCCGGCCATCATCGCCCGGTGTCGTCCTGTCATGTGCCGCCCCATCTGCGCTCCGCTTCCCCGGCTGTGTCCCGAGGATGTGGCAGCGCCGCCCGGCGCGGTCAATTCGTGATGCATCATGGCTTGCTTTCGCTTTCGGCAGGTTGAACGGGTTGGATAGCGCCCGGCAAGGTAGGACGGGCGGGATTGGCGGGAACGAAGCGGCCATTGTCCGCCTTGAGCAGCCCGCGATCGATCGGACTGCCGAGGAAATCGATATCCCAGAACGATCGGACCATGGTCGTTAGCTGATAGAAATGCTCCGCGCGGACATTGACCTTGAACCGGATCGGCAGCTTGGCGAGGCGGCGGGTGACGAAATTGCTGCTGGTGCCCGCGCCCTGGCGCACGCCGTCGAATTCGAAGCTGGTGATGATCTCGCCATCAAGCTGCCCGCCCAGCGCGACCCGCATCTGGCGATAGTCGACCGAGCGCAGCGCGGAAAAGGCGTAGTTGCCCATCGTGCCGAGGTCCTCGTAGCTGAGCTCGCCGATATAGGCGACATTGCCCCCGCCTTCGCGCGCCACCAGCACGCCGTCGTCGATCCGCCCGCGGCCGTCCTTGTCGAACACGATCGGCACGGTGCCGTCGAAGATGCCGGTCGCCGAGAGGTTGCTGAGCTCCATTTCGGCCACGAAGCGGGCGGCATCGAGTCCGGAGATCTCGAAGACGTAGCGGCGTTCCTCGGGCTGGCTGAAGTCCATCACCAGCGGGCGCATCGTGAGGGTGCCGCCCATGAACGGGAAACGCGCGTCCTCAAGCGACAGGAGCGTGCCGTCCCGCACCTCGAATTGCACCGTACCCTCCAGCGCCTCGACCCCGGGGTTGATCGCGGCGATCGTCAGCGTCTGGTCGGGCGCGGTGGTGAGATTGAGGAGATCGGTGAACACAACTTCACCCGCAAGCCCCCGCACCGGCCCGAAGGCGGCGGCAAAATCGAGCCCGCTGGTGCCGAAGGTGCCCGAGCTGGTGAGCGTCTCGCCCTCCCAGTCGATCCGCCCGTTACCGGTCACGCTGCCATCGGCGAAGGCGATCACGCCCTTGGCGAGATAGGAGAGGTCCTCGGGCTGGAAGCCCTTGTTGAACACCAGCGCGGGAACGGCAAAGCGCGCGCTGCCGGCAGCGGTGCCCAAATCGTGGGTGATCGTGACATTGGCGACGGCGCGGCCCGATTCGCGGTGGGCAAGCTGCGCGTCGGCGGTGATGCGGTTGTCTTCAAGCCGGAGCATCGCGCCCTCGGCCCGCATGGGCGTGAAGCGCGGCTCGGGATGGTCGGCGTTCGGGCGGTCAGTCAGAGTGAAGCTCGCGCCAGCAAGGCTCAGCACGCCATCGGCAAAGGTCCAGCCCCCGGCAATGGAGTCGAGATCGAGAGGCACGGCGGCTAGCCGCGCTTCGCCGCCTGCGAAATCGCCGGTGATCGCTTCGCCGAAGCGGCCGGTGAGCGTGGCGGCCGAGAGGCGCACTTCGCTGCTGCCTTCGCTGATGCGCCCGGCAAGGCCCTCAATCGCGAAGGGCTCCGGATAGCGCAGCGTGACGCCCGCCGCCGCAAGGCTGGCCGGGCTCTCGCCGAGCGTGCCCTCAAGCTTGAGCGCGCCGGTGCGCGCGGCGAGGCGCAGGCGGTCGCGATAGGTCAGGATCGGCGCGCGGCTCTCAGGGCACAGCGTGACCTGCTGCCCCGCCAGCGTCAGGCCCGAGAGCGCGAGCTTGGCAAAGCGCAGCGGTGTGCAGCGCCTGCCGAGCGCGAGGCCCGCGCCTTGCGACCATGTGCCCTCGAGCGGCAGATCAAGGTCATTGACCCCGCCGCCGGGCAGGGCGCCGCTGGCCTTCACCAAACCTTCGAAAGCGAGCGCCCCGCTTGAACCGCTCTTCAGCGTCAGGCGCGGGATCGCGAGGCGGTTTGCTCCGGCGGCGTAATCGACCATGGCGATCCGTGCGCTCCAGCCCCCTCCCGGTTCCTGCGAGATCCGCCCGTTGATCGAGGGCAGCCCCTCGCCGCCCGCCAGCAGACTGCCCACCAGCCCGCTCACGCCGCTTGGCGTCAGCTTCCCGCCCGCCCGCGAGAGCGCCAGCACCCGCGTCCCGCGTGCGCTGGCTAGGCTGGCCTCGGGAATCACAAGCGAGGCTTCGGCGCCCCTGTGGCGGATGATGGCATCGCCGCGGAAACTCGCCCCCTCAAGCGCCGTGCCAAGGCTGGTCCGCGCGCGGGCCATGAGCGGCGCGATCAGCGTGCCCGCAGAGCCGCGTTCGATTGCGGCAAGGCTCGAGCTGAGATCCTTGGCGGGGGAGAGGCCCGCGCCGCGCAGGGTGCCTTCCCACTGGCCGCTCGACCCGTCCGCCGCGCCGCGCCAGTCGCCCTCGACCGCGAGCCGCGCGAGGCGACCCTGCGGCGCGGCAAGGCCGGTCAGCGCCAGATCGTGCCCAAATGCGAGGCGGCCTTCCGACCAGCCAAGCTCGGCGCTCCCGCCCAGCCCCGCTGCGACAAGATCGCCCGCTTGCACGCCCCCGCCCGACACCCGGAAATCGGCGGTGGCAGAGGCAAACCCGGGAGCAAGGCTGGCCTTGGTGCCGATATCGGCGCGCGCGAGGCTCGCGCCCCCGCAGTCGAGCCCCGTCAGCCGCAGCGGACCATCGAAGGCAGGCGCGCCGTCCGCGGTGGTGAGGCTGCCGTAAAGCGTCGCGCTTGTCGCTCGGCAATCCGCAGTGCCGATCCCCGGCGCGGTCGCGGCCAGCACGCCGGCAAAGCCGTCATCGAGCCGGCCCTTGCCGTCGAGCTTGAAGCCGACCCGGCCGTAATCGCTCTCCAGCAGCCCGCGCGCGTCGGTCAGCACCACGTCCATGGCGGGAAGCACGGGCGGCGCGTCGCTGCCGGTGAACACCAGCGGATCGAGCTTCCCAAGGCTGAGCTTGCCGCCCCGGAGCTTCGGGAACACCCGCGCGCCCTCGACCGACACGCGCCGGACCTCGGGCCCCTGCCAGCCGACGCCAAGCTCGATCACCATGCGCCGCACGGTGAGGTCGGGCCGCGCCGGATCGCCGACCACGAGATTCTCGATCACCTGCTGCTGCGGCGTGAGGCTGACGATGTCGTAAGTCGCTGGCACGCCGCGGGTCGCGAGATAGTCGTCGATAACGTCCTGAGCGATTCGCTCGCGGCTTAGCCACGCGGTCCCGCCGCCTGCCAGCGCGAGCGCAGCAACGCCCAGCATGACCGGGCTGCGCCAGCGGCGGCGCGGCCGCGTGCGGCCGCTCCCGCCATCCTGCGGCCCCTCCACTGTCTCAGCTTCCGCTTGCCGCATCGTCTCCAACTCTTGCGCGTATCCCCTTCCAAAGGCAATGAGACACAGCTTGCCAACGCTTTTCCGGAGGGCCGCATTGCCGGAAGCTGAAGACAGTTTCGATTTTCTCGACGGCGCGGTGCCCGATTGGGACGCAGGGAAAGCCGCTGGCGACGGGCATCGCGCGCGCCTCAGGCACCGGTTGCTGACCGGCGGGGTGGAGGCGCTGGCCGATTACGAGGTGCTCGAATACCTGCTCTATGCCGCGATCCCGCGCGGCAACACCAAGCCGATGGCCAAGGCGCTGCTCGCCCAGTTCGGGAGTCTCGCCGGCGTGATGAACGCCGACCCCAAGGCGCTCCAGCGGGTCAAGGGCATCGGCGAGAACTCGGCGGCCGCGCTCAAGGCCGTCGCCACCGCGGCGCGGCGGATGGCGCGCGGCGAGATCATGGGCAAGCCCGTGCTCTCAAGCTGGCAGGCGCTGATCGACTACCTCACCACCGACATGGCGCACCTCACCATTGAACGCGTCCGGGTGCTCTATCTCGACACCAAGAACCGCCTGATCGAGGACCACCACGTGGGCGACGGCAGCATCGACGAGGCCGCGATCCACCCGCGCGAGGTGATCCGCCGGGCGATGGACGTGGGCGCGAGCACGATGATCCTTGTCCACAATCACCCCAGCGGCTCGCCCGAGCCGAGCCGCGCCGACATCCAGATCACCCAACGCCTCGCCGAGGCCGGACGGCACATGGGGGTGACCGTCCACGATCACGTGATCATCGGGCGCGAGGGGCACACCAGTCTCAGGGCCAAGGGCCTGATCTGATGCAGCCCTCGCTGTCGCCGGGGCATCCTGCTGCTGGCCACCGTCCCGAGATCGACGGTCTGCGCGCGCTCGCCATCGCCCCGGTGGTGCTGCACCATGCGCACCCGATGTGCTGCCGGGCGGCTTTGCCGGGGTCGACGTGTTCTTCGTCATCAGCGGCTATCTCATCACCGCGATCATCCTGCGCGAAATGGCAGAGGGGCGTTTTACCTTGCTCGGGTTCTGGGAACGGCGGGCGCGGCGCATCATCCCGGCGCTGGCCGCGATGCTCGCCGCAACGACGCTCGCAGCCTGGGCGATCCTCACCCCCGATGACTTTGCCGAATATGCCAAGGCGCTGCTCGCCGCCTCGGTGTTCGCGTCCAACATCCGCTTTGCCCAAGGGACGGGCTATTTCGACTGGGTCGAGGGGAACCTGCCGCTGCTCCACACCTGGACGCTGGGGGTGAAGGAGCAGTTCTACCTCGTCTTCCCGCTGATGGTGCTCGCCGCATGGCGCTTATCGCGCGGTGCGGTGTTGCCGCTGATCGCGGTGACGGGGCTGGCGAGCCTTGCGCTCGCGCTGTGGTATGCGCCGCGCTATCCGCTGCTCACCTTCTACCTGCTGCCGACGCGGATGTGGGAGCTGATGCTGGGCGCGGCCTGCGCCGCCCGCCGCGCGCCGACGGGCGGCTGGCGGCGGCGGGCATAGTGCTGATCCTTGCCGGCTTTGCACTGATCGATCCCTCGGCACCTTCGCCCGGCCCTGGCTTCCTGCTGCCGACCATCGGCACCGCGCTGGTGCTGCTCTTCGCCGACCCTGCGAACCGCGCTGGGCGGGTGCTAGCGTTGCGGCCTCTCGTGGGGCTGGGGTTGGTCTCTTTCGGGCTCTACCTGTGGCACCAGCCGGTGCTGGCGCTGGCGCGCTATGTGCACTTCGGGCCGCTCCCCCCGCTGGCACTGACCGCCGCCGTCCTCGCCGCAGTTGGGCTTGCGACAATCTCGTGGCGCTGGATCGAGGAGCCGGTGCGCCGCCGCCGGGTACTCGCACGCCCGGCGCTGCTGTTCGCCGCCTGCGCCGCCGCGCTCGCCGTGCCCTTTGCGGTCGGCGCGGCGGGCAGCCTACGCGCGCTCCTGCCGCTGTCGGGGGCCGAGGCACAGCGGCTTGCCGGGCTGCAACCCGCTGGTGTGCACGACACCGTGGCGATCCCGCTCGAGGGTAGCATCGACTTCGTGCTCTATGGCGACAGCCATGCGGGCCAGTACTTCGCCGCCGCCCGCTCGCGTTTCGGGGCGGGGGCGCTGCTCTCGCAGAATGGCTGTCTTGCGGCGGACGGCTTGTCCAACCGGGCCCCGCGCACCGCCAAGACGCGCGCCTGCGCGGCGCTGCCCGACCGGCTGGTTGCACTGGTCACCGCGCGCCGCATCCCCACCGTGCTGTGGGCGCAGCTCTGGGACCGGTCGCTGTTCGACAGCGCCACGGGCCAGCCGATAGGACTCAGCTCGGCCGAAGCCGGCCCGGCGCTGCTCGCCGCGCTCGAACGCACCATCGCCCGCCTGCCGCGCGGGACGCGGGTGATCGTGCTCGGCAATTCGCCGACTGCCTGGGCGGCAGGCGACCACATGGCGGGTGGATGGCTGCGCTGTCAGGCCTATCGCAACATCGTCTGCCGCCCGGATTACCCCGCGCATCTCGCCGAAGGGCGCATCGTCAACGCGAAGCTCAAGGCCTTCGCCGCGCGCCACCCTCAGGTGACCTTCGTCGACGTGACCCCCGCGCTGTGCGCGGACGGGCGCTGCAGGATCGTCGAGAACGGCCGACTCAATTACTGGGACGGTAGCCACATGACCCCTGCCGCCGCGGCGCGGGTGATGGCGCTCATCGATCCTGCACTGGAGGGCAAAACGGGCGCCGTCTTGCCTTGATCGCCCCCCTTCCCTAGGCGCCGCTGCAATACGCCCATGCCTATGAGCCGGAGTCGAACATGGTCCCCCGCTACGCCCGCCCCGCGATGACCGCCCTGTGGGAGCCGGAAGCGAAATATCGCATCTGGTTCGAGATCGAGGCGCACGCGACGCAGAAACTCGCCGATCTTGGTGTGGTGCCGCAGTCCGCCGCCAAGGCCCTGTGGGACTGGTGGGCGACCAACCCCGCGATCGACGTCGATGCGATCGACGCGATCGAGGCGGTGACGAAGCATGACGTGATCGCCTTCCTCGATTGGGTGGCGCAGCAGGTCGGCGAGGAAGCGCGTTTCATGCACCAGGGCATGACCAGCTCCGACGTGCTCGACACCACTCTGTCGGTGCAGCTGGCCCGGGCAAGCGACATCCTGCTGGCGGACTTGGACGCGCTGCTCGCCGCGATCCGCACGCGCGCCGAGGAGCACAAATATACCCCCACCATCGGCCGCAGCCACGGCATCCATGCCGAGCCGGTGACCTTCGGCCTCAAGCTGGCGCAGGCCTATGCCGAGTTCGCCCGCTGCCGCGCGCGGCTGGTCGCGGCGCGGGCGGAGATCGCGACCTGCGCGATCTCGGGCGCGGTCGGGACGTTCGCGAATGTCGATCCGGCAGTGGAGGCCTATGTCGCCGAGCAGCTCGGCCTCGAAATCGAACCCGTCTCCACCCAGGTCATCCCGCGCGATCGCCACGCGATGTATTTCGCGACGCTCGGCGTGATCGCCAGCTCGATCGAGCGCCTCGCGACCGAAATTCGCCACCTGCAACGCACCGAAGTTCTGGAAGCCGAGGAGTATTTCTCCCCCGGCCAGAAGGGCTCCAGCGCCATGCCGCACAAGCGCAATCCGGTGCTGACCGAGAACCTCACCGGCCTTGCGCGCGTGGTGCGCTCGGCCGTCACCCCGGCGCTCGAGAACGTCGCGCTGTGGCACGAGCGCGACATCTCGCACTCCTCGGTCGAGCGCTATATCGGACCGGATGCGACCATTACGCTCGACTTCGCGCTGGCGCGGCTCACCGGGGTGGTCGAGAAGCTGCTGGTCTACCCAGCGCGCATGGAAAAGAACATGAACCGCATGGGCGGGCTGATCCATTCGCAGCGCGTGCTGCTGGCGCTCACGCAAGCGGGCCTGACCCGCGACGAGAGCTACCGCCTCGTGCAGCGCAACGCGATGAAGGTGTGGGAATCGGACGGCGCGCTGTCGCTGCTCGATCTGCTCAAGGCCGATGCCGACGTCACCGCCGCGCTCACGCCGCAGCAGCTCGAGGAGAAGTTCGACCTCGGCTACCATTTCAAGCACGTCGACACGATCTTCGCGCGCGTCTTCGGCTGAGCCGCGCGATGCTGGACTTGGGCAGCGAATGGCTTAGGTTTGGCGCCACAAGGGGCCATCGGGAGACACCAGCTTCGTGAAAGTCCTTCGCACCATCATCTGGGTTCTGGCCGCGCTCGGCTTTCTGGTCTTCGCCACCTACAACTGGCAGCCGGTCGAATTGCGGCTGTGGCAGAACCTCGTGCTCGAGACCAAGGTGCCGGTGCTGGCGCTGCTCGCCTTCACCGCCGGCTTCCTGCCGATGTGGGCGGTGCACCGCAGCGTCATGTGGAGCATGAGCCGGCGCGTGCGCACGCTCGAGAACTCATTGAAGAACACCGCCATGGCCAACCGCTCCGACGGAACCATCGCGGCAAGCGCCTCGCCTGCGGCGGACAGCCCTGTGGACAAGCCGGGCAAAAGCGGGGGAGAAGCGCCCGAGCCCTTCGACATTTCCGATACGGGCGACGGGGGGAGCACAGGCGAATGAGCAATCCGGTCTATCTGGCGCTGGACGTTCCCCAGCTCGAACCCGCCAAGGCGCTGGTCGAGAAGGTCAAGGCGCATATCGGCGGGGTCAAACTGGGCCTCGAGTTCTTCTGCGCCCACGGCGCGCACGGAGTGCACGAGATTGCGCATTGCGGGCTGCCGATCTTCCTTGATCTGAAGTTCCACGACATCCCCAACACCGTCGCCGCCGCGATGCAGGCGATTCACGTCTACGAACCCGCGATCGTCACCGTCCACGCCGCCGGGGGCCGCGCGATGATGGAAGACGCCAAGGCAGCAGCGGCGGCGGGGACCAAGGTGGTCGCGGTGACGATGCTCACCAGCCTCGATGCGAACGACCTCACCGCCACCGGCGTCTATGGCAGCGCCGAGACGCAGGTGATGCGCCTTGCCGAGCTCGCCCATGCGGCCGGGCTCGACGGGATCGTGTGCTCGGGCCAGGAAGTCGGGATGGTGAGGAAGGCATGGAAGGACGGCTTCTTCGTCGTTCCCGGCCTGCGCCCGGCGGGCGGCGGGACGGGCGACCAGAAGCGCGTCGTCACCCCCCGTGCCGCGCGCGACAATGGCGCGAGCGTGTTGGTGATCGGCCGCCCGATCGCCCGCGCCGATGATCCGGAGGCCGCAGCCCGCGCGATCGAGGCGACGCTGTGAGATGAGCAAGGTCTGTCCTTTCGTGCCGGCAAAGGACATGGCGGCATCGGTGGCCTTCTACGAGGCACTGGGTTTCGGCGTCGTCCACCGCGACGATAGCGTGGCGATCATGGATTTCGACGGCGCGACGATCCTGATCCAGCCCTATTACGTTGAGGAATGGGCCAATAACTGGATGGCGCAGCTGCGCGTTGCCGATCTGGACATGTGGTGGGCCCGGACCGAAGGGCTGGCGGATCACTACCCCGGGATGATGATCAAGCCTCCAGCGATGCAGCCCTGGGGCATTCGGGTGGGCTACCTCTCCGATCCGGCGGGCGTATTGTGGCACGTGGTGCAGGAATGACTGACTACGCCAACACCTACCTGCCCGCGCGCGACTTCGCGGCGGCGCGGCTCCTTGCTCTCTCCATGCTCGGTGCGCTGTTGCTTTCTGCCCCCGCCAAGGCCGAGGAGCCTGCGCCCCCGCCGCTCTTGGTCGAGACGGTCAAAGGTGAATGCAGCCATCCCGACGAATCGGTCACCGGCTGGCTGCAACTGATCGGCGACGCCGTCATCGGAAGCTATCGCTGCGAGGCCGCATCGCTCGGCTGGGATAACCGGCTGACCTTCTACCGTGACAGCGAGGCGAGCAAGGTGGCCATCGCCTTCATCGGCCGCCGCGAAGCGGAAGGGGGATTCACCGTCACCGCCGTCAAGGACGGTTTGCTCTCCGAAACTCCCGCCGCAGGTCGCTGCCGCTTGATCACCCCCAAGGATGCGGGCGCGCGCCGTGTGCAGTGCTACGCGAAGGAGCGCGAACAGCCGTACCGGGCAAACCTCGTCGAGATGGTCATCGCCGAGCGGGACTGGCCGGGAGCGGCGGCGATCCCGGGCCGCTGCTCAGCCCCCGGCATCGCCCGATACGTTCTCGCTCCGTGGATCGCACAGCAGACCGGCGCGCAGCAGGAGCCGGAGCTGGTGCCGCAGGAGGTGCCTGCCTGCACGGCAATGACTGTCGTGCCGGGGCAATCTTTCGCCTTCGCGACCGCCGGGTCTGAGGGCGGCGTGACCTTCCTCGGCAGCGTAAATGAAAACCGCCCGGAGATGCTGGAGGTCAAGACGATCACCTTGCCCGGCGGCACAAGGCACCCCGCGCTTGCTGGCGGGTGTTTCCCCAAGCGCGAGGCTGACGGTCATGTCGCAGTGCTGTGCATGGCGGCCTATGCCGATGGCGGCGCGACAAAGTTTGTCGAGGTCGGTTTCATTCCGGAAGCCAGCCGCTTCGAATGGCCGCGCGAAACGCCCGAGCCGGAACCGGCAGAATGACCGACCACGCCACCCCCAACCTCCCCGCACGCGATTTCGGCGCGACCGCCGCCTTCTACGCCAAGCTCGGCTTCGAGGAGGATTACCGCTCGGATGGATGGATGATCCTGTCACGCGGCGAACTTACCCTAGAGTTCTTCCCTTACCCCGATCTTGATCCCTACCAATCGTCGTTCAGTTGCTGCCTGAGGCTCGACGATCTGGCGTCGATGATGGCGCAGGTCGAAGCCAGCGGCGTGCCCGATGCGCGGCTAGGCATCCCGCGCTACCACCCGCCCCGGCTGGAGGAGAGCGGGCTCAGCATCGCCTATCTCATTGACCCCGACGGCTCGCTGCTGCGGCTGATCCAGAACGACTGACGACTATGCTCGATACCATGGCAATCTCCTCCGCCACCCCAGCCGACGCGCCTGCCCTCAAGAACCTGCTCGAAGCGGCCTATCGCGGCGATTCGGCGCGGCAGGGGTGGAACCACGAGGCAGATATTCTCGATGACGAGCGGGTCGCGCCCGGCGAAGTCGAGGCGCTGCTCGCCGATCCTGCCGTCACGATCCTCACCGCGCGGGACAGCGGCGCGCTGATCGGCTGCGTTGCGGTGACGCGCAAGGGCAGCGCGATGGGCTATCTCGGGATGCTTTGCGTCTTGCCGACCTTGCAGTCGGGCGGCCTTGGCCGCCGCCTGCTCGACTCCGCCGAAGATCACGCCCGCGCCCTCGGGCTTGCCGCGATGGAGATGACCGTCATCGACAGCCGCGCGGCGCTGATCGCCTGGTACGAGCGGCGCGGCTACGCCTTCACCGGCGAGACCCGCCCCTTCCACGAACTGCGCCCCGCCGATGCCGAGACGGGCCCGCAGATTACCTTCGCGGTACTGGAAAAGAGGCTCTAACCCGCCGCTTCCTCGGCGTCCTCGGTGAGCTTCTTCACATCCTCGGGGCTCAGTTCGAGCAGCGGCGAGGTGACGTTCCAGTTCAGCAGTTTCATGTCCTTGCCCGAGCCCGTGAAGACAAAGGTTTCGGTCGCCTCACCGCGTTCGAAGCGGGTCTGCATCACGATCGTGGTGGTCGTGGTACCGTTGTTGAAGCCGGTGTTGAAGCCCGTCTGCTTGCTCGATTCGATCTTGCCTAACCGCTTCGAGAACAGCGTCATCAGCCCCTGCACCTGTTCTTCCGTCACGACTTTGCGGAACTCGGCGCCGCTTGCCTTGTGGAAGCCCTTGGCATCGCCCGCGCCGTAGAGCGCGTGGAATTTGTCGATCTGGCCGCGCGCATCCTCGATCTGCGCGCCCGGATTGCACGCTGCCAGCGCAAGGGCGGCGACGGCGGCGAGGAACATGCGGAATTTCATGAGCGATTGCTTCCCTGTTGTGCTTGCCAGACTGCCGCGCCGTGCCTACGCAATCAAGCACTTCGCGCTTCACGCCGCGCGCGCGGCAGCGTAGAGGGCCGCGCATGGCTGGCACGCTCGTCAAGATCTGCGGAATTTCGACCCCCGAGACCCTCGCCGCCGCTATCAGCGCAGGCGTGAGCCATGTCGGCTTTGTCCACTTCGCCAAGAGCCCGCGTCACCTCGCGCTCGCCGATGCGGCGGCGCTGCGGCGTCAGGTGCCTGAGCATGTGAAGGCGGTGCTGCTGCTGGTGAACCCCGCACCCGACCTGCTGGCCGAGGCCGTACGCACCGTCGCGCCCGATGTCGTCCAGTTCCACGGTGCCGAAACCCCCGACACCCTCGCCCGCTTCCGCGCCGAAACGGGGGTCGAGGCCTGGCGCGCTCTGGCGGTGAAGGACGCTGCCGCGCTTGCCGAGGTGGCGCAGTTCCGGGGCGCAGCGGACCGGGTGCTGCTCGATGCGCCTGCCACCGCGCTCCCCGGCGGCAATGGCACCGCATTCGACTGGAGCCTTCTCGCCGGCTGGCAGGCCCCGCTCGCATGGGGTCTTGCCGGCGGCCTCACCCTTGCCAATATCGCCGAGGCCATCCGGCTGACCGGCGCGCCGCTGGTCGACACCTCGAGCGGGGTCGAGCGCGGCCCCGGCATCAAGGACGTGGACAAGATCGCCGCCTTCTGCAAAGCCGCACGGCTATGAACACGCCTCTCAACTCCTTCCGCAATCTTCCCGATGATCGCGGCCATTTCGGCCAGTTCGGCGGGCGCTATGTCGCCGAGACGCTGATGCCGCTGGTGCTCGATCTCGAGCGCGAATACCGCAAAGCGCAGGCCGATCCGGCGTTTCAGGCCGAGTTCGACGACCTGCTGGAGCATTATGTCGGCCGCCCCTCGCCGCTGTATTTCGCCCCGCGTCTGACGGAAGAGCTGGGCGGCGCGCAGGTGTGGTTCAAGCGCGACGAGCTCAATCACACCGGCGCGCACAAGATCAACAATTGCATCGGCCAGATCCTGCTCGCGATCCGCATGGGCAAGACCCGCATCATCGCCGAGACCGGCGCGGGCCAACATGGCGTGGCGACCGCCACCGTCTGCGCGCGCTTCGGCCTGCCTTGCGTGATCTACATGGGCGCCGAGGACGTGAAGCGCCAATCGCCCAACGTGTTCCGCATGAAGCTGCTGGGCGCCGAGGTCATCCCCGTCACTAGCGGCGGCGCGACGCTGAAGGACGCGATGAACGAGGGCCTGCGCGACTGGGTCGCCAATGTCCACGACACCTTCTACATCATCGGCACCGCTGCAGGCCCGCACCCCTACCCGGAGATGGTGCGCAACTTCCAGAGCGTGATCGGCAAGGAAGCCCGCGCCCAGATGCTGTCGCGCATCGGCCGCCTACCCGACCTGCTGGTCGCAGCGATCGGCGGCGGATCGAACGCGCTCGGCCTGTTCCATCCCTTCCTCGACGATCCTTCCGTGAAGATGCTCGGCGTCGAAGCCGCTGGCCACGGCCTCGATGGCGACGAACACGCCGCAAGCCTGCTCGGCGGATCGCCCGGGGTGCTCCACGGCAACCGCACCTATCTGCTGCAAGACGAAGACGGCCAGATCACCGAAGGTCACTCGATCAGCGCGGGCCTGGACTACCCCGGCATCGGGCCCGAGCACGCGTGGCTCAAGGAATCGGGCCGCGTCGATTACACCGCCGTCACCGACGAGGAGGCGCTGGAGGGCTTCCAGCTGCTGTGCGCAACCGAGGGCATCATCCCCGCGCTCGAGCCTGCCCACGCCATCGCGGCGGTGAAGAAGGTCGCGCCGACCATGCCCAAGGACGCGATCATCCTCGCCAACCTGTGCGGCCGCGGCGACAAGGACATCTTTACGGTGGCGGAGCGTCTGGGGGTCGAACTCTGAGATGGATATCGTGCGGGGTCTGACCACCGGCCTTCTCGTGCTGTTCATCTATGGCATCGGCCTTGCCATCACCTACGTCACGTCGTTCGGTCCACTCAATCCTGCCTACTACACCTATGCGCCCGTCGTCCTGTTCGTGATCTTTGCGGTAATCGGTACCTTCAAGGACATTACCGAGGATAAATGATTTCAATGTGTAACCGCCTCACCTCAACCTTCTCAGCCCCTCGCCCCGCACTCGTCTGCTTCATCACCGCAGGCGACGGTGACACTGCGGCCAATCTCGACGCGCTGGTGGACGCCGGCGCGGACGTGATCGAGCTCGGCATGCCCTTCACCGATCCCATGGCCGATGGCCCCGCGATCCAGAGCGCCAATCTGCGCTCGCTGGTTGCAGGTACGAAGACCGCCGACGTGCTTCGCTACGCGACCGACTTCCGCGCCCGGCACCCCGATGTGCCGCTGGTGCTCATGGGCTATGCCAACCCGATGGTCCGCCGCGGGCCGGAGTGGTTCGCCGAGGCCGCAGCAGCAGCGGGCGTGGACGGCGTCATCTGCGTCGACATTCCGCCCGAGGAGGACGACGCGCTCGGCCCGGCGCTGCGCGCGAAGGGCATCGCCCCGATCCGCCTCGCCACGCCGACGACAGACGCGGCGCGCCTGCCGCAGGTGCTCGAGGGCTCGGAGGGATTCCTCTACTACGTCTCGGTCGCCGGGATCACCGGCAAGCAGCAGGCGCAGATCGCCAGCATCGAGGCGAATGTGGCTCGCATCAAGCAATCGACCGACATTCCCGTGGCGGTCGGCTTCGGGGTGCGCACGCCCGAGCAGGCCGCGGAAATCGCCAAGGTTGCCGACGGCGTGGTGGTCGGCTCGGCACTGGTGGAAATTTGCGGCGAATATGGCGCGGATGCTCCGCAGCACCTCAAGACGCTCACCGCAGCGCTGGCCGAAGCGGTTCACTCCGCCCGCTGACGGGAACCCGGCACTCGCCTCAAGGATTGTCTCACCGTTGCACTTCTCGCAATGGCGCGGAAACTGCATTAAGGACTTCGCATGAACTGGTTCACCCGCGTCCGCAATTCGCTGGGCTTCGCGCCCGAGAAGAAGTCCACCGAGAAGGATCTGTGGATCAAGTGTCCTTCGTGTCAGGAGATGCTGTTCGTCGCCGATTACGAGGCGAACCTCTCGGTCTGCCCGAAGTGCGAGCATCACGGGCGCATCGGCGCCGACGCGCGGCTCGGCCTGCTGCTCGATCCGGGTTTCGAGGTGCTGCCGCTGCCGAAGGTGACCGAGGACCCGCTGCAGTTCAAGGACACCAAGAAATATACCGACCGCCTCAAGGCCGCGCGCGCCGCGAACCCGCATGAGGATGCCTTCGTGGTCGGCTCGGGCACGATCGATGCCAAGCCTGCCGTGGTGGGCGTGCAGGATTTCAGCTTCATGGGCGGCTCGATGGGCATGGCCGTGGGGCAGGCCTTCTGCAACGGCGCGCAGAAGGCGCTCGACCGCGGCTGCGCCTATATCGTGGTGACCGCGGCGGGCGGCGCGCGGATGCAGGAAGGGATTTTGTCCCTGATGCAGATGCCGCGCGCGACCGTGATGACCCGGCGTCTGAAGAACGCAGGGCTGCCCTATATCGTCGTCCTAACCGATCCGACCACGGGCGGCGTCACTGCAAGCTACGCGATGCTCGGCGATATCCACATTGCCGAGCCGGGTGCGCTCATCGGCTTTGCCGGCCAGCGCGTGATCCAGGACACGATCCGCGAGCAGCTCCCCGAGGGCTTCCAGCGCGCCGAATACCTCCACAAGCACGGCATGGTCGACATGGTCGTGCCGCGCCACGAGCTCAAGGCAACGCTGGCAAGCGTGCTCGATTACCTCGCGCCGGTGAAGGCAGCGTAAGCTCTCCCCTCCCGCCTGCGGGAGGGGCCGGGGGTGGGCATGAGAGACTTCGGCAAATCCGACGACCCGCGTGTGCAGGCGCAGCTTGATCGCCTTGCCGCACTGAGCCTCCCCCAAGGACGGCTCGGGCTCGACACAATCCGCGCGCTGATGGAGCGCCTCGGCAACCCGCATCGCCAGCTGCCGGCGGTGTTCCACGTCGCCGGTACCAACGGCAAGGGATCGACCTGCGCCTTCCTGCGCGCGATGTTGGAAGCGCAAGGGTATCGCGTCCACGTCACCACCAGCCCCCATCTGGTGCGCTACAACGAGCGCATCCGAATTGCCGGGGAGCTGATCTCGGACGCGGAACTGGCCTCGACCCTCGAAGAGGTGCTGGATGCCGGAGATGACCTCGGCCCCAGCTTCTTCGAAGTCACCATTGCCGCCGCCTTCCTCGCGTTCAGCCGCACGCCCGCCGATGCCTGCGTCGTCGAAGTCGGCATGGGCGGGCGCTTCGATGCGACCAATGTGCTGGAGCCCGAGGCGCTCGCCGCCTGCGGGATCGCCGCGCTCGGCCTCGATCACGAACGCTTCCTGCTCGCGCCTGAGGAAGGCGTGCCGCAGGAGCCGATGGCGCGGATCGGGTTCGAAAAGGCGGGGATCGCCAAGCGCGGCGTGCCGCTGGTGACGATGCACGAGAGCTATCCCCCCGAAGCGCAAGCGGCGATCCGTGCGGTTGCGGACCGCGCCGGGGCGAAACTGCTGGAGGGCTTTATCGCCTGCTATGTCACCGGAGACGAGGTCGACTACCTGCCGGACTGGGATACCACGCTGACCCTTCGCCCTGCTTTGCCCGGCGAGCATCAGGCAGGCAACCTTGCCCTCGCGCTTTCAATGCTGCTGGTGCAGGACCAGCTGGCGATCTCGCCCGAGGCCATCACCGCCGGCTCCCGCGCCGCCCGCTGGCCCGCCCGGATGCAGCGCCTCAGCGATGGTCCGCTGACCGCGCTGGTCGGTGATCAGGCAGTCTGGCTCGACGGCGGCCACAACCCCAGCGCGGGCGCTGCCATCGCTGCGCATTTCGATGGCCCGCTGCACCTCGTCATCGGCATGATCGAGGGCAAGGACCCGCGCGCGATCATCGATCCGCTGGGGGAGCGGGTCCGCACTCTGACGGTGGTTCCGGTGCCGGGGCATGAGTGCCACCCGGTCGAAGCATTCGGTCCGGGAGCCAAAGCTGCCGCGAATATCGAGGAAGCGCTGCTCGGCGTGCCCTCGGACGATTTCCCGATCCTCATCGCCGGATCGCTCTACCTTGCGGGCGAGGTGCTGCGCCTGAACGACGAGCTGCCGGACTAAACCAGCTCCGGCTCGGGCGGCGGGGCGTTGTCCCCCCGTCCGGATCGCGCTTGCCGCACCCATTCGATCACGCACAGCCCCACCGCAAACAGCCCGATCGCGGTCGTCAGGATGAAAACGTCGTAATAGCCGCGCTCCTCGATCATCTGGCCCAGCGCCGGGCGGCCCAGCGTCCCCACCAGCATCGTCAGCGACGAAAGCAGCGCATATTGCACCGCGCTGTAGCCCTTGGCGACCACACTGGAGAGATAGGCGACGAACGCCGCGCCGGCGATGCCGACCGCGATATTCTCCGCGCCGATGGTCAGCATCAGGCGCGCCATGCGGTCATCTGCGCCGAATTGTCCGGCCAGCCAGGTGAAGCCGATAAGGTCACTCGCCGCCTGCATCCGCGCGCCGCCGATGGCAAGATCGGCATAGAGCAGGTTGGTCAGCGCCGCGATGACCGCGCCGAGCGTCAGCGTGCTCATGCGCCCAATGACGGTCAGCAATGTGCCGCCCAACGCCAGCCCCACGATCAGCGCGCCGACCCCGAAGAACTTCGACGCAATCGCCACCTCGTCCTTGGTGTATTGGAGCTCGCCCAGATAGAACGGGTAGGCAAAGCTGCCCCAGATCGCATCGGTGATGCGGTAGGACAGCACCAGCGCGATCACCAGCACCGCGGCCCATTTCAACCGCCCGATAATCTCGGCGAGCGGCAGGATCAGCGCGCGGTAGCCATGGTCGAGCGCCGTGTCATAGGCGGTGCGCGCGGGCGCATCGGCGGCGAGCACGTAGCGGCCCTGCTTGCGCATCGATTCCAGCCAGCCGGCGATCAGACCGGGGATCACCACCGTCGCGATCACGATCAACGGGCCCATTTGCGTCACGAACTCGGTCGAATCGGGGCGCGTTTCGGGCGTTGCCGCCAGCGAGCGGACCATGAACACCAGCACCGTCACCAGCGCCCAGCCCCACAGCAGCGCCACAGCGCCCAGTGCGATTCCACGGGTGCGCGGGGTCATTTGCCCGGCCTGCCGCAGCGTGCCGAGGTTCTCGCGCTCGCCAGCCAAGGCCGCAACCGTGCGCTCGGCATCCGGTGCGAACAACCCGAGGAAGCCCACGAACAGCAGGATGCCGCCCATGCTTGCGAACACCGTCGGCCAGCCCAGTCGCTCGGCCATGAACAGCGCCAACGCGCCGCCTACCAGCGCCGCGACGCGGTAGCCCATCTGGAACACGGTCGAGAGGATGTCGATCGTCGCCACCTCGTCCGCGACATCCACCCGCCAGGCATCGATCACCACGTCCTGCGTCGCCGAGGCGAAGGCTCCGATCCCGGCGAGCAGCGAAAACACCCCCAGCGACGAGAGCGGATCGAGCAGCGACAGCACCACCAGAATGCCGCCCAGCAGCAATTGCGCGGTCACGATCCACTGCTTGCGCTTGCCCAGCTTCCTGAGGCCCGGAAGGTCCACGCGGTCCAGCGCGGGCGACCACAGGAACTTGAAGGCATAAGCGAGCCCGATCAGCGAGAACACGCCCATCGTCTCGACATCGACCTTGGCATCGGTCAGCCATGCGTAGAGCGTGCCGAGCAGCAGCGCATAGGGCAGGCCGCTCGCAAAGCCGAACAGCAGCACATAACCGGTCTTGGGATGGCGCAGCGCGGCAAGCAGCGTCAGCCAGCGCGACAGGCGGGTGGTGTTTGCAAGAGCGGCTTCAGCCATTGACGATCCCATCCTCATCGCCAGCGATTTGCGCCGGCGCGGTTTCGTGGCACACTAGGCATGGCTGAGAGGATGAGAAAAGAGCGATGAACGCTGCCACAACAGATATGCCCACTTTGCGCCCCACCGCGGGCCAGTTGGCGCTCGCCGAGGCGATCCGCGCAGGCCGCGCCAAGGTCGCGGGCGGGATCCAGACGGTGCCGGCGAGCAACTATACCTGCCCCGATCACTTCGCGCGCGAGAAGGCGGCGCTATTTGACCGGCTGCCGCAAGTCATCGCTCCGTCGGCGCTGCTGCCCGAGTCCGGCATGGCGGTGCCGCATGACGCGACCGGCCGCCCGCTGCTCATCACCCGCGACAAGGCGGGGACAGCGCATGTCTTCCTCAACGTCTGCCGCCACCGCGGCACGCGGCTGCTCGAGGGCAGCGAGGCGGTCTGCGCCAAGCGGCTGGTGTGCCCCTATCACGCCTGGACCTACCGGCTCGACGGTGGGCTGATGGCCCTCCCCCGGCCCGAGACGTTCCCGGGGCTCGACAAGGCAGATTTCGGTCTGGTGGAGCTGCCCAGTCTGGAGGCGGGGGGCCTGATCTGGTTTGCGCCCAAACCGGCCGACTTCTCCCATGCACAGGCGCTGGGCGAGGATTTCGCGACCTTCGGCCTCGGCGAGGCGCATCTGTTTCGGCGCAAGCTCCACACCGTGAAGGGCAACTGGAAGCTGATCATGGATGCCTTCCTCGAAAGCTACCATGTCACCCGGCTCCACGCCGCGACCATTGGCCCGTTCTTCAAGGACGGGATCACAGCGGGCGATCAGATCGGCCCGCACCAGCGCAGCGCCGTAGGGCGGCTCGAGGAGATGGAGGGTATCGACCTCACCGACATGGCGCAGCTGCGCCGAGTGGTGACCTTCGCCTACCAGCTGCTGCCCGCGACCGTGATCGTGCCCAGCCCCGATTACGTCAACGTGATGGTGCTCATGCCGCAGGCCCATGACCTGACACTGGTCGAGGACTTCATGCTTATCCCCGAGGCACCGGCATCGGAAAAGGCGCTGGCGCATTGGGAGAAGAGCTGGAACCTGCTCGACGGTGGGGTCTTGGCGAGTGAGGATTTTCGCGCGGCGGAACTTGGTCAGCAGGGGCTGGCGTCGGGCGCGGTGGAGTATATCACGCTCGGCACGCTCGAAGGCGGGATTGCGCGGTTTGACCAGATCGTGAGCGAGGCGCTTCGCGGCGCCAATTGAAGGGTGCGGTCAGCGGTCGCATTTCTGCACGAATTGCTCTAGGCGCGCCCGCATGCCCACCCAGCCCCCCCGTTCAGACGATCGCCCCGAGGGCGACCGCATTGCAAAGCTCCTCGCCCGCGCAGGTGTCGCCAGCCGCCGCGAGATCGAGCGGATGATTGCCGAGGGGCGCGTGGCGCTCGATGGCAAGGTGCTCGATACCCCGGCGACGATCCTCGCCAGCCTCAAGGGTGTGACGGTTGACGGCAATCCGGTCGCCGCGGCCGAGGCCACGCGGCTGTTCGCCTTCAACAAGCCGACCGGGCTGATCACCGCCGAGCGTGATCCGGCCGGGCGCCTGACGATCTATACCGCGCTGCGCAATGCTCTGCCCAAGGATACGCCGCGGCTGATGCCGGTGGGGCGGCTTGACCTCAATACCGAAGGCCTGCTGCTGCTCACCAATGACGGCGGATTGAAGCGCACGATGGAGCTCCCCGCGACCAAGGTCCCGCGCACCTACCGCGCCCGCGCCTTCGGGGTGGTGACCCAATCGCAGCTCGAAGACCTGATTGACGGGGTCGAGATCGACGGCGTGCGCTACGGCTCCATCAACGCCAATCTTGAGCGCTCCAGCGGGCGCAATCTGTGGATCGAGATGACCATCACTGAAGGCAAGAACCGCGAGGTGCGCCGGGTGCTCGAATATCTCGGATTGCAGGTCAACCGCCTGATCCGCACCGGCTATGGGCCCTTCAATATCGGCGATCTGCCGCGCGGGCAGGCGGTGGAGCTGACCGGCAAGCCGGTGGCGCATTTCCTGTCGGAGATGACCGGCGAGCCGATCCCGCGCGGCGGGGTGAAAAAGGCCGACAAGGTGGTGATTGCCGCTCCGGTCAAGGCGCCGCGCGCCCCGCGCCCGCCCGCATGGAAGGGCCCGTCCGCCCGACCTGCTCCGCGCCAGGATGCCGCCGCCAGCAAAGCCGCACCGCGCAAAGAAGCAGATACCGCCAAAAGCGCGCCGCGCAGAAGCCCGGGTGCATCGCCTAGCCGGCGCGATGGTCGCGAAACACTGACCAATGCGCCGCGCAAAGGCCTGGCTGGCGCGGGAGCACCGCGTTCCGGCAAAGATGGGCGCAAGCGACCGGCCCCCACCCGTGGCAACACGCCCCCGCGAGGGCCGCGCAAATGAGGATCATCGCGGGCGAATGGCGCGGGCGTAAACTCGCCGCGCCCAAGGGTGAGGGCACGCGGCCCACGGCCGACCGAGCGCGCGAGACGCTGTTCGCGATGCTGACCAGCCGTTTGGGCGATTTTGCAGGATTGCAGGTCGCCGACCTCTTCGCCGGTTCCGGCGCGCTGGGCCTCGAAGCGCTTTCGCGGGGGGCGGAAAGCTGCCTGTTCGTCGAGCAGGACCGTGCGGCGGTCGATGTCATCCGCGCCAATGTCGCCGCTCTGGGTGCGGGCACGCGCGCGCGGGTCGAGGCGGGGTCGGTGATGGCCCTGCGCGCGGCAGCCAAGCCGTTCGACCTGATCCTCGCCGATCCGCCCTACAAGTCGGGCGCGGGCGAGGTGGCACTGGACCGCCTTCTGCGCCTCGGCTGGATCGGCCCCGAGACGTGGATTGCGCTCGAGACCGCGTTCAACGAGGACATCGCGATCAAGGGCCTTGTGGCCGATACCGAACGCAAAGTCGGCAAGGGGAAGCTCCACCTCTTGCGGCTGGATGCTTCCCCTGATGCTGACCTTGATCCCAGTCCCGATCCGGCGGCTTAGCCGCGCGGCGGAGTGATCTGGGACTCGATCTGCGCCCAAGTCGATTCGCGCTGTGCTTCGGGCATCTGGCTGAGCTTGACCTTGTCACTGTCCGAAAGCGCCCAGAAAATCTCCTGCCGCTGCTGATTGAGCGACCAGAAGTAGCTCTGCGTCTCGGCTGGCCAGGCCTTGAAGCCGGCCTGGCGGGCGGCCGGCCACGACTGCATGATCGCATCCTGCTCGGCAGCGGGCGGCGGCGTGGTTGTCGGCATGGTTTCGGTGGTTTGTGCCGGGGCAGTCTGGCCCGGTGCCGCATCCGGCATCTGTTCCTGCGCGGCAGCAAAGGTGCCGGTCATGGCAAGCGCCATGGCCGAACCGGCCAGAGCGAGGGTTTTGAAAGACTTGTGCATGGGTAACTCCATCATTGACTGACCCAAGCACGACGAACGCGGGGTGCAGTCCCGGCCGCATGACCCCTCGCGAACCGGACAGTGCGAATATGGCCCTCCTCCGCGCCGGGGCAATCACACCGCTGCCCGGACGTCCCGCCCTCGCCCCGCCCGGGCGGCAAATGTGGCTGAAAGGCGGCCGCCCGATTTTCGGCCCGCCGCAAGCCTGTGCGCGGGCGGCGCTCACGGCTTGCTCCGGGCGCAATTGTTCCCTACCTGTTCGCACGAGACGATGAGCCAGCCCCTGCCCTCACCCGCCGCCGTGCCCGAATCGGTGCCCGCCTATGCCGCGCGGTTGAACCCGCCGCAGCGCGCCGCCGTGCTCGCGACCGAGGGCCCGGTGCTCATGCTCGCGGGTGCCGGTACGGGGAAGACCGCCGCGCTCACCGCGCGGCTTGCGCATCTGGTGGCCACAGGGCGCGCCTACCCATCGCAGATTCTGTGCGTCACCTTCACCAACAAGGCGGCCAAGGAAATGCGGGAGCGTGTGGCACACCACCTTGGCCCGCAGGCGGAGGGGATCCCGTGGCTCGGCACCTTCCACTCGATCTGCGCCAAGATGCTGCGCCGCCATGCCGAGCTGGTCGGGCTCCAGCACAATTACACCATCATCGACACCGACGACCAACTGCGCCTCTTGAAGCAGCTCATCACCGAGGCCGAGCTTGACGAGAAGCGCTGGCCCGCGCGCCAGCTGGCAGGGCTCATCGACCGCTGGAAGAACCGTGGCCTCAGCCCCGCCGATCTCGATGCGACCGAGAACGAGGCCTATGCCAACGGCAAGGGCACCGCGCTTTACACACGCTATCAGGAGCGGCTGCGGCAGTTGAACGCCTGCGATTTCGGCGATCTGATGCTGCACATGGTGACCATCCTCAAGCAGCACCACGACATCCTCGCAGATTACCAGCGCCGCTTCCGCTACATCATGGTGGACGAATATCAGGACACCAACGCGGTCCAGTACCTGTGGCTGCGGTTGCTGGCGCAGGGGCACAAGAATATCTGCGTCGTGGGCGACGACGACCAGTCGATCTATTCCTGGCGCGGGGCCGAGGTCGCCAACATCCTCAGGTTCGAGAAGGATTTCCCGGGCACCGAAGTGATCCGGCTGGAACAGAACTACCGCTCCACCCCGCATATCCTCGGCGCGGCCTCGGGCCTGATCCGCGAGAACTCGCAGCGCCACGACAAGACCTTGTGGACCGAGGTCAATGGCGGCGAGAAGGTCAAGGTCATCGGCGTGTGGGACGCGCCCGAGGAAGCGCGCCGGGTGGGCGAGGCGATCGAGCGGCTGGAGCGCGAAGGCGCAGGGCTCGACCAGGTCGCGATCCTCGTGCGTGCGCAATACCAGACGCGCGAGTTCGAAGACCGCTTCATCCAGATCGGCATCGCCTACCGCATCATCGGCGGTTTCCGCTTCTACGAGCGCGCCGAGATCCGCGACGCGCTGGCCTATCTGCGCCTGATTGCCCAGCCGCAGGATGATCTCGCCTTCGAGCGCATCCATAACCAGCCCAAGCGCGGGCTCGGCGCCAAGGCTCTGGAAGCGATGCACTCCCACGCCCGCCGCACCGGCCTGCCGCTGGCGGCAGCCGCGCTGCAACTGGCGGATAGCGACGAGCTGCCCAAGCGGTCAGCGATCACCATCGGCGGGTTGATGCGCCAGTTCCTGCACTGGCGCGAGCAGTCCGAGACCCTCTCGCCCGCCGATCTGCTGCGGTTGGTGATGGAGGAGAGCGGCTACAACGCGATGCTCGCCGCCGACCGCTCGCCCGAAAGTGCGGGGCGGGCGGAAAACCTTTCCGAACTCGCGCGGGCGATGGAGGAATACCTGACGCTCGGCGATTTCCTTGAGCATGTCAGCCTCGTCATGGACAATGACCGCGCCAACGAGGGCGAGACGGTGACGATCATGACGATCCACGCCGCCAAGGGCCTCGAATTCGACAATGTGTTCTGCGTCGGCTGGGAGGAAGGCGTCTTCCCCTCGCAGCGCGCAATCGATGAGGGGGGCCTCGCGTCACTCGAGGAGGAACGCCGCCTGGCTTACGTGGCGATCACCCGCGCGCGGCGGCATTGCACCATCCTCCATGCGGCCAACCGCCGGATCTATGGCCAGTGGACCAGCTCGATCCCCTCGCGCTTCATCGACGAATTGCCGCCTGAGCATATCGACAGCGAGACCACGCTCACCGGCGGCGCATCCCTCTGGCGGGCGAACTGGAGCGAGCAGGAGGACCCCTTCGCGCACGTCGCGCAAAACCGGCCAGAGCGCGCGAAGCAGCGCGGCCCCGGCTGGCAGCGCGCCATCGCCAGCGGCTACGACACGCGCCCTGCTCGCATCCCCGAGAACACCCGCTCGGCCGCCAGCTTCGCCGCGCCTGCGCGCAGCGATGTCGCGATTGGCGCGATGGTCACCCACACCAAGTTCGGCACGGGCTGCGTGATCGATCAGGAGGGCAACAAGCTCACGATCCTGTTCGAAGGCGTGGGCGAGAAGCGGGTGCTCGACAGCTTCGTTACGGTCGTCGGCTGAGGTCAGCCTGTCGGCTGCTCCGCAGGCTCGGCTTCCGGCTTGCGCCAGTAGCGCGCCTCGAACGGGCGGGCGAGTTCACCGAGTGCGTCGCGGGTGCCTTCGGCGATGCCGGTCTCGCAATTCACGAAAGGCGCCGGGTCGACATAGGTGCCGAACACCTTGTCCCACAAAGTGAGCATGTTGCCGTAATTGCTTCCCATCAGCTCTTCGTCGCGGATGTGGTGCAAGCGGTGCGCGGCGGGCGAGATGAACACCTTGCCGGAGATGCCGAGCGTCCAGGGCACGTCAGCGTGAATGAAATAGCCCCACCAGCTGCGCAGCAACAAGCCGACGCCGATCGCCCAGAACGGCAGGCCGAGCAGGATCACGAGAAGGTTGTCGATCAGCAGCGCCAGCGCCTCGCCCAGCGGATGCTTGCGGCGCACGCTCAGCCAGTTCATCGCCTCGTCGGCGTGGTGCGTGGCATGGACAGGCCACAGCATCGGGACATGCTCGAGCCGGTGGCGCCAATAGGCGGCGAACTCCATCAGCGCGATGGCCGCGATGATCGAAACCGCCGCGGGCATCTCCTCCCAGAAACTCACCAGCACGCCTGCGCGTGGCAGCAGCGAATGGCCGGTGAGGATCGGCACCGCGATCAGCGGCACCACCACCAGCGCATTGACCAGCAGCAGCACGAGGTTGGTGGCGATTTCGGGCCGCGCGCGCTTTATCGCCACAACCAGCGCGTCGCGCTTGGTCACATAGGCGAGCGCGCCGAACAGCACCGCCAGCGGTGCAACATTCGCGACTTCCGTGCGCAGGGCTTCAAGAATGCTGTCGATCACGGGCGCGGGGTTACGCCCGGATCGCCCAAGAAATCGTTAAGCCGGCCCTGCTTCGTGCAGGCTCAAGGCCACACCAGCGAGAGCGGGTAGAGGACGATCAGCCAGCCGATGCAGCCCAGCACCAGCGCCCGCTCGCGCGCGAAGATGGCGACGAGGGTTACAGGGAACAGCGACCAGCTGATCACGATCTGGCGGGCGCTGAACAGATTTTCGGTGCCCACGATGCTCGCCACCCAGCCGAACAGCGCCAGATTGCAGACCAGCACCCCGACCAGCACCAGCCGGTAGTTGGCCGCGAAATGCGCCTCGTGATCTTCATCAGGGGTGCCGGGGAAAATCAGCGAGGCGGCAACGTAATAGATGCCGGTGACGAGAAAGCCTGCGAACATCATCGGCCAGCTTGCGGTGACATGCGCGCGCATCTGCCAGCCGAACACCCAGAAGGTCACGACATCGCAGGCGACAAGGATGCCGAGCAGCGCGGTCGACCAGCCGATCCGCACGTGACGACGCGATTTCAAAGCGCGGGCAAGGCCGCTCAGGGCCTCGGTCAGCGCCAGGCCGAGCAACAGTCCGAACAGCGTGAGAGCGTAGTCGAACTCCTGCATTGCTTGCAGGGTCAGCCGAAGCCGACGTCGAGGAAGCCCGGGCGCGGGCCGTTCCATTCGCCGGGGGGCACAGGCTCGTCATCCTCGTGATAACGGCGCGGCTTGCGCTCTGCTGCGAGGCGTTCGCTGCGCTCGGGCCGTTCACGGCGCGGACGCTCCTCACGGGCTTCCTCGCGCGGGGCCCGCTCCTTGCGGGGCTGCTCTTCGCGTTCGGGGCGGTCCTCGCGCGTACGGCGCGGCTTGCGCTCTTCGCGGGTTTCGGGGCGCGCCTCCGAGCGGGCCTCGGGCTCATCGACCTCAGCGGATTTGGCGGCTTCGGCCTTGGCGAGCACCTCGGAAAGGTCGACGCGCACGTCCTCCTTGCCGAACACCTTGATCGCGCTGCCGGTCAGCTTTTCGACATTGGCGATCGCCTCGGCATCTTCTTCCGAAACGAAGGTGAAGGCCCGACCCTTGGCCCCGGCGCGGCCGGTGCGGCCGATGCGGTGAACGTAATCGTCCGGGTGCCAGGGGGTGTCGAAATTGAAGACGTGGCTGACGCCCTTGATGTCGAGCCCGCGCGCCGCGACGTCCGAAGCGACGAGGATGTTCACCTCGCCCGCCTTGAACCGGTCGAGTTCCTTGATGCGGCTCGACTGGTCCATGTCGCCGTGGATCTCGCTCGAGCGGAAGCCGAAGCGGTTGAGGCTTTGATTGAGCTCGCGCACCGTGGTCTTGCGGTTGGCGAAGATGATCGCGGTCTCGACGAGGTCGTTCTCGAGGAACCAGCGCAGCGTGTCCTTCTTCGAACGCGACTTCACCGGCACCTTGAAGGCGGTGATATCGGCATTGGTCGAGGCCGCGCGATTGACTTCGATCCGCTTGGGATTGTTCAGGAACTTCTTCGAAAGCTTCTCGATCGGCGGCGGCATGGTCGCCGAAAACAGCATCGTCTGGCGCGTTTCGGGAAGCTTGGAGCAGATGAATTCGATGTCCGGGATGAAGCCCATGTCGAGCATCCGGTCGGCCTCGTCGATCACCAAGAGCTCGCAGCCGTTGAGCATGATCTTGCCGCGCTCGAACAGGTCCATCAGCCGGCCCGGGGTGGCGATCAGCACGTCGACACCGTCCGACAGCGCCTTCAACTGGTCGCCCATCTGCACGCCGCCAATCAGCAGCGCCATCTTGAGATCGTGGTTCTTGCCGTATTTCTCGAAATTCTCGGCAACCTGTGCGGCCAGCTCGCGGGTCGGCTCGAGGATCAGCGAGCGCGGCATCAGCGCGCGGCGGCGACCGGCGGCCATCACATCGATCATCGGGAGCACGAAGCTGGCGGTCTTGCCGGTGCCGGTCTGGGCGATGCCGATCAAGTCGCGCATCATCAGCACGGTCGGGATCGCCTGCGCCTGGATCGCGGTCGGCGTGGTGTAGCCCGCGTCTTCGACGGCTTTGAGCAATTCGGGCGAAAGGCCGAGATCGGCGAAGGTCATGCGGTGTGTGGTGTCCGAGAATAGCGGGCAGAGGTTCTGCCGGGATTGCTGGCCCCGACGCGAAACCCCCCGGCGGCGTCAGAACGCCGCGCCTTTCCCGCAAACGCGGGCAAAAGTCAAGGAATCGCGCCCTGCTCCGACGCGAGGGTCAACCGCCCACTGCCACCAGCTGGCGCATCGTCTCGATCTCGCAGCGCGCGCCGGTGCGCGATTGCAGCTTGTCGCGGCTGACGCACAGCTGCCCGTCCTTGTTCTTCTCGACATAAAAGCCGGAATAGAAGTCGCGGGCGCGGCACGCCTTTTCGAGGCCGACCGAGACCATCTTGCGATCGCGCAGGAACAGCACCAGCCGGTTGCCGCTGCCGGTCTGCACCCCCGCGATCGTGCCGAGGCCGAGGCATTTTTCCTTGCCGCGCTCCTCGAAGCGCGGGGGCGAGGCGCGTTGCGTCAGATCGGCGGTGAGGCTCTGGCGCGGGGCGGCGGGGGCTGGCGCGATGCGGATTACGACGCGCTGTTCGATCCGCACCTGATTGGCCGAGGAAGACTGGCGCAGCGCGACCAGCGGGTTGATGTCGCGCGGCCCCGCGTCACCGGCTGCGTGCGGCGCGTCCGATTGCGGGGCGGATGGATCGCCGGCGGACGCGGGCGGATCGGCCACGTCCACCGCTTCGGCCACCAGCGGCAGCATCAGCGCAAATGGCGCTGCGAAGGCGAACAGGTCGTGCATGGGCGAGGAAGGCTCTCTCCTTGCAGGGGCGGATCGTAAGGCTGGCCGGGCGCGGCGCGCGGGTGGCCGGTCGGCATGCCCTAGCACCTGCGTTTGAACCATGGCTTAACTGGCGCGCGAGGGCGCAGCGAAAGGATTGGCAATTTCTTGCGTCACTGTGGCATGGAGGCAACAATGAATCACCCCGCTCCCCCGCCCCGCCCGGCTCCTATCGCCGAGGCCTTCCTCGCCGAGGCGCGCGCACTGCTGGGCGAGCGGGGCCTCACCACCGATCCCGAGCGGGTCGACACCTGGCTGACCGATTGGCGCGGGCGCTACACCGGCCGCGCGCTGGCACTCGCCGCGCCCGCCTCGAGCGAAGAGGTCGCCGCGCTGGTGAAGCTTTGCGCGGCCCACGGCGTGCCGATTGTGCCGCAGGGCGGCAACAGCGGGATGGCGGGCGGCGCGACCCCTGACGCAACCGGCACCGCGATCATCCTCTCCTTGCGGCGCATGAACGCCATCCGCAGCCTCTCGGCCGAGGCGGGCCAGGCGGTGTGCGAGGCGGGCGTGATCCTCCAGACCCTCCACGAGGCGGCGGAGGCTGAGGGCCTGCGCTTCCCGCTGACTCTCGGTGGCAAGGGCTCGGCCACGATCGGCGGGCTGATCTCAACCAATGCGGGGGGCACGCAGGTGCTGCGGCACGGGACAATGCGCGCGCAGGTGCTGGGGCTGGAGGCGGTGCTGGCCTCGGGCGAGGTGCTCGATCTGATGACCCCGCTCAAGAAGGACAATCGCGGCTTCGACTTGAAGCAATTGCTGATCGGCTCGGAAGGCACGCTCGGCATCGTTACCGCGGCAATGCTGAGGCTGCTGCCCGCCGCCACCGGCCGCGCCACCGCCTGGGTCGGGCTTGGCGGGATCGTCGATGCGCGCACGCTGCTGCGTCAGATGCAGCGTGCGCTGGGCGATGCGCTTGAGGGTTTCGAGGTGGTGCCGGCCCATTGCCTCGACAGCGTGCTCGCCCACGAGCCCGCCGCCCGCGCGCCGCTGGGCGAGCGTCATGCGTGGAACGCGCTGATCGAGTGCGTCTCGCCATCGCAGGATTCCGCTGCTTTGCGCGAAGCACTCGAAACCGCGCTCACCGCGGCGCTGGAGGAGGGCCTGATCGCCGACGCCGTGATCGCCGCAAATGACACCCAGGCCGAGGCCTTCTGGGCCTTGCGCGACGGCATCTCGGCGGCCGAGCGCGCGCTTGGCCCGGCGATGCAGCACGATATTTCGGTCCCGGTCGAGGCCATGCCCGAGTTCATCCTCGCCGCCGTGCCCGACGTCGAAGCCGCCTTCCCCGGCACCCGCGCGGTCGCCTTCGGGCATCTCGGCGACGGCAATGTCCACTTCCACGTGCTCGCGCCTGCTGGAGCGGTCCGGGGCGTGTGGGAAGAGGCCGAAGGCAAAGCCGTCAGCGCGCGGGTGCATGATCTGGTGACGCAGTGGGGCGGCTCGATCAGCGCCGAACACGGCATCGGCCAGATGAAGGTCGACGAGCTGGCAAGGCTCCACGATCCGGTGGCGCTGGCGGTGATGGCCAGCGTCAAGGCTGCGCTCGATCCGGCCGGGCTGCTCAATCCGGGGAAACTCATCCGCCCGCCCCGCCCTGCGTGATCGCCACCGCTTGCGCGGGGCTACACAAGGCCCTAAAGGCCGCGCTTTCGGCGGGGGACGACATTTTTTCCGCTGAGGGGATCATCCACTACAGTTTCTCGGAGACTTCGTCATGGCCAGCGCGCCGCAACCGCAACTTCCGCTGTTCTACAAGGACCTTCTGCCGCTCAACAGCCGCGATCATGCCGAATGGCGCGCCGGTTCGCTCGAGGACGCAGGCTATCTCGCCGCGACCCACGCGATCCCGCTGACCTCGGACGAATTCGTCGACGCGCAGCGCGATTTCCCGATCGTCTTCACCGCCGGTGACAGCCCGCTGCCGATCGCGCTGTTCGGCCTCAACGAGGGCGTCAACACCTTCGTGGGCGACGACAACAAGATCACCGATCCGGTGTACCTGCCCGCCTATGCGCGCCGCTATCCCTTCATCCTCGCCAAGCTCCAGCAGGGCAACGACGACATGTCGCTGTGCTTCGATCCGAGCGCGGGCCTGCTCGGCAAGACCGAAGAAGGCATCGCCCTATTCGATCCGGCCGGCCAGCCGACCGAATACACCCAGAGCGTGCTCGATTTCTGCCGCCGCTTCGAGGAAGCCGGCCAGCGCACCAAGCTGTTCATGGAAGAGCTCGCCAAGCTCGACATCATGATGGACGGCGAAATCGCGATTACCCGCAACGACATGCCCGACAAGCCCTTCGTCTATCGCGGCTTCCGCATGGTCGACGAGACCAAGCTGCGCGAGCTGCCCGCTGCCAAGCTTGAGGAACTCGCCAAGAACGGCATGCTGATGCTGATCTACGCGCACCTCTTCTCGCTGAACCTGATGCGCGTCGTGTTCGAGCGTCAGCTCGCTCAGGGCAAGGTGCCGATGCCCGAGGGCGCGCCGGCCGCTGCGCTGAACTGATTTCTGGTAACGGGCCGAGCGATCTGCCCGGTTCGCTAGCGACATTCGGGCGGGTGGACTTCGGTTCGCCCGCCCGTTTCGCTTCAAGGGAGCCTATTCGGCGGCTTGGCGCAGCCCCTCGGCCCCGCCAAGCAGGGCCGCTTCCGCGCCCAGCTCGCGCACCAGATCGGCGAGCATTGCCGCGATTGCGGGCAGGCCTGCGCCGGGCTCAGCCAAGTGCCGGTCGAGATAGGCGGCTCGGCACACCTCGATCTGCACCGCATGCACACCTTTGCGCGGAGCGCCGTGGCGGTCGAGCACATAGCCGCCCGAATAGGGCCGGTTGAGCGCCGCGGGCACACCGCGCGCTTCCAGATGCCCGAGCCCGCGCGCGACCAGCGCATTGTGGCATGAGGCGCCGAAGCGGTCGCCCACCACCACCACCGGCGCGCGCAGCTCGCCCTCGCCCGCGCGCAGCGGCGGCATCGAGTGCAGGTCGACCAGCAGCGCCGCGCCCCACTCGGCACAGATCCGCGCCAGCGCTTCCTCGAGCGCGGTGTGATAAGCGCGGTGAATGCCTTCGATCCGGGCAGTAAGCTCCGCCGGAGCAAGCCGCCCGCGCCAGATCTCGCCCGATCCCGGCAGCCGCCGCGGCACCAGCCCCAGCCCGCTGCGAGCCCGCGCATTGCTGTGCTGGCCGGGCTGAGCAGCGGGCATGGAAGCAGGCCTGCCGCCCTCGATCATGTCCCAGTCAATATCGTCCTCGGCGCGGTTGAGATCGAGCAGCGCGCGCGGCGCGTGGGCGACCAGCAGCGCCGCCCCGGTTTCACGCGCGATAGCGACGCCGAGCCGGTCGACATGGCGATCCTCGAGCCGCAATTGCGCCAGCCCCGCATCGCGCATCCGCGCCGTCACTGCCGGGGGATAGGCGCGACCCGCGTGAGGCACCGCCACCAGCACCGGCAGCCGCAAACGCGGCGGCACGGTCAGCGTGAAAGCGGGCGCCGCTGCGAGCCCCGGCACCGTGCCACCGCTTGAAGCAGTGCGCTGGGCCGCAGGGCCCGGCCGGGAGGGACGCTCGTGGGTGGACATGGGCATACGTGCTGACGGGTTTGCGCAGGCCTGTCAAAGCCTGATCGGAATGTCCCGGCTGCAATCTTCGCACTCTCACGCAAGGCCGCTGCAACACGGAGAAAGATTTCTTAAGCCGGTTCTGCTAACGCCAGCGCATGACAGCCACTCGCACCCCCCGCATCCTCCTCGCAGAAGACGAGGCGGCCATGCGCGCCTATCTCGAACGGGCGCTGACCAATGCCGGCTACGAGGTGAGTTCGGTCGATCGCGGCACCGATGCCGTGCCGCTGCTGGAAACGGGCGATTTCGACCTGCTGCTTTCGGACATCGTCATGCCCGAGATGGACGGGATCGAGCTCGCCCAGCGCTGCGCCGAGATTTCCCCGCGCACCAAGGTGATGTTCATCACCGGCTTTGCCGCGGTCAGCTTGCGCGCCAGCCGCGAACAGCCCGCCGCCAAGGTGCTCTCCAAGCCCTTCCACCTGCGCGATCTGGTGCTCGAGGTGGAGCGCGTCTTCGAGGAAGCGGACGCGGCGCGCATGTAGGATTTCTCCGGCGCGAATCGCTTGCACCTTCCAAAGGGCTGCGATAAAGGGCCGCTCCGCTCTCCCCCCGGGAGGGCCGCACATCCGATGGTGTGGGCGTATAGCTCAGTGGTAGAGCACTATGTTGACATCGTAGGGGTCGCAAGTTCAATCCTTGCTACGCCCACCATCGGTTGAAAGCGAAAGCGCCCGCCCCTCCGGCGGGCTTTTTTATTTCTATCATGCTGAAATAAAACGCCTCTTCTGCGATAGTCGCCAGCAAGAGAGACGGTTGCATATACGCCCTCCCCCGGCGTTTCAGCACCGTGAAGAATGCTCAAAATCACACCGAAATCACAATGACCGATCACACGGGCATTTGCGTTGGCAACCATCGCCAAGAGAAAGCACGGTTACTGCGTCCAAGTTCGCCGAAGAGGCTTCGCACCAGTCAGCCGAACATTCCCCACACACGCCGAAGCAATCGCATGGGCCAATCAGGAAGAAGCGAAGCGAACCAGCACAAGCCGCAGGCGCAAACAGAACGTATTGGACCTACGAGATATCTCGCTACGGCAGATTTTATCCCGCTATCTGAGAGAGGTAAGCTCCCAAAAGATCGGCTGGCTTAACGAGCGTTATCAGTTGGCTGCACTTATGAGAGCGCCACTGTCCGATCTGTCTCTCGCAGAGCTATCCGTCATGGATATTGCTCAATACCGCGATGAGCGGCTGAAGACGGTAAAGCCTGGAACAGTCTGTCGTGAGCTGGGTCTGGTTCAACATGCCCTAAATGTCGCTGCCGACGAATGGGGATATGATCTGGAGGAAAATCCCGCCGCCAAAGTCCGCAAGCCCAGATTGAACAACGCCCGCAGTCGCAGAATTTCGCAGAATGAGCTTGATCGCCTGCTCGCTGAATTATCTGAAATTGAGCGGCAGGACATAATCAGTGTGATCCAGTTCGCGGTGGAAACAGGAATGCGTCGGGGCGAAATCCTCACATTGGAATGGCGCTATGTGGATCTGAAACGTCGCACCGCCCACCTACCCCGCACCAAAAACGGTCATGCCAGAACGATTCCACTGACCAATGGCGCCATCGCCGTGCTTGAAAAACAGTCACGCAAAAACAGTCTGGTCTTTGCAGTATCTTCGGATGCATTAAAAATGTGCTGGCGCAGGATCATGGCAAAGACAGGCATCAAGGACCTACATTTTCACGACCTCAGACACGAAGCCATTTCCCGTTTCTTTGAGATGGGCTTGAGCATGCCAGAGGTGGCGTTGATCAGCGGACATCGTGATCCGCGTATGCTGATGCGCTACACACACCTCGTGCCGTATCAGTTGGCCAAGAAATTGGCCGCGATGTGAAAAGTGTCTGGAGCAAGACTCTTTTCCGCCCCCTCCTCTGAACCCAGCTTTCTAATTCATCGTGATAAATACACTCGGAAAGGGTGTATGACATGGACGCACGAGAGGAATTGAAACGCTGGATCGCTACGGTGGTTCAAATGTCGGCAGAGGAAGAAAGCAAGGTCGTCAAAAATGACATTGACCTGTTTCTGTCTGTCGCTGGGGAACTGTCAGGCAAGCTGGCTGATAGGAACGTGGCTCTGGCAAAACAGATTCGTCCGCGATCATCTGCCAAGCCATCCAAGCCAGCTCCTCAGAAAGCCCAGAAAGAGCCTGATCCATCGCTAAGCAGTGATGATAGCCCAGCACCCCAGAATGTTGCGCAGGACCGTTCACAGGAGCGTTCAGGGCAATCGCCGCAGAAACAGGAAGCTGAGCCATCAGAGACTGACCAGCAACGAGCATTGCGCGGTTATGTCTATGGGGCACAGAACGACGAGGTAGCGTTTCGCAAAGCTGCGAAGGCAATCGCACGATGAATGCCAATGGTCTGAGCCCGAGGTTTCTACCAGCTATGAGTAGAGCCTTCGCCCGGTTTGATGCCCATGCTTGGGCGTGATGGCAACAACCGGGTTGGGGGTTAACCCCCAACCTGGTTTGCCGACTGAACCGGCTCCCATCTCAGCCGGGGTTCTGTTCCCGAGGCTCGAGTGGTGCACTGCTACCCGACCTTGGACCGCTCGGGTCTAGAGTTTTCCGCCTCGCTCAGGTCCGGTGGGCTGGTTTCACCGGCTGAGTTTGCCAGCATGATCGGAGGGATATTCCCGATCGCGCTGTGCGGTCGTTCTTCGTTGTAGTGTCTACGCCAGGCCTCCAGCTTTTCGCAAGCATCTTGCAGGTTCAGGAACCAGTGAGCGTTCAAGCATTCGCTGCGCAGCTTGCTGTTGAACGCCTCGATGAACGCATTGTCTGTGGGCTTACCAGGGCGGGAGAAGTCAAGGATCACACCGCGCTGGTAAGCCCACAGATCCATGTCCCGAGAGATAAACTCGCTGCCATTGTCCACCCTGATCACCTTCGGATATCCGATATTCTTGCATGCCATTTCCAGCGCTGCGACCACGTCGGCGCCGCGATAGCTAAACCGAGGATCGATCACCGGCGACAGCCGCGAGAACGTATCCACCACCGTCAGGATGCGCAGCTTGCGACCCGTCGCCAGCTGGTCATGAACGAAGTCCATCGCCCACACATCGTTCGGCCGGATCGCAGGCGCACGATCTTCCCGAAGCTTGGCCTTTACCCGCCGCTTGGGAGTCTTGTTGCGGAGCTGCAGGCCCAACTCCCTGTAAAGCCTATAGACCTTCTTGGCGTTCACGACCCAGCCCTCCCGGCGTAGGATGTGATAGACACGACGATAGCCGTAGCGGACGTGCGTCGCGCAGATCTCCTTGATGCGTTTCTTCAGAAAGGCCGGATCGGTGCGGCGGGACTGATAGTGGTAACTGGAAGTGTCGAACGGCAGTACCCGGCAAGCCCTGCGGATCGACACGCCCCAGTCCGCCAGCATCCCGCCAACCAGCTCGCGCTTCCGATCCGGCCTCAGAGCTTTCGGCGGACAATATCCTGCAGCATCTCCCGGTCGAGTGTCAGGTCGGCGACGATCTTCTTCAGCCGGCTGTTCTCGTCCTCCAGCTCGCGCAGCCGCCGCATCTCCGTCGGCAGCAACCCCGCGTATTTCTTCTTCCAGTTGAAATAGGTCGCCTGGCTGATCCCTGCCTTGCGGCAGATCTCAGCAACCGGCGTTCCTTCCTCGCCCTGCTTGATGACGAACGCCTTCTGCGCGTCCGTGAACTTCGATGCCTTCACGCCAAACCTCCTCGCCCAGCCAAGGGGGTCTACAGCGGAAAACTCTAGCCGCGAATGGTCCAGTTTTCAGGTGGCAGAGCACAACCGACCTTCCATGGTGGAGCGCGGATCGCCCTTAACGGATCGCGCTCGAAGCAGCCACTCCAAAACGTGCAGAAACGGCTTGGCAACACGTGCCAAAGCTGATCGCAGCGAAGCGCCATCCCGCAGGTTTTACAAATGCTTTCACGGCACCCCTGACGGCTTCTCGCCCCTAGGAATGGCCTTGGATCATCGCCGCGCAGACACCAAAAGACACCATTGAGTCGGATCGTCGGGACAAGGCTCTAAGGGAGAGCCCATGAACGCAGCTCAGCAGGTCCACGACTGCAAGGAATGCCGCGATGATTGACCACGACTTAGTCGCCAAGACGCAAAAAGGGCCCGCGAATCAACGCGAGCCCCGCCGAACAATTTGCCAAAAACCTTCAGGGGCTAGCAGGCTGACCATCATCCGAAAGAACGACGATGCCCCCGACAATAACCGCCGCACCCAACGCCGCAAGAATGAGCGAGCTGGGGCCTTCAGCTTGACCTTCCTCGTCACCCGAAAGAGGGGCAACGGAAGGCGCAAGCGACGACTGCGCGATGGCAGGGGCAGCCACCAGGGCCAAAGCGGCGAGGCCAAACGAGAGCTTGCTCATGCGCATTGCTAAATCTCCAAGTAGCGAAAGTTAAGATCGTCGTACCCGATCCGCTTATCCCTGACAACACTAAAAATCGGTTAAGTGGGCATTCCATCTGTGCCCTGATAACAGCTCATGCACTCCCATAGCGAATGTCAATTCCTTCCGACGCTGCCTCCTCGCCGGATTCGCCGGGCGCGTGCGATATCGATCGATAACGCCACCAGCTCCTCCCTCATGCGAAGTGCCGAAGCGGAACCAGATTGCTGCGAGGCAGCAGAGTCAATCATGCGACCCTCAAGCGGCCCTTTCGATGCCTCGTCAATCTGGGCAATTTCGCGTCATTTCAATATTTTAACACGACAGGCATCTCCGGGCTCGGATCAACCTTGACGCGAACGGAGACAACTGCATGCCTAGCCCCGAGCCTGCTCATGAGGGTGGCACGGTGGATTTCGACCGTGAGCGGGCTGACCTCGAATCGGCGGGCAATCTCCATGTTCGAACCGCCAGCAGCCAGCGCTTCGCGCACTTGCAGCCCGCGTCCGGAAAAGCTTCGACAGCCGGTCCCTTGCCCCAAGAGCCTCGAAATGCCCTTCACTCACTTCGCCAGCCTGCTGCATGATTCGCGAAATGCAGGCCGCCAAGCGCATCGGCTTCAGCGGAAGCACGAGATAATCCATTGCCCCATTCTTCACGGCCTGAACAACATGCGCTGCCGAGGGTTCAAAATCGATTGCGACCACCGGGAGCCAAATGCCCAGATTGAACAAGCGGTCCAATGATCCAAGAACGCCCCCGACAGCGGCCTCATCCCTAATTATGATAATTCCCTGGCAAGATGAATTCGCGGCGCGCGCGGATAAATCTGCGTACGGCTCGCAGTGACAGTTGATGCTTCGCACTACCCGGCCCAAGTTCGTGCGCGTGGAAGCGCTAGCTTCGATGAAATGCAGGCCAATGGCGCTATCTTCCGGATGCTGGTTTGGCCCGTCGGCTCCCCTTTCGGCACCTACGGATATCGCGCTGACAGCATGGCAAACGCCAAACTATAGGTTCCGTGTCGATCCGGTAAGGCCGGACCGCCAAGTACGAACTGGCTTCACGGCGAAAATGAATAAGCGGCTCGCCGGATTTCATCCGAGGATCACTTTCAGCAGCGGAAGTGGAAGCATCGATCACCTGCTCAGCCCGCCACGTCACCAAGAATCGCAGATTAGAGGCCCGCTCGACATGTCCAACCTTGTTAACGAGACCGCGGTCGTAGTTATCCGTGTGTCCTGCTTCATCGGCCGACAAACACGGGCGGCATCACTGCGTGGCGAGCTCAAAGTCTGCATACCACGGTGCAAACGTACCAAATCGGTAACAAAGCTCGATAACCACGGTCATTAGCGACATAATGCCTCCACAACGGATGGATAAAGTCATGATCAATGGCCGAGAATTTGCGTGGCTACACACGCTTCAGGTCTCACCGGCCGGAAAGCGCGATTGGGTGGCTGTTGCGCATCTCCAAGCCTTGATCGACCATATTGCCGAAAAGCACATGGAGCCTGATGAGGTGATCCAATCCTGTGAGGTTTCCGTTCAGATCCATTAAGCGGGCTCACTGCCAGCCTTTGCAGAACTAACCCCTGGCCAAAAGTCTACTGACGGCGCGATTTGAAGACATTAGACGGTTTTGCGGTTCAAGGGTGCCCCGCGTTTCGGCGTACGTTCAAGATGCCCCATCATCTCATCGTCGCGGCACATGCAGCACGGCAACCATGAAGTGCCTGTCTGCAGGGTCGTCATTTGTCTCGGCAATAAATGGCGCCGACCGATCAAACGAATGGCAGTCAGGCCGCGATGCCATGCGAGCGGCCGGTCAACGGCATCGCCCGGATCATGCAGGCCTCCTTTTCCTAACGGCCTGAGCTGTCTGTCATTTTGAGACGATCCGGTTCCGGGTGGCCGGCCATTCGAAGGAAATTGCCTTTTCACCGCCGCCAATTTGCTCCACGCGTCGGTGATGATCGATGTTTGCTCGCAGCCCACGATAGATCAGGAGCCCGGCGGTGATTTTCAGCTGTGCCTCTGGGTCCTTGACGTCTTCAACTATGACACACCCTTTCGGGACATGATTGCCGAGGTAGCGCGCGCGTTGGGGCGCGACCCTCACAAGGATCTCCAGCTCCCGGCTTACGTCGCGGACGAAGATTTTATCGAAGGCGCGCTTGTGCTCGAAACGACCAGCATTCGGGTCTATTTCGAGCATGCGAGAAGTTACCTGAGCATGTCGCATCCCAGCAGATCGGTTCTGGCGGACATTCTTGAACGGCTCAGACCGCAAATTCACGTGCGCCGGTGACCCGCACAGCCAGACGCCGGGCGCAAGTGACCACTCTGTGCTTTCCTTCCTTACCTGCCGCGTTAATCGCTCAAGTCTAGGATCCGCTTGAGGTACATTCTGCCCAAATCTGTCAGACGAAGGGTTACGGGATAAGAGTCGGTCTTGTCGAACACACGAACCACCAGACGGGACTCAATAAGAGCTGCGACCAGGCGCGCGGCGGTTGCCTGAGACATCTGCCAGCGATGCGCTGCATCGATGAGTTTGACGGATAGCAGATCATATTCGCAGACGAAGAGATCGAGAAGAACCAGCCAGCTGTAGTCCGCGATCAGATCGGCCGGCAAGTATCGCATACGGACGGCCCGACGTTCGAGCTCGCGCGTCGCTGCTGCGGCGAGTTGTGCTTCGCTGGGCAGCTGATCGTCGGCAATTTCGATCGGTGGCGGGAGCCTTCTGCGATGATCGGTCAGGGCCTTGATTTCAGCTGCGCGGAACAGGGCTTCGATTTTGGTAGGGTCTTCGCCGGGAATGAGCGCGCTCACAGCACCCCCCTGTCGCGCATGCTGGTCACAGTGCTCGCACCGATGACAAGATGATCCTCGATCACGAGGCCAAGGCCGGCAGCTTGGCGGCCCAGCATACGGGTCTGCTCAATGTCCACAATGCTGGGTTCCGCACAGCCTGACGGATGATTATGCGCAAGGAGGATTTTTCGCGCATCGAGGTTGAGGGCCCTGGTAAACACCTTGCGAGGCGTGACGAGCACGTGCGCAGCTTCTCCCTCGGCTATGATTTTTTCTGCAATGACAAACCCATCTGCGTCAGCAAAGACCGCAAGCATGCGCTCCTCGGGCAACTGCCCCATGGTCATCAGCAGGTAGGAGAACATTGCTTCGCGATTTTCCCCTAGTCGCGTCCGCACGATCGTCTCGCGCATCCCGTCGTGTATCAGCCGACGAACCATCAGGAGGGGATCAACCCACTTTTCGCCAGCCTTCGCGGCATGACGAAGCTCGACATCTGATGCTTGTACAATCCTGCCAATCGACCCGAAGCGGTAAAGGAGCCGCCGGGCAAGGTTCGCAGGATCATGGTGGAGAGGCGCCAAGAGGCAGCTCAGGTGCTGGTGGGAGTCCCGCGAGATCGCCTGATCTGCAGCCACGTTCCGCCCCCTGTCAGAATGACCGCCAGCCACACCGGCCAACGCTCCATCACGGCGTATGCGATAGGTGGCATCGGCCAGTTCAGCATCCGCAGGATATGAGCCATCACGGCGATGGATTGGACCGACCCTACCCATAGCGTCCACCACCGATCATATCGCAACGCAATGGTGACGACCCCAACCAGGGCAAGGGCATCGAGTATGAAATGCAGGATCTTGACGTCTGTATAGTCGGCACCCGCATCCGCGCTGCCCGAAAATGCGTTGACGGCCGATGCGATGAGCATCGCCAGATAGATCGAAGCGACATATCGCTCAGGTTTCCCTCCTGCTCGCCAGGCAGCGACGAAAACGACAATGATCAAGAGGGCTTGCGCAAGGAACCTGAGCATAATCCATCAGATTGTCGGATCGCCGCTGCCTTGGCAAGTCAGGCAGCCTTCTGCTGCTCGGCGTCAACGGCCTTCACGGGCGGGCAGTAAGGCACCACCGTTGAGCGAGCGCATGATGACGCTGTCTAAAGCTTGGCCGGAAGGAAAGAGATGCAGGGCAGTTACCGGGCGATCCGCAGGGTGCCAGTCACCTACTTTCACAAGGCCGGGATGAGCGGCGAGCGACGCATACGCCCTCGCGCCCTCGCGCTCTTCTGGCATCATTTCGCGCCGCACCACCAGACGATGGCCGATTCCGGTTTCAACGCGAGAAACTTGAAGCCTTGGCGAGCAGGCCACCCGGTTCGCCAATTCGTCGCGATGCCGGGGCATATCTTGGTAAAATTTCGAGCAAGCCTAACGCGATTTTAAGGGCTTTGCGGCCATTACGGCTCCCGAGAACCGGGACCTTGACCGAATGAACGCTCCTTTCGATGCCACCGCCGCGCTTGGGCGCAAGGCACTGGCCCACCCCGCACCCGACCATCAGGTCGCGGTGATCGGCCTTGGCTATATCGGCCTGCCCACCGCCGCGCTGCTTGCCTCCTATGGCTGGAGCGTGTGCGGCGTGGACGTGTCCCAGCGCGTGGTCGACACCGTCAACGCTGGCGGCGTTCACATCGAGGAACGCGATCTCGACAAGTTGGTCCACGACGCGATCACTGCGCAGACGCTGACCGCCTCTATGCAGGTGCCCACCGCCAGCTTCTACATGATCGCGGTGCCCACCCCGCTGGGCGACAACAACACCCCCGACATCACCTATGTCGAGGCCGCCGCGCGCGCGATCGCGCCCAAGATCCTGCCCGGCGCCTGCGTGATCGTCGAGAGCACCTCGCCCGTCGGCACCACCGAGCGGGTGGCCCATATCATCGCCGAACTGCGCCCCGATCTGGTCGTCCCCCGCGATGGCGGCGATGACGAGGCGGACATCGCGCTCGCCTATTGCCCCGAGCGCGTGCTGCCAGGGCGGATCGTCAACGAACTCGTCCACAACGACCGCGTGATCGGCGGCGTCACCCCGGCCTGCGCCGAGCGCGCGGCCGTGCTCTACACCAGCTTCGTCAAGGGCGATTGCCTCTACACCACCGCGCGCGTCGCCGAGACGGTCAAGCTGGTCGAAAACTCGTTCCGCGACGTCAACATCGCCTTCGCCAACGAGCTGTCGATGATCGCCGACGTGATCGGGGTCGATGTGTGGGAGGTGATCCGCCTCGCCAACCGCCATCCGCGCGTCAACATCCTCCAGCCCGGCCCCGGCGTGGGCGGGCACTGCATCGCGGTGGATCCTTGGTTCCTGGTGGCAGGCGCACCCTCGGCCGCGCGCCTCGTGCGAACTGCGCGCGAGGTCAATGACCACAAGGCCGTCCACACCGAAGGCAAGATCCGCGCGCTGCTCGATGCGGCGCCGGACGGCAAGGTTGTCCTCCTTGGCCTCGCCTTCAAGCCCGACATCGACGACTTCCGCGAGAGCCCCGCGCTCGAGATCGCCGAGGCGCTGGCGCACACCCATGGCGACCGTATCCTCGTGGTTGAGCCCTTCACCGACGAACTGCCCAAGGCTTTCGATGGCACTGGCGCGGAGCTGGTGACGCTTGACGCTGGCCTCAGGCAAGCGGAGATTGTCGTCGTGCTGGTCGATCATACCGCCCTCAAACATCTCGGCCCCGAGCATCTGGCGGGCAAGCTCGTGTTCGACACGCGGGGCATGCTGCGGCGATGACTAGCGCTTCAAGTTTGGGGGCGATGAAACCGCGCATCGTGGTCACCTTCGGCACCCGGCCCGAAGCGATCAAGATGTTCCCGGTGGTCTTCGCACTCCGCGAGACGGGCCTGTTCGACGTTAAGGTGGTGGTCACCGCGCAGCACCGCGAACTGCTCGACTCTGTGCTCGCGCTCGCCGGGATCACGCCGGACATCGATCTCGATCTGATGCAGCCCGACCAGTCGCTCGACGGGCTCGCCAGCCGCATTCTAACCCGCTTCGGCGAGGCGCTCGACAATCTCAAGCCCGACCGCGTGCTGGTCCACGGCGACACCCTCACCACCATGATGGCGAGCATCGCGTGCTATTTTCGGCGCATTCCCGTCGGCCATGTCGAGGCGGGCCTGCGCAGCGGCGACATCTATTCGCCCTGGCCCGAGGAGGTGAACCGCAAGGTCACCGGCGTCATCACCGATCTGCACTTCGCCCCGACCGAGACCGCAGCGGCTGCGCTGCGAGCCGAGAGCGTGCCGGACAGCGCGATCCATGTGACCGGCAACACCGTGATCGACGCGCTCCTGTTCGCGCAAGCCCAGATCGCCGCCGACCCCTCGCTCGCGCCAGCCATCGCGCCGCTCAGGGCGCGCTTTGCGGGAAGACGGATCATCGCCGTCACCGCCCACCGCCGCGAGAATTTCGGCGCCGGCATGGCGCAGATTGCAGAAGGGTTGCAGAAGCTGGCGGCGCGCGATGATGTCGCAATCATCTACCCGCTCCACCCCAATCCCAATGTCGGCGGGGTGATGCGGCCGGCGCTGACCGCTTACGATAACATCGCCCTCATCGACCCGCTCGATTATCTGGACTTTGTCGCCATGATGGCGGCGAGCGACATCGTCCTTACCGACTCCGGCGGCATCCAGGAGGAAGCGCCGAGCCTCGGCAAGCCGGTGCTGGTCATGCGCGATACGACCGAGCGACCTGAAGGAGTAGCAGCGGGAACAGCCAAGTTGGTCGGCGCGAATGCGGCGGCGATCGTTGCAGAAACTATCCGGCTGCTTGAGAACCCGAATGCCTATCAGGCGATGGCCCGCGCGCACAATCCCTATGGCGATGGCAAGGCAAGTGCACGAATTGCGGAACTCGTTGCCTTGGCCCGTTGACCATCTCTTCTGCGCCATAGCCGGAACCATTCCGATCAGCTGGTTGCCAGGGTTACGGTCGGCCACATACGGCCTTCTGGACCAGTCAGACCTCGCATGCAGCATCCGCGAGCTATCAGCGGGGTGCGGCGCTTCGAGAATTTCAGCTGCGTTGGCAAGCACCACGACTGGCCGTCGGACTTGAAGGCCTTGATCGTTGCGAACAGCTATTCGGGCCCGGAAAGTGTGAGTGCGGTGGCCCGCCGCCATGGCATTTCGGCATCTCAGCTGTTCACGTAGCGTCGCGTGCTTCGCAAGGAGACAGAGGAGCGCGGTATCGCGTTGCCAGTCGCGTAGCGCGAGACTCCTTTGTTCGTGCCAGAGGCTCTCAAGGAACTCGAGCCACAGCCTCTGAAGGTGGCTAGCCGGCGGATCTCGCGACGCAGGAGCTCCACAGCGAGCACGATTGATCTGAAGATTTGCGACGCATTGGTCAGGATCGGCAGCAGTGCTGATGCTGATACGATCACCGCTGTGTTCACTGCCCTTCGAGCATCGCGATGATTGGCCCGACCCCCTGCGCGAAGTTGATGGTAACGACGCGGCCCGTGGATTCCCGAATGAGACCGGGCTCGCTCGCGGCGCTGGGCGCGGCCGAGTATGGGGGCAGGCCCAATTCCGGCGTAATCTATGTGTTCCGCGCCAAGCGTGCTGACCGGAGATCAAGCCCATCTGGTGGGACGGAACGGGCCTGTGCCTGTTGGTTAAGAGGCTAGGCCGTGTTGACAAAAGACTTCAGCCATAGGCGTGTCGCGGCGAGGTTGAGGAAGCTCTCGAAGGACAGGATGGTCTTGTCGTAGCGGGTGGCGATACGGCGCTGTTGCTTGAGCTTGCCGAACATGCGCTCGACGCGGTTGCGGT